>NZ_BAAAQI010000015.1:0-136073 GCF_039531585.1 Streptomonospora arabica | reverse complement strand
CTCGGGGCCGCCGCCCCGCCGCCCCGGCGGCGGGGGGCCCAGACCGCCGCAGCGCCGCCCCTTCAAGCGCGGCAACCCCCGGCGCCGCCTCCACATCGCCGGCATCCTCATGACGGTGGTGCTGATGGTCTTCGCGGGCCGCCTGATCCAGATCCAGGCGATCGACGCCTCCCAGTACGCCGCGGCGGCCGAGGACATGCGCCTGACCACCATCGACATCCCCACCACGCGCGGCGACATCACCGACTCCTCCGGCAACCCGCTCGCTATCTCGGTCGAGGCGCGAACCGTCTTCGTCGATCCCGTGGCCGTGCGCGACGCCGAGCGCGGCAAGGTGATCGACGAGCTCACCGAGCGGCTCGGCCTGGACCGCGCCGAGGTCGCCGAGAAGGTCGACGCCGAGCCCAGCCGATACCAGGTCGTGGCCGAGAAGGTCGCCCCCGCCAAGTGGGACGACATCGAGGCGCTCGGCCTCAGCGGCATCGGCGCCCTGACCGACTACAAGCGCGTCTACCCCGACGAGACCGGCGCCGCCGACCTCGTCGGCTTCACCGGGGCCGACGGCCACGGCCTCGAAGGCCTCGAAGCGGTGATGGACGACACGCTGGCCGGCAAGCCCGGCAAGCAGCAGGTCGAGACCGGCGCCTCAGGCGTGCAGATCCCCATGGCCGGCGGCCTCTCCCAGGAGCCCGAGCCCGGCAAGGACGTGCGGCTCACCCTCGACCGCGACATCCAGTGGCACGCCGGCCAGGCCCTGGCCGAACGCGCCGAGGAGCTCGACGCCGAGGGCGGCAGCGCCATCGTCATGCGCCCCAACGGCGAGGTGCTGGCCATGGCCGACTACCCCACCTACGACCAGTCCGAGTACGCCGACTCCGAGCCCGGGGACCGGCTCAACGGCGCCGTGGCCGAGGCCTTCGAACCCGGCAGCACCAACAAGGTCATCACGCTGGCCGGCGCTCTGGAGGAGGGCCTGACCACACCGGAGAGCGTCTACACGGTCCCCTACTCGGTGCAGATCCACGACCGCACGTTCTCCGACGACCACTTCCACAAGACCCAGCAGCTCACCCTGAACGGCATCCTGGCCCAGTCCAGCAACGTCGGCACGATCAAGGTCGGGCAGCAGCTGGGGGCCCAGCGCCTCTACGACTACCTGCGCGACTTCGGCTTCGGCTCGCCCACCGGGCTGGACCTGCCCGGCGAGAACGCCGGAATCCTCGCCCACCCCGACGACTGGTGGGGCACCCAGCTTCCCTCCATCTCCTTCGGGCAGGGGCTGTCGGTCAACGCCGCACAGATGGCCAGCGTCTACGCCACCATCGCCAACGACGGCGTGCGCGTGGAGCCCACCCTGGTGGCCGGGACCGTCGGCGAGGACGGCGGGCTCAACGCCGCCGAGGACGCGCCCGGCAAACGGGTCATCAGCAAGGACACCGCCCACGAGCTCTCGCGGATGCTGGAGGCGGTCACCGGCGAGCACGGCACCGCCGAGTCCGCGCAGATCCCCAACTACCGGGTCGCCGGCAAGACCGGCACCGCCAACCGGGTCGACCCCGAGACCGGCACCTACAACGGGGGGCACACCGCGATGTTCGTGGGCTTCGCCCCCGCCGACGACCCCGAGCTGGTCGTGCAGGTGGTCCTGCACAACCCCAAGAACCAGTACTACGGCGGCGAGGCCGCCGCGCCGGTGTTCACCGACATCATGTCCTTTGCGCTGAAGTCGGAGAAGATCCCGCCCACGGGCACCGAACCGCCCAACATCCGGCTTTTCGGCGGCGGGTGAGCGCGCCGCCCGGCGCGCCGCCGCGTCCGCCGAGAACACGGATTTACCCGTCGGCGCCCACAGCCGATAACCTCTCGACGTGCCACCGGTAATGCGACCCGACCAGACCCAGCCCCGCCCGCTGTCCGAGCTCGCCCGGCTGCTGGGCAGCGAGGCGTTCGTCACGTGCGTCGAGCCCTCCGAAGCCGAGGACCCGGCCGGCCCGCACGGGTCGGACGACGACCCCGGCGCCACCGCGATCAGCGGCATCACGCACGACTCGCGGGCCGTGCGCCCCGGCGACATCTATGCCGCCCTGCCCGGCAGCCGCGCCCACGGCGCCGACTTCGCCGCCCAGGCCGCGCAGTCGGGCGCCGCGGCGGTGCTGACCGACCCCGCCGGCTACGACCGCGCCGCCGCCACCCGGCTGCCCGTCGTCACGGTCGCCGACCCCCGCGCCGAGCTGGGCCGCGTCGCCTCGTGGGTCTACGGCGCGCCCGGAGACGACCTGCTGCTCATCGGCACGACCGGCACCAGCGGCAAGACCACGGTCACCTACCTGGTGGAGTCCGGGCTGCGCACCGCCGGCATGACCACGGGGCTGATCGGCACGGTGGAGATGCGCGTCGGCGACCGCCGCGTCGCCTCGTCGCTGACCACACCCGAAGCCACCGACCTGCACGGCCTCTTCGCGCGCATGCGCGAGGAGGGCGTCGCGGCCGCGGCCATGGAGGTCTCCAGCCACGCGCTGGCCCTGGGCCGGGTCGGCGGGGCCCGCTACGACGTCGCCGTCTTCACCAACCTCTCCCAGGACCACCTGGACTTCCACAGCGACCTGCGCGACTACTTCGACGCCAAGGCGCGGCTGTTCACCCCCGAGCACTGCCGCATCGCCGTGGTCAACAGCGACGACCGCTTCGGCCGGGTGCTCATCGACCAGGTCCGGGTGCGCGGCGACGTGCCGGTGACCACCTTCTCCACCGAGGGCGACCCCGACGCCGACTGGCGCGCCGAGGACGTCGCCCTGGGCTCCCTCGGCAGCACCTTCCGCGTCGCCGGCCCCGGCGGCATGCGGGCCGACGCCTCGGTTGCGCTGCCCGGCGCCTTCAACGTCTCCAACGCCCTGGCCGCGGTCGTGGGACTGGTCGAGGCCGGTGTCCCGCTGGACACCGCCATCGAGGGTGTGGCCGACGCCCCCGGCGTACCGGGACGCATGGAGCGCGTCGACGCCGGCCAGGACTTCACCGCCGTCGTGGACTACTCGCACAAGCCGGGCGCGATCGAGGCGGTGCTGACCGCACTGCGCGGCGTCGCCGAAGGGCGGGTGACCATGGTCGTGGGCTGCGGCGGCGACCGCGACCGCGCCAAGCGCCCGCTGATGGGAGAGGCCGCCGCCCGCCTCGCCGACGCGCTGGTCATCACCGACGACAACCCGCGGACCGAGGACCCGGTCGCGATCGTCTCGGCCATGCTCGACGGGGTCGCCAAGGTGCCCCGGGACCAGCGCGCCCGCGTCACCGTCGAGCCCGACCGCGCCGAGGCCATCGACCTGGCGGTGCGCCGGGCCGGCCCCGGAGACGTCGTGGTGGTGGCCGGGAAAGGCCATGAGACCGGCCAGTACGTCGCCGGCGAGGTCCTGCCCTTCGACGACCGCGACGTGCTGCTGGCCGCACTGCGGCGGCGCGGCGCCTACTGAGCCGAGGGGGCGCCACCACGCACGGACGAGCGAGCACACGCGGGCGCAGGCAGGCCGTGCGCCTGGAGCCGGATCCCCGCCGCAACCGGCGGGGCGCCGGCCCCGCGGCACGCCCGACCACGGGCGCCGCGGCGGCCGCGCCGGGGACCCCGCGGACACGGGGCCTCGGCGGGCCGGGCTACTCCGGTCTGCGCACAACGCGGGCAATCAAATGTTCTAAGGTAGGTCCGGCAATCGCAGCCCGGCCCGCGGCGTATCCTCGCCGCCCCAGGGTCGACGGATCGCGCCATCCCCTGTAACCGCGCCGTCGCCCTGTTCGAGGCGCCTTCCGGCGCAAATGGGCCGGGCCAGACATGAGGAGTGGATTTGATCGCGCTGACGCTCGATCGGATCGCTGAGATCACCCAATCCCGAATAAGCGGACCGGCGCGTCCCTCGGACGTCGTGTTCGGGCCCGTCGTCATCGACTCCCGGCGTGCCGAACCAGGTTCGCTCTTCGTCGCCCTCGGCGGCGAACAGGTCGACGGGCACGACTTCGCCCGGTCTGCTGTCGCCGCGGGTGCCGCGGCGGTCCTGGGATCCCGGCCGGTCGCGGCGCCGCAGTTGCTCACCGACGGAGGCGACGAGGGGGTGATTGCGGCCCTGGGCCGTCTGGCCAGGGCCGTGGCCGGCGAGCTGACCGGAGCGGACATCGTCGGGATAACCGGCTCCTCCGGCAAGACCACCACCAAGGACCTGATGGCTCAGGTCCTGGGCGGTCTCGGACCCACCGTCGCGCCGGCGGGCTCCTACAACAACGAGATCGGCCATCCGCTGACCGTGCTGCGCGCCGACGCCGACACCCGCTTCGTCGTGCTGGAGGTCGCCGCCCGCGGCATGGGCCACATCGCCCACCTGTGCGCCATCGCGCCGCCGCGCATCGGCGTGGTCCTCAACGTCGGCAGCGCCCACGTCGGCGAGTTCGGCAGCCGCGAGGCCATCGCCCGCGCGAAGGGCGAGCTGGTCGAGGCGCTGCCTTCGGCCGCCGACGGCGGTGTCGCGGTGCTCAACGCCGACGACGACGCCGTGATCGCCATGGCCGAGCGCACCGCCGCCCGCGTCGTCTCCTACGGCCTGGCGCCCGGCGCCCACGTGCGCGCCGAAGGCGTCGAGCTCGACGCCGCCGGACGCGCGGGCTTCACCCTGCACGTCGGCGGGCGCTCGGCCCCGGTCCGCCTCGCGCTGATCGGTGCCCACCAGGTGCACAACGCGCTGGCCGTGGCGGCCGTTGCGGCCGAGGCGGGCATGGAGCCCGCCGGTATCGCCGCCGCCCTGTCGCAGGCCGGGCCCGTGAGCCGGTGGCGCATGGAGGTCACGGAAACGCCCCGCGGCGTCACCGTCGTCAACGACGCCTACAACGCCAACCCCGAGTCCGTCGCCGCCGCGCTGAGCACCCTGGAGGCGTTCGGCGGGAACGGCGGGCGCCGCACGCACGCCGTGCTGGGCGTCATGGCTGAGCTGGGCGAGAAGTCCGACGCCGAGCACCGCGGCGCCGGGGCCCTGGCCGCCCGCAGCGGCGTGCGCACCCTCGTGGTCGTCGGCGACGACGCCGCACCCATGGCCGAGGGCGCCGCCGCCGAGCCCGGGTGGGACGGAGAGGTGGTGCGGGTCCGCGACGCCGGCGAGGCCGTCGCGGCCCTGCGCGCGCGGTTGCGGCAGGAGGACGTCGTCATGGTGAAGGGATCGCGCGTGGCAGGGCTGGAGAAGGTCGCCGAGCAGCTGGCGGAGGGCGACGCGCCCGCCGCACAGGCCGGCGGGACGTCCGGGGAGGCCGCCAAGTGACCGGCATTCTTGTCGCGGCGGGCCTGTCACTGCTCGTCTCCCTGCTGATCATGCCGCTGGTCATCCGGGTCCTGTTCCGGTTCAAGTTCGGCCAGGAGGTCCGCGACGACGGGCCCGAGGGGCACAAGACCAAGCAGGGCACGCCCACGATGGGCGGCATCGTCATCATCGTCGGCGCCATCATCGGCTACTTCGCCTCGCACCTGGTGCTGATGACGCGGCCCACCGTCTCCGGGCTGCTGGTGATGTTCCTGTTCGTGGGCATGGGGGCCGTCGGCTTTCTCGACGACTTCATCAAGATCTACAAGCGCCGCAGCCTCGGCCTGCGCAGCGGCGCCAAGATGCTGGGCCAGACGGTGGTCGGCGTCGGGTTCGCCGTCGGCGTCACCCAGTTCCCCAACGGCTACGGCTACACGCCGGCCTCCCCGCAGCTGTCGTTCCTGCGCGACTTCGGTCCGCCGCTGCTGCTGGTCGTGTTCGTGGCCTGGGCGCTGTTCCTCATCGTGGGCTTCTCCAACGCCGTCAACCTCACCGACGGGCTGGACGGCCTGGCCACCGGCGCGATGATCCTGTCCCTGGTCGCCTACGTGATCATCGGCAACTGGCAGCTCCGCCAGAGCTGCGTGGCCTACCTGGCGCCCAGCTGCTACCCGGTGCGCGACCCGCTGGACCTGGCGGTGGTGGCCGCGGCCTGCCTGGGAGGCTGCATCGGCTTCCTCTGGTACAACGCACCCCCGGCCAAGATCTTCATGGGCGACACCGGGTCGCTGGCGCTGGGCGGGCTGATCGTTGGCCTGGCCATCACCACCCGCACCCAGCTGCTGCTGCTGGTCATCGGCGGCCTGTTCGTGCTGGTCACCATGTCGGTGATGGTGCAGATCAGCTCCTTCCGCCTGACCGGAAAACGCATCTTCCGGATGGCGCCGCTGCAGCACCACTTCGAGCTCAAGGGCTGGGCCGAGACCACGATCGTCATCCGCTTCTGGATCATTCAGGGGCTGCTGGTGGGTGTGGGAATCGGCCTGTTCTACCTGGAATGGATGCCCCGATGACCCCCGCCGGCGGCCCCTCGCGCACGGACGCCCCGGCCGACCCCGGCTTCGCCGCCGCCCTGCGGGAGCGGGCGGTGTGCGTGGCCGGGCTGGGGGTCTCGGGACCCCCGGTGGTCCGCGCGCTGCTGGCCCGCGGCGCCCGGGTGAGCGTCGTCGACGCCCGCGAGGACGACGCGACCCTGGACCTGGCCCGGGAGCTGCGCGCCGAGGGCGCCCGGGTGCTGCTGGGCGAGCACACCCTGCCCGCAGAGACCGACCTGGTGGTCACCTCGCCCGGCTGGCGCCCCGACGCGCCCCTGCTGGCGCAGGCCGGCGCCGCCGGCGTCGAGATCGCGGGCGACGTGGAGCTGGCCTGGCGGCTGCGCCCGGCGGGGCAGCGGTGGCTGGCGATCACCGGCACCAACGGCAAGACCACCACGGTGCGCATGCTGGAGGCCATGCTGCGCGCCGACGGACGCGACGCCCTGGCCGTGGGCAACGTCGGCACGCCGATCATGGCGGCGGCGCTGCCCGGCGGCCCCCGCCCCGCCCCCGATCTGCTGGCGGTCGAGCTGTCCAGCTTCCAGCTGCACTGGTCGGCGACGCTGGCCCCGCACGCGGCCGCGGTGCTCAACGTGGCGCCCGACCACCTCGACTGGCACGGCGGCCTGGAGGCCTACGCCGCCGCCAAGGGCCGCATCTACGCGCCGGGGACCCTGCGGGTGGCCAACGCCGACGACGCGTGGTCGACGCACCTGGCCCGAACCTGCGGCGACCCCGCCGCCCCGCTGTACGGCTTCACCCTGGGCACGCCGCGCGCCGGGCAGATCGGCGTCGTCGAGGACCTGCTGGTCGACCGCGCCTTCGCGGCCGATCCCCAGGGGGGCGCCGAGGAACTCGCCTCGCTGGCCGACGTGGTGCCCGCGGCGCCGCACAACGTCGCCAACGCCCTCGCCGCGGCCGCGCTCGCCCGATCGGTGGGCGCGGCGCCGGAGTCCGTGCGCGCGGGGCTGGCCGCGTTCGCGCCGGAGCCGCACCGCATGGCCCCCCTGGGCTCGGTGGCCGGCGTGGACTACGTCGACGACTCCAAGGCCACCAACCCGCACGCGGCCGCCGCCGCCCTCGCCTCGTTCGCGTCGGTGGTGTGGGTGGCCGGCGGGCTGCTCAAGGGCGCCGAGGTCGAGGACCTGGTGCGCGAGGCGGCGCCGCGGCTGCGCGCCGCGGTGCTGCTCGGCCGCGACCGCGACCGGCTGCGCGCGGCCCTGGCCCGCCACGCCCCCGATGCCGCGGTCGTCGAGGTCGAGGCCGCCGCAGGCGAGGACGCCATGGAGCAGGTCGTGCGGGCCGCGGCCGGCCTGGCCCGCCCCGGCGACACGGTCCTGCTCGCCCCCGCCGCCGCGTCGATGGACATGTTCACCGACTACAAGGAGCGCGGCCGCCGCTTCGCGGAGGCCGTGGCCGCACGCGCCTGACCCGTTCCCCGCGCCGCCGGCCCGCCGCACGGCGCCCGCCGGCGCGGCCCGCCCGGGGCCGCCGCGCGCGGGGGCGCTGATCGGCGGCGAAGCGCCCGACACGCGGGTTATGTCCGGGGCTTCGGGCCGCTGGACCGCCAGACTTGGTCGACGCTGGGAGAACTGCGTCGGGCGGAGGTCGCCAATGGCGGTATCGACATCGGTCCCCTCGGCCAAGCGGGCCGAGCGCGGCCCGCGGCAGGTCGGGGGCGGTGTGCGCGCGTGGCTGCGCGACCTGCCCTCGATCCTCGACCGCCCGCTGACCTCCTACTACTTGCTGGCCGGTACGACCGCGATGCTGACGGCCCTGGGCCTGACCATGGTGCTGTCGTCCTCCATGGTCGACTCCTACACCGAGACCGGGTCGGCCTTCTCGCTGTTCCAGAAGCAGGCCATGGCCGCCGCCGCCGGCCTGCCGCTGCTGGTGCTGGCCTCGCACCTGCCTGTGGGCCTGTTCCGGATCGTGGGCTACCCGGCGCTGCTGGTGTCGATGGCGCTGCTGCTGATCACCGCCTTCCGCGGCGACGCCTACGGCAGCGGCGCGGTGCGCTGGCTGGAGATCGGCGGGCTGACCATCCAGGCCTCGGAGCCGGCCAAGCTCGCCTTCGCGCTGTGGGGGGCCAACGTGCTCGCCCGCAAGGAGGAGCTCAAGCAGCTGGGCGACTGGCGCCAGCTGCTGATGCCGCTGCTTCCCGGCTGCGGGACCCTGGTCGTGCTCGTGCTCGTCGGCACCGACCTGGGCACCTCGTTCGTGCTGCTGGCGACCTTCCTGGCGCTGCTGTGGGTGGTGGGCGCGCCCGGCAGGCTGTTCCTGGCGATGATCGGGATGGTGGTCTCGCTGGTCTCGATCATGGTCGCCGTCCAGCCCTTCCGCCTCGCGCGGGTCACCTCCTTCCTGAACCCGCAGAGCGACCCCACCGACGCCGGCTTCCAGCTCCTGCACGGGCTCTACGCCCTGGGCACCGGCGGCGTCTTCGGCGTGGGCATCGGCCAGAGCCGCGAGAAGTGGGGGTTTCTGCCCCACCCCGAGAGCGACTTCATCTTCGCGATCATCGGCGAGGAGATGGGCCTGATCGGCACCCTCGTCGTCGTCGGCCTGTTCGGCGTTCTGGGCTACGCTGGTCTGCGCGTGGCAGCACGCGCCGGCGACCCCTTCACCCGGCTGGCCGCCACCGCGATCACCGCCTGGATCACCATCCAGGCGATGGTGAACATCGGCACGGTCATCGGCGTCATGCCGATCACGGGAATCCCGCTGCCGCTGGTCTCGGCCGGCGGGTCCGCGCTCATCCCCACGATGATCGCGCTGGGCATCCTGCTGGCGCTGGCCAAGTCCGAACCGGACGCGCGGGCGGCGCTGGCGGCGCGCGGTCCCAGCCGGGTGCAAAGGGCTCTAAGCTGGCTGGGCCTGGACTTCACGGCGATGGGCGCCGCCCCGAAGCGCCCCGCCGCGGGCCGGGCCGACAACCGATCGCGCTCGACGCAGGTGCAAGCGAGGAGGAATCGGCGACGATGAGGGTAGCCCTCGCCGGAGGCGGCACGGCCGGGCATATCGAGCCCGCGCTCTCCCTGGCCGATGCGCTCATGCGCATCGACCCGCAGACCCGGATCATGTGTCTGGGCACCGAACGAGGACTCGAGACCCGCCTCGTCCCCATGCGGGGCTACGAACTGGGCACCATTCCGGCCGTCCCCCTGCCGCGCCGGGTCACCCCCAAGCTCTTCTCCGTCCCCGGCAAGCTCGCCAGCGCCATCGGCGCCGCCGGCAACCACCTCGCCCGGCTCGAGGCCGACGTGCTGGTGGGCTTCGGCGGCTATGTCGCCACCCCCGGCTACCTCGCCGCCCGCCGGCGCCGCATCCCCGTCGTCATCCACGAGGCCAACCCCCTGCCGGGCCTGGCCAACCGCCTCGGCGCCCGGCTGACCAGCCACGTCTACACCGGACACCCGCACAGCGACATCCGCAACGGCCGCTACATCGGAATCCCGCTGCGCGAGCAGGTCTCCTCGCTGGACCGGCTGGCCATGGGCGACAAGGCCCGGGCGCACTTCGGGCTGCGCCCGGAGCTGCCCACCCTGCTGATCTTCGGCGGGTCCCAGGGCGCCCAGTCGGTCAACGAGGCCGCCTTCGCCGCCGCAGACCGCTTCACCGCGGCCGGTGTGCAGGTGCTGCACGTCGTGGGCCCCAACAACGCCGACGAGCCCGAGGACCGCACCCGCGACAGCGTGCCCTACGTGGTCGTGCCCTATGTCGACCGGATGGACCTCGCCTACGCCGCCGCCGACGTCGCGATGTGCCGCTCGGGTGCGCTGACCTGCGCCGAGCTGACCGCGGTGGGCCTGCCGGGCGCGTTCGTCCCGCTGCCCATCGGCAACGGCGAACAGCGCCTCAACGCCGAGCCCATCGTCGAGGCCGGCGGCGGGCTGCTCGTGGAGAACGGCGACCTGGGTCCCGGCTGGATCGCCGACAACCTCATCCCGCTGCTCACCGACACCGACCGGGTGGTGGCGATGTCGGAGGCCGCCTCGCGCATGGGCCGCCGCGACGCCGACATGGAGCTCGCCCGCGAGGTCCTGGCGATCGCCCGCGGTGAGCGCGGCGACCCCGAGCCCGAGGTCGACGAATCCGAGATCATCGTCGACGAGTCGTTCGCCGACGACGGGAAGGACACGCGGTGAGCCTGGTACCGCCCGCAGACCCGGTCCCTGTGGACAAGCTGGGCCGGGTCCACTTCATCGGCATCGGCGGCGTCGGCATGTCGGGGATCGCCCGGGTGCTGCTGCAGCTGGGCACCGAGGTGACCGGCAGCGACGCCAAGGACGGCCCGCTGCTGCACGAGCTGGCGGCCCTCGGCGCGACCACGCACGTCGGGCACGACGCCGCCCACGTCGGAACCGCTGACACCGTCGTGGTCTCCTCCGCCGTGCGCGAGGACAACCCCGAGCTCGCCGAGGCGCGTGGCCGCGGCCTGCGGGTCGTCCCGCGCGCGGCCGCGCTGGGGTCGCTGCTGCTGGGCCGGCGCGGCGTGGCCGTGGCCGGCACCCACGGCAAGACCACCACCACCTCGATGCTCACGGTCGTCCTGCAGCACGCCGGCGCCGACCCGGGCTACGTCATCGGCGGCGCGCTGGTGAACACCGGGACCGGCGCCGACGCCGGCGCCGGGGTGACCCTGGTCGCCGAGGCCGACGAGAGCGACGGCTCGTTTCTGATGCTCTCGCCCGAGATCGCCGTGGTCACCAACGTCGAGGCCGACCACCTCGACAACTACGGCGGCCTGGACGAGATCCACGCCAACTTCGCGGCCTTCGCCGGGCGTGTCGGCGACACCCTGGTCGTGGGCGCCGACGACCCCGGCGCCCGCCGCGTCGCCGAGATCGCCCGCGGCCTGGGCAAGCGGGTGGTCACCTACGGCGAGTCGCCCGACTGCGACTACCGGGTGGCCGGCGTCTCGGCCGACGGCTTCCGCACCGCCTTCACGCTGAGCGCCTTCGGCGGCGAGCCGCTGCGCGCCGAGCTGGCGGTGCCCGGCCGGCACAACGTGCTCAACGCCGCCGCCGCCGTCGCGGCCGCCGCCGTGCTGGGCCACGACCCCGGGGTGGCCGTCGCCGGGCTGGCCGGCTTCACCGGCGCCGCCCGGCGCTTCGAGCTCAAGGGCGAGGCCGGCGGCGTCGCGGTCTACGACAGCTACGCCCACCACCCCACCGAGATCGAGGCCGACCTGCACGCGGCCCGCGCCGCGCTGGACACCCGGGCCGGCGACGCACCGCCCGGCCGGGTCGTGGCGGTCTTCCAACCCCACCTGTACAGTCGCACGCGGATCTTCGCCGACGAGTTCGCCGCGGCGCTTTCGCTGGCCGACGAGGTCGTGGTGCTGTCGATCTACGCCGCGCGGGAGGACCCCGAGCCCGGTGTCAGCTCCGAGCTGATCACCCGCGGGATCGCCCGCGGCGGGGTCGCCTACGAGCCCGACCGCGCCGAGGCGGTGGCCCGTGCTGCGGCCGCCGCCCAGTCCGGCGACATCGTGCTCACCATGGGCGCGGGCGACGTCACCGAGCTGGGGCCGAGGATCGTCGAGGCGCTGTCGGCGCTGGAGCAGGTCGGCGACTAGGCGCGCACCCGCGCGCCTCGGGCTGAAAGGCGGCGAGACCAGGTGAGCGCGACCATCGGGCGCACCGCCGCAGGCCGCGGCACGCCCGCCGGGTCCACCGGCCGCCGGCGTTCGGACCCCTGGAAGGTCGCCTTCGTCGTGCTGCTGATCGTCGCGGTGCTGACGGTCGTCACCTGGGTGCTGCTCGGGTCCCGGCTGCTGGTGGTGCGCGACGTCGAGGTCAGCGGCACCTCCCGGCTCGACCCCGAGCGTGTGGCGGCCGCCGTCGACGTGGCGACGGGGACCCCGCTGGCGCGGGTCGACACCGACGCGGCCCGGCGCCGCGCAGAGGAGCTGCGGCTGGTGGAGTCGGCCGAGGTCGGCCGCGGCTGGCCGGCCACGCTGCGGGTGGAGGTCGTCGAGCGGACCCCGGTTCTGGCCGTGCGCGCCGGCGACGGGTTCCGGCTGATCGACGGCGACGGGGTGCGCATCGCCGACACCGACCAGCGGCCCGACAACTACCCCCTGATCAGCGTCTCCGGCGAGCCTGAGGGAAGCCCGGCCGTGGCGGCCGCCGCCTCGGTGCTCGCACGGGTGCCGGCGGCGGTCGGCGGGCGCATCGACAGCGTCGACGCGGCCGACCGGGCGGCGATCGAACTCACCCTGGAGAGCGGCGCCACCGTCTCCTGGGGCACCACCGAGCGCGCCGAGCGCAAGAGCACGATCCTGACCGTGCTGCTCAACGAGCACCCGCCGGGCCCGGACCGGCACTACGACGTCAGCGCACCGGACATGGCCGTCGTCGAATGAGGCCCCGGACGAGCCCGAACGGCGGGGGAGCGGCGCAGCTCCGACGGTGCGGCGAATCGCCCCAGATCAGGCATACATTCCAGACGCGACGCGCCGGGAGCGGACATCGCCGCCCCGGGCGACACGCCGTTAGGCTGAACTCGTGGTTAGTTGCCCGCAGGCAGGCAGCGGCTTACTGTCGGGAAGCAATACCGTTGGTTGACATAAGTGTGGACCTGAGACTTTAGGGCGGTTACGGCGGGAGCACCCGGAGGAGGGGGAACCGCCCGGCTGCGAGCCCGAAGCCCTGTATGGGAACCCGACCGGCCCGGCGCCGGTCAGAGGGGACCCAGTGGAAAGACTGTAGAACCGGACAGCCAATCGGTCCGTTCGCCGCCGCAGGACGGCAGGTTCCGCTGAGGCGGGACGGCGCGATTGGCCGAAGCGAGCGGAAAGGCCCCTCGTCGTGGCAGCACCGCAGAATTACCTCGCGGTCATCAAGGTCGTCGGAATCGGCGGCGGTGGCGTGAACGCCGTCAACCGGATGATCGAAGAGGGACTCAAGGGCGTCGAGTTCATCGCCATCAACACCGACGCTCAGGCGCTGCTTATGAGCGATGCCGACGTCAAACTCGACGTCGGACGCGAACTCACCCGCGGGCTCGGCGCGGGCGCCAACCCCGATGTCGGGCGCAAGGCGGCCGAGGACCACCGCGAGGAGATCGAGGAGGTCCTCAAGGGGGCCGACATGGTCTTCGTCACGGCGGGCGAGGGCGGCGGCACCGGCACCGGCGGGGCTCCGGTCGTCGCCGACATCGCGCGCTCGCTCGGAGCCCTGACCATCGGTGTGGTCACCCGCCCGTTCGGCTTCGAGGGCAAGCGCCGCGCCACCCAGGCCGAGGCCGGCATCGCCATGCTGCGCGACGAGGTCGACACGCTCATCGTCATTCCCAACGACCGCCTGCTCTCCATCTCCGACCGCCAGGTCAGCGTGCTCGACGCGTTCAAGGCGGCCGACCAGGTGCTGCTCTCCGGTGTTCAGGGCATCACCGACCTGATCACCACGCCGGGTCTGATCAACCTCGACTTCGCCGACGTCAAGTCGGTGATGCAGGGGGCGGGCTCGGCACTCATGGGCATCGGCTCGGCACGCGGCGACGACCGCGCGGTGGCGGCGGCCGAGATGGCGATATCGTCGCCGCTGCTGGAAGCCAGCATCGACGGCGCGCACGGCGTGCTGCTGTCGATCCAGGGCGGCTCCGACCTCGGGCTGTTCGAGATCAACGAGGCCGCCCAGCTGGTGGCCAACTCCGCCGCGCCCGAGGCGAACATCATCTTCGGCGCGGTCATCGACGACGCGCTGGGCGACGAGGTCCGTGTCACCGTTATAGCGGCCGGCTTCGACGAGGCGCGCAACGAGTCGGCCTCGCCGCCGCAGAGAGCCGCCGCGCCGCCACCGGAGCCACCGGTCCGCGAACAGCCGGCGGCTCCGGCCGCCGAGCCGCGCCCGGCCGTGCGCCCGGCCGCCGAGGAGCGCCCGCAGCCGCCCGCCGATCCCGCACCGGCGCGCGAGGCGGCCCGCGAACCCGTGCGGGAACCGGTCCGCGATGAGCCGCCGCGGCCCGAGGCCCCCGCCGATCCCGAGCCCCCGCGCGCCCAGGAGCCCCGCGAGCCCGAGCAGGTCCGCGCCCGCGAGCACGCCGAGCGCCGCGACCCCGAGCCGGAGACCGAGGAGTCCGAGTTCGAGGCCGAGGACGACGGCCGGGGGCGCGGCATCCGCGCGGTGGACGAGCCCGACTACGGCGAGGTGCGCGGCACCGGTACCGACGGCACGTTCCCGCGTTCGGGCGAGAACGTGCCCACGCCGCGGCGCCGGGTTGTCTTCGACGACCCCGACGACCTCGACGTGCCCGATTTCCTGAAGTAGCGCGCCCGATCGCGGCGGCCGAGCGTACCGGTGGCGGGGCCTCCCGCCGCCGGTACGCTTTTTCGCGTCCCCTGGACGACTGCCGAGGATGCGGAGGAACCGCGCACACGATGAGTGCCGTGATCGAGTTGGGACCGGGCGTGCGGGCCGGGTTCACCCAGCGCTACGACGGCGGGGTCAGCTCCGCGCCGTTCGACAGCCTCAACCTCGGCCACGGGGTGGGCGACGCCCCCGGGGCCGTGGCGGAGAACCGCCGGACGGCCGCGAAGCGCCTCGGGTTCGCCGCCGAGAGCGTGGTGTGGATGGACCAGGTGCACAGCGCGGACGTGGCCGTGGCCGTCGAGCCGGGAACGGCCGGGCGCGTCGACGCCGTCGTCTCCGACCGGCCCGGCCTGGTGCTGGCCGCGCTGGCCGCCGACTGCCTGCTGGTGCTGGCCGCCGACGCCGAGGCGGGCGTCGTCGGCGCGGCGCACTCCGGCCGGCTCGGCACGCAGTCGGGCGTGGCGCCCGCGATGGTCGCGCGGATGGCGCTGCTGGGCGCCGAGCCCGCCCGCATCAGCGCCGTCCTCGGCCCCGCCATCTGCGGCCGGTGCTACGAGGTCGGCCCGCAGGTGCAGGCCGAGGTGGCACGCAGCGTGGCCGAAGCGGCCAGCCGCACCCGCGAGGGCACGGAGGGCATCGACATGCGCGCCGCCGTCACCGCCCAGCTACGCGCGGCCGATGTCGGCCACATCACCTCCGACGACCGCTGCACCCTGGAGAGCCCCGAGCTCTTCTCGCACCGCGGCGGCGCTCCGACCGGCCGATTCGCCGGATTCGTATGGCGGCGGCCGTGAGCGCCCGCGATACCGGGGGAGCCGACCCGGCGCACGCCGGCAGCGGTTCGCGGCGCCGCGAGCGGATCCGCGCCAACCTTGCCGCGCTGCGCGGGCGCGTCGACGCCGCCTGCGCGGCCGCGGGCCGCAGCCCCGACGACGTGACGATCATCGCGGTGACCAAGACGTTTCCCGCCTCCGACGTGCGCATCCTCGCCGGGCTCGGCGTCGGCGACGTCGGCGAGAACCGCGACCAGGAGGCCGCGCCCAAGGCGGCTGAATGCGCCGACCTGGGGCTGCGCTGGCACTTCGTCGGCCAGTTGCAGACCAACAAGGCGCGTTCGGTGGCCCGCTACGCCCACATGGTCCACTCGGTGGACCGCCCCAGGCTCGCGGCCGCGCTCGGTGCGCGCGCCCGGACCGAGGGGCGCGAGGTGGGCTGCCTGGTCCAGATCGATCTCGACCCCGCCTCCGAGGCCGGCGTGCTGGGGCCGCGGGGCGGGGCCGACCCGCGCGACGCGCTGGCCGTCGCCGACGCCGTCGCGGCCGAGGAGGGGCTGGCACTGGCCGGAGTCATGGCGGTGGCGCCCCGCGGGGGAGATCCCGAGGAGGCCTTCGCCCGGCTGAATGCGGTCGCCGCCGAGGTCCGGGCTCGCTACCCTCAGGCGAGGGCGGTTTCCGCGGGCATGAGCGCGGACCTGGAAGCGGCCGTCGCCCAGGGTGCGACACACCTGCGGGTGGGAACGGCGTTGCTCGACGATCGGGGCCCGAACGTGGGGTAATGTCCCCACATGGACATTGGCGCCCAACTGTCGAGTTCGCCCGTCCGGCGGACTCGGGCCCGTCCCGACATGGACTGAGTCATCTGCGGTGCCGCACCACAGGGACGACGGAGGACAAGAGATGGCCGGCGCGATGCGCAAGATGGCGGTCTACCTCGGCCTCGTGGAGGACGACCGCTACGATCACCGCTATGCGGACGAATACGATGACTTCGACGACTTCGACGAAGGCGTCGAGGGCCGGCGCGACCGGGATCTCGTTCACCAGGGCGGCGACCCCCGAGCCGACTCCGTGACGGATGCGGATGACTACCCCATGTCCCCTGCCGACAGGCGCACACCGACGCATACCACCCCCGCTACCGCGGACCTTGCGCGCATCACTACGCTGCATCCCCGGACCTACAACGAGGCGCGTACCATCGGAGAGTACTTTCGAGAAGGTGTACCGGTGATCATGAACCTGACCGAGATGGTCGACAGCGACGCCAAGCGTCTGGTCGACTTCGCGGCGGGTCTGATCTTCGGTCTTCACGGCAGTATCGACCGCGTGACCACAAAGGTGTTCTTGTTGTCCCCGGCTAATGTTGAGGTGACTGCTGAAGACAAAGCACGCATCGCCGAGCGAGGGTTCTTCAACCAGAGTTAGATCATCACTGATGTCCAGAGATTGGGTCGGGGAACGGCCGTGAGTATCGTCCAGTCCGTCATCATCGTCTTGCTGAACGTGTTCATGCTGGTGCTGATCGGGCGGCTCGTCTTCGAGCTCGTACAGGCGTTCGCCCGGTCGTGGCGACCGAGCGGGTTCGTGCTGGTACTCGCGGAGACCGTCTACACCGTCACCGACCCGCCCCTGCGGTTCCTGCGTCGGTTCATCCCGCCCATTCGCCTGGGGGGAGTGGCGCTGGACCTGAGCTTCACCGTCCTCTTCCTCTTCGTGGTGATCCTTCTCCAGATCGTAAGTTCGATCTCGTTCATCTAGAAGGTCACAGATGTCGGAAAGGCAAGCCCTGGTTTCGATATGTGGCCTTGGTCATGATCTGGATTGCCGTAAGGTCACGATCAGGTAGCGTCCCTACGGACACAGTCCAAGCGCGCCAAGGAGACGAACATGCCGCTGACACCCGCGGATGTGCGGAACAAGCAGTTCAGTACCACCCGGCTCCGGCCGGGCTACGACGAGGAAGAGGTCGACGCGTTCCTCGACGAGGTCGAGACCGAGCTCGACCGCCTGATCCAGGAGAACGAGGAGCTGCGCGGCAAGCTGGCCGAGTGCCTGCGGGGCAAGGTTCCCAACGCCGGCATGCAGGACTTCCAGCAGCAGCAGCCGCAGGAGCAGCAGCTCCCGCCCGAGCCGCAGCCCGAGCCGGCCGCCCGCCAGGAGCCGCCGCAGCAGCCGCAGCAGCCCCAGCCCCAGCCGCAGCAGCCGCTGGAGCAGCAGATCCCGGCCATGGCCGCCAACATGGGCCTGCCCGGCTCGGAAGAGAACATGGACACCGCCGCCCGGGTCCTGGCCCTTGCCCAGCAGACCGCCGACCAGGCGATCTCCGACGCGCGCCGCGAGGCCGACGAGACCCTCGGCCGCGCCCGCCACGAGGCCGACGACATCCTCGGCAAGGCCCGCCGCCAGGCCGAGCAGATCGTCAACGAGGCCCGCGCCCGCTCCGAGAACCTCGACCGCGACGCCCAGGAGCGCCACCGCCAGGTGATGGGCTCCCTCGTGCAGCAGCGCGAGGAGCTGGAGCACAAGGTCGCCGAGCTCAAGGACTTCGAGCGCGAGTACCGCAGCCGCCTCAAGGACTACTTCGAGCGCCAGCTGCGCGAGCTCGCCGAGGGTGCCAACGAGCCCAACTCCGGCCAGCAGCAGAACCCGAACACCACGGGCGGATTCCAGACGATGGCGCCCACCGGCGGGAACCCGGGCATGCCGCCCGGCGGTCCGGCCAACGGAGCGCCCTCCGGCAATCCCTTCGCCCAGCCCGAGCCCGCGCAGCACGGCGGCTACCACCCCGGTGAGGCTCCGCACGAGCGGCGGTGAACCGACCGCCGGAGTCCCGGCGCGCTACACGACAGCGGCGGCGACCGGACTGTGCCGCGGCGCCGCAACGCACAACAGAACCCTTGAGTGAAGGCTCTCCTATTCCGTGTTCATCCTCAGTCTCGCCACTTTGGTGGCGGCTCTGGCGGTCATCGCCTTCGGTGTGGTGTTCGCCGAGACGACGCTGGTCTACATCGCCCTCGCATTGGGCGTTCTCGGTGCGGTACTGCTCGTCGCCGAGGCGGTGAGATCACGCGAGCAACTGGGGCTGGGTGCCGGCAAGGGAGCGCCGGCCGGCGATGCCGGCGCGCAACGGCAGTGGGCACGGACGGGCGGTTTGGGGAAGGCGTCCGTCCTCGCCCCGACCTTGTCGGGTGCAACGGCGGAATCCGCCGCGCAGCACAGCCGTACCACCGAGGGAGTGCGGGGTTTCGCCCCCGCTCAGAGCCGCGCCGCGAGCGACGGCGCGGCGCGGCGTGAAAACCCTGGACAGGGTGCACGACCGGCTGCTCCCTACGGCGGCTACGCGCCGCCCCACGGTCTCGGTGCGAGGCCCCCCGGCCGATCGCCGGAGGAGCCCCCCGAGCAGACAGGACGACCCGAGCCGTCCGCCGGTCCCGAGCCGGCGGAGAGCGCGGTGCGCTCCCAGCCGCAGCGGCCGGTCCGGCCGCGCATCAACCGCGTTCCGAGCGGGCCCGACGAGGGCGCGGTCGCCCCGGGCGCCGCGGAGGCCACCGGCGGCGCCGGGCAGGAGGCGGCCGGGGCCGACCAGGCGCGCGCCGAGGCACCCCCGGCGGCACCCCCGGCGGAAGCGGCCGCTCGGGACTTCGCCGAGACCGCGCGACCCGAGCCCGCCCCCGATGCGGGCACGCCCGAGGAGACCGCGCCGCCCGCCGGCGAGGCGGACGCCGCGCCGGAGGAGCCGGCACCCTCGGAGCCGGCCGAGCCCGCGCGGGCGCCCGAGTCCGAGCCGCCCGCCGGCGCACCGTCGCCGGAACCGGCCGCAGCCCAGGGCGCGCCCGCCGACGAGGCCGACCGCGACCTCTCGTTCAGCGCCTTCGTCAGCGGACTGCTGCCCGAGCAGGGACAGGCGGCGGACCACGGCGCCGGGACGGCGCCGGAAGACGCCGCGGAGCAGGCGACCGCCGAGGGCGGCACCGACGACGGCCGACCCGCCGGCGGCGCAGACGATGCCGCGGTACCCGAGGCGACCGACGACTCGGCGGCGCCCGGCGAGGGCGGTCCCGAGGACGACACGCCGACCGCGGACCCCGCGGCGGCCGCCGCCGGGGGCGACTCCGCCGACGAGCCGGACCAGACCGGGACCGCCGCGTCGGACCCCGAGTGGAACACCGCTCCGGCACTCGCGGGCGAGGATGTCGAGGAGCCCATCACGGCGCCTCTCGACCTGCGCGCGATCACGGCGACCGTGCCGGATGACGCGTCCTCGGAGCACCTTGGCGAGGCCGCGGCCACCGCCGCCGCGCCCGAAGGGGCGGCCAACGCCGCCGCTCCCCAGGCACAGGCGGTCGCCGCCGAGTCCGAAGGGCCGGGGGATCCCGGGCACGCGCCCGCGGCCGAGGCCGCCGCGTCCGACGAGGCGACCGATGCCTTCGCGCGGCCCGGCGAGCAGGCCGGCGGCGGACAGGAGGACGGCCGGGACTCGGACGAGACCGCCGAGGAGGACGCGGCCGATCCGGCGGAGACCGCCGAGCGGCGGCCCGAGCCGGAGCCGGCGCCCCGGGATTTTGGCGCCGATCCCGACGGTTCCGCGGAACCCGCGCCGACCTCCGACGAGCCCGATGCGGACGAGACCGCGGTCCTGCGCCGCGCCCCCGCGGACGACGACCGCCCCTGAGGGGCACGCCGCCCGGATATTGCCGCAGACCGGCGCCGCGGAACCGGCGCAGCCGTGCCCACGCTCCCGCGGGGCGCCCGGCGTCCGCGCCGCCGGGGACGATCGCGGGGGAGCGGTCGGGCGGCGCTGCCCGACCGCGCGGGAGCCGTTCCGACGCAGGACGACCGGTGCCGGGAGCGCGGCACTCCCGGCACCGGCGGTGACCGCTAGGCCGCCTTGCGCAGGCGGAGCGTCACGCCGAAGTCGTCCGAGGCGACGGTGTGGGCGTCGCCCTGCGGTGCGCCCCGGGTGACGCTCACCGCGAGGACCTCGCCGGCGATGGTGCGCTCGTGCTCCTCCAGCGCCCGGGCGGTGACCGGGTCGGTCGCCTCCCACCACAGGTCGATCCGGTCGGAGATCTCCAGGCCGCTGGACTTGCGGGCGTCCTGGACGAGGCGGATCAGCTCGCGGGCCAGGCCGGCGCGCTGGAGCGCCGGAGTGACCTCCAGATCCAGGGCGACGGTCTCGCCGCCCTCGGCCGCGACCGTCCAGCCTTCCCGGGGCTGCTCGCTGATCAGCACCTCCTCGGCGCTGATCTCCACCGGTTCGCCCTCCACGTCGACGTGGGCCCAGCCCGTCGTGCGCACCTGCTCTACCAGCCCCCGCGCGTCGGCCTCGCCGATCGCCGCGGCCACCAGCGGCGTGCGCTTGGCGAAGCGCTTGCCCAGGGCGCGGAAGTTCGGCTTGACCGTGTGGTCGACCAGGTCGCCGCCGACCGCCGAGAGCGGGTCGAGCTGCTGCACGTTCAGCTCCTCGGCGATCTGGTCGCGCAGCTGCTCGGGCAGCCCGTCGAACCCGGCGGCCCCGACCAGCACCCGCGACAGCGGCTGGCGGGTGCGCACTCCCGAGTCCACGCGGGCAGCGCGGCCCAGCTCCACGAGCCGGCGGACCAGCGCCATCTGCTCCGAGAGCCGGGTGTCGACGAGGTCCTCGCGCACCTGCGGCCAGCTCGCCAGGTGCACCGAGTCCGGCGCCTCCGGCCGGCGCAGCGCCGCCCAGACGTGGTCGGTGATGAACGGCACCAGCGGCGCCATGACCAGTGTCAGCGACTCCAGCGCCTCGAACAGGGTGGCGAACGCGGCCGCGCCCTCGGGGGTGTCCGCGCCCGCCCAGAAGCGGCGGCGCGAGCGCCGCACGTACCAGTTGGACAGGTCGTCGACGAAGGCGGTCAGCAGCCGACCGGCTCCGGCGGTGTCGAAGCGCTCCAGCGCCGCGCCGACGCCCTCGACGACCCGGTTCAGCTCGGAGAGCAGCCACCGGTCCAGCAGCGGGCGCTCCGCGGGCGCGGGGGCCTCGGCCAGCCGGCCGTGGCTCCAGGCGCCGCCCGCACCGGCGTAGAGGGTGAAGAAGGAGACGGTGTTGTAGTAGGTCAGCAGGACCTTGCGGACGATCTCCTCAAGCGCCTCGTGCCCCACGCGGCGCGGCATCCACGGCGAACCGCTGGCGGCCATGAACCAGCGCAGCGCGTCGGCGCCGTGGCGCTCCATGACCTCCATCGGTTCGAGGACGTTGCCCAGGTGCTTGCTCATCTTGCGGCCGTCCTCGGCGAGGATGTGGCCCAGGCAGACCACGTTCTCGTAGGAGGAGTGGCCGAAGACCAGGGTGCTCACGGCCATCATCGAGTAGAACCAGCCGCGGGTCTGGTCGATGGCCTCGCAGATGTACTGGCCGGGGAAGTTGGCCTCGAACGCCGCCTCGTTGCGGTGCGGCGCCCCCCACTGCGCGAACGGCATCGCTCCGGAGTCGAACCACACGTCGATGACCTCGGGCACACGCCGGGTGCGGCCGCCGCACTGCGGGCAGTCGAAGGAGACGTCGTCGACGTAGGGCCGGTGCGGGTCGAGGGCGCCGAGGTCGCGGCCGGCGAGCCCGCCCAGCTCCTCCAGCGAGCCCACGACCGTGTGGTGCTCCTCCGCGCAGACCCACACGGGCAGCGGCGTGCCCCAGTAGCGGCTGCGCGACAGCGCCCAGTCGATGTTGTTGCGCAGCCACTCGCCGTAGCGCCCCTCCTTGACGTTCTCGGGGAACCAGTTGGTGCGCGCGTTCTGCTCCAGCAGCTCGTCCTTGATCGCCGTCGTCTTGATGTACCAGGACGGCAGCGCGTAGTAGAGCAGCGGCGTGTGGCAGCGCCAGCAGTGCGGGTAGCTGTGCTCGTAGGGCTGGTTGCGCAGCAGCAGGCCGCGCGCCCGCAGGTCCTCGACGAGGGCGGCGTCGGCGGTCTTGAAGAAGACGCCGCCGATGAGGTCCAGTCCGGCCTCGAACGTGCCGTCGGCGCGCACGGGGTTGACCACGGGCAGCCCGTAGGCGCGGCACACCGCCATGTCGTCGGCGCCGAACGCCGGGGACTGGTGGACCAGGCCGGTGCCGTCCTCGACGGTGACGTAGTCGGCCAGCACCACGAAGTGCGCGGGCTCGTCGAAGGCGACCAGCTCGAACGGGCGCTGGTAGGTCCAGCGCTCCATCTCCGAGCCCTCGAAGCGCTCACCGGTGAGCGTCCAGCCCTCGCCCAGGGCGGTGCCGACGAGCGGCTCGGCCACCAGCAGCCGCTCGGTGCCGTCGGTGGCCACCACGTAGGCGACGTCGGGGTGCACCGCCACGGCGGTGTTGGAGACCAGGGTCCAGGGGGTCGTGGTCCACACCAGCAGCGACGTCGGCCGCGCGGGGTCGGCCAGCGGGCCCGAAGTGACGGGGAAGCGCACGTAGACCGAAGGGTCGACGACGGTCTCGTAGCCCTGCGCGAGCTCGTGGTCGGAGAGCGTGGTGCCGCAGCGCGGGCAGTAGGGGCTGATGCGGTAGTCGCGCACCAGCAGGCCCTTGTCCCAGATGGTCTTCAGCGCCCACCACACCGACTCCACATACTCGGGGTCCATGGTGCGGTAGGCCTCGTCCATGTTCACCCAGTAGCCCATGCGCTCGGTCATGGCGGTGAACGCGTTCACGTTGCGCAGCACGGACTCGCGGCAGCGGGCGTTGAACTCGGCGACGCCGAACTCCTCGATGTCCTTCTTGCCGCTGAGGCCCAGCTCCTTCTCCACCGCGACCTCGACGGGCAGGCCGTGGCAGTCCCATCCGGCCTTGCGGTCGACGTGGTAGCCGCGCATCGTCTTGAAGCGGGGGAAGACGTCCTTGAAGACCCGCGCCTCGACGTGGTGCACGCCGGGCTGGCCGTTGGCCGTGGGCGGGCCCTCGTAGAACACCCAGTTGGGCTTGCCCTGCGACCGCTCCAGCGAGCGTTCGAAGACCTTCTGCTCCGACCAGCGCCGAAGCACCTCGTGCTCGGTGGCGGGCAGGTCGATCCGGGCCGGGAGGGCAGGGAAGGAGCGAGCGGCGCTTTCGTCGTGCATGGGGTCTACCTCTCACCAGGGCATCGGTTGTCCTGATGGAGGGACGAGGCTGCGCGCCCCGCGGTACCACCCTCCTTGGGTGAGGCGGACCGGCCGCCTCGTCCCCTCTCGCTTCGCTCGGCGGCCGGGTCTACTGGGTCGGCGCTGCGCGCCGCACCGTTCTTCCGGCGGCTCCGGGGTGATCTTCCCGACGGTCATGCCCCCGGGCTTCCACCGTCCCCGGGTCGCTCTGGGCTGTTTCCGGCGGTACTCGTCCCCATCCGCGCCTTGCCGTGCTGCCGAGGATAGCCCACGACGGGCGGGGCGGCGTCCGATCGGGGGCCCAACGGGCACGCGCCTTTCCCCGGGCTGCGGCCTGCGGTGCATACTTGCCTGCCGGGCCGCACCTCGCGGCGGCCCGTTCGCCGCGCGCGGCGCGGCGCAGGCACGTGGTGGCGATCGACGAAAGGAGGCGGTCCGTGGCCGCGACCGGGCGGGAGGGCACCGTGCTGGTGACGCTCTCCGAGCGGGAGGACGCCGAGGAGCTGGCGGAGCAGTTGCAGGACCAGGGTTACGAGCCCTGCACGGTGCACCGCGACATGCTGGCCGGCGAGGACGACGCCGAGGACGTCGACTGGGTGATCGAGGTGGCGACCGGCCCGCACGGCGGACCGGCGACCTTCGACGAGCCGCACCTGGCCGTGCTGGCCGATGACTACGGCGGATACGCCACCGCGCAGTAGCGCGTCGGGGGCGCGGCGGCGCCGGGAGGAGGCGCGCCGCCCCCGGCGGAAGCGTATCGGCGCCTCGATCGGGAACACCTGGGGGATAGACGCGGAAAGCCGGGAGTGTTCCACACTGCGTTGTCGATGGTTGATTCGCTCCCGACGGGCGTTTAAGCTACCCGGCATCCTGTGCGGGCACCGCTGCAGGCGGTGAAATCGCACGTCAGAACGGGGTTCACGGCCGCCGTGCCGCGGCGGCCGAGGGGGTGAGTGCCTGATGGCGTCGACTACCACGACCGGTAAATCCGGTGAAGAGGCCCGCGGCGGAAAGGACGGGGCGACCATGGGTGTCTCCAACGCGGCCGATCTGCCCGTTCGTCCCGGCGAGGACCCGTGGACCGAGGCCGAGTTGGCCGAGGTCCGCCACGGACTGGAGTCCGAGGTCGCCGAGCTGCGGAGCGGCATCGCCGCCGCCGAGTCCGAGATGGCCGAGCGGCTGTCGGACTCGGTCGAGGGAGCCGGCGACGATCCCACCGACACCGGTGCCAAGGCCTACCAGCGCGAGCACGACCTCGCGCTGAACTACAATAGCCGTGAGCTGCTCGCCCAGAGCGAGCGCGCGATCCAGCGGATGGACGCGGGGACCTACGGGGTCTGCGAGTCCTGCGGCAACGCCATCGGCAAGGCGCGGCTGCAGGCATTCCCCCGCGCCACATTGTGTGTGCAGTGCAAACAGCGCGAGGAGCGTCGCTGAGTGACGTCGAGCCCCCCGGGGCCCAAGATCGGACCGTGAACGGACCCGCCGCGCGCCGGCCGCGGCGGTTCGTTCTGTTGTCGGCGGTGGCGGCGGCGGCCCTGGGGGCCGACTACGCCACCAAG
Source organism: Streptomonospora arabica (assembly GCF_039531585.1). Classification (NCBI taxonomy): domain Bacteria; kingdom Bacillati; phylum Actinomycetota; class Actinomycetes; order Streptosporangiales; family Nocardiopsidaceae; genus Streptomonospora; species Streptomonospora arabica. The sequence goes on along the minus strand of NZ_BAAAQI010000015.1, from coordinate 110,980 downwards.
GAGGCCGCGCTCGCCGGCTTCGAGCCCGGTGAGTCCATGCGTGTCGTGGGCGAGCTGCTGCAGTTCACGCTCGTGTTCAACACGGGCGCCGCGTTCTCCATGGGCCAGGGGCTGCCCTGGCTGTTCTTCCTCATCGCCACGGCGGTGGTGGTCTACATCCTCTTTCTGGCGCGCAAGCTGGCCAGCGTGCCCTGGACCCTGGCGCTCGGGCTGATCCTGGGCGGCGCCCTGGGCAACCTGGTCGACCGGGCGTTCCGCCCGCCGGCCCCGCTGCAGGGCGCGGTCGTGGACTGGATCCAGGTGCCCAACTTCCCGGTGTTCAACATCGCCGACTCCTGCATCGTCGTGGGCGGCGCGCTCGCGGTGCTGCTGGCCTTCCGCGGCATCAACATCGACGGCACCCGCGAGTCGGACGCCGCGAGCGGCGGCGGGGCCTCCGGCGCCGAGCCGGAGGCCGAGGGCGCGGCCGGGCCCGACACGCCGGAGCGCGCCTCCGGCGAGACCCGCACCGGCGGGGACGGCACCACCGCCGCGCGCGGCGGCGAGCCCGATGTCCCGGAGGAGCCCGGGGCCCGCAGTGAGGACGGAGGGCGATCGGCGTGACCGGCCCGACCAGGACCGGCGACCACCGCGCCATGCCCGTGCCCGACGGCGTCGAGGGCGAGCGCATCGACTCCGCCATGGCCCGCATGTTCGGCCTCTCGCGCACCCGCGCCGCCGAGCTCATCGCCGACGGCAACGTCACGGTCGACGGCGGCGCCGCCGCCAAGTCCGACCGGCTGGAGGCGGGAAGCTGGCTGGAGGTCACGCTGCCCCCGCCGCCGGAGCCGCCCGCGGCGCGGGCCGAACCCGTGCCGGGCCTGAGCGTGGTCCACGAGGACGCCGACATCGTGGTCGTGGACAAGCCCGCGGCCGTCGTGGCCCACCCGACCGTGGGCTGGACCGGTCCCACCGTGCTCCAGGGCCTGCTGGCCTCGGGCGTCGAGCTGGCCACCAGCGGCGCCGCCGAACGCCAGGGCATCGTGCACCGGCTGGACGCCAACACCACCGGCCTGATGGTGCTGGCCAAGAGCGAGGCCGCCTACAGCGTGCTCAAGCGCGCCTTCAAGGAGCGGGTGGTGGACAAGGTCTACCACGCTCTCGTGCAGGGCCACCCCGACCCGCTGCGCGGCACCGTCGACGCGCCCATCGACCGCCACCCCGCGGGCGACGGCCGGTGGGCCGTGGTGGCCGGCGGCCGGCCCTCGGTGACCCACTACGACACCGTAGAGGCGTTCCGCGCCGCCAGCCTGCTGGAGATCAAGCTGGAAACCGGGCGCACCCACCAGATCCGGGTGCACATGTCGGCGCTGCGCCACCCGTGCGTGGGAGACCACCTCTACGGAGCCGATCCCGCGCTGGCCGAGCGCCTCGGCGTGCGGCGCCAGTGGCTGCACGCGGTGCGGCTGGGCTTCGAGCACCCCACTCTGGGCCGCCGGGTCGAGTTCGAGAGCCCGTACCCGCGCGACCTGGAGGCGGCGCTGGAGCTGCTGCGCGAGGAGTGACCCGCCCGTCCCGGGCGCGGTCGTCCGCCCCTGCCGGAGCACGGAGACCGCGCTCGGCCGTCAGGCGCCGCCGAGCAGCCCGCTCATGGTGGCCTCCGGGCTGATTACATCGGGGTCGGTGCGGACGTCGACGAGCGTGGGCAGCTCGGACGCGAGCGCCGCGTCCAGCGCGTCGGCCAGCTCCACCGGGTCCGTGGCGGTGGCACCGAGCGCGCCCAGGCCGCGTGCGTAGGCGGCCAGGTCCAGCGGCCCGCTGATGTCGGTGCCCGCCGTACGTCCCAGCTCCCGCGCCTGGTGCATCGCGATGGTGCCGTAGAGCCCGTTCTGGAAGACCACCACGGTGATCGCCAGCCCCAGCCTGACCGCGGTCTCCAGCTCCTGTCCGGTCATCAGCAGCCCGCCGTCGCCGACCGCGGCCACGACGGTGCGGTGCGGCGCGGTGAGCTTGGCGGCCACCGCCGCCGGAACCGCGTAGCCCATGGCTCCGCTGGTGGGCGCGAGCTGGGTGTGCGGGTGCCGGTAGGTCCAGCCGCGGTGCAGGAAGGCGGCGAAGTTCCCGGCGTCGTTGGTGATCACCGAATCGTCGGGCAGGGCCTTGCGCATCCCCTCGACCACCGCCCACGGGTGCATGCGCCCGCCGGGGTGGGTGGCGGCCTCGGCCGGCGCGGTGGCGGTGCGCTCCCACACGTGGTGGGCCTCGCCGTAGTCGCGCTCGGGCGTGGCCACGGGCAGCGCGGCGAGCGAGTCCAGCGCCGAGCGGGCGTCGGCCACGGCGCCCAGCCACACGCCGGTGACGGCTCCGATCTGGTCGGGGTCGATGTCGATCTGGGCGACGGGTGATCCGGGCCCCGGCCCGGCCGATGCGGGCAGCCGGTAGGTCTGGCTGGTGATCTCGCTCAGCCGCGAGCCGACGACCAGCACCGCGTCGGCCTCCTCCAGCGCCCGCAGCACCGGCTTGGGGCAGCCGAGCCCGAGATGGCCGAGGTAGAGCGGGTGGTCGTTGGGGAACACGTCCTGGCGCCGCCAGGAGGTGTAGACGCCCGTGTTGTAGCGCTCGGCGGTGGCGACCAGCTCCTCGCGGGCGCTGCGCGCGCCCCCGCCCGCGACGATCACCGGGCGCTCGGCCGCGGCCAGCCACTCGGCCAGCCGGTCCCGGTCGTCCTCGCTGAGCGCCGGGCGCGGCGGTGCCGCGCCGGGCAGGGCGGCGGCCGGCGGGACGCGCTGCCCGAACAGGTCGCCCGGCACCGCGACGGCGACCGGCCCGGGGCGGCCGGTGGTGGCCACCCGCAGGGCCTGCGCGGTGATCTCGGCGAGCCGGTCGGCGCGGGTGGCGGTGGTGGTCCACTTGGTGATGGGGGAGTAGAAGGCGGTGAGGTCGACCTCCTGGAACGCCTCGCGGCCCAGGTGGTCGCTGGTGACCTGGCCGAGGAACACCACCATGGGGGTGGAGTCCTGGCGCGCGGTGTGCACGCCCACGGCCAGGTTGGCGGCGCCGGGTCCGCGGGTGGCCGCGGCGACGGCGGGGACTCCGGTGAGCTTGGCCTCGGCCTCGGCCATGAAGGCGGCGCCGTTCTCGTGGCGGGTCGAGACCAGTCCCAGGTCGGCGTGCCGGTCCACGGCGTCGGCCAGCTCCAGGAAGCTCTCGCCGGGCACGGTGTAGCAGTGGCGGACGCCGGCGCCGGCCAGCACGTCGGCGACCTCCTCGGCGGCGGTGCGCCAGTGCGCCGCCGCGCCCCGCCCGGGCGGGTGCGCCCCGGCGTCGAAGCCCTCGGCGGCGGTGGCCGCGTTCCCGTACTCCTCGGTCATCGGCGTCCTCCGGCTCGCGGGATGGTCACGACCGACTTCTGCCCGCCCGCGGCGGGTCCGTCACCTCGGCGGCGGGGCAGAGGCGGGTGGTAGCGCGCCCCAAGGCCCGGGACCCCCGGCCCGGCCCTCGCCCCCGCCGCCCGGCGGTCACAGCCCCAGCAGGCGCAGGCCCGCGGCCGTCGCCGCCGCCACGGCCAGCACCACCAGGAACGGGGCGCGCAGCAGGAGGGCGACCGCGGCGGCGGCCACCCCGCCGATGCGCGCGGGGTCGAAGACCAGTTCCCGGCCGCCGTCGCTCGCGGTCTGCACGGCGATCAGGGCCGCCAGCAGCGCCACGGGGACGGTCATCGCGAAGCGCCGCACGAGCGGGTGGTCCAGCAGCCGGCGCGGAGCCGAGAGCCCGGCCAGCTTGAGCACGTAGCACCCGGCGCAGGTGCCGATGATGACCAGCCAGAGCGTCATGTGCGCGCCTCCCCGTCCGTGGGTTCCCCTCCGCCGCGTCCGGGCCCGGTCGGCCCGCCGCCCTCCACGGCTCCCGCCGCCCCGCTCGGCACGAGCAGCGCCGCCGCCGAGGCGAGCAGGACCGGCACGCCGGGCGGCGCGACCGGCACGGCGGCGAGCGCGATCGCCGCGCCGAGCACCGCGACGGCCTGCTCGCGCCGGTTGCCGCGCAGCCGCGTGCCGACCAGGGCCAAGAAGACCGCCGCGCTCATGGCGTCCAGCCCGAACGCGTCGGTGTCGCCGATCCGCTCGGTGGCCAGCGCGCCGAGGAGCGTGGTCAGGTTCCAGACGAGGTAGATGGAGGCGAAGACCGTGACGAAGGAGGTGCGCGCCCACGCCGCGGTGGGCTGCGCGAACGCTCCGGCGGCCGTCTCGTCGATGACGCCGTGGGCGACGAGCAGCCGCCGCGGGCCCCGCCAGTGCAGCAGGTCGGCCAACCGCAGGCCGTAGAGGGTGTTGCGTGCGCCCAGCAGCAGCGCGCCGGCCGCGCCCGCCGCCAGGCCGCCTCCGCCGGCGACCACGCCCACCAGGGCGAACTGCGACGCGCCGGTGAAGGCGAACAGGCTCAGCACGCACGCCTGGGGCACCGAGAGCCCGGCCGTGACGGCGGCGGCCCCGAACGCGGTCCCGGACAGGCCCACGGCCACGCCCATCCCCAGCCCGTCGCGCACCGGGGGCGGCAGAAGAGCGGTGGAGGTGTTCACATCCGCCGACGCTAGCGGCGTCGGCGCACGGCCGTCTTGAACGATATTGCGGGCGCCGACGGCCGGGCGCCGGAGCCCCGCACCGGGGCCGAGGGCTACCCCGCCTCCGGCGGCCCCAGGACTCCCCGCTGGAAGGCGCCGGGCGGCACGCCGGTGGAGCGTTTGAAGTGGCGCGTGAAGTGCGGCTGGTCGGCGAATCCGAGAGCGGCGGACACGTCGGCGGGCGCCATGCCGTCGGCCAGCAGCCGCCGGGCGCGCTGCACCCGGACGTTGTTCACGTAGGCGTGCGGGGGCAGTCCGTGCGCCGCGCGGAACGCCCTCAGGAGCGCGAAGGGCGGGGTGTCCACGGCGGCGGCCAGCTCCTCCAGGCCGGGCGGGTCGGCCAGGGCGGTGTGCAGCAGTTCGCGGGCGCGCTCGACGGCGCGGCCGGAGCCGGGCGGTTGCGGCCCGTGCGGTGCGGTGCCCGCGCGGGTGTGCCGGGAGAGCAGCAGGTGCAGGGCCTGGCGGATGAGCGTGGAGGCGCTGAGCCGGTCGCCCTGCTCGGTGGCCCGGTGCGCGGCCCGCACGAGGCGCGATGACGCCGGGTCGCGGACCTCCTCGGGGGTGAAGGGCGGAATGCGGTCCATGCCGAGGTCGCGCGCCGCGGCGGCGACCACGTCGACCTCGGGATAGAGCACCCTGTAGCGCCAGCCGTCGGGCACCCCGGCGTGGCCGGTGTGGACCTCGTGCGGCTCGACCACCATCAGTCCGCCGGCGCTGATGCTGACGTCGCCGCCCTTGTAGTAGGTGACCTCGACGCCCGACTCGACGAGGGCGAAGGTGTAGGTGTCGTGCGTGTGCCGGTTGAAGGTGTGGCGTACGTAATGCGCCTTGAGCAGCTCCACGCCCGGCAGGCCGGGATGGCGCCAGAACCGCGCACGATCGGCGGACTCGTCGCTCATAGCCCCAGCTTAGGCGGGCCCCGGCGGGCGTGTCGGCCGAGTCCGGCTCCGGCCCCGGCGCCCTCCGCCCGGCACCGGCACCCCGTGCCGGGTCTAGAATTCCGCGCGTGCTCACTATCGACCTCGCGGAGAGCCCTCAGGACCGCGCCGCCGTCTTCGCGATCCGCGGCGCCGTGTTCGTCGCCGAGCAGGGAGTGCCCATCGCCGAGGAGTGGGACTCCCGCGACCTCGCCGCCGACCACCTCTTGGCGCGCGCCGGCGGAGTGCCCGTCGGGACCGGCCGGCTCGTCACCGAGGGGGAGCGGGGCGTCCTCGGCCGGCTGGCGGTACTGCCCGAGGCCCGCGGGACGGGCGCCGGGGCCGCGCTGGTCCGCGCCGTCGAGGACCGGGCGCGCAAGCTGGGACTGGGAGCCGTCGAACTGCACGCGCAGACCCGCGCTCTGGACTTCTACGAGCGGCTGGGCTACACCGCCCGCGGCGAGGAGTTCCTGGACGCGGGCATCGTGCACCGGGACATGTACAAGCTCCTGTCCTGAGCCCGGCTCCCCGCCGATGCGCGTCCTCCCGCGGCTCCGCCGCTCGCGCTCGCCCGGTACCTCGCCCGGCGGTCGGTGCCGCGAAGAGCGGGCCTGCGCACTCGTGCCGGCCCCGGGTCGGCCCGCGAACAGGCCGACTGCGGCGCCCGGCGCCGCCGACCGCCCCTGTGACGGTCGTCGCGTTGCCTCCCCCCGGTGCGGGAGGCGATTATGAACCTACCAGCAAGTAACATGGCTGGACGTCCGGCGCGGCGGCGCTCGGTCCGCACGGCCCGACCGCAGCGGATTCGCTGCGGGCCGGGTGCGCAGTGCCGCCCGCCGAGCCCAGAACACACTGCAGAGCGAAGGAAACCATGACGGTCGACGCCGATCCGGTTGCCGAACTCCCCGACCCCCGCGACTACGGCCTCGCCGTGGTCGGCGAGGAGGAGATCCCCGCGGAGCTGACGTCCCTGGTCGCCGAGGTGCGCTCGCTCGTCGACGCCGTCGCCCGCACGCGGGCCGGGGCCGAGGAGCTTTCGGCGGCGCGCGCGGCTGTGGCCGCGGCCGCCGCGCAGCTCGGGGACGGCCCCCGGCACGACGTCGGCACCATGGTGCGCCGCACGTGGGACGACGGCCGGGTGGAGTACGGCACGCTCACCAACGCCGTCTCCGGTCCGACCAACGCCGCCGCTCCGCCGCTGCGCCTGGAGACCGCGCCGGAGGGGGGCCTGCGCGCGCAGGTGCGGCTGAACGGCACCTACCAGGGCCCGCCCGGGCTCGTGCACGGCGGCTGGCTCGCCGCGCTCCTCGACCAGGCCCTGGGCGCGGCGGCCGTCGCCGAGGGGATGCCGGGCCTGACCGCCAACCTCGACGTGGACTACCGGCGCCCGACCCCGCTGAACACGCCGCTGGAGATCACCTCGCGCGTCACCGGCACCGAGCGCCGCAAGGTCTCCGTCGCCGCCGAGATCCGCCACGACGGCGAGGTGACCGCCGAGGGCACCGCCATCATGGTGCGCCTGAACCTCCCCGGCGACGGGGGCGCCTAGCCGGCCGCCGCGTCACCGCCGCACGCCCGGCGCATACGCGTGCGAGCGCCGCACGGCCCGGGGCCGTGCGGCGCTCGTGTGCGGTCAGGCGGTCAGCGGCGCCGCAGCGCCTTCCGCAGCCGGCTCTCCACCTGGCGGAAGCCCCGCTGGATCTCCGGGGGCATGCCGCCGCCGCGCGTCCGTGCGCCGGGGCGCGGACCGGTTCCGCGGTGCATCCGTGCGCGCCGGACGATGCCGCCCAGGCCGCGGGTCGCTGCCGCACCGCCCGTGCGGTGGGGGCGATGGGTGCGGGTGACGGGAGACCCGCCGCCCATTCCGTCGAGCCTGCCACCGATGACCTGGCGCGCCTTGCGTTCGATCCAGTTCCTACGGGTCCCCATGGGATCTCCTCCTCGGGGGATGGCTCTCTCGATCCGTCGATCGCTGTCTTCAGGGGGCGGGAGGGGCCCGCCTCGTCCCTGTCATCTGCTCCACTACCCGCGACACGCCGGGTTATGGGGGCGATCTCGGCCGGCGGCGCGGAGCAGGGGCGTGACAGGCGCTGCTGCGCTCGGACTATGAGCCAGATCATGGCGCCGGCGCCCGCTGGTGGGTGGTTTCGTCGCGAATGTCCGATAAAACAGGGCTGGTGGCGGCAGTATCGCGAATCCTCGGCAGGTCGACCTGCCGTATCGGGCGGTCGACCGACACCCTCCTCGACCGCGCCTCCCGCTTCCCGTAGCGGCCCATGCTCAGCCGCCGAGCCGAGGGTGTGCACAGAGCGGTGAATGTGTGCATCCGAAATGTGGATTCCAGATGGACCGTAACCCGCACCTGTGCGTGCTACTCGGGTTACCCGACGTTTAACCGGCGCGGTTGCGTTTGCCGCTGTCTTGCCCCGCTCTGGCACGGACGGTCGGCCACCGGCGCGCGGTCATCCGTCCCGCGAGGCGCGCACCACCGCCGGCGTCGCACGACGCGCGATCCGGCCGCGCCTCCCGCTGCATACTCCATTCCATCCGATGAAAGTCCCCGCCACCGACTCGGAAAGCGGTGGAAGGTTCCACCGCGCGAACCAACTGTCCGTAGTCGGCCACCCGCATTGCCGCAGCGTCCCAAGCGACCGATCGTGCGGTTGAGAGAACGCTGCGCGAAGGCCGCCCGACGCTCCGGACGCCCTCGGCACACCGTCGCCGGAGCCGTTTCCGCGGCTCCCGGCCCGGTCGGCGGCCGCCCGTCCTCGCGCCGCAGCAGTCCGCATCATCGAGCGCCAGGAGAAGAGGACGCCGTCATGAAGTCGACCGCCGCAACGTCAGCCCAGCCCGAGCCGGACACCGACTCCGGAGCCGAGCCGCGCCGGTCCGCGCCCCGGTCGGCCCGCAGCGGCCACGGCCTCGCCCCGCGCGGGCTCGGCCACGTGCCCGAGTCGCCGATGTTCGAGGGCAGGTTCGGGCGGATGTTCCGCCGCCTGCCCGCGCTCCGGCTCACCGAGGACGAGATCAAGGCGCTGGCCGGGCGCATGGTGGAACGCAGCCCCGGCGACCCGGGGATGGACAACCCGGACGTGCCCTCGGGCTACACGTTCCTCGGCCAGTTCATCGACCACGACATCACCCACGACCCGTCACCGCTGCAGGTGCGCCGCAACGATCCCGACGCGCTGACCAACTTCCGCTCGCCGTTCTTCGACCTGGACTCGGTCTACGGGCGCGGCCCCGGCGACCAGCCCTACCTCTACGACGACGACAACGCCGGCCGCTTCCTGGTCGCCCGCCGCGACGGCCTGCTCGACCTGCAGCGCAACGCGCAGGAGACGGCGATCATCCCCGATCCGCGCAACGACGAGAACCTCTTCGTCACCCATCTGCAGCTGACCATGCAGCTGTTCCACAACAAGGTCGTGGAGCGGCTGCCCGAGCTGCGGGAGGACGGGCGGGCGCCCGAGGAGAGCTCCTTCGCCGCCGCCCAGCGCATCGTGCGCTGGCACTACCAGTGGGTGGTGATCCACGACTTCCTGCGGCGCGTCGTCGGCGAGGAGACGTTCGCCGACGTGCTCCGGGCCCTGCCGCCGTCGGGGCCCCACCACGCGGTCGAGCGTGCCCGCCTGCGCCACTACCGGTGGCGCAACAACCCGTTCATGCCCGTCGAGTTCTCCGTCGCGGCCTACCGCTTCGCGCACTCGATGGTCCGGGCGCGCTACAAGCTGAACACGACGGTGCCGGACCTGCCCATCTTCACCGCCGAACCCGTCTCCGAAAGCGACCCGCTGACCCACCTGGGCGGCTTCCGCGCGCTGCCGCCGAAGTGGCAGATCGAGTGGCGCCGGTCCTTCCCGCTGGGCACGGACGGCAGCGAGCCCGCGCCGTCGCGGGCCATCGACCCGTTCCTCGCGCCTCCGCTGATGGAGCTGCCGGAGGAGGCGGCCGAGGGCGTCGCGTCGCTGGCCCGGCGCAACCTCACGCGCGGTGTGAGCCTGGGACTGCCCTCGGGGCAGGCGGTGGCCTGCGCGATGGGCGTGCGGCCGCTGCCCGAGTCCGAGCTGGACACGCCCCGGCGCGGGGCGCCGCTGTGGTACTACATCCTGCGCGAGGCCGAACTGCTGGCCGACGGGCGGCACCTGGGCCCGGTGGGCGGCCGGATCGTCGCCGAGGTGTTCCTCGGGCTGCTGGCCGCCGACCCGTCCTCCTATCTCAGCAACGACCCCGGATGGCGGCCGACGCTGGGCGGAGGCGAGGACGGCGTCTTCACCATGTCCGACCTGATCCGCTTCACCGGGTTCGGACTCGACGAGGTGTGATCGTCCGCCGGCGCCGAGGCGCCCCGGCGGCGGCGCGGCCGCCGCCGGGGACCGCCGTTCGCGCCTTCACCGGGAACCGCGCAGGGGGCGGCGCTCACCGCGAGCGCCGCTCCAGCTTCGCCAGCCGCTCGACCGCCTTGCGCGGCGACCGGGCGTGCCGCGCCATCCCGTGCCAGGCGTCGCCGCCGGCCGCGTGTGCCCGCTCCAGCCGCTCGCCCAGCGTGCGCACCGTCCAGTTCCGCGCGGAGGCGATGCCCTCCAGTTCCTCCCATTCCAGCGGCACGGCCACCGGGGCCTCGGGCAGCGCGCGCACGGCGTAGGGCGCCACCGCGTGCTGGGCGTAGGCGTTGCGCAGCACGTCCAGGAACAGCCGGCCGCGGCGCTTGTCCTTGCGGAACTCGGTCGTGTAGGCGTCGGGGCGCCGCGCGGCGACCGCGTCGGCCAGGCGGCGGGCGAACTTGCGCACCTCGTCGAAGTGCAGCTCGGGGCGCAGCGGCGCGACCACGTGCAGCCCGCGCGAGCCCGTGGTCATCACGAACACGGCGAGCCCGGCCTCCTCCAGTCCCGCGCGGACGTCGGCGGCCGCCTCGCGCACCAGGGCGAAGTCGTCGCCGGCCGGGTCGAGGTCGACGATGACGCGGTCGGGGTGCTCCAGCGCTCCGGTGCGGCTCAGCCACGGGTGCGGGGTGATCACCGCCTGGTCGGCGAGCCACAGCAGGCACGCTGTGTCGTCGCAGACCGCCATGGTGATGTCGCCGCCCTGCTCGCGGTGCACCTGGACGCCGCCGATCCAGTCGGGGGCGTGCGCGGGCAGCTGCTTCTGGAAGAACCCCGCGCCGCCGTCGGCGAAGATCCCGTCGGGGAAGCGGTGCAGCGCCAGGGGCCGGTCGCGCACATGCGGCAGCATCATCGGCGCGACGGCGCGGTAGTGCTCGGCCAGCTCGCGCTTGGTGACACCGCCTTCGCCGAACAGCTCCTTGTCCGGTCTGCCGATCTCGACCGGGTGCCGCCCCGGGCGCGGCCGCACCGCCGCGGTGCTCACCGCTCCTCCCCGCCGTCGCGCGGACGGCCCTTGAGGGTGCGGCCCTCCTCCTCGGCGACCTCGTCGATCACGCGGCCGCTCCGTACCGAGTGCGGCTGGGTGGAGACCGGGTCGCGCCGCGCGTCCGCACCAAAGTCGCGCTCCTTGACCAGCAGCCACGCCTCCGCCTCATCCTCGCCGGAGCGGAACCGGTTGAGCGCGAAGCGGCCGGTCAGCTTCTCGCCGTGCAGCTCGAAGGAGACGTGCCCGTGCTCCAGACCCTCGGCCATGCTCATCGGCTCCCCCTTCTTGGCGGTGGTGTTGGCGTAGATGCCGGTGTCCCACACGATCACGGTGCCGCCGCCGTAGTCTCCGGCGGGGATGGAGCCCTCGAACTCGGCGTAGTCGAGCGGGTGGTCCTCGGTGGGCACGGCCAGGCGCTTGTCGCGCGGGTCGGTCGAGGGGCCCTTGGGCACGGCCCAGGACTTGAGTACGCCGTCGACCTCCAGGCGCAGGTCGTAGTGCTCGCGCCGGGCGACGTGGCGCTGGATCACGAACAGCGGGCCTTCGCCGTCCCGCCGGCCCGAGCCGTCGCCCTCGGGTTCGGCGGTGCGGGCGAAGTCGCGCCGGCGCCGGTACTCCGACAGCGCCGGACCCTGCTGCGAGCCCGTCCCGGCGCCCTGCCTCTCCCCGGACTTCGCGGGCCGGTCCATGCCTCACCCCCGACGGCGGTAGCCGCGCGCCTTCGCCGGCGCGGCTACCCGCCCCGGGCACCGTTACACGCGGCGGGGGTCCTTCCGGGCGCGGCCGCCGGGCGGGAGGCTCGCTCCGCCCGGCGGCCGGTACTCAGCGGTGGCGGACGTCGAGCCAGACCAGGTGGTGGTCGGAGGCCTTCGCTGCGGCCTCGGCTCCGGGCCGGCCCGCGGCGGGCCAGAACACGCGGGTGTCGACCACCGGCAGCCCGCGGGAGGGCAGCACGTAGTCCACGCGCAGGTTGCCCGGCTGCGGCTCGCCGAAGTCGGCGGTGTCCAGGGCGGGGTCGCCGGTGTGCTGGGCGTTGGCGCCGCCCTGCTCCTCGGCGGCCTGCGGCGCGCCCTCGCTGGTGGGCCGCACGCGGCCGTCGACGCGGGACGACTCCAGCAGCTGGAGGGTGGCGCGGGGGTGGCCGTCGCCGTCCTCGGGGTCGGCGTTGAGGTCGCCGGCGATTACGAACCGCGCACCGGGGTGCAGGCCGCCGCGCCGCCCCTCGTCGTCGTAGATGTAGCCGCTGCGGCTCGGCGCGACGTAGTCGGCGAAGAACCGGTTCTCGTCGTGGTTGCGGGCGACGTTGCGCTTCTCCGGGCCGTCGAAGCTCGGCGGCGTGGGGTGGGAGGCGAGCAGGTGCACGGGCCGGCCGCGGCCCGGGCGCACGGGCACGTCCCAGTGGCTCTTGGAGGACAGCCGCAGCTTCTCGCGCTCCTGCTCGGAGTAGTAGTCTTCGCCCGTCTCGGGGTCGGTGGGCAGCAGCGCGCCGGGCATGTCGGCCCAGCGGAAGGTCCGGAACGTGCGGACGGCGCCGCGGTCGATCGGGTAGCGCGAGTAGACCACCATTCCGTACTGGCCGGGGAACGCGCCGAAGCCGTAGGCGTCGTCGCCGTATCCGGGCGCGCCCGGCTCGGTCACCGTGCGACCGTCGTTGTTCAGGTCGAACCCGGAGGCCACGCCGGTGTTGACGGGTGCGGTGTAGCGGTACCGGTAGCGGATGGGCGCGGCGCCGTTCTGGGGGCGCGCGAGGTAGTTGCGCTGGAAGAGCTCGGCGGCGCGGCCGTGCTCGTCGTAGTCGAACTCGTTGACCAGCAGCACGTCGGGGCGGGTGCGCTGGACGACCTCGGCGGCGGCCTGCGCCTGCTTGTCGCCGGGCTTCGACAGGTCCTCGACCAGACCGCCCTGTTCGGCCCTGTTCAGCGAGGCGTTGAACGTCGCGAAGCGCACGGTGCCGCCGCCGCGGCCGCCGCTGCCGGGGTCGCCGTGCCCGCCGCCGCGGTCGGCCTGGGCGGCGGGGGCGGCGGCCAGCGTGCAGGCCAGCGCAGCCGAGAGCGCGAGCAGGGTGGGACGGGTGCGGGGCATGGGGGGAATCCTTTCCGATCCGGTGCGTGCGGTAGGCGCCGAGCACCGAGTGCCCGGAGGTATCCCACCGTGCCACCGCCGGGCGTCACCGCGTGGATCACCGGATGAACAGTTCCGCGGCTCTTCCGCGGAGCGCCGGGGGGAGTGCGGAACACACCGTTGACGGAGCCGAGTTATAGATATATCGTAAACGTATCTCGATAGGGCGTAATCTATCGAGACACGTTTCAGGAGTATCGACAGCTACGGGGGTAGCACGATGACTGCGATGTCGATGCCGTGGTCGTGGGGACAGCGCGCCGGGATGCCCGGGCGCGAGGCCTACCGGCCCGGCGACGAAAGCGCCGACGACCGCGACGACGGGGCGGGAGCGCGCCGGGCCGACGACTGGTGCGGTCCGCGCGGCTTCCACCACGGGAACGTCCGGTCGCTGCGCAGGATGGCGGCGTGGGCGCAGGGCCCGCGCCGCGGCTGGCCGGGCGGCCCGGTGCCGCCCGTTCCGCCCGGGCCTCCCGGGCCTCCCGGGCCGATGTGGGGCGGCGGTCCGTTCCCGCCCGGGCCCGGTGGCGGGCCTTTCGGCGGCGGGGGAGGGCGCCGGCGGCGCGGGGGTCCGCGGGCCCGCCGCGGCGACGTCCGTACCGGGATCCTGCTGCTGCTGGCGGAGGAGCCGCGCAGCGGCTACGAAATCATCCGCGAGGGCCGCGAGCGCAGCGGCAACGTCTGGCGTCCGAGCTCGGGATCGGTCTATCCGATGCTGCAGCAGCTGGAGGACGAGGGGCTGGTGCGCCCCGCCGAGGACGCCCACGGCCGGCGCCGCCCGTTCGAGCTGACCGACGAGGGACGCGCGTACGTCGAGCGCGACGCCGCCGACCTCACCCCGCCCTGGGAGGCCGTCTCGGAGGAGCACGAGGACGCCATGGCGCGGTACGCCGAGATCAGCTCGCTGGCCTACCAGTTGGCGGCCGCGGCCGCCCAGGTCGCCCAGGCCGGGACCGACGGCCAGGCCGAGCGCGCCAAGCGGCTGCTGTCGGAGACCAAGCGGGGCCTCTACCGCATCCTCGCCGAGGACGACGGCTCCGGCGGGGACGCGTCCGAGGACGACGGCGGCCCCGACGGCGAGGAGCCGTACCGGGACGGCCCCGGCCCCAGGGAGTAGGGCTGACCGACGGGTCCGTCCGTGGCGGGCGGCGCGCTCGGGTTCGCCCCGCGCTCCCCGGCGCGAAGCGCCGTTGTTCCGGCGCGGGGCGCTGGGACGGGGACCGGTGCCGCTCGGCCGGGGAAGGAGTCAACGCGTCTCCCCTGCCGACCGGCGGGAACGCGGTGGGGGTGGGTGGTGCCCGGGCGCCGCGCAGGACAGCGACCCGTCGACCATGTACGGGTGGGGCGGCTCTCCCGGCGGCGCTCGCCCCGCGCCGACGGGCCCCCCGCCATGCGGGACGGCTGCGGGGGCGCCGTCCCGGCCGGGTGCGGGTCCGCGCCGCGCGTGAAACAGAGCGCGGACCCGCGCCCGCAGCCGCGCGTGAGTGCCCGGGGCGGCCGGACGGGGACCGGTCGCGGCCCGCCGGGGGCCGCATCGGCCGGGTCAGGGCCGGGGTGGTCGACCACGGCGGCGTGGTGATCGGTCGTGACGGGTACCGCCCGCCGTGCTGTCGCCGGTTCCGGCGGCACGCGCCCGCCGGGCGGACACGACTGTGGCGGGGCTTGTGGACCACGCTCCTCTGAGGTCACGAGCGCCCGTCCACTGTCACTCCCCGGTGGTGCCGTCGGCCAGTTCGCGCAGGACGTCCAGATGGCCGTTGTGGCGTGCGGTCTCCTCGATCATGTGCACCAGCACCCAGCGCAGCGTCACCGTGCGTCCGTCGGACGCGCGCCCCGAGTCGTCCATCTCCAGCGCTTCGGCGATGCCGCGGGAGCGCTCGCACTGGTCGGCGTAGGCCGCCAGCAGCTCGGCCGGCGGCCGCTCGGCGCCCCGCCGCCACTCCCCGCCGGGGCCCTCGGCGGTATAGGGCCCACGGTCGGTGCGGCCCGTCAGGCACATCTCGAACCAGGCGTACTCCACCCAGCACAGGTGCGCGACGACGCCGCCCACCGACATCAGCGGAGAGGTCGGCAGCGGGGAGGCCGCCGCGAGGTCCTGGCGCAGACCCGCACATTTCTCCCATACGGTTGAGCGGTGCCAGTCCAGCCAGGCCGTGAGCATGGTGCGCTCGTCCGCCGATGTCGGCGCGTCCGTCCTGGGTACGGGCGGCGGGGGAATTCGGGCGGCTTCGGCCGTCGACGGGGGTTCTGGGGCATCAGCGGTCGGTGGCATGAGGGCCATTGTCGCTCCCCACCGGACCCGGCACGACCGGTTTTCCCACCGCGGAGACCGGAAAGTAGGCAAGAGACCCGACCGGACAAGGGGGTGCGGCGGCCGATGACCCGCCGGAGACTCACCGTGGGCGGTACCGTCCTGGGCTGTACGGCCGTGCTGGGGCTGCCGCTGGGCCTGCTGTGGTGGCTGCTGGCCCCGCGTCCGCGGGTCACCGTCGGGCGCGACGGCGGAATCCTGCCCTTTCCCCTCTCCGAGACCGCCTTCGCCGTCGACGGCTACTTCGCGCTCATCATGATGGGGGCCGGACTGGTGTGCGGCTACGCCGTCTACATCCTCCAGTACCGGCTGGCGGTGCGCGACGCGACCGACCTGCGCCTGGCCTGCCTGCTGGGCATGGCGGCCGGATCCCTGCTGGGGTCCCTCGCCGCGTGGCAGACGGGCACCCTCATCGACGCCGCGGAGTTCCAGCGGGCGGTGGAGTCCGCGAGCCCGGGCGCCGTGATCCGCTCCGGGCTGCGGCTGGACGCGCTCAGCGCCCTGATGGCCTGGCCGTTCGTGGCGGTGCTGCAGTACGCGCTCTTCGACGCGGTGAGCCTGTGGCGCGGCGACCTTCCCGCGCAGCGCCACCTCGCCGAGGACGGTGCGGACGCGTCCGCGGCGGATCCGCCCGCGGCGGTGCACTCGCGGCACGCCGCGCCCGAGGGCGGCGACCAGGCGCGCGGGTCCGGCTGAGCGGACCGCGCGGCGCCGAAGCGCGGACGCTCCGGCGGCCGCGGCGGCGCGCCGCCGGGCCCGCCCCGCACCGGCGCTCACCCCGTGTCCGCGGCGGCGCCCACGCCCAGGACCGGCCTGCTGTGTGCGGGCCGCGGACCGGATTTGCCCCTGACGCCCATGGCAGGTCCTAGCGTGGCCGACGCCGGCGATCGCCGGGCATTCCCAGCACTCCGCAAAGGAGACGTCATGCGTGCAGTTCGCTTCCACGAGTACGGCGGTGTGGAGACCCTCGTGGTCGAGCAGGTACCGCAACCGCACCCCGGCCCCGGCGAAATCCGCATCCGTGTCGCGGCCGCCGGCGTCAACCCCGTCGACTGGAAGCTGCGGACCGGTGCCGCGCGCGACTGGCTGCCCCTGGACCTGCCTGCGATCCCCGGCCGTGACGCCGCCGGCGTCGTCGACGAGATCGGTGACGGGGTGCAGGGGGTGGAGATCGGCGACCGCGTCTTCGGCCTGGGCGGTGTCACCGGCGCGACCGCGGAGTTCGCCGTGCTCTCGGCATGGGCCCCCGCACCCGGCACGTGGAGCGACGAGCAGTCCGCCGGCGCCGGCTTGGCGGCAGTGACGGCGATGGGCGGGCTGAAGGCGCTCGGCCCGCTGCAAGGGCGCACCCTGCTCATCGAGGGCGCCGCGGGAGGCGTGGGCAGCGCGGCCGTCGAGTTCGCACTCGCCCACGGCGCCACCGTCATCGGGACGGCCAGCGAGCGCAACCACGCGTTCCTCGCCTCGCTCGGCGCGCTCCCCACCACCTATGGCGCCGGGCTCGCCGGGCGCGTGGCCGCCCTCGCTCCCGGCGGTGTCGACGTCGCGCTCGACACCGCCGCCTCCGGGTCCCTGCCCGACCTCGTCGCGATCGTCGGCGACGCCTCGCGCGTGTCGACGATCGCCGACCACGCCAACGCGGCGCGGCTGGGAGCGCACATCGTCGACGCGGAGAACGACCCTGCGCTGTTGACCGAAGCGGCGGAGCTGGGCCGGAGAGGCCGCTACGCACCGCGCATCGAGCGCGTCTTCGCCCTCGACCGGATCGGAGAGGCGCACGCGCTCTCCCAGCGCGGACGCACGCGAGGAAAGATCGTCATCGTCGTCCACGGCGACTGATCACCGCCGGCGCGCCTTCCCGTCCCGGCGCGCCGCCCGGCCCGAGGACCGTCGCCGACCGTGACCGGGTAGTCGGGACCCGGCAGAAGCCGTATCCCGCCTGCCCGGCCGGCTCGGAGCGTTCGACGGTCCCGCGCGAGGCGGCGCAGGGCAGCGGGGCGGAGCCGTAGCCGAGCAGGGCCCGGGCGATGGCCGGGCACAGCAGGTCGGGCCGGAGAGGCGGGGCGGGGTGCCGATCCCGCGGTCGGGCACGACGTGGTTGAGCAGCAAGACGCGGAGTGCGGTCGGAAGGGTGTCCGGGTCTCGTTCCATCAAGACTCTGCGGCACCCCTTCGCCATGTCCGCGACCTGAGCGGACTTCGGACTCGCTCGCCTACGCGGCCGCCTCCGGTCCGCGTCCTGTGCGGCGCCTGGCCGCCGGGGGAGCGGCGCCCTCGCCGCCCCAGTCGCCGGGGCCGCCGTCACCGCCGAAGTTGCCGCCGAGCCCGTGGTTGGGGCGGCCCACCCCGCTGCCGCACGCCGACGCGAACGAGCACACCGCCGCGAACTCCGCGCACTCCGGCGTCGGGCCGTCGCGCAGGCGTGCGCGCCGTCCGCGCCGCAGCGCGCGGAACCCGAGGAGGGCGGTGGACCGCAGCGCCGCCTGGGTGGAGTCGTCCCCTTCGGGCAGTGCGTGGGCCTCGGCCAGCAGGGCGTCTCCGGCGGCGGTGCGCGGGCCCAGCTTGTTGCCGGTAAGCCGGTAGAGGAAGTGCAGCAGCAACCAGCCCGCCAGCAGCGCCAGCAGGGCCGCCGGACCGCGCGGTTCGGGCACGACGGGGATCGAGGCGGCGGCGACCGCGGCCGACACGGCGACGGCGCCCGGCATCCCGCCCAGGAGCCGCCCGCTGACGTAGACCAGCGACGGGTAGGTGATCAGCACCCCGGCGAACACCAGCGGGACCGCGTCGATCCGCTCGCCCTCGGGGATCATGGCCCACAGCACCGCGCCGCCGCCGGCGAACACGCCCAGGGCGCCGACGAGCATGTGCAGTCCCCAGGCGGCGGTGCGCAGCAGTGCGACCCGCGCCAGCCGGTCGGGCGAGAGGAACAGGCCCAGCCGGCGCAGCCGCCACAGCACGGCCGTGGCCGGGTCGGCCCGGGCCGCCAGCCGCACCAGCTGGTCGGCCGCCAGGGAGCGGGAGGACTCCAGCCGCGCGTCGAGCAGGCGCGTGAAGGGGGCCGAGGAGAGCCCCTCGGGCCGCTGCTCGGCATGCTGGGGCCGGGCGACCAGCCCGTGGCCGCGGGCGACCGCTCGGCCGCTCAAATACAGCTCGGCCAGCGCGACCTCGCCCATACGCTGGCGGCCGCCGGCGAGCATGGCCAGTTCGAAGCAGTCGAGGTCCTCGGTGCCCACGGGCGGGCGCTGCGGCCCGCGGCGGCGGATGCGCGCGTACGCCAGCCTGGTGACGATGTAGCAGGCGGCGACTGCCAGGTAGCCCAGCGTCGTGGTCCACACGATCCCGGCGACCATCGCGCCTCCTTCACGCGCCCCGCTGTATTCACCTCGGTGAGACAACCGTAAGTCGGAAGGGGCACCGAGGAAAGAGGCCGCATGGCCCCGCTCGCACGCGGATCCGCTCCCGCACGGGGCCGATGGCGCGCGAAGGGCCAGCGCAGCGGGCCGGTGCCCGGGGGGCGGCGCCCGGGGTGGAACCGCGCCACTTCCCCCGGCCCGTGCGGCGCGGGTTCGGTGCGGCGGAGCGCAGCACGCTCAGCGGGGCGCGCTCACGGGGACGGGGTGCGGTGCCGAACGGGGCGGGCTCCGGGGGTCAGTGCGCCGCTATGGGGGCGGACGTCGCTTCGGCGGTGCGCACCAGGTCGGCGGGGGCCAGCTCCATCTGCAGGCCGCGGCGGCCCGCCGAGACGAACACGGTGCCGTGGTCGGCGGCCGAGGAGTCGACGACGGTGCGCAGCCGCCTGCGCTGGCCCAGAGGGCTGATCCCGCCGACCACGTAGCCGGTGGCGCGCTCGGCGTCGGCCGCCTGGGCCATGGTCGCGCGCTTGCCGCCCGCTGCGGCCGCCAGCGCCTTGAGGTCCAGACCGCCCGAGACCGGCACCACTCCCACCGTCAGGCGCCCGTCGACCTCGGCCACCAGCGTCTTGAACACGCGGTCGGGACTGACGCCGAGGGCGCGGGCCGCATCCTGGCCGTAGGCGGACCCCGGACCGTCGCCGCCGGCGGCGACATAGGGGTGCAGCCGGTAGTCGATGCCGGCGCGGCGCGCCGCGGCCGTCGCCGGAGTCTGCTTGGCGCCCACGGCGGCCTCCGCTCTGTCGTGGGCGGCGGTGCCGGCCGCCGCCCGGGTGGGTGCTGCCTCCGGTGCGTGCCGACCGGCCCGGCACACCCGTTCCGGTCTCAGTTCAGGCCGACCTCGGGTTGGGGGAGGTGCTCCGCAGGCAGGACGGGTAGGGAGGTCAGCACGCGGTTCTCCCGGCGCAGCAGGTCGGCGGCCAACTGCAGGCGCTGGGCCGCGTGGTCGGCCTCCAGCAGCCGCTGCTTGTCGCCCTGGTCCACCACCATGGCCGCGGCGACCGCATAGGACAGCGGCAGAGGGGCCGAAGGGAGGTCCCGGGGCGGTTCGGCGCCGACGCCGAGGCCGCGCAGGCGCCGGCAGTAGACGCTGAACAGGTGCCCGACCCGCTCGGCGTAGTCCTCGGCGCCCTCTCCGACCTCGTCGGGCAGGAAGGTGGTCTCGGCGCGCAGATACCCCTTGGGGCCGGGGTCCTCGACGGAGTCGACGCGGAAGCGCGATCCGCCCTCGACCACCACGTCGAACGTGCCGTCGGCGTGCCGGCGGGCCGTGCGGACCTCGGCGGTGCAGCCCACGTGGGCGAGCTGGTGGGCCGAGGTCTCGCCCACCTCCTGGCCCAGTTCGATCCCCACGACGCCGAAGGTGCCCGATACGGCGTCGCCGGGATCGTCGAGCACGTCGCCCATGAGGCGGCGGTAGCGCTCCTCGAACACCCGCAGCGGCAGGGGCGCGCCCGGGAACAGCACGCTGTTCAGCGGAAAGAGCGGCAACCGGTGTGGCATTGCACAAGTATGCCCGACTGTGCAACGCCCACCCGCCGAGGGTCGAGCGCCGCACAGCAGGGCCGGGACGCGGTCGAGGCGGCCGGCCTCAGCTGACCGAGGGGCCCGCGGTGCCGGGTGCGCCGGCGGCGTCGCCGGTCGACGACAGCTCGCGGTTGACCCAGGTCTCGACGTCGAACATGTTGCCGTTGCCGCGGTCGACGACGTTCAGCAGGGTCGACATGGTCGAGACCTCCTCGACCTGCTCCTGCAGGAACCAGTTGAGGAACTGCTCGCCGGTGTAGTCGTGCTCGTCGCGGGCGGCCTTGGCGAGCTGCTTGATCTGCTCGGTCACCTGCTGCTCCTGGCGCAGCGCCAGAGCGACGAGTTCGCGCGGCCCCGTGAAGTCGGTCTCGATTCCGCCGACACCGGGAATGTCGGGGGAGACGCCGTTGTCGATCAGATACCGCACCATCATGGTGGCGTGGTCGCGCTCCTCCAGCGATTGCCGGTAGAAGACCCGGGCGAGGCCCGGAAGGTCGCGGTCGTCGAACCAGGCCGCCAGCGCGAAGTACTGGTGCGATGCGGTGAATTCGTGTCCTACCTGGTCGAGGAGGAGGCGGTGGAACTTTGAAAGGCCGTGCTCGGGCGTCCGTGTCATCGCGTTCATGCTTTAACGATAGCGCGCCGAAATTCGCTTGTCGATTTATATGGACGTTGTGCAGGACACTTAGGAAAACCTTGCTCAAGGCGGTTTAGGTTAGGTGTTCCGAAGTTAGGCGGAGCTTAATACTCCGGCATTCGGTAAGGCTTTCCTCAATTCGGATCCGCGGGCCCGGGCGGCGGGCCCGGCCGGCACCCGAGCGGGGCCCGCCGGCGCCGCCGCGGCCCCTAGAATGAAGCCGTGATCTCCCGAATCGACCTCCGAGGAAGCGCCGGCGACCCGCGGGAGCTGCTCCCGCGCGCCGACACCGACGTCTCGGCCGCGATGGAACAGGTCCGGTCCGTCTGCGAGGACGTGCGCCTGCGCGGCACCGAGGCGCTCGTCGAGCTCACCGAGCGCTTCGACGGCGTACGGCTCACCGGCGTCCGCGTCCCCCGCGCCGAGCTCGACTCCGCGCTGGCGGCGCTGGACCCCGGCGTCAGAGCCGCCCTGGAGGAGTCGATCGAGCGCACCCGGCGCGTCCACGCCGACCAGCGCCGCGCCGACACCACCACCAGCGTGGTGCCCGGAGGCACCGTCACCGAGCGCTGGGTGCCGGTGAACCGGGTGGGCCTCTACGTCCCGGGCGGCCGGGCCGCCTACCCCTCCAGCGTCGTGATGAACGTGGTGCCGGCCCAGGAGGCCGGCGTCGGCTCGCTGGCGGTCACCTCGCCGCCCCGGGCCGAGTTCGGCGGCCTGCCGCACCCCGTGGTCCTCGCCGCCTGCGCGCTGCTGGGCGTCGACGAGGTCTACGCCGTCGGGGGAGCCCAGGCCGTGGCGATGTTCGCCTACGGCGCCGGCGAGTGCGAGCGCGCCGACATGGTCACCGGCCCCGGCAACATCTGGGTGGCCGCCGCCAAGCGCCTGCTCAAGGGCGTCATCGGCATCGACGCCGAGGCCGGGCCCACCGAGATCGCCGTCCTGGCCGACGACACCGCCGACCCCGCCTACGTCGCCGCCGACCTCGTCAGCCAGGCCGAGCACGACGTGGTCGCCGCGTCCGTCCTGGTCACGCCCTCAGAGGAACTGGCGGGCAAGGTCGAGGCCGAGCTGGGCGCGCGCGTGGCCGCCACACGCCACAGCGACCGCGTCGCCGAGGCGCTGGGCGGACCGCAGTCGGGGATCGTGCTGGTCGAGGACATCGCTCACGGCCTGGCCGTCGTCGACGCCTACGCCGCCGAGCACCTGGAGGTCATGACCGCCGACTCCGCCGGCCACGCCGCCGCCGTGCGCAACGCCGGCGCCGTCTTCGTGGGCCACTACTCGCCGGTCTCCCTGGGCGACTACCTGGCGGGCTCCAACCACGTGCTGCCCACCGGCGGCAGCGCCGCGCACACCGCCGGTCTGAGCGTGCAGACCTTCCTGCGCGGGGTGCACGTCGTCGAGTACGGGCGCGAGGCGCTGGCCGCCTCCGCCGCGCATGTGCGTGCGCTGGCCGAGGCCGAGGACCTCCCGGCCCACGGCGAGGCGGTGGCCGTGCGCGTCGGCGCCGGGCAGGAGGCGCAGACGTGAGCGCCGCCGGCCCCCAGGGCGGCGGCGACCGGGATCGGATCGGCGTGGAGGACCTGCCGCTACGCGAGGACCTGCGCGGACGCAGCCCCTACGGCGCGCCGCAGCTGGACGTTCCCGTCGCGCTGAACACCAACGAGAACCCCTACGCCCCCTCGCCGGAGCTGGCGGCGGCACTGGCCCGCAACGTCGAGCAGACCGCCGCGGGGCTCAACCGCTACCCCGACCGCGATGCCACCCGCCTGCGCGCGGCCCTGGCCGACTACCTCGGCCACGGGCTCGACCCGGGCCGCGTCTGGGCCGCCAACGGGTCCAACGAGGTCCTGCAGCAGATCCTGCAGGCCTTCGGCGGCCCCGGACGCACCGCCCTGGGGTTCGAACCCTCCTACTCGATGCACCCGGTCATCTCCCGGGTCACCTGCACCGACTGGGTCCCCGTCGACCGCACCGGCACCGACTTCGGCCTCGACGCCGGCGCCGCCGTCGACGCCGTGCGCCGCCACCGGCCCGACGTGGTGTTCTTGACATCGCCGAACAACCCGACCGGCGCCTCGCTGCCGCTGGAGACCGTCGCCGCGGTGGCCGCGGCCGCCCCGGGCATGGTCGTCGTCGACGAGGCCTACGCCGAGTTCCGCCGCGAGGGCACGCCCAGCGCGCTGACGCTGCTCGCCGAGCACCCCCGGCTGATCGTCTCGCGCACCATGTCCAAGGCCTTCGCGCTGGCCGGTGCCCGCGTGGGCTACCTGGCCGCTCACCCCGCCGTCGTCGACGCGCTGCAGCTGGTGCGCCTGCCCTACCATCTCTCCGCGATCACCCAGGTGGTGGCCGCCACCGCCCTTGAGTTCGCCGACGAGCTGCTGGGCCAGGTCAAGCAGCTGCGACAGGAGCGCGACTCGCTGGTGGAGTGGCTGCGCGGGCACGGCTTCGCCGTGGCCGCATCCGACGCCAACTTCGTTCTCTTCGGCGACTTCGCCGACCGCTCCGCGGTGTGGCGGGGGATGCTGGAGCGCGGCGTGCTCGTACGCGAGGTCGGGCCGCCGCACACGCTGCGCGTCACCGTCGGCACCCCCGAGGAAATGTCGGCGTTCCGCACAGCGTTGCTCGAAGTGACCGCGAGGTGAGCGGGCGAGCGCGCGGTATCGGGCCCCCGCCCGCCGCGACCGGCCGTCCCACCCGCCGTCCCGCCCCGCCCGCCCAGATCCGCAGGAGAGACCGCAAGCCATGAGCCGCACCGGCCGCGTCGAGCGCGCAACCAAGGAGACCAAGGTCGCCGTTGAGATCGATCTGGACGGCAGCGGGGTCGCCGACGTCTCCACCGGCGTCGGCTTCTTCGACCACATGCTCGACCAGCTCGCCAAGCACGGCCTGTTCGACCTGACCGTGCGCACCGAGGGCGACCTGCACATCGACTCCCACCACACGATGGAGGACACCGCGCTGGCGCTGGGCGCCGCCTTCGGCCAGGCCCTCGGCGACAAGGCGGGCATCCGCCGCTTCGCCGACGCCAAGGTGCCACTCGACGAGGCGCTGGCCGAGGTCACCGTGGACGTCTCGGGGCGGCCCTACCTGGTGCACAGCGAGCCCGAGGGCATGGCGCCGGTGATCGGCCGCGACTACGACACCACGATGACCCGCCACATCCTGGAGTCGTTCGTGGCCCAGGCCCGCGTGGCCCTGCACGTCCACGTCCCCTACGGGCGCAACGCCCACCACATCGTCGAGTGCCAGTTCAAGGCGCTCGCGCGGGCGCTGCGCCAGGCCTGCGAGCCCGACCCCCGCGTCAGCGGCGTGCCCTCGACCAAGGGCGCGCTGTAGTGACCGCGGTGTGGGGCGTTCTGCTCATTGCGCTGGGCGGGCTGCTGGCCGGGGGAACGGTTCCGATGTGGAGGATCAACCGGGTCCTGGCGGTCGCGCTCGCGGTGTGCGCGCTGCTGGCGGTGGCGGCCGGGGTCCTGCGCCTGGGCTACTTCGGCGGGTGAGGCCGGCGTCCGCCGCCGGGCCCCCGGCGACCGCGACCCGAGGAAAGGCGGGAGCAACGTGAGCAAGCGAGTCGTCATCCTCGACTACGGCTCGGGCAACCTGCGCTCGGCCCAGCGCGCAGTCGAACGCACCGGCGCCGAGGTCGCCGTCACCGGCGACCCGCACGCCGCCCTGGAGGCCGACGGCCTCGTCGTGCCCGGAGTCGGCGCCTTCGCCGCGTGCAGCGAGGGACTGCGCGCCGCCGGCGGCGACCGCGTCATCGGCAAGCGACTGGCCGGCGGCCGGCCGGTGCTGGGGATCTGCGTCGGCATGCAGGTGCTCTTCGACCGCGGCGTCGAGCACGGAGTGGCCAGCCGGGGCTGTGCCGAATGGCCCGGGACGGTGGAGCGGCTGCGGGCGCCCATCGTGCCGCACATGGGCTGGAACACCCTGCGGGCGCCCGAGGGAAGCCGGCTGTTCGACGGCCTCGGCGCCGACGAGCGCTTCTACTTCGTGCACTCCTACGGTGTTCTGGAGTGGACGCTGGAGCCGGCCTCCCCGCACATCGCGCCGCCCCTGGTGACCTGGAGCACCCACGGCACCCCCTTCGTGGCGGCCGTGGAGAACGGCCCGCTGGCGGCCACCCAGTTCCACCCCGAGAAGTCCGGCGACGCCGGCGCCCGGGTGCTGGCCAACTGGGTCGGCACGCTGTGACGGGGCTCCGCGGCGCCCGGACCGGCCCGCACCGCCCTTCGACCGCAACCCACGAGTAAGGCCACCCATGTCCTCCACCCTTGAACTGCTGCCCGCCGTCGACGTGGCGGGCGGGCAGGCCGTCCAGCTCGTCCAGGGCAAGGCCGGCTCCGGCGGCCAGTACGGCGACCCCCTCCAGGCGGCGCTGGGCTGGCAGAGGGCCGGGGCGGAGTGGATCCACCTCGTCGACCTCGACGCCGCGTTCGGCCGCGGCCACAACCGCGACCTGCTGGCCGGCATCGTCGACCGCGTCGACATCCGCGTCGAGCTCTCCGGCGGCATCCGCGACGACGAGTCGCTCGGCGCCGCTCTCGCCACCGGCTGCACGCGCGTCAACATCGGAACCGCCGCGCTGGAGAACCCCGACTGGTGCGCGCGCATCATCGCCGAGCACGGCGACCGCATCGCCATCGGCCTGGACGTGCGGGGCACCACCCTGGCCGCCCGCGGCTGGACCCGCGACGGCGGCGACCTGGACGCCACCCTCGACCGCCTGGAGTCCGAGGGCTGCGCCCGCTACGTCGTCACCGACGTCACCAAGGACGGCACGCTCAAGGGCCCCAACCTGGAACTGCTGCGCACCGTCGCCCGGCGCACGGACAAGCCCGTGGTCGCCAGCGGCGGCATCGCGACGCTCGACGACCTGACGGCCATCGCGGCGCTGACATCCGAGGGAGTGGAGGGGGCCATCATGGGCACCGCACTCTACGAGGGCGCCTTCACCCTGCAGGAGGCCCTGAAGGCGGTGCGCGCGGCATGACACTCGCGGTACGCGTCATCCCCTGCCTCGACGTCGACGCCGGGCGGGTGGTCAAGGGCGTCAACTTCCAGAACCTGCGCGACGCCGGCGACCCGGTCGAGCTGGCCGGCCGCTACGACGCCGAGGGCGCCGACGAGCTGACCTTCCTGGACGTCACGGCCTCCAGCGGCGACCGCGAGACCACCTACGACGTGGTGCGCCGCACCGCCGAGCAGGTCTTCATCCCGCTGACCGTGGGCGGGGGAGTGCGCACCCCCGAAGACGTCGACCGGCTGCTGCGCGCCGGCGCCGACAAGGTGGGCGTCAACACGGCCGCCGTCGCCCGCCCCGAGCTGATCCGGGAGATCGCCGAGCGCTTCGGCAGCCAGGTCCTGGTCCTGTCCGCTGACGTGCGCCGCACCGCGGGTGAGCACACCACCCCCAGCGGGTTCGAGGTCACCACGCACGGCGGTCGGCGCGGAACCGGCATCGACGCCGTCGAATGGGCCGCCCGCGGCGCCGAGCTGGGCGCCGGCGAGCTGCTGCTGAACTCCATGGACGCCGACGGCACCCGCGCGGGCTTCGACCTGGAGCTGATCCGAGCCGTGCGCGCGGTGGTGGGGATCCCGGTGATCGCCAGCGGCGGAGCCGGCGAGGTCGGCCACTTCCCCCCGGCGGTCGACGCCGGCGCCGACGCGGTGCTGGCCGCCAGCGTGTTCCACTTCGGCGAGTTCACCGTCGCCGACGTCAAGTCCGAGCTGCGCGCCCACGGCAACCCGGTGCGCTGACCCCCCGCTTCGTCGCAACGGCGCGGGCGGCTGCCTGGCCGATGACGGCTGCGTCGGTCCGCTGACCTTCCGCGCGCCGGTCATCGGCGGCATCTGGGCGGCCGCGAACGGGCCGGGCGCCCGTTCCGCCGACCCGCGCCGTCCGTGGACCCGCGCCGTCCGCTCGTCCGCGAGCGGGCGGCGCGGTCGTGCGATCGGCCTGTACGCGAAGAAGGCGGCCGCGGGGGAGGCCGTGCGGGGAAGGCACCCGCCCGTCCGCCGGTTCCCGCGTGAGCCGCCGACGCCTCGTGCGGCGCGGTGCGCGGCGCCCCGGGGCGGGCCGCCGCCTCCCGCGGCCGGGCGCAGCGGCGATGCCGCCCGCCGATCTGTCCCCCGTGCGAGCTACACGCAGGTGTCCACCGCACGGTGACGATTCGGGACCCGCCCCCTCCGTAGCGTTCTCGGCGTCCGCGGCGGTCCGGCCGCGGGGAGTCGAGAAGGAGAGAATCATGAGAGTGGTCTGGCAGCTCCTGGCCGTCGTGGCCGTCGGCCTCGTCGGAGGCAACGTCGTGATGCTGGTGGAGGGCGACCCGTGGCTCACCCTCGCGGTCGGCCTTCTGACAGCCGCGCTGACCGTACTGGTCTACGCGTGGGTGGTGCGGCGCACCGAGAAGCGCGCCGTCGCGGAGGTCGCCCCGGCGGGCCTGGTGCCCCAGACCGCGCTGGGGACGCTGATGGGCGCCGCCCTCTTCGCACTGGTCGTCCTGAACATCTACTTCCTGGGGTTCTACGAGGTCGAAGGGGTGGGCTCGGTCGTCGGCGCCGTGGGGCTCGTCGGCTTCATGGCCGCCGCCGCGGTGACGGAGGAGGTGCTGTTCCGCGGTGTGCTGTACCGCATCATCGAGGAGAAGACCGGCACCTGGATCTCGCTGGTTGTGACGAGCGTGCTGTTCTGCCTGTGGCACATGCCCAACGAGAACGCCACCGCGATGGGCCTCGTCGTGGCGGGCGTGGCCGGGGCCATGATCGCCGCCGCCTACGCCGCCACCCGCAACCTGTGGCTGCCGATCGGCCTGCACTTCGGCTGGAACTTCGCCGCCGGCGGCATCTTCAGCACCGAGGTCTCGGGCAACGGCGCCACCCGCGGGCTCCTGGACGCCGAACTGTCGGGCCCGACCCTGATCACCGGCGGCGGGTTCGGGCCGGAGGGCAGCCTGTACTCGCTCGCCTTCTGCCTGCTGGCCGCGCTGGTGTTCCTGTGGACGGCCCACCGCCGCGGACGCGTGGTGCCCGTGCGTCGCGACGACCGGTCCGGCACCGGCGCTAAGCTGCCCCGGTGACCGCTCTTCCCCCGGTGATCCCGACTCGGCGGCTCCTCCGGTTCTGGCACCGGCTCGACGTCACGGTGCGCGACCTCCCGGCGGCCCTGCTGCTTCTGGCGGCCTCGTTCGTGCCGTCGCTGCACGGCCTGGGTACGCAGATCGGCAGCCTGCCGGACCGCCCGTTCGACGCCCTGGCCGTCGCGGCGGTCCTCCTCCAGTGCCTGCCGCTGGCCGTGCGCCGGAGGTGGCCGGCGCTGTGCCTGGCCCTGGTGGTGCTCGGCTTCGCCGTCGACCAGCTGCGCGGCTACCACCTGGTCGCGGGCACCGGGCTGGCCATCGCGCTGCTGAGCTCGGGCGCCCATCTGGAGCGGTACCGGCGCTCGGCCGTGCTGCTGCTGTCGGCGGCCTATGTGCCGTTCTCGATCGCGTTGGACCGGATCGACCCCGGCGAGACGTTCGTCGAGTTCGCCACGTTCTACCTGGCGCTGGTCATCCCGTGGGGCATGGGGGCGTGGCTGCGCTCCACCCGGGCCGCCGAAGCCGAGCACCGCCGCCGCGTGGCCGAGCAGACCCGCACCGCCGAACGCACGAGCATCGCCCGCGAACTGCACGACGTCGTGACCCACCACGTGACGGCGATGGTCGTCCAAGCCGAGGCCGCGCGGTATCTGACCGCGGCGCCCGAGCGCCTCGACCAGGCGCTGACCGCCGTCAGCGACACGGGTCGGCGGGCGACCACCGACCTGCGGCACCTGCTCGACCTGCTCAACCCCGACCACGGCACCGGGACCAGGACACCGCCCGCCGGCCGGCTGCTCACCCTCGTGGACCAGACGCGCCGGGCAGGGCAGCCGGTGGAGTTCGCCGAAGAGGGCACGCCGGCGGAGTCGACCGGCAGCGCCGACCTCGTGGCCTACCGGGTCGTACAGGAAGGGCTGACGAACGCCCTCAAGTACGCCGCCGGCAGGCCCACATCGGTCCGTGTGCACCACGGCGAAAGGGAGATCACGGTGGAGGTCGGCACAGAGGGCTCCGGCTCGGGGGCCGAGACCCCCGGCGGAAGCGGGCGGGGCCTGGCCGGCCTGCGCGAGCGGGTCGACGTCGTGGGCGGCGAGTTCAGCGCGGAGCGCCGGCCGGGCGGCGGCTTCCTCGTGCGGGCGCGGATACCCGCGGGCGGCGCGGCGTGACCGCGCCGATCCGGGTACTGGTCTGCGACGACCAGGTGCTGGTTCGCACCGGGCTGGTGACGGTCGTCGACGCCCAACCCGACATGGAGGTGGCGGCCGAGTGCGGCGACGGGCGGGCCGCGGTCGACCTCGCCGCCCGGCTGCGCCCGGACGTCGTGGTGATGGACGTGCGCATGCCGGTGCTCGACGGGATCGAGGCGACCCGCCTGCTGGCCGGCGCGGGGGTGGACGGTCCCGTCAAGGTGCTCGTGGTGACGACGTTCAACCTGGACGAGTACGTCTACGAGGCGCTGCGCGCCGGTGCGAGCGGCTTCCTGCTCAAGGATGCGCCGCCCGCCCAGCTGCTGCACGGGATCCGGACCGTGGCCACGGGCGCCGCGCTGCTGGACCCCGAGGTGACGCGCCGGCTCGTGGGCAGGTACGCCACCCGGATCCGGCCCGCCGAGCGCTCCGGGAAGGACACCCCGCTGACCCCCCGTGAACTGGAGGTCCTGCGCCTGGTCGCCGACGGCCTCTCCAACGGCGAGATCGCCGCGGCCCTGGTGCTCAGCCCGGAGACCGTCAAGACGTTCGTGTCGCGCATCCTGACCAAGCTCGACCTCCGCGACCGCGTCCAAGCGGTCGTCTACGCCTACCGCCACGGTCTGGCGACCTGACGCCCCGTGCGGGCGGCGCCGGTCAGGACCAGGCCACGCGCTCCAGCCAGAAGTCCAGCAGCGCGCGGTCGCCCTCGACCGCCACTCCCGCACCCTCGGCGGGGCGCCGCCGCATCAGCACGAGCAGGAGCTCCGCGGGAGGTCCGGTCACGGTCACCGCCGCGGGCCCCGTCCCGCGCCCGCACGCCAGCGCGTCGCCCGTCAGGTCCACCACCCAGCGCGGGCGCTCCGCCGGCGCCGTGCCGTCGGCCTCGAACGCCAGTACACGCCCGGGACCCCGCAGCTCGCGCTTGCGCGGTTGAACGTCGAGCATCATCGGCAGCGACTCCAGCTCCATCCACTCGTCGACGGCGTCGATCGCCGAAGCCCGCTCCAGCGTGAAGCCGATCCCCAGCGCGCGGGCGGCGTCGGCCCGGTGCACCGCGCTCTCGTGGGCGAACCTGCGGGCGTAGAAGCCGGACCGGGCGCCCGGCACCGGAGTCCACACCCGGGCGCCCGGCCCGGCCGCGCGCAGGGTCGCCGCCAGACGCTCGGCCCCCTCGACCAGCCAGGCGCCCGCCGCCGCGCCGTCTCCGGCGCCGGCGGGGGAGGGGTCGGCGGAGGCGTCCTCCACGTCGCGCAGGATGCCCGCCGGCAGGGGCTCGGACGCGCGGGTGCGCACGGTCTCCTCGGCCCAGCGGTGCCCGCCCCACAGGTGGCGCACCAGGTTGCGCAGTGTCCAGCCGGGGCATGTGGGAACGGGGAGAGTCAGGTCGGCGCCGTCGAGGTGCGCCGCGAGAAGCCGGGTCTGCTCCACCAGGCGGTCGCAGAGGCGGTCGTGGTCCATGGGCATGGGGCCGACGCTAGACCGGGGGTGAGACGTTCGGGCGCCGCCGCGCGGCCGTGCGTCCGGATCCGGACACGACGCGCCGGCGCCCGGTGTGAGGCGGAATAGTCCGTGTGCGCCGTCCGCTGAACCTAATCGGCTACGGCCTTTCCGGCACGCCGGAGTAGGTTGTAGCGGCGGTGCCGTCGGGTCATCGGACGGCACCCGGCGACCGCTGCGAATTCGGGCCTACGGGCAGGGGGACCTATGCCGCACGACAGTACGAGCAGCCGCACACAGCACCGGGCGGTGTTCAGACGCGGATTGCACGTGCTGTGGGTCGCCATCCGCACCGAGCCCGCCGTCTTCCTCGTCGCGGTCGTCGGTGCCGGCCTGCACGCCGCCGTCAGCGTCGCCTCGGCCGACGTCATGGGCGGGATCACCGACCGGGTCGTGCTGCCCGCCTTCGAGAACCGCTCCACCACGGCCGCCGCCCTGTCGGCGGCCGCGGCGCTGCTGCTGGGCGTCGGCCTCGCCAAGGCGATCGGCCTGGCCGCCCGGCGGCTGTTCGCCGGGCTGATGCAGTTCCGCATGCAGGCCCGCTACCGGCGCAGCGTCTCGCGCACCTACCTGCGCCTGCCGCTGGCCTGGCACCACCGCCACGCCACCGGGCAACTGCTGTCCAACGCCAACGCCGACGTCGAGGAGGCCTGGCGGCCCCTCGCCCCGCTGCCCATGGCGATCGGCAGCGTCGCCATGCTCCTCATCGCCGCCGCCGCGATGGTGGTCACCGACCCGGTCCTGGCGACGATCGCGTTCGTGGTGTTCCCGGCGCTGGCCGTGGCCAACGTCGTCTTCCAGCGGCGCGTGTCGCCGGCCGCGACCCGCGCCCAGGCGCTGCGGGCCGAGGTCAGCGAGGTCGCCCACGAGTCCTTCGACGGCGCCCTCGTCGTCAAGAGCCTGGGCCGCGAAGACACCGAGACCGAGCGCTTCACCGAGGCCGCGCACCGGCTGCGCGACGCCCAGATCCGCGTCGGCCGGATGCGCGCCGCCTTCGACCCCGTCATGGAGCACCTGCCCAACTTCGGCATCCTGGCGGTGCTCCTGGTCGGCATGTGGCGGCTGTCCACCGGCGCGATCACGGCCGGCGAGCTGGTGCAGGTCGCCTACCTGTTCACCCTGCTGAGCCTGCCCATCCGGTCCTTCGGCTGGCTGCTGGGCGACCTGCCCCGCACCGTGGTGGCCTGGGACCGCGTCCAGGCCGTCCTCACCGCCGAGGGCTCGATGCCCTACGGCGAGCGGCGCGTCCCCCGCGGCAGCTGCGGCGTCGGGCTCGCCGCCCGCGGCGTCGGCTTCTCCTACGAGGACGCCTTCACCGGCGGCATGCGCGACCTCTCCGACGCCCCGGACACCGTCGCCGCCCAGCGCAGCACCGTGCTGCACAACGTCGACCTCGACATCGCGCCCGGGCGCACCGTGGCGCTCGTGGGCCCCACCGGCGCGGGAAAGTCCACGCTGACCACCGTGCTCACGCGCCTGGTCGACCCCGACACCGGAGCCGTCTACCTCGACGGCACCGACGTGCGCGAGCTGGACCGGGGCGAGATCGCGCGCGCCGCCGCGCTCGTGCCGCAGTCGACGTTCGTCTTCGAGGACACCGTCCGCGGCAACATCACCCTGGGCGCCGACATCGACGACGCCGACGTGTGGGCCGCCCTGCGGCTGGCCCGCGCCGACTCCTTCATCGCGGCCCTGCCCGAGGGCCTCGACACCAGCTTGGGAGAGCGCGGAACCAGCCTCTCCGGCGGCCAGCGCCAGCGGCTCGCCCTGGCCCGCGCGGTGGTGCGCAAGCCCCGGCTGCTCATCATGGACGACGCCACCTCGGCGGTCGACCCGCAGGTCGAGGCGCAGATCCTCGCCGGGCTGCGCGAGACCGACCTGGCCGCGACGGTGCTGGTGGTCGCCTACCGTCGCGCGACGATCGAGCTCGCCGACGAGGTCGTCTACCTGGAGCAGGGGACCGTGCGCGACCGCGGCACCCACACCGAGCTGCTGGAGCGCTCCACCGGCTACCGGAGCCTCGTCACCGCCTACGAGCGCGCCGCCGCGGAGCGGGCCGGCGAGCCCGAGCCGGACGAGGGCGGCCCCGAACCCCGCGGCCTGCGCCCCGCTCGGGCCCCGGGCGGGGCCGGCGGCGACGAGCAGACCGACGAGACCAGGGAGACAGTACGTTGACAGCCCCCGCCGCCGACTCCGCGAGCCGCGCACCCGCCGACGAGGACGCCCCCGGCGAGGCCTCGCCCCAGAGCGGGCTGCAGCGCAGCGGCGACGGCGCCCTCGCCACCATCCGGCGCGGCCTGCAGCTCTCGCCGGAGTTCGCCCGCGGCCTGTGGCTGACCCTGCTGCTGGCCGTGGTGGCCACGGCCGGCAAGGTCATCGTGCCCATCGCCGTCCAGCAGATCATCGACCGCGGCATGGACACCGGCACCGGCCGCCCCGACATGGACTTCGTGATCACGACCGTGGCGCTGTGCGCGCTCACGCTCGTCGCCACCATGGCCAGCGCCTACGTCATGAACGTGCGGCTCTACCGCGCCACCGAGTCGGCGCTGGCCACCCTGCGCCGCAAAGCCTTCCGCCACGTCCACGACCTGTCCGTGCTCACCCAGAACAGCGAGCGCAAGGGTGCGCTGGTCGCCCGTGTCACCGCCGACGTCGACCAGATCAGCACCTTCATGCAGTGGGGCGGCCTGCAGCTGCTCGTGAGCATCGGCCAGCTGGTCGTGGCCACCGCGCTCATGGCCGTCTACTCCTGGGAGCTCGCCCTGCTGGTGTGGGTGTGCTTCATCCCTCTGCTGTTGGGCGCGCGCTGGCTGCAGAAACGGCTCTCCCGCGCCTACCTCAAGGTCCGCGAACGCACCGGCGACATGCTCGGCGCCATCGGCGAGACCGTCATGGGCGCGTCGGTCATCCGCGCCCACGCCACCGAGGAGCGCACCGCCCGCCGTGTCGACACCACCGTGCTGGCGACCCGCACCGCCCAGGTCAAGGCCCAGCGGCTGTCGATGGCCGTCTCGCCCTTCGCCGAGATCATCGCGGCCGTGGGCAACGCGGCCGTGGTCGTGGCCGGGGTGCTGCTGGGCATCGGCGGCGAGATCTCCGCGGGCGAGCTGGTGGCGTTCCTGTTCCTGATGACACTGTTCATCCAGCCCATGATGATGGCGACCGAGATCTTCAACGAGGCCCAGAACGCCATTGCGGGCTGGCGCCGCGTCCTGGGCATCCTCGACACCGTGCCCGACATCGCCGACCCCGGCGAGGCCGGCGCCGAGCTGCCGCGCGGCCCGGTGGCGGTGGGCTTCGAGGACGTGTCCTACGCCTACCCGGGCGGCCCCACTGTCCTCGACTCCGTCGACGAGCGGATCGCGCCCGGCACCCGCCTGGCCGTGGTCGGCGAGACCGGATCGGGAAAGACCACGTTCGTCAAGCTGCTCACCCGGCTGATGGACCCCGTCGAGGGCCGGGTCCTCGTCGACGGCACCGACCTGCGCGAGGTGGCCTTCTCGTCGCTGCGCGCCCGGATGGTGATGGTTCCCCAGGAGGGCTTCCTCTTCGACAGCTCGCTGGGCGCCAACATCCGCTTCGCCCGTCCCGAGGCCACCGACGCCGAGCTGGAGGCGGCCGTCGGCGAGCTCGGCCTCTCCGAGTGGCTCCGCGGCCTGGCCCACGGCCTGGACACCCCCGTCGGCCAGCGCGGCGAGTCGCTCTCGGCCGGCGAGCGCCAGCTGGTGGCGCTGGTGCGCGCCTACGTCGCCGACCCCGACCTGCTGGTGCTGGACGAGGCCACCTCGGCCGTCGACCCCGACACCGAGGTCCGCATCCAGCGGGCGCTGGACCGGCTCACCCGCGGGCGCACGTCCGTGGCCATCGCCCACCGGCTCTCCACCGCCGAGGCCGCCGACGAGGTCCTCGTCTTCGACGCCGGCCGCGTCGTCCAGCGGGGCAGCCACGACGAACTGGCCGCCCGCCCCGGCGTCTACGCCGACCTGTACGCCTCCTGGGTGCGCAGCTCCGCCTGAGGACCCGCGCCCGCGGGCCGCTCAGCCGGCGGCGCGCGACCGCTCGCGCTCGGCCCACCAGTGCGCGGCCAGCAGCTCGGCGACCACCGGCTCGGTCAGCAGGCTGACGTCGGGGTCGCCGTCGCCCGGGTAGCGCACCGACATCGCCGCGCCCGGCACGTCGCCGCCGACGGCCACC
This sequence comes from Streptomonospora arabica, assembly GCF_039531585.1. Classification (NCBI taxonomy): domain Bacteria; kingdom Bacillati; phylum Actinomycetota; class Actinomycetes; order Streptosporangiales; family Nocardiopsidaceae; genus Streptomonospora; species Streptomonospora arabica. The sequence continues at coordinate 76,116 of NZ_BAAAQI010000015.1, read as the reverse complement.
GCCCGGCCGCGCAGCTGGAGCAGGTGGTCCATGGTGCGCTCGTCGTAGTGCGAGCCCGCGAACAGCAGCGCCCGGTAGTCGCCGACCGCGGCCAGGTAGCGGTCGGTGTGCGACCACTCGCCCGACTCCACCGCGTGGGCGGGCACGACCGGCCCCCGGCGCAGCGCCAGCGCACCCTGCTGGGCCGAGCTCAGCCGCTCCGCCGGCGCCGCCAGGTGCAGCCCGTCGGGCGAGCGCAGCGCCGCGGCCGCTCGCGGGACCCACTCCCGCGCCTGCTCCAGCAGCCCCGCCGTGGCGTTGGCGCAGCGCCGCAGGCTCACGGTCACGTCGCCGCCCACGCCCGGCGAGCCCAGCCGGTAGCCCAGCAGCAGCAACAGCGCCAGCGCGTGCTGGAAGGCGCGGCAGGCGAGCCCGCTGCGCTCCTCGCCCGCCGACAGCGGCACCAGGATGTCGGCGTAGCGCGCCACCGGCCCGTCCAGTGCGTCGGTGAGCACCACGACCGCCGACTGCTCGACGTAGGCGTCCAGCGCCGTGCACAGCTCCCGCGCGCCGCCGCCCGCCTCGACGGCGACCACCAGCGTGTCCGGCCCCGGCGGCAGCGAGCGCTCCGCCGAGGCGTACTCGGCGACCGCGCCGAGCCCGGTCATCCGCATCCGCGCGGCCGCCGCCGCGCACGCATGGCGAGCCGCCCCCACCCCCAGCAGCAGGATTCCGGCGGGCTCGTCGTCCAGCAGCGCCGGCAGCGCCCGGTAGGGGTCCCGGCGCGAGAGCCGGTCGGCGAGCGCGGCGAGCGCGTCGGGTTTGCCGGCCAGATCGGCGGTGAGCAGCTCGGCGGACACAGCACTCCTGACGTCTGAGGCCTCTGCGCGGGGCGGGTGCGGCGTCAGAAACCTTACGGGGTCACCGGCCGGCACAAGCGCAGGGCGGGGCGGCGGGGGAGCGCGGCGGCGCGGAGCCGGCCCCGCCGCTACCTCCCGCAGCGGGCCCCTAGGCTGGGACCATGAGCACCACCCCTCCCGCAGGCGCCGCCGAACAGCGGCTCGCACCGGAGATCGCCGCGCGGCTCACGCGCAACCCCGACGGCCTGCTGCCCGCCGTCGTCCAGCAGTACGACACCGGCGAGGTGCTCATGCTGGCCTGGATGGACGACGAGGCGCTGCGCCGCACCCTGCAGACCGGCAGCGCCACCTACTGGTCGCGCAGCCGCCGCGAGTACTGGGTCAAGGGCGCCACCTCGGGCAACGTGCAGCGGGTCGTGGGCGCCGCGCTGGACTGCGACGGCGACACCCTGCTGATCAGGGTGGACCAGACCGGCGCCGCCTGCCACACCGGTGCCCGCACGTGCTTCGACGAGGGCGCACTGCCCCTCGGCGCCGGCGCCCGCGGCCGGGAGGCGCGGTGACCGCGCACCGCGCCGAGTTCGCGGTCGCCCTGTGCGCCGTGGCGGCGGGTGCGGGGGCCCTCGCCGGGGCCGCCGGGCGCACCTGGGCCCGCGCCCAAGTGGACGTCGGCGGCCCGGTGGCCGCCGCACCGGTCGAGCTGACCGGCGACGACGTCGCGCCCACCGCCTTCGCGATGGGCCTTGCCGGACTCGCGGCGCTGGCCGCCGTGCTGGCCACGCGCGGCCCCCTTCGGCGGGCGCTGGGCGGAGTCGTCGCCCTGTTCGGCCTCGCCGCGCTGGTCGGGGTGTGGCGCGGCACCCGCACGGCGGCCCTGCAGGAGGCCGCCGCCGACCGCGCCACCGCCAGCGGGGCCGTCGACGGCCTGCACCTGGTCGCGCAGTGGCCCGGGTTGGCGGCGGCCGGCGCCGTCCTGCTGGCGGCCGCCGGCGCCTACACACTGGTCCGGGGTGCCGCCTGGCCCGCCATGGGCAGCAGGTACGATCGCCACAGCGCCCCGAGCGCGGCCCGCTCCAGCGACCCCGCCGAGCTGTGGAAGTCGCTCGACAGCGGTGCCGACCCTACTCTCGACCCCGGATCCGCCGAGGAGACCGGGGCGGCGGCCGTGAGCGGCCGCGCCGCATCGGGGCGGCCCGCCGCCCCCACCGACCACGAGAACCCGAAGGAGCCTTGATGGCCGACGAACACCACGAGGACCACGGCAACACCCTCGCGGGGTGGTTTCTGACCCTGTCCTGGATCGTCGTGTGGACCGCGGCCGCGCTGATGATCATGTTGATCGACCAGGACGTGGTGCTGTGGTCCACCGTCGCCCTGGGGCTCAGCATCGTCTGCGCCGCCGTCGCCGGCATCATGAAGAAGGTCGGGCTGGGCCGCAGGCACCCGCGCCCCACGCCGCTGACCCGCGAGGAGTGGGAGGCGCAGCGCTCCGGCGCGGACGCCGGCACCGCGGCGTCGGACGAGGCGGAGGAGGCGGACGCGCAGTCCCACGCGTCCGAGGAGGCGTCCGGCGAGAAGGCCGCGGCCCGCTGATCGCGGAGGGCGCGGCCCCGCCCCCCGCAGCGGAGTAGGCTTCCGTGGCACACTGCTCGCACGGCGCCGCGCTGGAGCTGCGGTGCCGCCTCCAGAATCCCCGACCCAGGAAGCCGCACCGAAAATGAGCTACGGTACCCCGCCCGGTCCGCCCCCCGGAAACTACAACCCTCCGCCCGGCGGCTCCGGCGGCTATCCTCCCGGCGCCCGCGCCGACCCGCCCAACGACTTCCTGGTCCCGGCCATCCTGTCGATGTTCTGCTGCTGGCCCCTGGCGATCCCGGCCATCCTCTCGGCGGCCAAGGTCAACGCCCAGTGGAACCTCGGCGACTACACCGGAGCCCAGGAGCGCGCCGCCCGGGCCAAGAAGTTCACGATCATCGCCGTGGTTGTCGGCGTGGTCGTCTACGTGCTCTCGACCGTGGGCTACTTCGGCATCATCGCCGCCGTGGTCAGCAACACGCCCACCACCACGTACTGATGGCACCCGGCACCACCGGAGCGCCGCGGCGCCGCCTGCATCCCGGGGCGGCGCCGCTGCTGCTGGGCGCGGCCGGGATCGCCGGCGCCACGCTGCTGCACTTCGTGGACCCCAACGAGGCCGGGCACTATCCCACCTGCCCGTGGCTGCTGGTCACCGGCACGTGGTGCCCCGGGTGCGGTGCGATGCGGGCGGTGCACGCGCTGACCGAACTGGACGTCGTCGGCGCCCTGCAGATGAACGCCCTGCTGCTGGCGGTCGCGCCGTTCATCGCCTACAGCTATCTCCGCTGGCTGTATCGGTCCTTCCGGCCGGCGCCCCCGCGCACGGCTCCTGCGAAGGCCGTGCACCCCGGCTGGCTGTACCTGTTCCTGGGCGTGCTGATGGCGTTCTGGGTGGTGCGCAACCTGCCCTTCGGCCAGTTCCTCGCACCCGGATAGCCGACCGCTCGGACTCCGGGCGCGCCAAACCGGGGGACGTGGCCACGGCGGCACTCGGACTCGATACGATCGGTAGTACCCGAACGCGAGGCGGTCCCCGCGGTCCGGTGCCCGGCCCCGGCGCGCTACCGCGGCGGGCGCGCCCGGCCCGCCACGCCGCGACCGCTTCGGCCGCGGGAACCCGACGACCCCGGTGCTACCCGTTGCGCGCGGGGATGGTCCGGATCCGCACCACCGGCGATATGAGGGGGCAGTCCCACGTGAGCGTGCTCGACGAGATTGTCGGGGGAGTGCGCGCCGATCTCGCCGATCGGCAGGCGCACACACCCCTGGAGCGGCTCAAGGAGCTGGCTGAGTCCGCGCCGCGGCCCCGGGACGCGGCCGCCGCGCTGCGCCGCCCCGGCGTGCAGGTCGTCGCCGAAGTCAAGCGCTCCAGCCCGTCGAAGGGCGAGCTCGCCACCATCACCGACCCCGCCGCCCTCGCCCGCGACTACGCCGACGGCGGCGCCGCCCTCATCAGCGTGCTGACCGAGCAGCGGCGCTTCAACGGGAGCCTGGCCGACCTCGACGCAGTCCGCGCCGCGGTGCCCACCCCGCTGCTGCGCAAGGACTTCATCGTCAGCTCCTACCAGCTGTGGGAGGCGCGCGTGCACGGCGCCGACGCCGTGCTGCTGATCGTCGCCGCGCTGGAGCAGGAGGCGCTGGTCTCCCTGGTGGAGCGGGCGCACTCGCTGGGCCTGACGCCGCTGGTGGAGGTGCACACCGAGGACGAGGTCGGGCGCGCACTGGACGCCGGGGCCACCGTCGTCGGCGTCAACGCCCGCGATCTGAAGACGCTGCAGGTCGACCGCGACACCTTCGCCCGCCTGGCGCCGCTGATCCCCTCCGACCGCGTCCGCGTCGCCGAGTCCGGCGTGCGCGGGCCCCACGACCTGCTCGCCTACGCGGGCCACGGCGCCGACGCGGTGCTCGTGGGCGAGAGCCTGGTCCGCGGCCGCCACCCGCGCGACGCCGTCGCCGACCTCGTGACGGCGGGCGCGCACCCCGCGCTGCGGGACCGGGGCTGACCGTGCAGGCGCCGCGGCCCCCGGCCCTGCCGGCCGCCTGCGCGCGATGGCCCTAGGGGCCCTCGCGCCGCCGCGCGACGGCCCCCGCAGCCGCGCTGACCTCCAGCCGGCCGGCGACCGGGGCTGTTGCCCGGCGCGCCGGCCTCCGACAGCCGAGGGCGCGCGCCGCGCGCCGACATGGAGAACCACATGGCATCCCCGACACCTGACCCCGGCGGCTCCCGCCGGCCCGACGAACGCGGGCACTACGGCCGCTACGGCGGCCGGTTCAGCCCCGAGGCCCTGATCGCCGCGCTCGACCAGGTCGCCCAGGAGTGGGAGAAGGCCAAGAGCGACCCCGGCTTCCGCGCCGAGCTCGACGCCCTGCTGCGCGACTACACCGGACGCCCCAGCCTGCTGACCGAGGCGCCGCGCTTCGCCCGGCACTGCGGCGGCGCCCGCGTGCTGCTCAAGCGCGAGGACCTCAACCACACCGGCTCCCACAAGATCAACAACGTGCTCGGCCAGGCGCTGCTGACCAAGCGCATGGGCAAGACCCGGGTGATCGCCGAGACCGGCGCGGGCCAGCACGGCGTGGCCACCGCCACCGCCTGCGCCCTGATGGGGCTCGACTGCGTCATCTACATGGGCGAGGAGGACACCCGCCGCCAGGCCCTCAACGTCGCCCGCATGCGGCTGCTGGGCGCCGAGGTCGTCCCGGTCTCCGTGGGCAGCCGCACCCTCAAGGACGCCATCAACGAGGCGTTCCGCGACTGGGTGGCCAACGTCGACTCCACCCACTACCTCTTCGGCACCGTGGCCGGGCCGCACCCGTTCCCGGCGCTGGTGCGCGACCTGCACTACGTCATCGGCGAGGAGGCCCGCTCCCAGGTGCTCGACCTGACCGGGCGGCTGCCCGACGCGGTGGCGGCCTGCGTGGGCGGCGGCTCCAACGCCATGGGCATCTTCGCCGCGTTCCTCCCCGACACCGGGGTCGCCCTGTACGGCTTCGAGGCCGGCGGGGACGGCGTCGCCACCGACCGCCACGCCGCCGCGATCTCCGGCGGCGCCCCCGGCGTGTTCCACGGCGCCCGCACCTACGTGCTCCAGGACGACTACGGCCAGACCCTGCCCAGCCACTCCATCTCGGCCGGACTGGACTATCCGGCCGTGGGCCCCGAGCACGCGTGGCTGGCCGACGCCGGACGGGTCACCTACCGGGCCGTCACCGACGCCGAGGCGATGGAGGCGTTCCGGCTGCTGAGCCGGACCGAGGGCATCATCCCGGCGATCGAGAGCGCCCACGCGCTGGCCGGGGTGCGGCGGGTCGGCACCGAGCTGGGGCCCGAGGGCGTCGTCGTGGTCAACCTCTCCGGCCGCGGCGACAAGGACGTCGACACCGCCGCGTCCTACTTCGGCCTCGTCGACGGCGAGGAGTCGGCGTGAACGGGCGGACGAGCGGCAGCGCGGGCGCACGGCCCGGCGGGCGAGACGAGCGAGGGACGATGAGCCAGACCACACTGCAGGCCGCGCTGGCCCGGGCCGCGGACGAGGGGCGGGCCGCCCTCATCGGCTACCTGCCGGCGGGGTTTCCCGACCCCGACTCCTCCATCGCGATCATCGAGGCGATGGTCCAGGGCGGCTGCGACGTCGTCGAGGTCGGGCTGCCCTACTCCGACCCGACGATGGACGGCCCCACCATCCAGCGGGCCGCCGACACCGCCCTGGCGGCGGGCACCACCCCGCCCGACGTCCTGCGTGTGGTCGAGGCCACCGCCGCCACCGGGGCCGCGGCGCTGGTCATGACCTACTGGAACCCCGTCGAGCGCTACGGCCCGGAGCGCTTCTGCGCCGACCTGGCCGCGGCGGGCGGCGCCGGCGTGATCACCCCCGACCTCATCCCCGAGGAGGCCGACGAGTGGTTCGCGGCCACCGACGCCGCGGGCCTGGACCGGATCTTCCTGGTCGCGCCCTCCTCGACCGACGAGCGGCTGCGGCTGACCGCCCGGGCCTCGCGCGGGTTCGTCTACGCCGCCTCGCTGATGGGTGTCACCGGCACCCGGGCGCAGGTCTCGGGCACCGCGGAGAAGCTGGTCGCCCGCACCCGCGCCGCGATCGGCGGCTCCGGGCTCTCCGTGTGCGTGGGACTGGGCATCTCCAACCGGTCCCAGGCCGCCGAGGTGGCCGCCTACGCCGACGGCGTCATCGCCGGAGCCGGGTTCTGCCAGCGGGTGCTGGACGCACCCGACCTGGAGACCGGCACGGGCGCGGTGCGCGCCTTCGCCGAGGAGCTCGCTCTGGGCGTACGCGCCGGCCGGTCCTGACCAGGCAGGCGAACGACCGGGCCGCCGCCCGCCGGCGTGGAGGTAAAGCCGGGTAAGACAGGTAAGAGTTCCGTGAGATTGCCCCCTCCGGCGCCTTGGGCGGGCATGCCCGGGCGGGGGTGCGCGGTTACAGTTCGGCGAGGACGCCCGGCGGCCGCGGCCGCAGCGGACTGCGCGTGCCGTCGCGCTGACCTAGAGTAGTATGCGCACGGTGCGCGCCGGAAGAACCGGTGCCCTCGCCGAAGTGACCGCCTCGCCCCCGGGAACCCTTCATTGGACACAACACACGATTCGGCGCCAGCGACCAGCTCCACCGCGGCCCGCCGCTGGTCGGCGGTCCAGCCCTGGGCGACGCTGCTGGCGCGCCTGGGTCTGGCCGGGGTGCTGGCGTTCGCCGCCGTGAGCAAGCTGCCGCCGGCGCTGTCGGTGCAGTCCGTCGAGGCCTACCAGCTCTTCTCGCCCGAGCTGAGCCGCTTCATCGGCTTCACGCTGCCGCTGCTGGAGCTCGCTCTGGCACTGCTGCTGGTCGTCGGCATGGCCACGCGCTACGTCGGCGCCGCCTCGGGACTGCTGATGCTGGTGTTCATCGCGGGCATCGCCTCGGCGTGGGCGCGCGGGCTGAACATCGACTGCGGATGCTTCGGCACCGGCGGCCAGGTCGCCGAGGGCGAGACCCGCTACGGGCTCGACATCGCGCGCGACCTCGGCTTCCTCGCTCTGGCCGCGGTCGTCACGATCTGGCCGCGCTCGCCCCTGGCGCTGGACCGGCTGTTCGGCCTCTACCGCTGAACAGACCGCCGGGAGCCGCGGCGAGGCCCCGCCCCTATCGGGCGGACGCGGCGTGCTCCCGGCGTGCTCACGAACCGGCCGCCCGCCGGGCGACGGCGGCCACATCCGCGAAGAGACAGAACAGACTACGGATCACGGTGATCGGCTGATGGGCAAGGCTGCGCGGGAGGCGTCCCGCGAACGACTGAAGCGGGAACGGGAGCAGGCGAAGAAGCGCGCCGCGCGGAACAGGATGCTCGGCGTCGGCGGCGCCGCGCTCGCGGTGGTGCTGATCGTGGTCGGCGGCGGCTACTTCTTCTTCACCCAGCAGCGGGCGCAGGAGCAGGCGTTCGCGCAGCGCTACGAGGACCTGCCCGCACAGACGCTGCAGGAGGACGGCAGCGTCGTGCTGGGCGACAAGGGCACCGAAGCGCCCGTGGTCGAAGTCTACGCCGACTTCCAGTGCCCGGCCTGCAAGCAGTTCGAGGACGCCAGCGGCCCGACCCTGCAGCAGTTGGCCGCCGAGGGCGAGGCCGTCGTGCACTACCGCCCGGTCAGCATCTTCGCCCAGGCGCAGTCCCCGATCAGCGACAACTCGCTGCGCGGCGCGGCCGCGGCGCGGGCGGCCGCCGACTACGGCAAGTTCGTCCAGTACAACGACCGGCTGTTCGAGAACCAGCCCGCCGAGGGGTCGAAGGGCTTCTCCACCGCGGACCTCAAGCAGTGGGGCACCGACCTCGGCATCGACGACCCCGACTTCGCCAAGCGGGTCGAGGCCGAGAGCACGGTGGTCGACACCTTCACCGGCGAGTACCTGCCCGAGCTGACCCGGAAGGCGCAGAACCGGCTGAGCGGCGACGAGATCCAGAAGATGGGCGTGGGCGGCCTCATGGAGTGGGGCGACGAGCACGGCGTCGACAGCTCGTTCCTCCAGGACACCTACGTCAAGGAGGTCCTCGATGCCACGTCGGCGGTCAAGGACCGGTACTCTTCCGGAGCGAACGCGTTCAACGGGACCCCGTCGGTCTACGTCAACGGCGACAAGATGGGCGACGCCGCCTTCTCCGGCGACGGCGTCCGCGAAGCGGTGAAGCAGGCCGGGCCCGGCGAGGTGAGCACCGAACCGCTCGCCGCGGACGCCGGCGCGTCCGCAGGAGCCTCGCCCGAGCCAGAAGTCTCCCCCTGACCCAAGGACAGATCCGCGCGATGACGAATTCGCTGATCGCCCCCGAGGGCGCGGCCGCGACCGGCCGCGCCCTCGCGGCCATCCCCAGCCCCGAGGTGAGTTCGATCTCACTTGGGCCGGTGACCATCCACTTCTACGCGCTGTGCATCCTCGCCGGGGTCGTCGCCGCCGTGTTCTGGAGCGAGCGCCGCTGGGCGGCCATGGGCGGCGAGAAGGGCACCATCGTCGACCTCGCGGTGCCCGCGGTGCTGCTGGGGCTGGTCGGCGGCCGCCTCTACCACGTCATCAGCGACTACCAGCTGTACTTCGGCCCCGGCCGCAACCCGGTCGAGGCGCTCTACATCTGGAACGGCGGGCTGGGCATCTGGGGCGCCATCCCGCTGGGAGCGGTGGGCGTCTGGTGGGTGGCCCGGCGCCGCGGGATCTCGCTGTCCAAGCTGTCCTTCGCCATCGCCCCGACGATCCCGCTGGCCCAGGCCCTGGGCCGCTGGGGCAACTACTTCAACCAGGAGCTGTTCGGCAAGCCCACCGACCTGCCCTGGGCCGTGCACATCTCGCTGGACTACACCTACAACTCCGAGGGCGCCCCGCGGCCGGGGATGCAGCCGCTGCCGGGAAGCAGCACGGAGTACTACAGCACCTACCACCCCACGTTCCTCTACGAGTCGCTGTGGTGTCTCGCACTCGCGGTGCTGCTCGCCTGGCTGGGCAGGCGTTACGGCGACCGGCTGGACGGCGGGCGGCTCTTCGCGGTCTATATCATGGGCTACTGTGTGGGACGGTTCTGGATCGAGTACCTGCGCGTCGATCCTGCGCACGAGATTCTGGGCCTGCGGCTGAACAACTGGACCTCGGTACTGGTGCTCGCCGCCGCACTCGCCTACTTCGTGTGGGCCGGGCGGCGCCTGGACGCATTCTCCAGCCGGGTGGTCCCCGCGGGCCACGACGTCGGGACCGAGGTCTTCGACACCGACCCCGCCACGTCCCAGGACGGCGGCGACACCGGATCCGAAGGCGGTTCCGAAGCCGCGGACCCGGAGACAGGAACAGCCGGACGGCCGAAGGGCAGGGGCACCGCGCCGTCCGAGGATGGATGAGTTGACCACGTGAGCAAATCCGACTCCACCGGACGAGCAGGCCGAAAGCGCTCGCGCCGGGACGCGCCGGCCCGCGCGCCCCGCGAGCGCTACGCGGCCGACGACGGCTACGACGACCGCGGCGGCGCCGCTGACACGGGCGGCTCGCGCCGGGGCGGCCGCACCGCAACCGCCACCGCCCCGCGCGCCACCGAGGACACCGGCCAGAGCGAGCGGGCCGAGCGCGGCGGCCGCCGGACCGCCCAGAACCGCGGCCGCCGCTCGGGCCGCTCGGCGCCCTCCGTCGACCCCGTCTCCAAGTTCTCCGCCTCCGCGCTGCGGCGCGTGAGCGTCCTGGGCGACCGGCCCAGCCAGGTCGTCTACACCCTCGCCGAGCAGAGCATGCGCAAGCGCGGTACCGCGTTCCTGGCCACGCTGCTCGTCCTGTGCGTCGTCGCGCTGGTGGCGCTGCTGGGCGTACTCGCCTACCAGTTGGCCACCGAGTCCGGCGACACCCCCGGCAGCGGCGACAGCAGCTCCATCGTGGCGCCCCCCGAGGGGCACTCCACCCTGGTGCCCGACCTGTACCAGGCCCAGCCCCAGGACGAGGCGTTCGACCCCATCGCCGAGCGGGGCGACGGCTCCGGTCAAATCCCAAAGGACAAGGTCTTCGGCTCCGACACCGAGAAGCTGGAGCTGGACGGCCACAAGCTCGTCCGGGACGAGACCGGGGTGACCGACACCTGCACCTCCCTGGTCTGGGGCGAGGAGGCCGCACAGGCGCTGGTCGACGGCGAGTGCACCTCCGCCGCCAGCGCCGTCTACCTGGACGGCGACGGCGAGTACGTCGCCCAGTTCACGCTCTTCGACCTGGCCGACGCCGACTCGGCCGACGCCGTGTCCACGGCGCTCGACCCCGGCGACTCCTCGACGGCCCCGGGATTCCTGCTGCCCCAGAAGGACGGCGTGGAGGGCCTGCACAAGGGCTACAGCCAGGCCACCGCACAGGTCATGGGACACTACCTGGCGGTGTACTGGGTGGCGCGGACCGACGGCGAGCAGCCCGGCGACGGCGAGACCCTCTCCACCTTGAACGTGGCGGCGATGAACGCCTCGACGTGGGTCTACCGCCAGGTCGGCGAGGCCGAGCAGTAGGACCGGGCCGGCCCGGGCGCCGCGCCGGCTGCGCCCTGCGCCGGGACCGGGACGCGGAGGCCCGGCGGCCGGCGGCTCGCGGGCGGCCGGGATCGCCCGGTTCCGCCCGCAAGCTAGGATTTGCGGACCGGCGGCATGGTCACCCGCGGCTCCGCCGCCCCTCCCGCTACATGAATCACAGCCCCCGCGACCGTCCGAGAGGTTCTGGTGTCTTCTAAGTCGTCTGTTTCCGGTACCCCCGGCCGGCGGAGGAAACCCGACGAAGCCGACTCCATCGAGGGTCTGGCCGCACCTCCCGATCGCCGCAAAGGAGCCCGGCGCAGGCGCAGGCGCTCCTCCCGCGCCAAGGCGCCCGGCACGAAACTGCTGCCTCTCCTGCTCGGTGCCCTCGGAGTCGCCGTGGTGGCGCTGGCCGTGGTGCTCGTCCTGCAGTTCGTCGGCGGCGGTGCCCAGGCCCCGGAGGACCCGGTGCCCGCCGCGTTCGAGATCCACGACTCGGGCAGCGAGGTGCTGGCCACGCGGGAGGTCGACTCGCGCCCCCTGAACAAGGGCGAGCTGTTCGGCGAGGACGCCAAGACGATCGAGAGCGAGAGCCAGGGCATCTCCTTCGAGCTGCAGACCTCCTCGCTGGTCGAGGACTGCGCCTCGGCGGTGTGGGGCGAGGCGGTGCGCAGCGCGCTGGCCGATGCCGACTGCACCCAGGCGGCGCGGGCGGGCTACACCTCCGCCGACTACGTCGGCGCGGTCGCGATGTTCAACCTCAAGGACGCCGAGGCCGCGCAGGCCGTGGCGACGGCGCTCCAGCCGCCCAAGGACACGCAGTCGAAGCAGACCGGGTTCATCTCCGTGCCCACCCCCGAGGAGGACCCGTTCTCCAGCCTGGGCGCCGGCTACAGCGCCGCGGAGGCCACCGTCAGCGGCCACTACCTGACCGTGCTGTGGGTGCAGTCCATCGAGTCCGACGACCCGGCGGCGCGCGAGAGCCTCGTCTCGCCGCTGATCGCGCTGAACAGCTTCCGCGACCCGCTGTACAACCGCGAGGTCCAGCTGGAGACCTTCGAAGAAAACCAGGAGAACCAGCAGGGGACCACCGCGGTGTCCTGATGCCGGGGCGGCGCCGCCGGGTCGCGGCCGGGTCGGGCGGACCGAGGGTCCGGCGGACCGCCGGCGGAACCGGGTCCCCGGAGCGCCGCGATCACTCCCGCCGGCCGTCCCTGGCGTCTTCGTTGGACGGCCCGGCGGCCGCGGTGGCCGCCCGTGCGGCCAGCTCCGCGGCCGCCGCGCGCAGCAGGGGCATGCGGTGCGCCGGCAGGTCGAGCAGCGTGTGTCCGCTGAGCCAGGGTGCGGCCTCGGCCACCGCGTGGCGGGCCGTGCGCTTGTTGACCGGGGTGCCGGCCTCGGCGGCCACCCGCACCAGCCCCTCGCGCAGCGTGGCGGCCAGCCTGCCGTGGGCACGGCGCTGGCAGTGCAGCAGCAGCCGCTCGGCCGGGTCGCCGCCGACCGGGCGCTGCGTGGTGTACACCGTGGTCAGCCGCGGCCCCGGAGTCCCGCGCAGAAAGCGCACGCTCCAGCGCGGCTCCAGCAGGCCGATCAGCTCCTGCTGGCCCGCCCGGTCGCGGACCTGCGGGTGGGAGGCGGGCACGACGGCGGCCGCCTCGGGGCCCGGTGCGGCCAGCAGGGCGCGCGCCAGCAGGTCCTCCCAGCCTCCGGTCAGGTTCACGGCGGCGCGCCCGGCCTCGACCGGGCTCTGCAGCCACGTGCCGAGCAGGACGCGGCGCGGCGTGCGGGGCTCCCCGCCGCCGGGCCCGGACACGGGCTCCAGCGCGCCGTCGGGCCACTCGCCGACGGCGGACTCGGCGGCGACACGCTCCACCACGGCGCGCGCCTCGGCCTCCCCGAGCGCGCCCGCCGCCTCGGCGGCGTTGGCGCCGCGGCTGTAGACGCGGGCCCGGACACCGGTGCCGCCGCGGCCCTGCCGGGGCGTGCGGCCGGTGGGCCGCAGCACGTACAGGTCGCTGGCCGCGCCGATGGCCTCGGCGCCCAGATAGCGGTTGAAGTCGGGCCACAGCGCCTCGGTGACCAGGCCCAGTCCGCTCAGCCGCGCCTGTGTTCCGGCTGTCAGCGCCGGTGTGGTCTCGCTGGCGCCGTAGGCCAGCAGCACCCGGCCGTGCCGGGGGTCGGCGAGGCCCTCCAGACCGCGGCGCACGAACAGCTCCACCCCCTCGGGGGTGTAGGGCGGGTCGGTGAAGACCGCGTCCGCTCCGCCGCGCACCGCGTCGGGAAGGCCCAGCCGCAGGTCGGCGAAGTGGCAGTGCACGGGCAGGCCGAGCCGGGAGGCGGCGTCGTCGATGTAGGCGAGCATCCGCTCGTCGATGTCGACCGCGACGGCCTGCAGCCCGGGGCAGACGAGGGCCGCGGCGAGCGCGGTGAGGTCGTGGTCGCCGACGCACAGCAGCCGCGTGCCGGCCGCGTGGAAGCGCGCCTGCAGCATCAGGCCGCGGCGCAGCGCGGTGTCGGCGGTGGCGGAGACGTGGTCCAGGTCGGTGCGGGGCGCGGGAGCCCCGTCCACGAGGCGGCGGAGCTCGGCGGCGGCCTCCTCGTGGCCGCCGCGCAGGTGGGCCACGGGGTCGGCGGTCTGGGGCCGGTCGTAGTCGGCGTAGTCGCCGGGACGCACGAGCCGTACGCGGGCGCCGTCGGCGTCCCACTCGACCTCGCCGGCGAGCGCGTCGAGCACGCCCTGGACCGTCCGGTGGGCCACAGCCGTTCGGCGCACCAGCTCGCGCGGCGACCACCAGCCCCCTTCGGCGAGGGCGGCCGGTACCCGGTGCGCCCGCGCCGGGCCGCCTCCGCGGCCCTCCAGGAGCCCGTCGGGTCCGGGGGGCGGTGCGGAGCGGGCGGGCGGGGGGCCGGGAAAGGACGGCGGGTGGGGGCGGCCGGAGCGGTCGGCGGCGGTGTCGTCGTGCACCCTCCGATCATCGCGTATCCGCCGCGCTGCCCTCGCCGCCGCCTGCGCGCGCCCGCGCCCGTGCAGCCGGGCGGCGGCCGGCTCCGCGTGCGGCGCCGATCCCGGTGCGTGCTCCGGAGTGCGCGGCGGGCCGGCGGACGCGGGTGCCGCCGGCCTCACCGTCGTTCGGGCGGGTGTGGCGCGGGTCGCAGGCGAATCTCACTGCGGCTTTATGTCCTGTCTGTTGCCTGCGGGTACGCTGAGTGTGAACCGCGGCTCACCCCGGTGCACACCGCCGGATCGGGGGCGGGATACGGTTCTAGCGCTTACTTTGCCGCGCTCTGTGAAGATCGGGGCGAAAGGGATGTTTGCGGGGGAGTCGGACCTGGAAAGATCCCGGCTAGCCCCGAAGGGCGGGTCGACGCCGACCCACCCGCACCGAGCGGGCCCTCGGGCCTGACCGCACTGTGGCGGTGCGCGGTCTAGACCTCCGATTTCACGTCGGGGCTGGACCGCTGTATAACTGACTACTCGCGAGTGTGGCCGCCGACCTGGGGCGACACCGGTTACCACGAGGACGTGACGCGGATTCGGCGCTCGGCGCCGACCGTGGAAGCCGGTGCCAGGAGGGGCCGCCTTCGCATGCTGACGCAGCAGGGCCAATGTCGTCCCGGATGCGCTTTTGTCCGAAAGCCCATACGTACGACGACAGGAGGGTAGATGCCTGCTGGCCAGGTGCAGCGTTCGTCCGTCCGACCGAACGCCGATTCCACCCGCGAGGGCCTGTACGACAGCGCCTACGAGCACGACGCCTGCGGCGTCGGGTTCGTAGCCGACCTCTCCGGCCGTCGCAGTCACGCGATCGTCGAGAAGGCGCTGACGGTGCTGCGCAACCTCGACCACCGGGGCGCCGCCGGCGCCGATCCCGAGGACGGTGACGGCGCCGGGATCATCACCCAGGTCCCCGACGCCCTCTACCGCGAGGTCTGCGGCTTCGAGCTGCCCGAGGCGGGCCGCTACGCCGCCGGCATCGCCTTCCTGCCCGCCGACACCGGCGAGCGCTCCATCGCCGTGGCCGCGATCGAGGCCGTCGCCGCCGAAGAGAGCCTGCGCGTGCTCGGCTGGCGCGAGGTACCGGTCGACCCGGACTTCTGCGGCCCCGCGGCCCGCGAGGCCATGCCGCACTTCGCCCAGCTGTTCGTCGCGGGCGCGGAGGGCACCGCAGCGGAGGGCCTCGGCGGCATCGACCTGGAGCGCTACGCCTACTGCCTGCGCAAGCGCGCCCAGCACGAGACCGGCGTGTACTTCCCGAGCCTGTCCCCGCGCACGATCACCTACAAGGGGATGCTCACCACGCCCCAGCTGGAGCCGTTCTACGCCGACCTGTCCGACCGGCGCTACTCCAGCGGCCTGGCCCTGGTGCACTCGCGGTTCTCCACCAACACCTTCCCGTCGTGGCCGCTGGCCCACCCCTTCCGCTACGTGGCCCACAACGGCGAGATCAACACCGTCAAGGGCAACCGGAACATGATGCGGGCCCGCGAGGCCACGCTCGGCAGCGACCTGCTGCCCGGCGACATCGCGCGCGTGTTCCCCATCGTCGACCCGGACGACTCCGACACCGCGTCCTTCGACGCCGCCCTGGAGCTGCTGCACCTGGGCGGGCGCTCGCTGCCGCACGCGGTGCTGATGATGATCCCCGAGCCCTGGGAGAACCACACCGAGATGGACCCGCGTGTGCGGGCCTTCTACGAGTTCCACTCCATGCTCATGGAGCCCTGGGACGGCCCCGCGTCGGTGTCCTTCACCGACGGCTCGGTCATCGGCGCCGTCCTGGACCGCAACGGCCTGCGCCCCGGCCGCTACTGGGTCACCGACGACGGCACGGTCGTGCTGGCCAGCGAGGCCGGCGTGCTCGACGTCGAGTCCTCGCGCATCGTGCGCAAGGGGCGCCTGCAGCCCGGACGGATCTTCGTCGTCGACACCGAGCAGGGCCGCATCATCGAGGACGAGGAGATCAAGTCCGAGCTCGCGGCCGAGCACCCCTACGGCGAGTGGCTGGAGCGCGGCGTGGTGGCGCTGTCGGACCTGGAACCGGGCGAGGCCGAGCCCGTCGGCGACCTCGTGCGCCAGCAGCAGGTCTTCGGCTACACCGAGGAGGAGCTGCGCATCATCCTCCAGCCGATGGCGCGCACCGGCGCCGAGCCGATCGGTTCCATGGGCACCGACACGCCGGTGGCGGCCCTGTCGGCCCGCTCCCGACAGCTCTTCGACTACTTCTCGCAGGGCTTCGCGCAGGTGACCAACCCGCCGCTGGACGCCATCCGCGAGGAGCTGGTCACCAGCCTGCACACCGCGCTGGGCGCCGAGGAGAACGTCCTTTCGCCCGACCCCGAGGACTGCCGGCGCATCGTGCTGCCCACCCCGGTCCTCGACGAGGGCGGCCTGGCCGCGATCGTGCGTGCCGGGACGGCCGAGGACGCCGACCCCGCCTTCCGCACCTTCGTCGCCAACGGCACCTACGACGCCGCCGGCGGCGGAGCCGCGCTGTCGGCCCGCCTGGACGAGATCTGCGCCGAGGTGTCGGCGGCCATCGCCGCCGGCGCGCACATCGTCGTGCTCTCCGACCGCGGCGCCGGCCCCGACCGCGCGCCGGTGCCCTCGCTGCTTTTGACCGGCGCCGTCCACCACCACCTGGTGCGCGAGAAGACCCGCACCGAGGTCGGCCTGGTGGTCGAGTCCGGCGACGCCCGCGAGTGCCACCACATCGCGCTGCTGCTGGGCTACGGCGCCTCGGCGGTCGTGCCCTACATGGCGCTGGCGACGGTGCGCGACATGGTCGAGCGCGGCGTCATCGGCGGCATCGGCGCCGACGAGGCCGTGCGCAACACCGTCAAGGCCTTCGGCAAGGGCGTCCTGAAGATCATGTCCAAGATGGGCGTCTCCACGGTCAGCTCCTACACCGGTGCCCAGATCTTCGAGGCGCTGGGGCTGGGTCCCGAGGTCGTCGACCGGTGCTTCACCGGCACACCCTCACCGCTGGGCGGCGTCGGCTTCGGCGTGCTGGCCGAGGAGGTCGCCGTCCGCCACGCCACCGCGTTCGCGGCCAACCCCGCCGACCACCGGCGGCTGGCGATCGGCGGCGAGTACCAGTGGCGCCGCGAGGGCGAGCCGCACCTGTTCAACCCCGAGACCGTCTTCAAGCTGCAGCACGCCACGCGCTCCCGGCGCTACGAGATCTTCAAGGAGTACACCTCCGCGATCGACGACCAGGCGAGCACGCTGATGACGCTGCGCGGGCTGTTCCGCCTCAGGGAGGGCGCGCGCGAGCCCGTGCCGGTCGAGGAGGTCGAGCCGGTCTCCGAGATCGTCAAGCGGTTCTCCACCGGCGCCATGTCCTACGGCTCCATCTCGGCCGAGGCGCACGAGACCCTGGCCGTGGCCATGAACCGGCTGGGCGGCAAGTCCAACACCGGCGAGGGCGGCGAGGACGCCGACCGCTTCACCCCCGACGAGAACGGCGACCTGCGGCGAAGCGCCATCAAGCAGGTCGCGTCGGGCCGCTTCGGCGTGACCTCGCACTACCTCAGCAACTCCGACGACATCCAGATCAAGATGGCCCAGGGCGCCAAGCCCGGCGAGGGCGGCCAGCTGCCCGGCCACAAGGTCTACCCGTGGATCGCCGGCACCCGGCACTCCACGCCCGGTGTCGGACTGATCTCGCCGCCGCCCCACCACGACATCTACTCCATCGAGGACCTCGCCCAGCTGATCCACGACCTGAAGAACGCCAACCCCGGCGCGCGGGTCCACGTCAAGCTGGTCTCGGAGGCGGGCGTCGGCACCGTGGCCGCGGGGGTGTCCAAGGCCCACGCCGACGTCGTGCTGATCTCCGGCCACGACGGCGGCACCGGCGCCTCGCCGCTGACCTCGCTCAAGCACGCGGGCACGCCCTGGGAGCTGGGGCTGGCCGAGACCCAGCAGACCCTGCTGCGCAACGGGCTGCGCGACCGCATCGTCGTGCAGGCCGACGGGCAGATGAAGACCGGCCGCGACGTCGTCGTGGCGGCGCTGCTGGGTGCCGAGGAGTACGGCTTCGCCACAGCGCCCCTGGTGGTCTCGGGGTGCGTCATGATGCGCGTGTGCCACCTGGACACCTGCCCGGTGGGCGTGGCGACGCAGAACCCGGAGCTGCGCAAGCGCTACTCCGGCCAGGCCGACTTCGTCGTGAACTTCTTCGAGTTCGTCGCCCAGGAGGTCCGCGAGTACCTGGCCGCGCTGGGCTTCCGCAGCCTGGACGAGGCCATCGGCGCCGTCGGCCTGCTCGACACCGCCGACGCCGTGGACCACTGGAAGGCCTCCGGACTCGACCTCTCGCCCGTCCTGCACGACGTGGACCCCTGGGACGGCGACCACCGCCACCGGGTGCGCGGCCAGGACCACGGGCTGGAGAAGGCGCTGGACAACACGCTGATCCAGCTGGCCGAGGGCGCTCTGGAGTTCGGTGAGCCGCTGAAGCTGGACCTGCCGGTGCGCAACGTCAACCGCACCGTGGGGACCATGCTGGGCCACGAGATCACCAAGCGCTACGGCGCCGAGGGCTTGCCCGACGACACCGTCGACGTCACGTTCACCGGCTCGGCCGGCCAGTCCTTCGGCGCGTTCGTGCCGCGGGGGGTCACCCTGCGGCTGGTCGGCGACGCCAACGACTACGTGGGCAAGGGGCTCTCCGGCGGCCGGATCGCCGTCCGCCCGCCCGAGGACGTGCCCTTCGCGCCCGAGCGCCACATCATCGCCGGCAACGTCATCGCCTACGGTGCGACCTCCGGCGAGGTGTTCCTGCGCGGCGTCGTCGGCGAGCGGTTCTGCGTGCGCAACTCCGGCGCGCTGGCCGTCGCCGAGGGCGTGGGCGACCACGGGTGCGAGTACATGACCGGCGGGCGCGCCGTCATCCTGGGCACCACCGGGCGCAACTTCGCCGCGGGCATGTCCGGGGGCATCGCCTACGTGCTGGACCTCGACCCCGAGCGGGTGAACGGCGAGATGGTCGACCTCGACCCCCTCGACGACGCCGACCGGGAGTTCCTGCGCGACGTGCTGGACCGCCACCGCGAGGCCACCGGATCGGGCATCGCCGCCGAGCTGCTGGCCGACTTCGACCGCTCGCTCGCACGGTTCGGCAAGGTCATGCCGCGCGACTACAAGCGGGTGCTGGCCGCCCAGGCCGAGGCCGAGCGCGCCGGCCGCGACGTCGGCGAGGCGATCATGGCCGCCGCTCAGTCCTGAACCGTCGGCCGGATCCGAAAGGAGGGGAACACCATGGCTGACCCGAAAGGGTTTCTGAAGATCACCGAGCGGGAGCTGCCCGCTCGCCGCCCGGTCGACGTGCGCATCCAGGACTGGCACGAGGTCTACCACGAGGCCGACCGCGGCACGGTCGTCAAGCAGGCGTCGCGCTGCATGGACTGCGGCATCCCGTTCTGCCACAACGGCTGCCCGCTGGGCAACCTCATCCCCGAGTGGAACGACCTGGTCCACCGCCACGACTGGGGCGAGGCGATCGAGCGGCTGCACGCCACCAACAACTTCCCGGAGTTCACCGGGCGGCTGTGCCCGGCTCCGTGCGAGTCGGCGTGCGTGCTCGGCATCAACCAGCCCGCCGTGACCATCAAGAACGTCGAGAACTCCATCATCGACCGGGCCTGGGAGGAGGGCTGGGTGCGGCCCCAGCCGCCCGAGACCCGATCGGGCAAGAGGGTCGCGGTGGTGGGCTCGGGGCCGGCCGGTCTGGCGGCGGCCCAGCAGCTCACCCGCGCCGGCCACGACGTCACGGTCTTCGAGCGGGCCGACCGCATCGGCGGGCTGCTGCGCTACGGCATCCCCGAGTTCAAGATGGAGAAGCGGCACATCGAGCGCCGCCTGGGCCAGATGCGGGCGGAGGGCACGGTCTTTCGCACCGGCGTCGACGTGGGCACCGACATCACCGCCGAGGAGCTGCGCGCCCAGCACGACGCGGTGCTGCTGGCCGGCGGTGCCACCGCGTGGCGCGAGCTGCCGGCGACCGGGCGCGAGCTCGACGGCGTCCACCAGGCCATGGAGTACCTGCCCCAGGCCAACCGGGTGCAGGAGGGCGACGTCGACACGCCCGCCATCAGCGCCGAGGGCAAGCACGTCATCGTCATCGGCGGCGGCGACACCGGCGCCGACTGCGTTGGCACGGCGCACCGCCAGGGCGCCCTGTCGGTCACCCAGCTGGAGATCATGCCCAAGCCGCCCGAGGAGCGGCCCGAGAACCAGCCGTGGCCGACCATGCCCATGGTCTACAAGGTCACCACCGCCCACGAGGAGGGCGGCGAGCGGCTGTACTCGGTCAACACCGTGGAGTTCCTCGGCGACGACGAGGGGCGCGTACGCGCGCTCAGGCTGGTCGACGTCGAGCGCACCGCCGGCGGCTTCGAGCCGGTGGCCGGCACCGAGCGCGAGATCCCGGCCGGTCTGGTCACCCTGGCCATGGGCTTCGTCGGCCCGGAGAAGGCCGGGATGATCGAGGAGCTGGGCGTGGAGCTGGACGGGCGCGGCAACGTCGTGCGCGGCGCCGACTACGCCACCACGGTCGAGGGCGTCTTCTGCGCCGGCGACATGGGACGCGGCCAGTCGCTGATCGTGTGGGCGATCGCCGAGGGCCGCTCGGCGGCCGCGGGCCTGGACCGGTACCTCACCGGTGCCGACACCGTCCTGCCGACGGCCGTTCCGCCCACGGAGCGGCCGCTGACCGCGAGCTGACCTGCGGGTCCGGGGTGCGGCGCGCCCGCGCCGCACCCTGGGGAGGCCACGCCTGCGCCCCGCGCCCGGACCCCGCGACGGCGCGCCGCCGCGCGCTCCGCACCCCGGAATCGCCGTAGTGGCGGGCATTCACGCCGCGTCGGCGGGTATTGGCCCAGTATGGGCTACCGCCTGATCGCCGACGCGGCCATGCTGCTGCACTTCGGCTTCCTGTGCTATGTGGCACTGGGCGGATTCCTCGCGTGGCGCCGACCGCATGCGCTGTGGCCGCACGCGGCCGTGTGCGCCTACTCGCTGGGCATCATCGACTTCCAGTGGCACTGCCCGCTCACCGGGATCGAGGACTGGGCGCGCCTGCAGGCCGGCCTGCAGGGGCTGCCTCCCAGCGGGTTCATCGACCACTACCTGACCGGTGTGGTCTACCCCGAGCGGTTCCTGACCGAGGTCCAGTTCGCGGTGGGGGTGGTGGTGGCGCTGTCGTGGCTGGGGGCGCTGCTTCTGGCGGTGCGGCGGCGGCGCGCGTCGAGAGAACAGGACGAGGGGACCGGATCCCGTTAAGGATCCGTGTGGATTTCGCTGCCGCGAAAGGCGCGAAAGGGGCGATCTGCGCGTAAAGAAGTGCAAAAATGGCGCATAGCGGGCGTCCGGCCGGCCCCGCGCCTTTGAACCGATCCCCAGGTGCGGGCGTACATTCGTGGCATGAGCATGGTGACCCCGGAAGCCCTCCGCTCCGCGGAGCACTTCATCTCGCGCAACGCCCGACTCATCGACCGCCACCGCTTCGCCTACCTTTTCCGCAGCGGCTCGGCCGCGCCCATCCGCTCGGCCCTGGAGTCCTACCGCAACGTCGACGGCGGCTACGGCAACGGCCTCGAACCCGACCTGCGGGGGCACGGCAGCCAGCCCGCCGCGGTCGTGGTGGCCCTGCGCTACCTCGACGAACTCGGCGCCGTCCCCCGCGACATCGCCGACGGCATCGGCCGCTACCTCACCAGCATCGCCCGCGACAGCGGGGGAGTGCCGCCCGTGCTGCCCACGGCGCGCCACACCGAGGCGGCGCCCGCCTACCGCGAGACCCACGACTTCGCGGGCGCGCTCGACCCCACGGCGACCCTGGTGGGCCTGATGCACCGCCACCGCATCTGCCACGCCTGGCGCGACCGCGCCACCGCCTTCTGCTGGACGCGCATCGCCGCACTGCGCTGGACCGACCCCGACGAGGCCATCGCGGTGTGCACGTTCTTGGAGAACGTGCCCGACCGCCGGCGCGCCGAGACCGAGTTCCAACGCCTGGCCCCGGCCATCCGCGCCGTGATCGAGACCGATCCCGCGGCCGCGGGCCACGTGCACCGGCCGCTGGACCTGGCCGGCCGCCCCGACCACATCGCCCGGCGGCTCTTCACCGACGAGGAGATCTCCGCCGCCCTCGACGGGCTCCTCAACCGCTGGCGCAGCGACGGCGGCTGGGACATCACCTGGGACAGCTGGGCCGTCAGCGCCCGCAACGAATGGCGCGGGCTGCTCACCGTGCGGCACCTGAAGACGCTGCGGGACTACGGCCGGCTCTCCGCCGACGTCCCCGCCGTGCGGACCGGCTGAGCCCCGCTGAGCGGCGCCGCCCGGGCGCGGGGCCAAGCCCCGGGGCCCGGACCGCGCCGCCGCGCCGCCCGCCTGCACGCGTAAGCCCCGGCATCGTGGGCAGCGGCAGCGGTGCAGGCCCGGCGCCCGACGGCGGCCGCCGCGGGCGGGCCGGGAAGGCCGCCGCACGAGAAGGAGGACGACCACCATGGCCGGCGACCTCAACGGATCGATCATCGCCTTCCTCGCCGCTCCCGAAGGCACCGAGCAGATCGAGCTCACCGACCCCTGGCAGGCCGTGGAGAAGGCCGGGGGAACGCCGCAGCTGATCTCGACCTCGCCCGGCGAGATCCAGGGGTTCAACCACCTCGACAAGGGCGACACCTTCGTGGTCAACGCCACGGTCGAGGAGGTGGGCGCCGACGACTTCACCGGGCTGGTGCTGCCCGGCGGCGTGGCCAACCCGGACTTCCTGCGCACGGTCCCGCGCGCGGTCGCCTTCGCCAAGGAGTTCTTCGACAAGGCCAAGCCGGTCGCGGCGATCTGCCACGCGCCCTGGCTGCTGGTCGAAGCCGACGCGGTCGCCGGGCGCCGCCTCACCTCGTTCCCGAGCCTGCGCACCGACATCGCCAACGCCGGCGGCGACTGGGCCGACGAACCGGTCGTGGTCTGCTCCCTGGGGCCCAACAAGCTGGTCACCAGCCGCAAACCGGACGACCTGCCCGCGTTCGACGACGCGCTGCTGAGCGCGTTCGCCGGGTAGCGACCTGGAGTACGCCCACTCGCAACCTGGTTTAGACCACTGCACTGCCCAGACGCTTTAGAGTGTTAAGCGTGACACGTCGAGCAAAAATCGTCGCGACTCTCGGTCCCGCGACGTCGAGCCCGGAGAGTATCCGCGCGCTCGTCGACGCGGGACTGGACGTAGCGCGACTCAACCTCAGCCACGGAACGCATGAGGACCACCACGCCAGCTATACCAACGTCCGGGAGGCCTCCGAGGCCGCCGGGCGCAGCGTAGGTATCCTCGCCGACCTGCAGGGACCCAAGATCCGCCTGGGAACCTTCCCCGAAGGCCCCGTCGAACTGGCCGCCGGCGACCAGTTCACGGTGACCGTCGAGGACGTCCCCGGCGATCGGCACCGGGTCTCCACCACCTACAAGGGACTGCCCGGGGACGTGCGCCCCGGCGACCGCGTCCTGATCGACGACGGCAACGTGGTCCTGGAGTGCACGAAGGCCACCAACACCGAGGTCCAGACACGGGTCCTCATCGGCGGCCGCGTCTCCAACCACAAGGGCCTCAACCTGCCCGGCGTCTCGGTCAGCGTGCCCGCCCTCACCGAGAAGGACGAGGAGGACCTGCGCTGGGCCCTGGAGGAGGGCGTCGACATGGTCGCGCTGTCCTTCGTGCGCAGCCCGGCCGACGCCGAGGACGTCCACCGCATCATGGACGACGTCGGCGTGCGGGTCCCGCTCATCGCCAAGATCGAGAAGCCGCAGGCGGTCGAGCGGCTCCAGGACATCATCGAGGTCTTCGACGGCGTGATGGTCGCCCGCGGCGACCTCGGCGTCGAGCTTCCGCTGGAGAACGTCCCGATGGTGCAGAAGCGCGCCATCGAGCGCTGCCGCGACAAGGCCAAGCCGGTCATCGTGGCCACCCAGATGCTGGAGTCCATGATCAGCTCGCCGCGGC
This sequence comes from Streptomonospora arabica, assembly GCF_039531585.1. NCBI lineage: Bacteria > Bacillati > Actinomycetota > Actinomycetes > Streptosporangiales > Nocardiopsidaceae > Streptomonospora > Streptomonospora arabica. Next base: position 52,207 of record NZ_BAAAQI010000015.1, on the reverse strand, counting down.
CCACCCGCGCCGAGACCTCCGACGTCGCCAACGCCGTCCTGGACGGCGCCGACGCGGTCATGCTCTCCGGCGAGACCAGCGTGGGCCAGTTCCCGATCGAGACGGTCGAGACCATGGCCCGCATCGTCGCCGCGGCCGAGCAGGAGTCCCTGCGGGCCTCGCACATCCTCAGCCGGGTCCCCGAGACCACCGGAGGGGCCATCGCCCGCGCCGCCGCCGAAGTCGGAGCCACCGTCGGCGCCAAGGCCCTGGTCGCCTTCACCATGTCCGGCGAGACCGCGCGCCGCCTGGCGCGCTACCGCTCGCCGATCCCGCTGCTGGCGTTCACCACGCAGGGGCCCACGCGGGCGCAGCTGGCGCTGACCTGGGGTGTCGACACCCACTGCGTGCCCTGGGTCGACCACACCGACGACATGGTGCGCCAGGTCGAGGGCGAGCTGCTGGAGATGGGCATCTACCAGAAGGGCGACAAGATCGTCGTCGTCTCCGGGAGCCCGCCCGGAACCCCGGGTTCCACCAACTCGCTGCGCGTACACCGCATCGGCGACGCGATCACCCACGGCCACTGATCCGGCCGCAGGGTCGAGGCGGGCGACCGCCTCCCCATTCCGGCCCTCGCCCCGGTAAGGCCCACCGGCCTTCACCGGGGAGGGCCGACCGGGGCCCGGCCCCGCCTCAGTTCGGCAGTGCGCTGGGCAGTCCGCCTTCGTAGGACGCACGCTCCAGCGGCATGTCCCACGGCAGGCGCTGCCACGGGCTGGCCGGGTCGAACGCGAGCAGTTCCAGCGCGGTCCACGTGCGCTCCCACCCCGGCCCCCGCTGGGCGTAGGTGAGCAGGTACCCGCAGTGGAAAGCCTCGGCGAGCTGCTGCCAGCTCGCATAGCGCCGCTGCAGGTCGCCGGCCGTGCGGCGGAGCAGGCTCTGCGTCTCCACGCGGCTCAGCCACTCCAGGGTCGCCCCGCCCAGCACCAGCCGGACGATCTGCGCCGCCCGCCACCACTGGTGGGCGGCGACGACCACCGCGTCCGCGCCCTGCTCGGCGCCGGTGACGGCCCGCAGCCGCCCCACCTGTTCGGGGGTCAGGTGCACCACCCGCTCGCGCGCGGAGTCGGGGCGGGGCCGTCCGCACAGGGTGGCGGCGGCGAAGTCGACGCGCACGTCGGCGTCGCCGCCGCCGTGCAGCTCGGTCCACAGCCGCTCCACCGTCGCAAGCAACGAGGCGCGGTCGACGACGCCCCACTCCCGCTCCAGCGCTCTCCGGTAGCCGCGCCTCAGTTGCGGGCACTCGACCTCGTCCCAGGGCTCGGCCAGCGCGGTGCGGAAGGGCGCCGCGACGGCGGCGGCCCAGCGCTCGGTGCTCAGCGAGGCCTCGGGGGCGGCGGTGCGCAGCGCGGGGGGCTCGCGCGATCCCACGACGAGCTCGGCGAAGGTACCCGCGGCCAGGAGCACGACGGGTGCGAACGCCCATCCGGCCAGTCCCACCGCGACCAGCAGCACGACCGCCGCGGCCAGCGGGGCCATCAACCAGGGCTGCCGGCGCCGGGACCCCCACGACACCAGGAGCCAGGCGCCGATGGTCAGCGCCCCGGCGATCGCGGCCACCGCGGTCAGCACCAGGCTCTCCTCTACTCGCAGCCGACAACCGCCCGTCGCGGGCCGCAGACGCCGCCCGAGCCGCTGTCGTAGAACACGCCCTTACTCCAGGATCGGCGAACCGCGGCGGTCGTGGCGACCGAACTTACGGGTTGTGCTCGTGTTGTGGCCGCAATGTGACCGGCGCAGCGCCGCCGACACGCCGTGCGTGCGTACGGCCTTGCGGAATGCGAGCGGAGCGCGCGGGCGACTAGCGGGAGAACCGGGGCGGGTGCCCGGAAGAGTGGTCGCCTCGACCGCGCCGCCGACGGGGGTGCGAGAGGCACAGGGTGCCCTGAGTGGGATTCGAACCCACACTGTACGAGGTTTGAGCTCGCTCGCTCTACCGGTTGGCGTATCAGGGCTTGCAGCGGAAAGGGGGCGAACCGAGCCGAAGACCCCGGCCGGGGTGCGGCTGGCGAGGTTACGCCTTGGCTTAAGTTCCCGCGGCCACTGCTCTGTATCCTAGCGGATCTCGGTACCCTCATGTACGTGACGACGACGCAGAGCCGCGTGGTGATCGCGGAAGACGAGGCCCTGATCAGGCTGGACCTCAAGGAGATGCTTGAGGAGGACGGCTATGCCGTTGTGGGGGAGGCCGGCGACGGCGAGACCGCGATACGCCTCGCCGGCGAGCACCGGCCCGACCTCGTCATCCTCGATATCAAGATGCCGGTCCTGGACGGGCTCTCGGCCGCCGAGCGCATCGCCGCCGAGCGCATCGCGCCCGTCGTCATCCTGACCGCGTTCTCCCAGCGTGAGCTGGTCGAGCGCGCCCGCGACGCAGGAGCGATGGCCTACCTGGTCAAGCCGTTCAGCAAGTCCGACCTGGTACCGGCGATCGAGATGGCCGTTAGCCGCTACGCCGAGTTGTCGGCGCTGGAGGCCGAGGTCAGCGGCCTGCAGGAGCGGCTGGACACCCGCAAGCTGGTCGAGCGCGCCAAGGGGCTGCTGCAGAGCCGGCACGGCCTCAGCGAGCCCGAGGCGTTCCGCTGGATCCAGAAGAACTCGATGGACCGCCGGCTGACCATGCGCAAGGTCGCCGAGACCGTGATCGAGACCCTGGGCGAGCAGGGCGGCGGCTGAGCCCCGACTCGCGGCACCCGCCACTCCGCCCGTCCGGGCGGACGGAGGCACCCGAACCCCGGCGCGAGCCCGCGCCGGGGTTTCGCCTGTCGGGGGCACCGGCTCGGACCCGGCCGCCGCGGGCGCCGCGGCTTGGCGGTCACGGAGGGTGAGGGTTCCTCCGCCCGCGGTCGCCTCCGCGGGTCCGGCCGCGCCGCCATCGCCCCCGTCAACAGGAGAAACGTCCCGGTTCGATCACGGATGCGCACAAAGCAGTGACGTTTGCATCACGTGGCTTTAGAGGTGCTGAACGCACAGGGTAAAGCGGGCTAAACTCACGCCACCGAACAGCAAATCCGTCGGAAGCGGACAAACACCGGTTCCGGCCTCTGACGAATGCGCAAGGAGCGCGCGTGCGCACACGCCTCGTGACGGTGCTGCTCGCCCTGATCGCCGCCACCCTGGCGATCCCGGGTGCGGCAGCAGCAGACACCCAGGGCGGTGCGTCGCTATTCGGCCAGATCCGCCAACCGGACAGCGACGAGGGTGTCGAGGGCATCGACATCACCGTCTCCCAGGACGGCGAGCGGATCGGCGAAGCGACCACCGACTCCAGCGGCGATTGGGAAGTGGAACTGCCCGGCGCGGGCACCTACCACGTGGTGCTCGACGAGGAGTCGGTACCCGAGGAATACGACGTCCTGGAGCTCCCCGCCGGGCCCGAGCGCGACGTCGAGGTCCGCGACGACCAGCGCTTCGCCGTCGTCTACCAGCTCGTCCCGCAGGGGCAGGGAGAGCCCACCTCCTCCCCCAGCGAGTCGGAGTCCTCCGACGGCGACACCGGGACCGACGAAGGCGAGGGCGCCGCGGGAGGCGGCGAGGAAGAGGGCGCCGTCGAGGCCCCGCCCGCCCCCGAGGGCTCCGGCATGTTCGGCCAGGTGGTCTCGCTGACGGTGGCGGGCCTGCTCTTCGGCCTGATCATCGCCATCTCGTCGGTCGGCCTCTCGCTCATCTTCGGCACCACCCGGCTGATCAACTTCGCCCACGGCGACATGGTCACCTTCGGCGCGATCATGGCGATGATCTTCAGCGGGACGGCTACCCTGTCCTCGCTGCACGAGCCCTTCGTGGGCGTGCCCGTCCTCGACTTCGCCACCAACCCGTTCGTCGTGGCCACCGTGCTCGCCGTCGTCTGCGGCGGCGTGCTCGGCGGGCTGCTGGAGCGGTTCCTGTGGCGGCCGATGCGGCGGCGCCACGTCGCGATGATCCAGATGTTCATCGTGACCATCGGGATCGCCCTGCTGCTCCGCCACGTCCTGCTGGTCGTCTTCGAGGCCAACCGGCGCAAGTACGTGCAGTTCCGCATCCAGGACATGATCGAGTGGGGCCCGGTCGCCATCACGCCCCGCGACCTGTCGATCGTGGTGGTGTCCGTCCTGGTGCTGGTCCTGGTCGCGAGCATGCTGCAGTTCACCCGGATCGGGAAGGCGATGCGGGCGGTCTCGGACAACCGCGACCTCGCCGAGTCCTCCGGCATCGACGTCGACCGCGTCACCGTCTACGTGTGGGTGCTGGGGGGTGCGCTCTCGGCCCTGGGCGGGGTCCTCCTCGGCCTGAACCAGTCGGTGTACTGGCAGATGGGCTTCCACCTGCTGTTGCTGATGTTCGCCGCGGTGATCCTCGGCGGGCTCGGCACCGCCTACGGCGCGATGGTGGGCGGCCTGGCGATCGGCCTCGTCGCGCAGCTTTCGACGCTGTGGTTCTCGCCGCAGCTGATGAACGTGTGGGCGCTGCTCATCATGATCGTCGTGTTGTTGGTCCGGCCGCAGGGCATCCTCGGCCGTCGTGAACGGGTCGGCTAGGGGAGACGGACGATGGACATCATGACGATCCTCGCCTTGTCCCTGGAGACGGCGATCGGGCCCATCGCGGCCATCTACGTGCTCGCGGCCATCGGGCTGAACATGCACTTCGGCTACACCGGCCTGCTCAACTTCGGCCAGGTCGGATTCATGCTCGTGGGCGCCTACGGCGTCGCGGTCAGCGTCGCGACCTTCGGACTCCCGCTGTGGGCGGGCTTTCTGGCCAGCCTGGGCTGCTCGGTGGTCCTGGCTCTGCTGCTGGGCATCCCGACCCTGCGGCTGCGCTCCGACTACCTGGCGATCTCCACCATCGCCGTGGCCGAGGTGCTGCGGCTGGTCTACCGCGCCGAGTTCGCCCGGCCGGTCACCGGCGGCGTCTACGGCCGGCAGAGCTTCGCTGACGGCTTCTACGCGGCCAACCCCCTGCCGGCGGGCTCCTTCGGGATCGGCGACGTCGACTTCTCCTCCGACGAGCTCTGGCTGATGCTCGCCTGCTGGGGCCTGGCCGCCCTGGGGCTGGTGATGACGGCGATGCTCATGCACAGCCCCTGGGGCCGCGTCATCAAGGGCATCCGCGAGGACGAGGACGCCGTGCGCAGCCTCGGCAAGGACGCCTTCACCTACAAGCTGCAGAGCCTGGTCTTCGGCGGCGTGTTCGGCGGCCTCGCCGGAATGATGATCGCCCTGAACCAGCAGAACATCACCCCCGACCAGTTCATGCCGCAGGTCACGTTCTACCTGTGGGCGATGCTGCTGCTGGGCGGCGTCGGCACCATCTGGGGCCCGGTCGTCGGCCCGGTCATCATGTGGTTCCTGCTCACGCTCTTCGACGAGACCCTGCGCGGCATGGCCTCGAACGAGGTGCTGCCCTTCCTGGCCACCTCCGACTCCGGCCCGCTGCGCCACGCCCTCGTCGGCGTGGTCCTGATGCTGCTGATCGTCTACCGGCCGCAGGGCCTCGTCGGAAACCGCAAGGAGATGCTGGTCAATGTCAAGTGACGCGACGCGCGGCGCGCCCGAGGCGGGCCGGGACCTGATGGCCGGCGCCGAGCCGGTGCCCGGGTCGGCCAAGGCCGACCCGATCCTGCGGGCCGACGGCATCCGCCGCTCCTTCGGCGGCCTGACCGCCGTGGACGTGGAGCACCTGGAGGTCCAGCGGGGCACCATCACCGCGCTGATCGGCCCCAACGGTGCCGGCAAGTCCACGCTGTTCAACCTGCTCACCGGGTTCGACCGGGCCGACGCGGGGGAGTGGTCGTTCCAGGGCCGCAGGCTCAACGGCATCCCCGGCCACAAGGTCGCCCGGCGCGGCATGGTGCGCACGTTCCAGCTCACCAAGGCGCTGACCCGCCTGACCGTGCTGGAGAACATGCTGCTGGCCGCGCCCGGGCAGACCGGTGAGCGCTTCGCGGGCGCCTTCGCCCGGTGGATGTGGGCCGGCCAGGAGGCCGCCAACCGCGAGCGCGCCCTGGACCTGCTGGCGCGCTTCAAGCTCGACGCGAAGAAGGACGACATCGCCGGGAGCCTCTCCGGCGGCCAGCGCAAGCTGCTGGAGATGGCCCGCTCGCTCATGGTCGACCCGACCATGGTGATGCTCGACGAGCCCATGGCCGGCGTGAACCCCGCGCTGGTGCAGTCCCTGCTGGAGCACATCACCGCACTGCGCGACGAAGGCACCACGGTGCTGTTCGTCGAGCACGACATGGACGTGATCATGGGCATCAGCGACTGGATCGTGGTGCTGGCCCAAGGGCAGGTGATCGCCGAGGGGTGCCCTGCCGACATCCGCTCCAACAACCAGGTCATCGACGCCTACCTGGGCGCGAGCCACGACGAGCCCGGCAGCGGAGCGCAGGCGAGGAAGGAGGGGCCGTGAGCGGATCCGAGGCGGCCGGCCGGTCCGGCGACGGCGGCGCCGAGTCGCGCCGCGAGGACCAGGAGGGCCCGGACGTCCGGCAGGCCGGTGCCGCGGCCGAGCGGGGGGACCGGGGCGCCCGCCCGCCGGAGCCGCCCGAGGACGCGGCCATGCTGCAGGAGCACCGCGAGGAGGTGCTCGACAAGGCCGGACCGGCCGAAGGCGTCGAGGACTACTCCCGGTACCTGCTGGTCGCCGACGAGGTGAAGGCCGGCTACGTCCCCGAGGTCAACATCCTCGACGGGTGCACGCTGACCCTGCGCGAGGGCGAGGTCGTGGGAATCATCGGCCCCAACGGCGCCGGCAAGTCCACCCTGATCAAGACGATCTTCGGGCTGCTGCCGGTGCGCGGGGGCGCCATCACGCTGCGCGGCGAGAGCATCGTCGACCGCAGCGCCCACGAGCTGGTCTCCGGCGGCGTCGGCTACGTGCCCCAGACCCAGAACGTCTTCCCCAGCCTGACCGTCGAGGAGAACCTGGAGATGGGCGTGTTCCTGCGTCCCAAGATCTTCCAGAGGCGCCTGGCGTCCGTGGCCGAGCTGTTCCCGCTGCTGGCCGAGCGCCGCAAGGCGAAGGCCGGTGCGCTCTCGGGCGGCGAACGCCAGATGGTCGCCATGGGGCGCGCGCTGATGATGGAGCCCTCGGTCCTGCTGCTGGACGAGCCCACGGCCGGACTCTCGCCGATCTTCCAGGACGACGTGTTCCACCGCGTCCGCGAGATCAACGCGACCGGGGTCTCGGTGGTCATGGTCGAGCAGAACGCCCGCCGCTGCCTGCAGGTCTGCGACCGCGGCTACGTGCTGGACCAGGGGCGCAACGCCTACACCGGCACCGGGCGGGAGCTGCTGGACGACCCCAACGTCATCGAGCTCTACCTGGGCACTCTGGCGCAGGTCGACTGAACCCGGCCGGGCGGGTGCCGTCCGGCACCGGCGGAACCGGGACGACGGACGCGAAAGGGCGGCGCCGAGGCGCCGCCCTTTCGCATGTGCGCCGCAGGCCGCGGGGGGCCGTCCGGGAGCCTCCCGGGCCCGCCTTGCGGAGGCCGGCGGTGCGCCCGGGAGGCGGGCGCACCGCCGCCGGAGCCGCCGGGCCGCGGCCGGGCCCAGTCCGCGCGGGTGCAGTCCGCGCGGGTGCCCGGCCCTGCCCGTGCGAAGGCCCCCGGCGGTCCGAGGACCGGCCGGGGGCCGTGTGCGGGTGCGCCGGCGCCCGGGAGCGGGATGGCGCGGACGCGGGGCGCTAGGCCTCGCTGTCCACCGTGATCTCGTCCTGCTTGCTGTGGGCGCCCTGGTCGTCGTAGCCGTAGATCTGGAAGGTCGCCGAGGTGACGTTGCCGTCCTTGTCGAAGTTGATCGGGCCGCTGACGCCCTGGTAGTCGATGTCCTCGCCGTCGGCGATCAGGTCCTTGCACTCCTTGAACCCGGAGCACTCGGTGCCCTCGCGGGAGACCGCGCGGACCTCGTCGACGAAGACCGCGGGGTCGGTGCTCTCGGCCTGCTCGGCGGCGAGCGCGGTGACGATCGCGCAGTCGTAGACCTGGCCGGAGAACTGGTAGACCTCGAGGTCGGAGGAGAAGTTCGTCAGTCCCTCGATGAACTTCTCCTCGCCGTTGTCGGGCGCCGTGCCCTGGAAGCCCGCGATGGTGCCCGGGTTCTCGGCGTCGACCTTCTCGGCCAGGGTCTCGTCGTTCAGGCCGTCGGTGCCGTACATCTGGTCGGCGCTGACGCCGGACTCGATCAGGCCCGTGATGATCTGCACGCCCTCCTCGAAGGAGACCATCACCACCGCGTCGGCGTCGGCGTCGGCGACGTCGCTGACGACCGAGTCGAAGTTGGAGGTGTTGGGGTCGTAGCCCTCGTTGAAGGCGACCTCGATGCCGTTCTGCTTCAGCGCCTCGGCCGTGGCGTTGGCAAGGCCCTCGCCGTAGTCGTCGGCGCGGTAGGTGATGGCCACGCTCTGGTGGCCGTCGGAGGCGATCTTCTGCGCGAGGACCGGGCCCTGCATGGTGTCGCTGGGCGCCGTGCGCCAGTAGTAGCCCGTCTCGTCCTCGCTCGCCAGGCCCGGCGCGGTGTTGGAGCCCGAGCACTCGACGACCTCGGCGCCGGTCACGGTGTCCATGATGGCCTGGGTCATGCCCGAGGCGGCCGCGCCCAGGATGATGTCGGCGTCCTGGTCGACCAGGCGCTTGGCGGCGTCGTTGGCCTGAGCAGCGTCGTTGGCCTCGTCGCCGGTCAGGATGTCGGGCACCTCGCTGCCGGCGACTCCGCCGGCCTCGTTGATCTCCGACAGCGCGTACTTGGCGGCCTGGATCTGCGGCGGGCCCAGGTGGGAGAGGTCCCCCGTCTCGGGGAAGACGTATCCGAACTGCAGCGGGTCTTCGCCGCCGCCTCCTTCTCCGCCTCCGCCGCCGCCGCAGGCGGTCAGCCCAAGTGTGAGGGCCGCGGCCGCCGCGGTGAGGCTGAGGGCCTTCTTGCTTGGCATCGAGGTCTCTCCGTTCAACCGGCTGGGTAGCGCTGGTGCGCCCTGGCCGCGGCGAGGGTGATCGCGCTTAACCACGGGCGTTAGCGGAGCTTAATCACACCCGTTCACGTTCCGGTAGGTCGGATCTCATGTCGGTGCTGAGTCGGGTTCATGCCGTTATCTCTCCGTAGTCATGTATTGGGGGAGAACCTGCTGATCAGAGCCGCTTTTCACGATTCGCGCCGTGACATTCGCGCTCGGTGACCACGCCGCGTACGCGGCTTCGCCGGGTGCGGGCGCGCAGCGAGGGCGCGGCGCACCGGCGGCACCGCGCCCCCGTGGTCCTGCGCCCGGGCGGACGCTCAGGCGTCGCGCATGAGGCAGGTCAGCCGCGAGGTGCACACCCGGCGGCCCTGGTCGTCGGTGATGGTGATGTCCCAGGTGGCCAGCGTGCGGCCCAGGTGCACCGCCTCGGCCACGCCGGTGATGTGGCCCCGCGTCGCGCTGCGGTGGTGGGTCGCGTTGATCTCGATGCCCATGGCGACGCGGCCCTCGCCCGCGTGGATCATCGACCCCACCGAGCCGAGGGTCTCGGCGAGCACGCACGAGGCACCCCCGTGCAGCAGGCCGTAGGGCTGGGTGTTGCCCTCGACCGGCATCCGGCCGACCACGCGCTCGGAGGACGCCTCCAGCATCTCCAGCCCCATGCGCTCACCGAGGTCGCCGCCCATGTTCGCGCCGGTCAGGTCGGCCAGCCCGTCCGCGTCGATCGCCATGTTCTCTTCCGCCCTCCATAAGAGTCCCGGGAACCGGGGCGGCCCGCCCCGTTCCCCTGCAGTCGCCGCCGGCGCCGGGGGCGCCGGGTGTCCGGACCCCGCCGGCGCACCGCCGGGCGGGGCCGGGTGCCCCGCCTGTATGGCGCAACGCGCAAATGTCCGCACGGCATCCTAGGATTTGCCTGTGGCGACGACTCAGCAGACCCCCGGACAGAACGGCACGTCAACGGCTGAGCAGGGCCCGCCCGGGTGCGGGCGCCTGCTGCTGCTCGACGGCCATTCCATGGCCTTCCGCGCGTTCTTCGCGCTTCCCGTCGAGAAGTTCACGACCAGTACGGGCCAGTCCACCAACGCCATCTACGGCTTCACCTCGATGCTGATCAAGCTGCTCCGCGACGAGCAGCCCACCCACATCGCGGTGGCATGGGACCTGTCCGGCCCCACGTTCCGCCACGAGTCCTACTCCGACTACAAGGCCGGGCGCGCCGACACGCCGCCGGAGTTCCCCGCGCAGGTGGAGTTCGTGCAGGAGCTGCTGACGATGCTCGGCATCACCAGCGTCTCCGCCCCGGGCTACGAGGCCGACGACGTCATCGCCACCCTCACCGCGCGCGGCCGCGAGGAGGGCATGGAGATCCTCATCGCGTCGGGCGACCGCGACGCCTTCCAGCTGGTCGACGACGCCTGTACGGTGCTCTACCCGGGCCGCAGCATCTCCGAGCTCACCCGCATGACCCCCGAGGCCGTCGAGGCCAAGTACAGCGTCACGCCCGAGCGCTACCGCGACCTCGCCGCGCTCGTCGGCGAGAAGGCCGACAACCTCCCGGGCGTGCCCGGGGTGGGTCCCAAGACCGCCGCCAAGTGGATCACCAAGTACGGGTCGCTGGACGAGCTGGTGGCCCGCGCCGACGAGCTCACCGGCAAGGCCGGGCAGAGCCTGCGCGACCACCTCGACCAGGTGCTGCGCAACCAGCAGCTGAACCGCCTCGACCCCGACGTCGAGCTGGAGCGCCCGGTCGGCGGGCTCACGCGGGGCGAGGCCGACCGCGCTGGCGTGCACACGCTCTTCGACAACCTGGAGTTCGCCACCACCCTGCGCGACCGCCTCTTCGCCGTGCTCGGCGACACCGCCGAGGGCGCGCCCGAGGCCGCCGACGAGGAGTTCACCGTCGACCTCGCCGTGCCCGAGGCGGGCGCACTCGGCGCCTGGCTGGCGGCCAACGCCTCCGACGGCTCGCGCTGCGGCGTGGCGGTCTCGGGCACCTGGGGCGCGGGCACCGGAACCGTCACGGGCCTCGCCGTCGCGACCGCGGGCGGCGCGGCCGTGTTCGTCGATCCCGCCGAGCTCGGCCCCGCGGACACCTCCGCCCTGGCCGACTGGCTGGCCGACCCCGACCGCCCCAAGAGCCTGCACGACGCCAAGGGCCCGCTGCTGGCGCTGTGGGCCCACGGCTTCGAACTGCGCGGGCTCACCAGCGACACCGCGCTGGCGGCGTACATCGTGCAGCCGGGCGGGCGCCGGTTCGAGCTGCCCGACCTGTGCCGGCGCTTCCTCAACCGCGAGCTCGGCGAGCGGCAAAGCGACTCCGGCCAGCTCTCCCTCGACATCGGGGGCGACGGCGGCGCCGACGGCGACCACCGCGCGGCCGAGCGCCTGGAGCTCGCCACCCGCGCCCGCGCCACCCTCGACCTCGCCGACGGGCTCGACCTCGACCTCGACAAGCGCGGCGGCGCCGCGCTGCTGCGCGACCTCGAACTCCCGCTGCTGCGGGTGCTGGCGGGCATGGAGCGCACCGGCATCCCCGCCGACCGCGCGTACCTCGACTCCCTGGAGCAGGAGTTCGCCGCCGCCGTGCGCCAGGCGGTCGACGAGGCCCATCGGGTGGTCGGCCGCGAGTTCAACCTCGGTTCGCCCAAGCAGCTCCAGCAGATCCTCTTCGACGAGCTGGACCTGCCCAAGACCAAGAAGATCAAGACCGGCTACACCACCGACGCCGACGCGCTGGCGTGGCTGGCCGCGCGCACCGACAACGAGCTGCCCGTCATCCTGCTGCGCCACCGCGACCAGACCCGGCTGCGCACCACCGTCGAGGGCCTGGTCAAGACCATCGCCGAGGACGGTCGCATCCACACCACCTACAACCAGACGGTCGCGGCCACCGGCCGGCTCAGCTCGGTCGAGCCCAACCTGCAGAACATCCCGGTGCGCACCGACGCGGGGCGCCGCATCCGCCGCGCCTTCGTGGTCGGCGACGGCTACAGCGACCTCCTCACCGCCGACTACAGCCAGATCGAGCTGCGGATCATGGCCCATCTCTCCGAGGACGCGTCGCTCATCGAGGCGTTCCAGACCGGCCGCGACTTCCACGCCGAGATCGCCTCGCGGGTGTTCGGCATCGGCGTGGACGAGGTCGACGGCGAGGCCCGCGCCCGCATCAAGGCGATGAACTACGGCCTGGCCTACGGGCTCAGCGAGTACGGCCTCTCCCAGCAGCTGGGGATCACGCCCAAGGAGGCCAAGGGCCTGATGGACGACTACTTCGTCCAGTTCGGCGGCGTGCGCGACTACCTGCGCGCCGTGGTCGACCGCGCGCGCCGCGACGGCTACACCGAGACCATGCTGGGCCGGCGCCGCTACCTGCCCGACCTCACCAGCGACAACCGCCACCGCCGCGACATGGCCGAGCGCATGGCGCTGAACGCGCCGATCCAGGGGTCGGCCGCCGACATCATCAAGGTGGCCATGCTCGACGTCGAGGCCGGGCTGCGCGAGGGCGGCTACCGCTCCCGGACGCTGCTGCAGGTGCACGACGAGCTCGTTCTGGAGGTCACCGGCGAGGAGCTCGACTCCGCCCGGAAACTGGTGTCGGAGAAGATGTCGGGCGCCTATGATCTCCGGGTGCCGCTGGCCGTCTCGGTCGGCGTGGGCCGCGACTGGCACGACGCCGCGCACTGAGCCGGCGGCGGCCGCGCCCGGCGCGTGTCGTCCCCCGCACGGGCGGGAAGGCGCACCCGAGAGGCGAGCAGGAACCGAGCAGAGCCGGACCCACCCGCCCGCCGCACCGGCGCGCGAGCGGGGACGTCCATCGAGGAGGCGTGCACCATGTCGGCACCCGGGCGCGGGCCCGGCGCTTCGCGGCGCGGCGAGCCGCCCGTCGAGCTGCGCGAGGCCGAGCTCGCCTGGCGGTTCACCCGCTCCGGCGGCCCGGGCGGCCAGCACGCCAACACCGCCGACACCCGGGTCTCGCTGTCGCTGGACGTCGCCGCCACCGAGTCGCTCACCGGCGACCAGCGCGAGCGCGCGCTGCGCCGCCTCTCGGGACGGCTGAACGGTACTGTGCTGACCGTTACCGTCGACGAGCACCGCTCCCAGCTGCGCAACCGCGAACTCGCCCGCGAGCGGCTGGCCGCGCGGCTCGCCGCGGCCGCCGCCCCCGGCCCCCGGTCGCGGCGGGCCACCCGCCCCACCCGCGGCTCGACCGAGCGCCGGCTCGCCGCGAAGAAGCGGCGCTCGCAGGTCAAGCGGATGCGCGGGCGCGGCGGCGAGGACTGACACGCCCGGCCGAACCCGGCCGGGCGACCGCGCGGCGGTGCGGGCCCCGGCCGGTCGCGGCCCCCGAGGGGCGCGGTGCGCGCCGCGCCGGTAGCATGCGCAGGTTGCCCCGGAGACCGGTTTGTCGGGCCGCTTCCGATTGACCTGGAGGGCCGCGTCTCATATTGTGGCAAGAGCGTTGTGGACTCGCGTGCGCAACTCGACCTCGGAGATCGTGCCGGTGTGACAGACCAGATCGCATACTCGACTCGACCCCCCGGGGCTATCGGGGGCGCGGCGGCTGGTCGGCATCCGGGGATTCGCTGAGAGGTCCGAGCTTCGGCTCGGAGCCCGAGGTCGTCTCAGGAGGTGCTGTTCGGCCGCGTGAATCCGCGGCGCACCTATTCTGCCAATGTCCGTATCCGGAGTCCACCCACACATGACGAGCAGCACAGAGGTAACCTCGACACCCCAGGTAGCGGTCAACGACATCGGGTCCGAGGAAGCCTTCCTCGCGGCGATCGACGAGACCATCAAGTACTTCAACGACGGTGACATTGTCGAGGGCACCATCGTGAAGGTCGATCGAGACGAGGTCTTGCTCGACATCGGCTACAAGACCGAGGGTGTTATCCCGTCAAGGGAACTGTCGATCAAGCACGACGTCGACCCGGGCGAGGTCGTGACCGTCGGCGACCACGTCGAGGCCCTCGTCCTCCAGAAGGAGGACAAGGAAGGCCGCCTCATCCTGTCCAAGAAGCGCGCGCAGTACGAGCGCGCCTGGGGCACGATCGAGAAGATCAAGGAAGAGGACGGCGTCGTCACCGGCACCGTGATCGAGGTCGTCAAGGGTGGTCTGATTCTCGATATCGGACTCCGCGGCTTCCTTCCGGCCTCGCTTGTGGAGATGCGCCGCGTGCGCGACCTCCAGCCCTACGTGGGCCGCGAGCTCGAGGCCAAGATCATCGAGCTCGACAAGAACCGCAACAACGTCGTGCTCTCGCGCCGCGCCTGGCTGGAGCAGACCCAGTCGGAGGTCCGCCAGACCTTCCTCAACACCCTGCAGAAGGGCCAGATCCGCAAGGGTGTCGTGTCCTCCATCGTCAACTTCGGCGCCTTCGTCGACCTCGGCGGTGTCGACGGCCTCGTCCACGTGTCGGAGCTGTCCTGGAAGCACATCGACCACCCGAGCGAGGTCGTGGAGGTCGGCCAGGAGGTCACCGTCGAGGTCCTCGACGTCGACATGGAGCGCGAGCGCGTCTCCCTGTCCCTCAAGGCCACGCAGGAAGACCCCTGGCAGCAGTTCGCCCGCACGCACCAGATCGGCCAGGTCGTTCCCGGCAAGGTCACCAAGCTGGTCCCCTTCGGCGCGTTCGTCCGCGTCGAGGAGGGCATCGAGGGCCTGGTGCACATCTCCGAGCTCGCCGAGCGCCACGTGGAGATCCCCGAGCAGGTCGTCCAGGTCGGCACCGAGATCTTCGTCAAGATCATCGACATCGATCTCGACCGCCGCCGCATCAGCCTCTCGCTGAAGCAGGCCAACGAGAGCGTCTCGCCGGACCAGGTCGACTTCGACCCGACGCTCTACGGCATGGCGGCCGACTACGACGAGCAGGGCAACTACAAGTACCCCGAGGGCTTCGACCCCGACAGCGGCGAGTGGCTCGAAGGCTACGAGACCCAGCGCGACGAGTGGGAGCGCCAGTACGCCATGGCGCAGTCCCGCTTCGAGGCGCACCGCAAGCAGGTCGAGGAGGCCCAGGCCGCTGAGGCCGAGGCCGGCGCCGAGGCACCGTACGAGGGCGGCGAAGCCCCCGCTGCGGCCCCGAGCGCACCCGCCGCCGCCGAGCCGGACACCGGCGGCGCCCTCGCCTCCGACGAGGCGCTGGCAGCGCTGCGCGAGAAGCTCGCCGGCGGCTCCGAGGGCTGACGCCCCCGGCCGCACGGTCGGCACGCGAATCGCCAAGGGCCGCTCCCGGAAACGGGGGCGGCCCTTCGCTATGCTCGCCGCAGCCGCCTCCACCGACCCCGCAACGGAGCAGCGATGCCCATCCCGCCCGAGCCGGTCATCGGCGCCGCATCGGCCGACGACGCCGGCGAGATCTGGACCCTGCAGCGGGCGGCGTTCGTCGACGAGGCCCAGCTCTACGGCGACCCGTTCATCCTGCCGCTGGCCGAGACCGCCGACAACGTCCGGCGCGCCGTCGAGGGCGCCGGCCACGTGCTCACGGCGGTCGAGGGGCACCGGATCGTCGGCGCGGTGCGCGGACGGGCCGAGGACGCCACCGGACTCCTCAACCGGCTCTGCGTGGCGCCCGACCGGCGCCACCGCGGCATCGGCCGGGCCCTGGTGCGCGCCCTGGAGGAGCGGATGGCCCACGCCCATCCCGGCCTCGCCGCGTTCACGGTCTTCACCGGGCAGCAGAACGAGGCCCACCTGCGCCTCTACCGGAGCCTGGGCTACACCGAGACCGGCCGCGAACGCATGTCCGACCACCTGGCCCTGGTCCACATGCGCAAAGCGGTCCCCGGCCGCGAGCCCCGGCCCGCCACCGTCTAGAGTCGCCGCCATGCTGCGTGTGGGACTCACCGGAGGCATCGGCTCCGGCAAGAGCGCCGTGGCCGAGCGCCTCGCCCGCCACGGCGCGCTGGTCATCGACGCCGACCGGATCGCCCGCGAGGTCGTCGAGCCGGGCACCTCGGGGCTGGAGGAGATCGTCGCGGAGTTCGGCGAAGACGTGCTGACCGGCGACGGCCGGCTCGACCGCCCGAAGCTGGGGCGGATCGTGTTCTCCGACTCCGCGCGCCTGGCCAAGCTGAACGCCATCGTCCACCCGCGGGTGGGCAGGCGGACCGAGGAGCTGATGGCGGGCGCCTCCTCCGACGCCGTCGTGGTCTACGACGTCCCGCTGCTGGTGGAGAACGACCTGGGCGGCCTCTACGACGTCGTCGTGGTCGTCGACGTACCGGAGGAGGAGCAGGTCGCGCGCGTGGTGCGCGACCGGGGCATGGACGAGGAGCAGGTCCGCGCCCGCATCAGGGCCCAGGCCACCCGCGAGCGCCGCCGCGCGAAGGCCGACGTCGTCGTCGACAACTCCGGCACCCCCGAGGATCTGGACCGCCGGGTGGCCGAGGTGTGGGAGCACCTGAGCAAGCGGGCCTGACCGGGGAGCCCGCGCCGGGCGGCCGCACGCCTGCGGCGGGACCGTCCTGCCGGGCTGATCGCTCGCATCAGGCGCGAGGGCACACCGCGCGGTGCCCGCGGCCTGAACATCGCGGCCCACCCGTGGAACCGGCGCACGCTCGTGAGCCGCGATGCCGAGGCCCGATTCGCCGACCTCCCCGGCGTACCGGCGATGGCGGCCTGACGCCGGTGGAGAGAGCGGGGCCGTGAGCCGTCCTGTATCGGCTGACCTGGGAATCCGCTGCGTGTGGGCCGTGTTGTCAGTGGGTGGTTATAGCGTGGGGGAGACATCCGGAACGCGAGGGGAGCTGAGGCGACGTGCGGCCGGTGAGCGACATCCAGCGCAAGAAGACGCCGTTCGAGGTCGTGTCGGACATGACCCCCGCGGGCGATCAGCCCTCGGCCATCGCCGAGCTCAGCCGCAGGGTCGGGGCCGGCGACCGCGACACGGTGCTGCTGGGCGCCACGGGCACCGGCAAGACCGCCACGGTGGCCTGGATGGTCGAGCAGCTGCAGCGGCCCACGCTGGTCATGCAGCCCAACAAGACCCTGGCGGCCCAGTTCGCCAACGAGCTGCGCGAGATGCTGCCCAACAACGCGGTCGAGTACTTCGTCTCCTACTACGACTACTACCAGCCCGAGGCCTACGTCCCCCAGACCGACACCTACATCGAGAAGGACTCCTCGATCAACGACGAGGTCGAGCGGCTGCGGCACTCGGCCACCAACTCGCTGCTCACGCGGCGCGACACGATCGTGGTTTCCTCGGTCTCCTGCATCTACGGCCTGGGCACGCCGCAGGAGTACGTCGACCGCATGGCCGAGCTCGAGGTCGGCATGCAGGTCGACCGCGACGACCTGCTGCGCAAGCTCGTCGATATGCAGTACGCGCGCAACGACACGGCCTTCACGCGGGGCACGTTCCGCGTGCGGGGCGACACCGTCGAGGTCATCCCGGTCTACGAGGAGCTCGCCATCCGCATCGAGATGTTCGGCGACGAGGTCGAGCGGCTGCTGACCCTGCACCCGCTGACCGGCGAGGTCCTGGGCGAGGACGACCACGTGTACCTGTTCCCCGCCTCCCACTACGTCGCCGGCCCCGAGCGCATGGAGCGCGCCGTCTCCCAGATCGAGGCCGAGCTCGCCGAGCGCCTCGCCGAGATGGAGGGCCAGGGCAGGCTGCTGGAGGCCCAGCGCCTGCGCATGCGCACCACCTACGACCTGGAGATGCTGCGGCAGGTGGGCAGCTGCTCGGGCATCGAGAACTACTCGCGCCACTTCGACGGCCGCGATCCCGGCAGCGCCCCCAACACCCTGCTGGACTACTTCCCCGAGGACTTCCTGCTGGTCGTCGACGAGTCCCACGTGACCGTGCCCCAGATCGGCGGCATGTACGAGGGCGACGCCTCGCGCAAGCGCACCCTGGTCGACCACGGATTCCGGCTGCCCTCGGCGCTGGACAACCGCCCGCTGAAGTGGGAGGAGTTCGTCGAGCGCATCGGGCAGACGGTCTACCTCTCGGCCACCCCCGGCAACTACGAGCTGCGGCAGAGCGGCGGCGACGTCGTCGAGCAGGTCATCCGACCGACGGGGCTGGTCGACCCCGAGGTGGTCGTCAAGGCCACCGAGGGCCAGATCGACGACCTGGTGCACGAGATCCGCGAGCGCGCCGAGCGCCGGGAGCGGGTGCTGGTCACCACGCTGACCAAGAAGATGGCCGAGGACCTCACCGACTACTTCGCCGAAATGGGCATCCGCGTGCGCTACCTGCACAGCGAGGTCGACACCCTGCGGCGGGTGGAGCTGCTGCGCGAGCTGCGGGTGGGCGAGTTCGACGTGCTGGTGGGCATCAACCTGCTGCGCGAGGGGCTCGACCTGCCCGAGGTCTCGCTGGTGGCCATCCTCGACGCCGACAAGGAGGGCTTCCTGCGCTCCTCCAGCGCCTTGATCCAGACCATCGGGCGCGCGGCGCGGAACGTCGCCGGCCAGGTGCACATGTACGCCGACAACGTCACCGACTCCATGCGCAGCGCGATCGACGAGACCAACCGGCGCCGCGCCAAGCAGCTGGCCTACAACGAGGCCAACGGGATCGACCCGCAGCCGCTGCGCAAGAAGATCGCCGACATCCTCGACTCGCTGGCGCGCGAGGACGTCGACACCGAGGAGCTGATCGGCTCCGGTTACCGGCAGACCAAGGCGCCGGTGCCCTCCCTGAAGCAGGCGGGCCCGGAGCGGTCCGAGGACATCTCCCGCATGCCGCGGGCCGACCTCGCCCAGCTCATCGACCAGCTCGGCGAGCAGATGCACCAGGCGGCCGCCGACCTGCAGTTCGAGCTCGCCGCCCGGCTGCGCGACGAGATCAAGGAACTCAAGCGCGAGCTGCGCGGAATGGACGCCGCCGGAGTCGGCTGAGCGCATCCGCGCAGCGGTCCGCCGCCCGTGAGCGGGGCGGCGGGCCGCCGCATGCCGTGGCGGGGTCGTAGGATCGCCCCAACAGCCGCAACCCGGCCCGAATCGGTTACCGTTGGACCCACCGGGCTTTGCCCCCGTGAAATTGCACAGCGTCAATTTCAAAACGATCGGGGAAACTCTTGTCGCAATCGCGAGCGAAGTGACTCTTGAGGCGCTACGGTCTTTGTGTCCGTGTTGCAACGGTACGTGACCACTGATCGGCTCCCGACAGCCGCGCCGGAGCCGAGGGCGGGTGAGTGCGGGTATGCGCGGCCTGGGAGGTGGGATGGGCGGTTATGTCGCCCGGGTGCGGAATGACGAGATGCCCGGCAGCGGTGCGGAGTTCGACCTGCTCGTCGATTCCGCCGCCACGCGCTGGCGCGAGGCCGACCCCCTGCTGCCGGTGCCCACGCGCCCGCGGAAGAGCACCTATCCGCTGCTGACGGTCAGCGACGAGGCCGGGCGGCCGGTCGCCACCGGCACCATGCGCTACTCCTGGCACCAGCCCGGCGAGGTCGGCCGTACCTGGGGCATGGCCGACCAGCACTGGCTGACCCCCGTCGTCGGCGGACCGGACCCCGGCCGGGCCCTGGACTCGCTGCTGTCGAGCTGGCGCGACCAGCTGCGCCAGCTGCCCACCGGCACCGGCTCGGAGTCGGCCGCCCAGCTCACCTGGCCGGCCCGCGACGTCGTGGGCGTGCCCGCGCTGCAGGCGCACGGCCTCCAGCCCTACAGCGTGCTGGCCGCCCGCGAGCGGCGCCGCGGGGTACCCCCCTCGCTGCCGCCGCGCGACGTCACCATCCGGCTGGCCGACATGCAGGACCTCGCGCCGATCGTCAGCCTGCTCATGGAGGAGCACCGCTACGAGGAGTTCTTCGGCGGCGTGTTCATCCAGCCGGAGACCCCCGAGCAGACCCGCCGCGTCGCCGCGCGCGCCCTGGGCCGCTCGCCCTCCTGGGTGTGGCTGGCCGAACGGCGCGGCCGCGCGGTCGGCCTGGTCTGGGTCTCCCCGCCCGACCGCGCCCGGTGGGCGGCCCCGCTGGTGCGGGCGGCCCCGGCCGCGCACATCGGCTACGGGGTGGTGGCCGAGGACGAGCGCGGGCGGGGGATCGGCACGGCCTTGGTCAACGAGGCGCACCAGGCGCTGGATTCCCACAACGTGCAGGTGACGGTCCTCAACTACGCGATGATGAACCCGCTTTCGGGGCCTTTCTGGAACCGCATGGGCTACCGCCCGGTGTGGACCACCTGGGAGGTCCGCCCCTCGCTGGCGCTGCGCTGAGCGGGGGAGGGGGCGGCGCGTGCCCCCGTCGCCGGAACCCGGTCCGGGCGGACGGCGCCGGTGAGTTCCGCCCGCAGGGATGGGATGATCGGCCGAACCGCCGATCGGTGCGCGGCGGCCGCACTATCCTGGGCCGTGCGGGCGCGTGCGCCGCACGCGCCCGCACGCCGACGTCGAGACGGGAAGTGGCGCAATGTCCGGGCAGCAGGTGGAGATCGTCGAGGTCGGGCCGCGGGACGGGCTGCAGAACGAGGAGACGCCGCTGCCGCCGGCCCGCAAGGTCGAACTGATCGAGCGGCTGCTGGCGGCGGGCGCCCGCCGGATCGAGGCGGTCAGCTTCGTCAACCCGCGGCGGGTGCCGCAGATGGCCGGCGCCGAGGAGGTCATGGCCGCCGTGCCGCGCCGCGAGGGCGTCTCCTACATCGGCCTGGTGCTCAACCGGCGCGGCCTGGACCGCGCGCTTGAGGCCGGCGTCGACGAGGTCAACGTCGCCATCCCGGCCACCGACGGCTTCTGCCGGCGCAACCAGGGCTGCTCGGTCGAGGAGATGAACGACGCGTTCGCCGGCATCGCCGCGGCCTCTGCCGACGCCGGGGTCCCCATCAGCGCCACCGTCTCCACCGCCTTCGGCTGCCCGTTCGACGGCGAGACCGACCCCGAGCGCGTGGTCGAGGTCGCCCGGCGCGCGGCCGAGGCCGGCGCGGTGGAGATCGCCCTGGCCGACACCATCGGCGTGGGCGTGCCCCGGCAGGTGGCCGACCTGGTCGAACGCGTGCGGAAGGTGGCGGGCGGCGCGCGGCTGCGCTGCCACTTCCACAACACCCGCAACACCGGGTACGCCAACGCCCACACCGCGGTCGAGCACGGGGTGACCGTGCTGGACGCCAGCGTCGGCGGATTCGGCGGCTGCCCGTTCGCTCCCGGCGCGACCGGGAACATCGCCACCGAGGATCTGGCCTTCCAGCTCGAACGCAGCGGCCTCCACACGGGCGTCGACGTCACCGAGACGGCCCGCGCGGGGATCTGGCTGGGGTCGCTCCTGGGGGCGCCTCCTACGGCGCTCCTGGGGCGCGCCGGCGTCTTCCCCTCCGGCGGGCGGTAGCCGTCCGCGCTCCCGCCGCCGCCCTCCGCGCCGACCGGCGTGGCCGGTTCCGGCCCCGGGAGAGGCGCGGTCCGCGGTCCCCGTCCGGCACCCGGCGGCACTCGCCCGGGCCGCCGCCCGGCCGCTCTCTCGCCGCCGCGCCCGGGGTATCGGCTGCGGGCGGCGCACGCGCGGAGCCGGCGTCGGACCAGGGCAGGCGCCTCACCATGGGGCCCGTGCCGGTCGGGTGCGTATCGGGGCGGGTGCGCGGCGCTGTTATTCTGGTGGCCCGTGGAGTCCGAGGTCGCGGACGGGGCGAGCCCCCTCCGGCGCCGGGCACCGCACGGGCCCTCCGATCCGAAACGGACGGCCCGTCGACGTACGACCACGGGAGCAACCTTTGGCAACCGCCGCGAGCACCAAACACCTTTTCGTTACTGGCGGGGTCGCCTCCAGTCTGGGCAAGGGCCTGACCGCATCCAGCCTCGGGCGGCTGCTGAAGTCGCGTGGCCTCCGCGTCACCATGCAGAAGCTCGACCCCTACCTCAACGTCGACCCGGGCACGATGAACCCGTTCCAGCACGGCGAGGTGTTCGTCACCGACGACGGGGCCGAGACCGACCTCGACATCGGCCACTACGAGCGCTTCCTCGACACCGAGCTGTCCGCCTCGGCCAACGTCACCACCGGCCAGGTCTACTCCAGCGTCATCGCCAAGGAGCGCCAGGGCGCCTACCTCGGCGACACCGTGCAGGTCATCCCGCACATCACCAACGAGATCAAGGCGCGCATCTACGCGATGGACTCCGCCGACGTCGACGTGGTCATCACCGAGATCGGCGGCACGGTCGGCGACATCGAGTCCCAGCCGTTCCTGGAGGCGGTGCGCCAGATCCGCCACGAGATCGGCCGTGACAACTGCTTCTTCCTGCACGTCTCGCTGCTGCCGTTCCTCGGCCCCTCGGGCGAGCTGAAGACCAAGCCCACCCAGCACTCGGTGGCCGCGCTGCGCAACATCGGCATCCAGGCCGACGCGATCGTGTGCCGCTCCGACCGGCCGATCCCGCAGAGCCTGAAGAGCAAGATCAGCCTGATGTGCGACGTCGACGACGGCGGCGTGGTCTCGACCCCCGACGCCCCCTCGATCTACGACATCCCCAAGGTGCTGCACCGCGAGGGCCTGGACGCCTACGTCGTGCGCCGCCTGGGCCTGGCCTTCCGCGACGTCGACTGGACCGAGTGGGACAACCTGCTGCGCCGCGTGCACCAGCCCGACCACGAGGTCACCATCGCGCTCGTCGGCAAGTACATCGACCTGCCCGACGCCTACCTGTCGGTGACCGAGGCGCTGCGGGCCGGCGGGTTCGCCGAGAACACCCGCGTGCACCTGCGCTGGGTGGCCAGCGACGACTGCGCCGCACCCGAGGGCGCCGAGCGCGAGCTGGGCGGCGCCGACGGCGTGCTGATCCCCGGCGGGTTCGGGGTGCGCGGCATCGAGGGCAAGCTCGGCGCCATCCGCTACGCACGCGAGAACCGCGTGCCGCTGCTGGGCATCTGCCTGGGACTGCAGTGCATGGTGATCGAGTACGCCCGCAACGCCGCCGGGCTGGCGGGTGCCAACAGCGCCGAGTTCGACGACAAGGCCGAGCACCCGGTCATCTCGACCATGGCCGACCAGACCGACGTCGTCGCCGGCGAGCGCGACATGGGCGGCACCATGCGGCTGGGGCTGTACCCCGCGGAGCTGGCCGAGGGCTCCATCGCCCGCGAGCTCTACGGCGAGTCCCGCGCACAGGAGCGCCACCGCCACCGCTACGAGGTCGGCAACGCCTACCGCGGCCGCCTGGAGGACGCCGGGATGGTCTTCTCGGGGCTCTCGCCCGACGGCCGCCTGGTGGAGTACGTGGAGCTCTCGCGCGAGGAGCACCCCTTCTACATCGCCACCCAGGCCCACCCCGAGCTGCGCTCCCGGCCCACCCGCGCCCACCCGCTGTTCCGCGGCCTGGTCTCGGCCGCCCTGGAGCACGTCCGGAAGGGCGCGGCCGGGGCCGCCGCGGCTCCGCTCGACGGATCCGCCGACGCCGCCGAGTGGGCGTGAGCGGCGTGCGCGGGCCGGGGGAGCCCGCACCGTCCGCGGCCGGCACCGGTACCGGTACCCGTGCCGGCGCCGTCCCGGCCGACCGCCCCGAGGCCTGGCGCGTCGAGGGCAGCGAGGTGGCCTACCGCGGTGCGAAGACCGCCACGCGCGTGGACCGCGTGCACATGCCCGGTCCCGACGGCGACGAGGTCGTCGCCCGCGAGTACCTGGACCACCCGGGGGCCGTCGCCGCACTCGCCCTGGACGACCACGAGCGCGTGCTGATGCTCAGCCAGTACCGGCACCCGGTGGGGCACCGCCTGTGGGAGCTGCCCGCAGGAGTGCGCGACGAGGAGGGCGAGCCGCCGCTCGCCACCGCCCAGCGGGAGCTGCGCGAGGAGGCCGGCTTCGCGGCCGGGGACTGGTACGAGCTGGCGGACTTCTTCCCCTCGCCCGGCTTCTCCAGTGAACGCATCCAGGTCTTCCTCGGCCGCGGTCCGACCCGGCTGAACGCAGACGAGATCGGGTTCGAGCGCGTGCACGAGGAGACCGACATGGAGCTGCGGTGGGTGCCGCTGGCCGAGGCCGCCGAGGCCGTGATGGCCGGGCGGCTGCACAACGGCGCCACCGTCGTCGGGGTGCTGGCCGCCGCCCGCGCCGCCCGCGACTCCTTCGCCTCGCTGAGGCCGGCCGGCATCGGCTCCTGAGGCCTCCCCCGGCCGCGGCCCGCGGAGCGCACCCCGGCCGGGGGAGGCGGAAACACGGCGCGATGTCCGGATCGGCGCCATTGGGCGGCTTGTCGCCGGTGGTCCTCTCGCGTGGGTTGCTGGGGGTATCGCCGTGTCGGGCCGCCGATGTCGTCACCGTGTGGCATGATCGCCCCCGAAACCCCCGGACGCGGCGGAAGGCGGGTGATCGCCACGGTGGCCCCAGAACAGGATTCCGCCCGCCCGCAGCCCGCCGCGGCGCTGCGCTCGGCGCTGTCCGGCTACCTCGACCACCTCTCGGTCGAGCGCGGGCTGGCGGCCAACACCCTCTCCTCCTACCGCCGCGACCTGCGCCGCTACCTGGACTTCCTGGCCGGACGCGGCGTCGGGTCCCTGGCCGCGGTCACCGAGCAGCACGTCACCGAGTTCCTGCGCCGCCTGCGCGAGGGCGACGCCGACCACCCTGCGCTGGGCGGCAACTCCGCCGGACGCGCCGTCGTGGCCGTACGCGGGCTGCACCGCTTCGCACTGCGCGAAGGACTGGCCGCGACCGACCCCGCCGGCGGCGTGCGCCCGCCGACCCCCGCGCGGCGGCTGCCCAAGGCGGTGTCGCTGGAGGCGATCGAGTCCCTGCTGGGCGCCGTGCCCGCCGAGGGCGATCCCCGTGCCCTGCGCGACCGCGCGCTGCTGGAACTGCTCTACGGCACCGGCGCGCGCATCTCCGAGGCGGTGGGCCTGGACGTCGACGACATCACCCGCGTCGCCCTCGGCGCCGCCGCGCCCCGCCCGGGCGAGCACCCCAACTCCGAGCCCGAGCCCGAGGACGGCGTCGCGGCGGTCCGCTTCCGCGGCAAGGGCGGCAAGGAGCGGCTGGTCCCCGTCGGCCGGTTCGCCCGCGGCGCCCTCGACGCCTACCTCGTCCGCGCGCGCCCGGTGCTGGCCGCGTCCGGTCGCGGCGTGCCCGCGCTGTTCCTCAACGCCCGCGGCGGCCGGCTGACCCGCCAGGGCGCCTGGGCGGTGCTGCGCGCCGCCGCCGAGCGCGCCGGGCTGAGCGACGTCTCGCCGCACACGCTGCGCCACTCCTTCGCCACCCACCTGCTCGACGGCGGCGCCGACGTGCGC
Organism: Streptomonospora arabica; assembly: GCF_039531585.1. NCBI lineage: Bacteria > Bacillati > Actinomycetota > Actinomycetes > Streptosporangiales > Nocardiopsidaceae > Streptomonospora > Streptomonospora arabica. The sequence continues at coordinate 27,058 of NZ_BAAAQI010000015.1, read as the reverse complement.
GTGGTGCAGGAGCTGCTGGGGCACGCGTCGGTGACCACGACGCAGGTGTACACGATGGTCACCGTCGACCGGCTGCGCGAGGTCTACGCCGCCAGCCATCCCCGTGCCGACGCGGTCCGGTGAGCACTCCCCGCCGCCGCGGCGGGGACTTCGCGCACCGGCGGCCGCCCCACCCCGTAGAGTGTCGCGTTGAATGATTGTGCGCGGAAGTTCTAGAGTCGCGGCACGACAGCTGGTCGCTGTCGACATATTGAGTTTTTCCGACGGCCGGTGGGTCGGCGGGCGCCGCGACGTCCGCACAGTCCGGTCCGTAGGGAGGTCAAGGGTTGTGAGCTGGTCGGAGTACGACGATGAGGGGCCGGGGGCGCCCATCGACGAACACATGCCGGACTCCCCGGCGAGCAGCCCATGGGGGGAAATGCGCAGCACGGGGGCCGAACTGCAAGCGAACAGACCTAAGCCGGACTATCCGGATCCCGAGCCGCTGGACAGCCACGGCCCGGCACGGATCGTAGCACTGTGTAACCAGAAGGGTGGAGTCGGTAAGACCACCACCACCATCAACCTCGGCGCCGCGATAGCCGAGTACGGCAGACGGGTGCTGCTCGTCGACTTCGACCCCCAGGGGGCGCTGTCGGTGGGCCTGGGGCGGCTCGACCCGCGCGAGCTGGAGCTCACCGTCTACAACCTGCTCATGCAACGCGACGTCGCCGTCGAGGACGTCCTGCTCAAGACCGACATCGACGGCCTCGACCTGATTCCGAGCAACATCGACCTGTCCGCGGCCGAAGTGCAGCTGGTGGGGGAGGTGGCGCGGGAGCAGATGCTCTCGCGCGCCCTGCGCCCGGTCATCGACGACTACGATGTCGTGCTCATCGACTGCCAGCCCTCGCTGGGGCTGCTCACCGTCAACGCGCTCACTGCGGCCGACGGGGTCATCGTGCCGCTGGAGTGCGAGTTCTTCGCGCTGCGCGGCGTCGCGCTGCTGATGGACACGATCCAGAAGGTACAGGAGCGGCTCAACGAGCGCCTGGTGATCGACGGATTCCTGGGGACGATGTACGACCCGCGCACGCTGCACGCGCGCGAGGTGCTGGCCACCATCATCGACGGATTCGGCGACAAGGTCTACGGCACCGTCATCAACCGCACCATCCGCTTCCCCGACGCCACCGTCGCGGGCGAGCCGATAACGCGGTTCGACTCCTCGTCGGCCGGGGCCAACGCCTATCGCGGACTCGCGAAGGAGGTGCTGGCCCGGTGGCCAAACAGCGGTCACGCGTGACCCTGCCGGGGGCCGACGAGCTGTTCTTCCGCTCATCCGACCCCGTCGACCCCGAGCCCGCACACTCCACAGCCACGGCGGAGCCGCCGACACCGGGACAGCCGGAGGCCGATCAGGCCGACGGCTCCGCGGCGTACGCGCCGGCGCAGGCGCCCGCACCGCGGGGGATCCAGGCGAGCCCGCCGCGGCCCAGCGGGAGGCAGCGCCACGACGAGAAGATCACCGTCTACATATCGGCGCCCGAGCTGCTCGCTCTGGAGCAGACCCGGCTGGCGCTGCGCGGCAACCACGGACTGGCCGCCGACCGCGGCCGGATCGTCCGGGAGGCCGTGGCGGTGCTGCTCGCCGACTTCGAGGAGCACGGGGAGTCGAGCATGCTCGTGCAGCGCCTGAACACCAACTGAACAGCCCACCGCCGCGGCGGTGGCAACCTGGAACGATGAGCCGACCTGACACGAACCCGCCGTATGGCGACTGAGGAGGAGGCCGCAGACGGCGGGTTCCAGGTCCACCTGGACAACTTCGAGGGACCCTTCGACCTGCTGCTGGGGCTGATCTCCAAGCACAAGCTCGACATCACCGAGGTGTCCCTGTCGAAGGTCACCGACGAGTTCATGGCCTACATCCGGGCCCACGGCGAGTCCTGGGACCTGGACCAGGCCAGCCACTTCCTGCTGGTGGCGGCCACGCTGCTGGATCTGAAGGCGGCGCGGCTGCTGCCGCGCGGCGAGATCGAGGACGAGGCCGACCTCGCGCTCCTGGAGGCCCGCGACCTGCTGTTCGCGCGGCTGCTGCAGTACCGCGCCTACAAGGAGGTCGCCGCCCTGCTGGCCGAGCGGCTCGCGGCGCAGGGGCGCCGGTTCCCGCGGGCGGTCCCGCTGGAGGACCGCTTCGCCGACGCGCGCCCCGACGTCTTCATCAAGCTCGGCCCGCAGGAGTTCGCCATGCTGGCGGCCCGGGTGTTCACGCCCAAGGAGCCGCCGAGCGTCCCGGTCACCCACATCCACCAGACGCGCACCTCGGTGCGCGAGCAGGCGGAGATCGTGGTGCGGGCGCTGCGGGAGCACGGCGCCCTCACCTTCGCCGAGCTGACCGCGGACTGCACGGGTACCTTCGAGGTCGTCGCGCGGTTCCTGGCGCTGCTGGAGCTCTACCGCGCGGCCAGCGTCGGCTTCGACCAGCCTGAACCGCTCGCCGAGCTGACGGTCAACTGGACCGGCGACGTCGCGGGCGAGGTCGACGTCTCCGACGAGTTCGACCGGCACGGACAGGACAGCGAGGAGGAAGCGTGAGCGCGGCAGAGCAGGAGCGGACCGGGTCCGCGGCCGAGGAGGCCGGGCCCGGCGCGTGGGCACGGCCGGCGGCACAGGACGAGCCGGCCGGTGAAGGCGGTACCGCGGAGCGCGCGGAGGCGGAGTCCGCCGGGGACGGGCGCGGCGCCCGGCTGCGGCGCGACCTGGAGGCGGTGCTCATGGTCGTGGACCAGCCGGTGCCCGTGTACGATCTCGCCCGCGCGTTCGACCGCTCGGTCGAGGAGGTCGCCGCGGTGCTCACCGGGCTCTCCCGCGAGTACACCGAGCAGGGGCGCGGGTTCGACCTGCGCCAGGTGGCCGACGGATGGCGCTTCTACACCCGCCCGGAGTGCGCCGACGTCGTCGAGCACTTCCTCAAGGAGGGCCAGGAGGTCAAACTCACGCAGGCCGCCTTGGAGACCGTGGCCGTGGTGGCCTACCGCCAGCCCGTCTCGCGCGGCCGGGTCTCGGCTGTGCGCGGTGTGAACTGTGACGGTGTTATGCGTACCCTCGTATTGAGGGGACTCATCGAGGAGGCCGGGCAGGACCCGGAGTCGGGCGCGCACCTCTACCGCACCACCGGGTACTTCCTGGAGCGGCTCGGACTGCGAAACCTGGACGAACTTCCCGATCTCGCCCCTTTCCTGCCTGACGACATCGAAGGTTTTGACGACACCGGTGAACACGCCACGTAAGAACTCCCGGTCCCGCGGTGTGCGGGACTCCGACGACCGCCGCGCGGAGCGCGGGCGGTCCGCCCCGCGCGGTGAGCGCGGCGACCAGCGCAACCCCGACAACCGCGGCACGTCCGACAAGGCCGGCAAGCCCGGGAAGAGCGGGGGCCGCGACAGCGGCTCCGCCCCGCGCGGCCAGGGCCAGGCGGCGGGCCGCGGCTCGGCCCCCCGTGGCGGCTCCGACGACCGCCGAGGGCGCCAGAGCAGCGAGCGACCGGGTCGTCGGCAGCAGAGCGGCGGCAACCACCGCGACCCCGCGCTGCGCAACGAGGCCGAGCGCGCCCAGCGCTCCGGCGCGCGCGCCGAGAACAGCGGGACCGGCCGCGGCTCGCCGGACTCCCGCGACGCCCGTGCTCCGCGCGAGTCACGCGACACACGCGACACACGCGACACACGCGGCTCGCGCGGATCCCGCGAGTCCCGCGGCTCGAACCCCGGCGAGCGGCGCGACCCGCGCGTCTACACCCGGCGCCAGGAGCGCGGCGGCGCCCGCTCCTCGGGCGACCGCCCCGCGCCGCGCGACTCCCGCGACAGCCGCGTGCCCCGGGGCGGCGGCGCCGCCGAGCGCGACCTCTCGCCGGCCGCCCGCGCCAGGCTGAACACCCTGCGCTCGGAGTTCGACCCCGCCGACGAGGAGAGCCCTGGCGACGACCGCGACGCCTACGCCGACGTCCCCGGCGGTATCCGGCTGCAGAAGGCGCTGGCCCAGGCGGGCGTCGCCAGCCGGCGGGCCAGCGAGGAGCTGATCGTGGCCGGGCGGGTCAGTGTCGACGGCCACACCGTGCGCCGGTTCGGCGCGCGCGTGGACCCCGAGAACTCCGAGATCAGGGTCGACGGCATGCGCGTCGTCGTCTCGCCCGACAAGCTCTACTACGCGCTGCACAAGCCCCGCGGCGTCGTCAGCACGATGGCGGACCCCGAGGGCCGCCCCACGCTGGCCGACTACACCGGCGGCACCGAGGAGCGCCTCTTCCACGTCGGGCGCCTGGACACCGAGACCGAGGGCCTGATCCTGCTCACCAACGACGGCGAGCTGGCCAACCGGCTGACCCACCCCCGCTACCAGGTGGTCAAGACCTACGTCGCCAAGGTGCCCGGCCCGGTGCCGCGCGAGGTCGTCCGCGAGGTCCGCGGCGGCGTCGACCTCGACGACGGCCCCGTCGAGGTCGACTCCTTCCGCGTCGTCGAGAACGGCGAGCCGCAGGCGCTGGTCGAGGTCAGGCTGCACGAGGGCCGCAAGCACATCGTGCGGCGGCTGATGGAGGCCGTGGGCCACCCGGTCTACGACCTGGCCCGCACCCAGATCGGCCCGGTCGGCATCAAGACCCTCAAGGCGGGCACGATGCGCGCGCTGACGGCCGAGGAGGTCAGCGAGCTGTACACCACCGCGGGACTCTGACCAGGGCGCCACGTGCGGCCTGGCCCCGCCGGCGGCTGCGCCCGTCGGTGCGGCCGGGCCGCCCTACGACGACGAAGAAGGACGGGCGAAAGTGGCAGTACGAGCGATCCGGGGCGCTGTGCAGGTCGACGCCGATGAGCGCGACCTCGTCCTGGAGGCCACGGCCGAGCTGGTGTCGGAGGTCCTCCGGCGCAACGCGTTGACGACCGACGACGTGATCAGCGTGCTGTTCACCTCGACTCCCGACCTCACGTCGGAGTTCCCGGCGCTGGCGGCGCGCAAGCTCGGCTTCAGCGAGGTCCCCCTGATGTGCGCCACGGAGATCGCGGTCCCCCGCGCGCTGCCGCGCGTCGTGCGCCTGATGGCCCACATCGAGACCGAGCGGCCGCGCGCCGACCTCCAGCACGTCTACCTGCGCGGCGCGCAGGCGCTGCGCCTGGACATCGCCCAGTAGCGAGCGAAGCACCCGGCACCGGCCCCGGATTTCGGGGCCGGTGTTCGTCGTTTCGCCACCGCCGATGCGGTGGATCGCGGGCCGTGTCCGCGTCCCGGCGGCGGCCCGCGGCGGACCCGGTCGAGCGCGTCGGATTCCCGGGGATTCCCGGCGGGCGCCGGCCGTCCCGGCGGGGACCGGGACGAGCGGAGCGAGCGGGGCGCCGCACTCCACCGCCGCGGCGCGCTTGGCGCGGGGTGGACTACGCTGGGGCGATACGCAGGGTGCCGATGAGGTGCGCCGCGGCACCGGAGGGGCCGCGGCCGCGACGGACGGGGAGCGACGTGGGCAGGATCGAACGGGCGGTCATCGTGGGCGCCGGGCTGATCGGCACCTCGATCGCGCTCGCCCTGCGCGAGCACGGCACCCGGGTCGCCCTCAGCGACCCCGACCCCGGGGTTCTGCGCCTCGCCTGCGAGCTGGGCGCCGGCGAGCCGCTGGACGAGGACGCACCCGGCCGCCCCGCCGACATCGCCGTCATCGCCGCACCGCCCTCCGCGGTCCCCGAGGTGCTGCGCGCCGCCCAGGACCGCGGCCTGGCCCACGTCTACACCGACGCCGCCAGCGTCAAGCACGGCGTCGTCGCCGCCGCGGAGCGCGCCGGCTGCGACATGGCCACCTTCGTGCCCGGCCACCCGATGGGCGGCGGCGAGCGCAGCGGGCCCAGCGCGGCCCGCGCCGACCTGTTCCTCGGGCGCTCCTGGGCGCTGTGCCCCACCGGCAAGGCCGACCCCGGAGCGGTCTCGGCGGTGCGCGACCTGATCCGGCTCTGCGGCGCCGAACCCGTGCCGATGGGCGCCGCCGCCCACGACCGCGCCGTCGCACTGGTCTCCCACGGCCCGCACGTCGCCGCGGCCGCCGTGGCGGCGCGCCTGCTCGACGGCGACGAGGCGGCGCTGTCCCTGGCCGGGCAGGGTGTGCGCGACGTCACCCGCATCGCCGCCGGCGACCCCCGGCTGTGGTGGGAGATCCTCGGCCACAACGGCGGCCCGGTCGCCGACGTGCTGGAGGCCGTCGCCGCGGACCTGTCCGCCTGCGCCGCGGGCCTGCGCGAGGCCGGCGGCCGGGAAGCCGAGCCCTCCGGCCCGCCGCCCGAGGCGGTCGGCGGCCTGCTGGAGCGCGGCGTGCGCGGGCGCGAGCGCGTGCCCGGCAAGCACGGCGGCGGCCGCACCCCCGAATACGCCGTGGTCCCGGTGCTCATCCCCGACGAGCCCGACTCCCTGGGGCGGCTGTTCCTCGCCGCCGGCGCCGCCGGAGTCAACATCGAGGACGTGCGTCTGGACCACTCCTACGGCCTGCCGATGGGCGTGGCGCAGCTCTCCGTGGTCCCCGAGGCCGCCGAGCGCCTGTCCCGCGTGCTGCGCGAGCGCGGCTACTCGGTCCACGCGTGAGCGCTCGCGCGCCCGGGGCCGCCCGTGCGGCGGTGCCGAGCGGGCCGCCGCGCCTGTAGGCTGAGCGGTTGAGACGAGATGGATGCAGTACACCCCGGAGGAGAACACCACGTGAGCGCGCAGGGCAGCGCCGAGGGAGTCGTCGTGGCCATCGACGGTCCCTCGGGGTCGGGCAAGTCCAGCACGGCCAAGGGCGTGGCCTCGGCGCGCGACCTGTGGTACCTCGACACCGGGGCGATGTATCGGGCCATGACCTGGTGGATGCAGCACCACGGGGTCGACGCCGACGACGCGGCAGCCGTCGCGGAGGCGGCCGGGCGCCCGGACATCAGCATGGGCACCGACCCCGCCGCTCCCACGGTCCACGTGGACGGCAGGGACGTCGCCCGTGAGATCCGAACGCAGCAGGTGACGGCCGGCGTCAGCGCCGTCAGCGCCGTACCCGCGGTGCGGGAGCGGCTCGTCGCGATGCAGCGCGAGACCATCGCGCTGGCGCGGAGCCGAGCCGCAGGGATCGTCGTCGAGGGGCGCGACATCACCACCGTCGTCGCCCCCGACGCCCAGGTCAAGATCTATTTGACCGCCAGCGCCGAGGCCCGGGCGCACCGGCGCAGCGGCGAGCTGAGCGGCAGCGACATCGACGCCGTCCAGGCCGACCTCGCGCGGCGCGACCTGCTCGACTCCAGCCGCGCGGACTCGCCGCTGACCCAGACCGCCGACGCCCTGGAGTTGGAGACCACCGGTCTGGGCCTCGACGAGGTCGTGGCGATCCTGCTCGAACTGACCGACCGCGCCGTCGCGGCCGCGGGAGCGGGCGACCGGCCCGGCGCCGGCAAGGCGGTCGGCGAGAAGCAGGCCGAGGGCTCCGCCGCTCGCTGACGCGCCGCGCGTCCCGGGGCCGCGGTTTCGCGGCCGCTTCCGCGCCGCCGGGCCGGACCGGCCCGGCGGCGATGGCGGGCGGCGGAGCGAGGCGCTTGGGCCGCCCGGGGTCCGCGGATCGGCGGACCGGTTCCGGGCGGCGCGAGCGTAGGGCCGGGCGGCTTGGGACACCGGCGCCGCCCCGCCGCGTCCACCCGGCCGGGTGCACGCGGCGGCGGCACGCTGCCGACAGCACGACAACGCACGACAGGCGGCGGCCGACCGGCCGCCGGCGGTTCCGCCGCGCCCGGTGCGGGCGCGGCCAGTCATTCCGCCCCGCGGCACGCGATCCTGGGCGCGCGGGGCGGCGAAACCGGGAGTAGTGGAAGCGATGAGTGAGCACAACCCCGACCTCGACGGCCCGCCGGACGGCCCCGACGAGGACGTCGAGGTCAAACCGGTGGTCGCCGTTGTCGGCCGCCCCAACGTCGGCAAGTCCTCGCTGGTGAACCGCATCATCGGGCGCCGCGAAGCGGTGGTCGAGGACGTCCCCGGCGTCACCCGCGACCGGGTCGCCTACGACGCCGCGTGGCAGTCGCGGGAGTTCACCCTGGTCGACACCGGCGGCTGGGAGACGGGCGTCTCCGGGCTGGCCGAGATGGTCGCGCACCAAGCCGAATACGCCGCGCGGGCCGCCGACGCGGTCCTGTTCGTCGTCGACGCCACCGTGGGCTCCACCGAGGCCGACGAGGCGGTCGCCCGGGTCCTGCGCCGGGCCGGAAAACCCGTCGTGCTGGCCGCCAACAAGGTGGACGGCGAGCTCCAGGAACCCGACGCCCTGGCGCTGTGGAACCTCGGCATGGGCGAGCCGTTCCCGGTCAGCGCTCTGCACGGGCGCGGGACCGGCGACATGCTCGACGCTGTGACCGGCGCGCTGCCCGAGGGCCCGCCCGAGCGCGAGGAGGAGCCCGAGGACGCGCCGCGGCGGATCGCGCTGGTGGGCCGGCCCAACGTGGGCAAGTCCAGCCTGCTCAACCGGATCGCGGGCGAGGACCGCGTGGTCGTCGACGCGAAGGCGGGCACCACCCGCGACTCCGTCGACGAGGTCGTGGAGCTGGGCGGGCGGCCGTGGACGTTCGTCGACACCGCCGGCATCCGCCGCCGCTTCCGCGCGCTGCAGGGCGCCGACTACTACGCCACGGTGCGCACGACCACGGCGCTGGAGCGCTCCGAGGTCGCCGTGGTGCTGATGGACGTCAGCGAGCCGCTCGCCGAGCAGGACATCCGCGTCGTCGAGCAGGTGGTCGAGGCGGGCCGCGCCCTGGTGCTGGCGTTCAACAAGTGGGACACGCTCGACGAGGAGCGGCGCTACTACCTGGAGAAGGAGATCGACCGCCAGCTCTCCCGGGTCTCCTGGGCGCCGCGCGTCAACATCTCCGCCCGGACCGGGCGGCACACCGAGCGCCTCGTGCCCGCGCTTGAGACCAGCCTGGCGGGATGGGACACCCGCATCCCCACCGGGCGGCTGAACAGCTGGCTCAAGGAGCTGGTGGCGGCCACCCCGCCGCCGGTGCGCGGCGGCAAGCAGCCCAAGATCCTCTTCGCGACCCAGGCCGGCGCCCGGCCGCCGCACTTCGTGCTGTTCACCACCGGGTTCCTGGAGGACAACTACCGCCGCTTCATCGAGCGGCGCCTGCGCGAGGAGTTCGGCTTCGACGGCAGCCCGATCAAGCTGACGATGCGCATCCGCGAGAAGCAGGGCAAGGGCGGCGGCCGCAGGGCCTCGCGCGGCAGCCAGCGCCCCGACTGGCGCCGCTGAGGCCGGTCCACGCCGACTCGGCGCCCCCGCTCCCGCAGCCGGTCGGCTGTGCGGATGCGCTCGGCCCCGCGCAGACGACGGCAGGGTGCGGAATCGGCCGTCCCCTTCCAGCGCACGGGGGCCCGGGTCGGTTTCCCGCCTAGGCCTCGGCCACCCTCCGAGTTCCCGTGCTCGGACACCGACTGTGTGTGGTTTCCGGTGTCCGGACCGGCTGGTGGCGGGCTGAACCGGACGCTTCGCGTGATCTTCGGTGGCGTTGATGCGTATGTACTATTTTTCGGGGAAGTAAAGAGCGTACTTCCCGTGTGTGGCGTCCTCGGACGGCACGGCGCGGAAGTCGGCCCCATGGGAGGGGTGGGACCGCGGGAGGCGCCGCTGCGGCGGCGCCTCCCTTTTCCCGGCGCGGCCCGGGCCGCGCGACACGGCGGGGGCGGGCCCGCCGCCCGCCGCCCACTGGCGGAGGGCGGGTGGCAGACTCGGCGCTGCGGCCCCTCCGCGCCGCGGCCGCCGCCTCGCGACAGGAGGACCCCGGTGCCCGACCCCGGAAACCCCGCCCGCTCCGGCGCCGCATGCTCGCCGCCGTGCGGCGCGCCGCACGGCCGGGCGCCCTCCAGCGGCTGCCTCCCATCAGAGAGGCCGCCCGCGATGAGCGAGCGCATCGACGCCGCCGTACGTGGGACCCGGCGCGACCCCGCCGACATCCGGCGCGTCTGCGACGCCGGGGGAGCGATCGGCGGCGACGGCGCGGGCGCCCTGCGGGGCCCGCCGCACGCGCGGGTCGCGGAGCTGGCGCGCCTGGCCGTCGAGCCCGGCAAGGGCACCTTCCGTCTTCGCCCCCGCCGCGACGCCCGCGCGCAGGTCGAGCGCTTCGCCGCCGAGGCCGCACCGGCCGCCGGCGAGGAGGCCGCCCGGCTGCGGACGCGCGGGTGGCGGCACGGCCCGCAGGGACCGGACCGGTGCCTGCGGGCCGTACACCCGCGAACCGGACCCAGGCACGCAAAAGGAGCCAGAACCGTGGATATCCAGGTCGTCGACGCACCCGAGAAGAAGCGCTACGAGGCCCGCACCGGCGAGGCCGTCGCGGGCTTCGCCGAGTACCGGCTCACCGACGAGCTCGCCGTGTTCACCCATACCGAGGTCGACTCGGCCTACGAGGGCCAGGGCGTGGGCGGCGCGCTCGTCCGCGGCGCCCTCGACGACGTGCGCCGGCGCGGGCTCGCGGTGCTGCCGGTGTGCCCCTTCGTGAAGAGCTGGATCCAGCGCCACCCCGACTACGCCGACCTCGTGTACCAGAACAGGCCGGGCACCGGCGCCGACTGACGGCTGCGGCGCCGCAGGAGCCGTCGCCGCCGCCCGTGCCGACCGCGCGGGCGGCGGCCGCGAAGTCCCGGGGCGGCGATCCGCCCTCCGCGGGCGCCTGGCAGGATCGTCACCATGGCACCGAGACTGGCAGCGGAACGGACCGTCGTTCTGGCCCTGCACTGGCAGGTCAACGTGATCCGCCCCGAAGGGTTCTTCGGCGGCATGCTCAGTGAGCCCGTACGCTCCAGCGGCGTCGTCGAGCGGGCGTCGCGCTTCCACGCCGCCGCCCGCGCGGCCGGCGTGCCGGTGGTGTTCACCCGGTTCACCGTCCCCGAGGACGAGGGCGACCTGGTCCGCAACACCGCCTTCATGGCCGCCGTCGGCGACGCCCAGGAGAGCTTCCGCCCCGATGCTCCCGGGAGCGCGATCATCAAGGAGATGGCCGACCTCGGCGAGCGGGATCTCGTCGTCGACAACCAGCGGCTGTCCGGCCTCTCCGGCGGCCTTCCCCTGCGGCTGGCCGAGCTCGGCGCCGACACCCTGCTGCTGACCGGCGTGGCCACCGACCTCACCGTCGAGCAGACCGCCCGCCACGGAACCGAGCTCGGCTTCACTGTCCACCCGGTGTCGGACTGCGTCACCGCGGCCGACCCTGCCGCGCACCGGGCGTCCCTGGCCGCTCTGGACCTGGCCACCGCCGGCTGCCTGACGGCTCAGGAGGTCCTCGACCGGCTCGGCTGACGGGCGGCGCGTGCGGGACGCGGCCTCCCGGTCCCGGGCGCCCCTCCTCCGCCCCTCCCGCGAGGGGGCGCCGGCCGGAACCGGCCGCGCCGCGGCGCCGGCGTCGGTGCGGCCGCTCAGGCGGGCCCGCCGGCCTCCACCGCCAGGACCTCCGCCAGGGCGGCCAGTTCGACCCGGCCGGGCGTGCGGGCCGCCGCCAGCGCGCCCGGCGCCAGCAGCACCCGGCAGCCCGCCTTCTCGGCGGCCAGTGCGCCGCTGGGGGAGTCCTCCACCGCCCACGACTCGTGCGGCTCCACGCCCAGCATCCGGGCGGCCAGCAGGTAGGGCTCGGGATCGGGCTTGCGCCGGTCGACGTCCTCGGCGGTCACCACCGCGTCGAAGGCGCCCGTGCCCAGTGCGGCGAGCGAGATCTCGGCGACCCGCCGCGGCGACGAGGTGACCAGCGCGAGCGGTACCCCCGCGGAGCGCAGCCCCCGCACCGCCTCCAGCGCTCCCTCCAGAACAGGCACCCGCGCCTCCAGCTGCCCGGCCACCCGGGCCACGATCCGCTCGCGCATCGCCTCCAGCTCGGCTTCGGTGGCGTCGGTGCCGGTGTGGCGGGCCAGCAGGCGCATGGTCGTCCGGTCGTCGGTGCCGGTGATGTCCTCACGCACCTCCGGTGTCAGCGGCCGGCCAAGATCCGCGGCCACCTCGTCCAGGGCCACACCCCACAGCGGCTCGGAGTCCACCAGGGTGCCGTCCATGTCCCACAGCACCGCCCGGGGCCGCGGGGCACCGGTCAGCTCGGACGTCAACGCCATGCCTCTCCCATCATCACACCGCTTGCGTCAGCGGTCCTGTGCCCGGCGCCGGCGCGGCCGCGCCCGGGTCGTCCATCAGCATCGCAGGCGCCGTCGCGCGCCCGGCGGCCGCCTGCGGCCGCGCAGCGGCCGAGCCCGGCGGTGGAGTCGGCCCCTCGGCGAACCCCTCCCGTCCGCGGTACCGGCCGCGCTCCGCCGCGTCGCCGACCTGTCAGGATATGCCCGCTCCTCGGCCGCGACGCGGCGGTGTGACGAAGTCCGCACCCGGAGGGGGCCGCGGAGGGTGCCTCGGCCCCTCTCGCGGTGCGGCGCCCGGCGCCGCGCGCCGCCGTCGGGGAATACCCGAAAAGCGAGGGGGAAACAAAGGTAAAGTTCTCCCCCTGTTTGGATTTTCCGCCGTTATTTCCTATAGTGGCTACAGACGACTAGCGGCCACAGACGACGCGAATCCGACGGCGCTGATTGAGAAGATCGAGGTAACGGCATGTCTCGGAAGGTTGAGGTTCTGCTCGTCGATGACATGGACGGCGGTACCGCCGACGAGTCGGTCGAGTTCGGCATCGACGGGAAGAGCTACCGGATCGATCTCAGTTCCGGCAACGCGAAAAAGCTTCGCGAGGTTCTGGCACCGTATTTGCAGGGGGCGCGCAAGCACGCGCAGGCCGGCCGCCGCGGGCCGGGGCGCAAGAAAGCCGCAGGCGGCGGTCGCCGCGCCGCGGAGATCCGGTCCTGGGCCAAGCAGGCCGGCAAGTCGGTAAACGACCGCGGGCGCATTCCCGCCGAGATCGTCGCCGAATACGAGGCCGCTCACCGCTGAGGCCGAATGCACGGGCGCCTACCGAGCGAACGGGCGCGATGACACGAAGTCTTCGGAGGCGGGCCGGCGGCCCGCCTCCCTATCGATTCACTTCTTCTTGAGCGCGATTCCGGCCATCCCCAGCTGCTCTCCGGGGGCGAGGTTGTTGGCGTCGACGAGGTTGTCGGGGCGCCAGAGGGCGGTGTAGGTGAGGCCCGGTTCGATGAGTTCGAAATCGCCGAAGTGGTACTCGATGTCCTCGGGCGTCCGCGCCCAGCCCTCCTCCAGGTTCTCCCGGGTGATGCGGGCCAGCTCCTGCTGCGCCGGCAGCCCGGTGTCCACCAGCGACGTCACGAACAGGTAGCTCCCCGGCGCGAGCGCGTCGCGATAGGCGCTGACCACCTCGTCGGCGACCTCGGGGGAGAGGTAGTGCAGCATCCCCACCAGCATCAGCGCGATCGGGCGGTCGAAGTCCAGGAGTGCACGCGCCTCGGGGCGGCTCAGCACCTCCGCGGGGTCGCGCACGTCGCCGGTGAAGACCCGCGTCCGGTCGTTCTCGGCGAGGATCGCCTGCCCGTGCACCGTGACCAGCGGGTCGATGTCGACGTAGACGACCCGCGCCGCCGGATTGTGCGCCTGGGCCACCTCGTGGGTGTTCTGCACGGTGGGCAGGCCGCTGCCGAGGTCGAGGAACTGGTCGACGCCCACCTCGGCCGCCAGGTGGCGCACCCCGCGCACCAGCACCCTGCGGTTCTCCCGGGCCGACTCCTTGAGCCCCGGGATGTTCTCGGTGGCGAACTCGGCCAGCGCCCGGTCGGCGGCGTAGTTGTCCTTGCCCCCGAGTAGTGCGTCGTAGGCGCGCGCGATGGTCGGCTTGCTGAAGTCCATGCTCGGGGGCGGCCACTGGGCGTCCGGCCGGCCTTCGCTGCCCTCGGTCATGATCGGAGTCCTCTTCGGGCCTAGGGGGAAGAATTCCGATCATCGTAGGCCAATCCGTCGCGGATCCGCGCGGACGGCGGACCTTGCGCCACGGCCTCCGGGCGCGCCCGCCCGGCGCGGCGCCGCTCGGACGGGCCGCGGCGGGCGCGGCGGCGGGAGTGCGGGCGGGAGGTCGTCGCCGGGGGCGGCGGCCCGTCGGCCGCGCTGCCGAGGGGCGGCGGTGCCGGTTCCGCGCCGCCGCCCGGAGTGAAGTGTCGGTGAACTCCGATCCGCGGTGGCGCCCGCGGCTGGACACGCGTCGCCGGGGAACCAAGACTTGGGTTCCCCGCCGACGAGGCGCCCTCTGCCCCGGGAATGCGCCGCCGCCTCCGACAAAAAGTGAACAAGGAGCACGAAGCCCCCGATGTCGGACAGAACGCGGGCGGACCCCGCCGCCCGCCACCGCACGCGTTGGTGGCTGGTCCTCCTGCTGATCGCCATCGGCGGCTGCGCCGGCGCCCTGGCCGTCCTCGGCGACGTGTTCCCCCAGGCTCCCGCCGTCGCCATCATCGGCGCCGGTTCCGCCGCGGGCGCGCTGGGCGCCGCCGGCGAGCTCGTCCGCCGGCTGTCGAAGCAGGAGGAACCGCCCCACGCGTCGGCCGCCCGTGCCCCCCGGGCGATGGACGTGGACTCCCGCAGCCCCCTGTTCGTCGGACGCGAGGAGGACGCCCGCCGGATCCTGGCCGAGCTCGCCCCGCTGACCGGGCGAGGCGCGGGACGCGGGCGCCGGGCGCGGCGGGGCTCCGGCCGCTGCGAGGCGGCGGGGCCGCTGGTCGTGGCCGTCACCGGTGAGCCGGGGATCGGCAAGTCCGAACTGGCGACCCAGATCGCCTACGAGGTCCAGGACGCGTTCCCCCACGGCATCCTGCGGCGCGAGCTGTTCGGCGCGCCCGTGGGCGCCACGCGCGCGCCGCGCCGGCCCCAGAAGGTTCTGACCGGGCTGCTGCGCGCCATCGGCGCCGCGCCGCAGCGCGACGACATCGGCCTCGAGTCGCTGAGCCAGCTCTTCAAGACCCGCACCGAGAGGCTCCGGCTGCTGCTGATCCTCGACGACGCCCGCGACTTCGAGCAGGTGAAGCCGCTGCTACCGGGCGGCGACGGCTGCGCGGTGCTGATCACCAGCACCGACACCCTGCGCGACGCGCCGATGTACGTGCACCGCCATCCGCTCGGCCCGCTGGGGCCCGAGGCGAGTGAGGAGCTGCTGAGGCGGCCCGCCGGCGCCGACGCCCCGGAGCCGGTCCCCAGCGCGCCGGGCGACCTGGCCGCGATCGCCCGCGAGTGCGGGGGCCGCCCGCTCTCCCTCGCGCTGTGCCGGGGCGCGCTGCGCAACGGGGTCAGCACGCGGCAGCTGCTGGAGGAGCTGCGCCGCGACGACGGGGAGCAGCTGTTCAGCGACCACGGCGTCGCCGCGGCGTTTCGCCTGCTGCTGCGGGAGCGGCCCGAGGACGAGCGGCTGTTGCTGTTCCGCCTGACGCAGACCGGGCTGACCTCCATCGCGCCGTGGGCGGCCGCCGCCTTGACGGGCAAGCCCGAGCCCGGTGCCACCGCGCTGCTGGAGGCCCTGTGCAACCGCCACCTGCTGCGCCGCGCGCACCGGGAGGGCGGCCCCTCGCTGCGCTACCGCCCCGTCAAGGAGCTCACCTCGATCCTGCGCAGCAGCGCCGCGCGCGAGTTGGGGGTGGCCTGGCCCGAGCGCGTCCGGTGGAGCCACCGGCGCACGGTCCGCGCCGTCGACCGGCTGCTCGCCGCCTATGCGCGGTTCGCCGAGGACACCGCGATCGACCGCTCGCCGCCGGAGTGGGGTTTCACCGAAAGCGCGCGCCCCGCGGTCCCCGAGCCCGATCCGGTGCCCCGGCTGCGCGAGGACCGGACCCCGGCCGAGTGGTTCGCCGAGGAGCGCCAGCAGATCCAGCTCTGCCTGCAGCTGGAGCACAGCGGCGCGCCGCTGGCCGTCGAGTGGCGGCTGCAGCGGGCCCTGGCCGCCCACTGCCGCGCCGGGCGGGTCTACTGGGCCGACTGGCGCGCCGCGCTGGAGCGCGCGACGCAGCTGGCGCTGCGGATGAACGACCGGCACGCCTACGGGACCGCCCTGCTGGAGCGCGCGGAGCTCGCCGGCAACGAGGGCCACCACGTCAGGGCCGTCGAGCTGGCCGCCGAGGCGCGCGCGATGCTCGCCGGCGGCGACGAGCGGTGGGAGGCGCGCGCGGCGCGCGCGATCGGGGTCAACCGCTACCGGCTGGGCCACCGGGACGACGGCGAGCGCGACCTGCGCGCCGCCGAGGCGGTCTTCGAGCGCAGGGGCGACCGCTGGTGGCTCGCGCGCACCCGCTGCAACCTCGGCGAGCTGGAGCGCTTCCGCGGCGACTACGAGCGCGCGCACGCGCTCCTCGCCGGCGCCAGGGCCGACTTCGCCGCCCTCGGCGACGCCGAGCAGACCGCCAAGGCCGGGCTGCTCCTCGGCGAGGTGCTGGGCCACATGGGGCGCGAGCTGGAGGCGTGGCTGACCCTGCGGGGCGTCCGCGCCGCACTGGAGGACCTCGGCGGCGGCTCCTGGTACCGGGCGCGCTGCCTGCGTGCCATGGGGCGGCTGGACGTGGCGAAGCTGTGGAGGCAGTACGACGAGTGCGACCTCGTGCTCTCACCCGAGCAGGAGAAGGAGCGCGAGCGGCGCCTGCGGGACTTCGTCTACCGGGGGACGCTGGGCACGTTCGGCGACGAGGAGCGGGTGGCCGGGCTCGTGGACGCGTGGCGCCGCAGGCACAGAGAGCGGGTGCGCACCCTCCTCGGCGAGGACCACGCGCGCGAGTGCACCGGCGGGTGGGACGACGCCGCCCTGCCGCACTGGTCCGGCGACGGGGCGCGGCGGCTGCGCGCCGACCGCGGCGAGTGGACCGCCGAGGCGAGCGTCGGCGGCGTCGAGGAGGCGCGCAGGCTCCTGGTGGAGGCCGGCGACGAGTGGGGCGGGTACCGCACCCTGCTGATCCTGGGCGAACTGCGGTTGCGCACCGACGTGCGGGCGGGTCTGCACGACATGGAGGAGGCGGCCGCGGGGTTCGAGCGGCTCGGCCACCGGTGGTGGCACGCGCGCGCCCTGCGCCACGCCGCCGACGCGCTGTACCGCCGCCGGCACTACCGCGAGGCCGAGGAGAAGGCGCGGGCGGCGGTGCTGGTCTACCGCGGGCTGAGCAACCTGTCGGGGCGGCTGCGCGCCCAGGTGCCGCTGGGCTACGCGCTCTCGGCGCTGGGGGAGAACCGGGCGGCCATGGAGGTGCTGGAGGAGGCCAGGGCCGACGCCCTGCGCGGCCGGGAGGAGGGGATCGTCCCCGACGCGCTGCTGGAGGAGGTCGAGAACGCCTACGACCGCGTCGTCGGCGCGGACTTTCCCCGCCGCTTCGCCGGCACCCGCTCCGCGGCGTAGACGTGCGTCCGGGCTCCCGGCGCCTGGAGTGCCTCACGGCCGCGCCCGTTCCGGCGAGGTGAGGATCTCGGCTCCGCCGCCGGTGACGGCGATCGTGTGCTCGCTGTGCGCCGTCCGGCAGCCGGTCGCGCTCCGCAGCGTCCACCCGTCGGCATCGGTGACGAGCTCGGCGGTGTCCGCCATGACCCACGGCTCCAGCGCCAGCAGGAGCCCGGGGCGCAGCCGGTGTCCGCGGCCGGGCCGCCCGGTGTTCGGGACGTGCGGGTCCTGGTGCATCGTCGATCCGATGCCATGGCCTCCGAACTCGGTGTTGATCCCGTACCCCGCCTCGCTGAGGACCGTGCCGATGGCATGGGAGACGTCGCCGATGCGGGCCCCGGGTCCGGCGGCGGCGATCCCCGCGGCCAGCGCGCGCTCGGTCGCGCTGATCATCGCGACGCTCTCCGGCGGCTTCGCGTCGCCCACGATGAAGCTGATGGCGGCGTCCGCGGCGACTCCGCCCTTGGAGACGGCGAGGTCGAGTGTCAGCAGGTCGCCGTCGGCCAGCGTGTAGTCGTAGGGCCGTCCGTGGAGGACGGCGTCGTTGACGCCGGTGCAGATGTAGTGGCCGAACGGGCCGAGCCCGAAGGACGGCTCGTAGTCGACGTAGCAGGACAGCGCTCCGGCGTCGACGATCATGGTCTGGGCCCACCGGTCGATGTCCAGCAGGTTCGTGCCGACCGTGCTGCGCCTCTTCAGCGCCTGCAGGATGTCGGCGACCACGGCGCCGGTGTCCTCGGCTCGGGCCAGCTCGGCGGGGGTCAGGATCTCGATCACGCGGCGCCCTTCTCCTGCATCCAATAACTATCCCGGCCATATTATCCCGGTACTAGAATCGGAGCCATGGTCAGGTTGCCGCTCACCGCTGCCGAGGTCGAGCGCGGACAGCGCCTCGGCGCCCTCCTGCGTCGGGCCAGGGGGGCGCGCCCGATGCTCGATACCGCGCTCGATGCCCGTGTCTCACCGGAGACCCTTCGCAAGATCGAGTCCGGTCGCGTAGCCACGCCCGCGTTCCCGACCATCGCGGCGATCGCCGACGTCCTCGGCCTCTCCCTCGACGAGGTGTGGGCCGAGATCAACCGGACTGACGCCGGGGCCGACCACGCGACGACGGTCGCATCGCACGCGCGCGGTTGACCCCGTGAATCCCGGGACCGCGGCGCGGCTGCGGGCGCCGGCGGCAGAGCCCGCGGTGCGGTGCCCGGCCGGTCCGGCCCCCGGGCCCGGCCTGCGCGAAGGCGGCGGCGCGTTCCGGCTACGCCGGGCCGTCCTCCTCGGGCGGGACCAGGAACCGCCAGGCGGCGGGCAGGACGCGCCAGGTGCGGCCGGTGACGTTCTCCTTGAGCTCGCCGTCGGCGCTGGCCGCGCACCGCTCGCCGGTGACGGTGACCTGGTGGACGCGGCGGTGGTGCACGTCCACCTCCAGCGGATGGGTGCCGCGGTGCAGGCGCACGGCGTGCACGGCGCGCTTGGTGAAGCCGCGCGACCGCGAGACCACCAGGTGGAGCAGGCCGTCGTCCAGTAGCGCGTCGGGCGCCAGCCTTCCCGTTCCGCCTCCGATGTAGCGGCCGTTGGACAGGCCGACCATCAGCGCCTTGTGGTCGGTGTCGATCAGGACCTCGCCGTCGGCCACGACCCGCAGCCGGTAGCCGCGCGCCGCCAGGCCGGCGATCACCCCGCCCACCGGGAAGCTCGCCGGTCCCAGCAGCCGCTTCCACCGCGACGCGGCGCGCGTGCTCTCGGCGCCGACGCCCAGGTGCACCGCGTTCACGGTGACCTCGCCGGCGTTGTCGACGATCAGGTCGAGGGGCCGCTCGGTGGCGGCGCGCAGGGCCGCCGCCGCGGCGAAAGGCTCCAGGGGCATGCCCAGCGTGCGGGCGAAGTCGTTGCCGGTGCCCATCGGCAGCAGACCCACGGCGCGCTCGCCGAGCTCTCCGCGCCGGTGCAGCACGTTGGCGAGCGCGTGCAGGCTGCCGTCCCCGCCGGCGACCACGAGCGTGTCGTGTCCCTCGCAGGTGTCCAGCGCCTTGTCCAGATCGCCGGAGCCGGAGCAGAACGCCACGTCCGCCTCGGTCCCCAGCTCCGCGGCGACCTCGCGCAGCCGGTCGGCGTCGGCGCTGCCGGCCTCGGTGTTGGAGAGGATCAGAATGACGGTGCTCCATTCACTCGTCGCGCCCGCGGTCGAGGCGCCCCACGGCCCGAACCTAGCCGAAGAGGTGGGACGTTGCCCCACCGGGCATCCGCCGGGCGGCCGCGGCTCGCCGGGGCGGAGGGGCAGCGCAGGTCCGGCGGGGCGCGCGCTCCGGCCGCGGGCGCGCCGGCGCGCCCGCCCATAATGGCCCTATGACCGATCCCGTCCGGGCGCTGCCCGAGAGGCTCCCGGAATCCGTGGCCTCGAACGAACTCCGCGCGCTCGCGGCCGAGCACCGCGCCCGCTTTGTGCGTCCACTGGACATGCGGGAAGCCTCCGGGCACCTGGTGAAGGCGTATGCGATCGAAGCGCCCGGGCGCGCTGTCTCCGAGCGCGAGGAGCGCGCCGCGCTGGAGCTGGCGGCGGGCCATCTGGCGTCGGGCCGCGCCCGCGGCTCCCTGGGGCTCGCCGTGCTGCTCGTGCACGCGGGCGGCGACGGCGACTACGTCCTCGTCCACACCTGGATCGAAGGCTACATGTCCGACCTGGCTGTGTTCGCGGGCCCGCCCGGCGCACCGGACGGGCTGCGGCCCGGGCGGCAGGGACTCGCCCCCTGCGTGTGGGAGCAGGCCGTGCTGGCACACGAGCGCGACGCCTTCAGCACGCACGTGCTCGGCGGGGACGGTGACGGGGACGGGGACGTCGAGCGGCGGCTGGCGGCGTGGGGCGGCGACGTCCTGCGGGGAGCCGTCCGCTGAGAGGCAGGCCGCCGCGCCGCGGGGGAAGGCGGCGGCGCTGGCCTCCGGCGTCCGGCGGAGGGCAGCGCCGCCGGACGCGCAGCACCCGCGGGAGCAAGACCGCGCCGTCCGTCACCCGCAGCGCGGGCGGCAGCAGGTCCTCGTAGGGGTGCCGATTGGCCAGCGCTCGCGGGCGTCGGTGCGGTCCTCGGCCCGGGCGAGCATGCGGGCGCCGACCGCGTCGAACTGGCCGACCGCGTCGACCGCGTCGACCGCGTCGAACCCGTCGGCCGCGGGCGGCGCGTACGGCGAGAACGCCGGGTCGACGTGGGCGACGCCGCCGGTCACCTCGCCTTCGGCGTCCACGCCCGGGTAGCCGTCGTGCTTGCGGACGAACCCGTCCCGGTCGGCCCGCCGGGCGGCTGCGGCGAGTATGCCTCCGCGGCCGCGGCCAGCCGGGCCGCCGCAGGACCGGAGTCGGCCGATGCCGGACACGGCATCCGTCCGTCCGGCGGACGGGCACCGGCGCGACCTGGGCGGGCCGGGAGCGTGGCGCATAGGCGCCCGCCCGTTGTGCTCTGCACAACCTTGGTCCGCCTCTCTTCAGCCCGCCCCGGTGGCCTGCCTAGGTTCTGGTGATCAACGGTCCAGTCCGGTATAGACCGCGACGGGCCATCCCCTGCCCCCGTCCGCCGCCCGCCCCCAGGCGAAGGAGTTGCCATGCGATACCGCCGCCCCATCCGCGCCGGAGCCCTGCTGGGGCTCGCCGTACTGCTGGCCGCGTGCGCCCCCGCCCAGACCGACAACGCCGGAACCGGCGAGGACAGCATGGAGGGGACCCTGCGGGTCTGGCTGTTCTCCGAGGTCGACCAGGAGCCCAAGGAGAAGGTCGTCGACGACGCCGTGGCGGAGTTCGAGGCCGCCCACGAGGGCGTGCAGGTCGAGATCCAGTACATCCCCGTCGACTCCCGCGCCGAACGCTTCCAGGGCGCCTTCAACGACCCCTCCTCGGCCCCCGACGTCGCCGAGTACGGCAACACCGACCTGGCCGGCTACGTCGAGGCCGGCGGGTTCGCCGACATCTCCGAGGAGCTCGCCGGCTGGAAGCCCGGCGAGCAGATGTCCGACGACGTCGCCGCCACCGCCCGGGTGGACGGCGGCACCTACGGCGTGCCGTGGTTCCTCGGCGTGCGCGCCCTGTTCTACCGCACCGACGTGTTCGAGGACCTGGGCATCGACACCCCGCGCACCCTGGAGGAGGTCGTCGAGGCCGGGCGCACGGTGCGCAAGGAGAAGCCCGACATGCTCGGCCTCTCCAGCGGCGGCGCCTACACCTACGGCTTCCTGCCCTTCATCTGGGCACACGGCGGCGACATCGCCGTGAAGGAGGGCGGCTCCTACACCGCCGCCGTCGAATCCGCCGAGGCCAAGGCCGGGCTGGAGCTGTACTCCCAGGTGCTGTCGAAGGACGTCTGCCCGCCGCAGACCTGCGCCCAGATGACCGGCAACGAGAGCGTGCAGAATTTCATCGCCGGCAAGGCGGCCATGACCATCGGCGGCAACTTCAACCTCAACGCGGTCGAGGCCGCCGACGTCGCCGACGACACCGCCGTCATCCCGCTGCCGGGCACCGAGCCCGGCTCAGTCGCGCCCGCCTTCGCCGGCGGCAACAACCTCGGTGTGCTCTCCGGCACCGACCACCACACGCTGTCGGTGGAGTTCGTGCAGCTCCTCGCCGGCAAGAAGTACCAGCAGCGGATGTACGAGGCGATGGGCAACCTGCCCACGCTCGGCGGAGTGCAGAGCGACGTCGCCGCGTCCGACGCGGACATCGCGCCCTTCGTGGAGACGCTGGAGTCGGGCACCCGCTTCGTCCCCGTCACCGGCGCCTGGGCGAGCATCGACGCCGAAGGGGTGCTGCCCACCATGGTGCAGCGGGTCGCCTCCGGCGACGCGTCCGTCGACAAGGCCGCCGGCGACGCCGCCGCCTCGCTCGACGAGTCCTTCGGCGGGGAGTGACCGGAGCGCAATGTCCACCCCCGCACCGCCGCTCCGCGCGGTCGGGCGAGCATTCGCCCGGCTGCGCCGGAGCGGCCGCCTGGAGCCCTGGGTCTACCTGGCCCCCGCACTGGCCGTGCTGGGGGCCCTGCTGGTCTACCCGCTGTACCAGCTCGTGCTGGTCTCCTTCTACGACTACCGCCAGCCGCAGGTCACCGGGGCCGAGCCGCTGCGCTTCAGCGGCTGGGAGAACTACCGCACCCTGCTGGGCGACCCGCAGTTCTGGGAGGTGCTCGGCAACACGGTCGTGTTCGCCGGCGCCTGCGTGACGGGGACCATCGCCGTCGGCGGCTGCCTGGCCGTGCTGGCCACCCGGCTGTCGGCCTGGGTGCGCACCCTGCTCTTCCTCGTCGCACTGGGCGCCTGGGCCACCCCCGCGGTCACCGGGAGCGCCGTGTGGCTGTTCCTGTTCGACCCCTCGCTGGGGCCGGTCAACCAGGCCCTGGTCGGGATCGGTCTGACCGGCTTCGAGGGGCACTCCTGGACCTACACCAAATGGTCGGCCTTCGGCCTGGTGCTCAGCCAGGTGGTGTGGTGCTCCTTCCCCTTCGTCATGGTCACCCTCTACGCCGGGATCCGCGCGATCCCCGGCGAGGTGATCGAGGCGGCGCGGCTCGACGGCGCCTCGACCGGCCGCGTCGCGCTCAGCGTCATGCTTCCGATGCTGCGCCCGGCGATGGCGGTCGTGACCATCCAGTCGATCATCTGGGACTTCAAGATCTTCACGCAGATCTACATCATGACCGGAGGAGGCGGGATCGCCGGGCAGAACCTGGTGCTGAACGTGTACGCCTACCAGCAGGCCTTCGCCTCGGGCCAGTACGGACTGGGATCGGCGATCGGCGTGGTCACCACCGCCCTGCTGCTGGTGATCTCCCTCGTCTACCTGCGCGCCCTGCGCCGCCAAGGGGAGGTGCTGTGATGCTCCGCCGACTGCGGACCGACGCCGCGGGACTGGCGGTCGCCCTGGTGGTGGCGTTCCCGCTGTACTGGATGGTGCTGTCGGCGCTCAAACCCCGCGCCGACCTGGAGGCGGGCGACCCGGCCCCGTTCACCCTGACCCCCACCCTGGAGTCCTTCCGCCGCGTCCTGCTCGTGGAGGACTTCGGCCGCTACCTGCTCAACAGCCTCGGCGTGGCCGCCGCGGTGGTGGTGCTCTCGACGCTGTGCGCCTTCCTCGCCGCCGTCGCCCTGACCCGCTACAGGTTCCGCTCGCGCGCTACGCTGCTGGTCATGGTGCTCGTCGCGCAGATGGTACCGGTCGAGGCGCTGACCATCCCGCTGTTCTTCCTCATGCGCGGCATCGGGCAGTCCGTCCCGCAGCTGGGCCTCAACCACCTGGGGTCGCTCGTGCTCGTGCACACCGCCTTCGCCATCCCGCTGGCCGTCTGGATGCTGCGCGGCTTCGTCGCGGCGGTGCCCCGCGAGCTGGAGGAGGCGGCCTGGCTGGACGGGGCCGGCAGCTTCTCGTTCGTGCGCCGGGTGCTGTTTCCGCTGACCGCGCCGGGGGTGGTGGCCACCAGCATCTTCGCGTTCATCATGACCTGGAACGACTTCCTGTTTGCGACCACCTTCATCATCTCCGCGCAGGAGAACCAGACGCTGCCCGTGGCGCTGCTGTCGTTCTTCCGCCCCGACGAGAACGACTGGGGCGCCATCATGGCAGGCTCGGTCCTGATGACCCTGCCCGTCCTGGTGTTCTTCCTGTTCGTGCAGCGCCGCCTGGCCTCGGGACTGGGAGGTGCGGTGAAGGGGTGAACGCCGAGCCCGCGCCGAGGCGCAACGCCTCGGTCTCCCTGCGCCGCGCGCTGGCGATCGTGGAGTTCGTCCGCACGCTCCCCGCCGCCGGCGGCGGCGCCACCCTCACCCAGCTCGCCGAAGCCGTGGGCATCAACAAGAGCTCGGTGCTGCGCCTGGCGACCCCGCTGCAGGAGGCGGGTCTGCTGCACCGCGACAGCGCGACCGGGCGCTTCCGGCTGGGGCCGGGCGCCCTCGCGCTGTGGCAGGCCTACCTGGACCAGCTCGACCTGCGCTCGGTCGCCTCCGACCACCTGCGCGGGCTGATGCGCCGCACCGGCCACACCTGCCATCTGGTGCTGCCGGACGGGCACGACGTCGTCTACGCCGACAAGGTGGAGAACGCCACGACGGTGCGGATGGCCTCGCGCATCGGCGCCCGGATGCCCGCCTACTGCACGGCGGTGGGCAAGGCGATCCTCGCGCACTCCCCGGCCGACCTGGTCGCCGACGTCCTCGCCGGCGGCCTCGACCCGGTCACCGAGCACACCATCACCGACCCCGCGCTCTTCCACGAGGAGCTGCGCAGGGTCCGCGGGCGCGGCTACGCCATCGACGACCGCGAGAACGAGCCCGAGGTGCGCTGCGTGGCGGCGCCGGTATTCGACCACAACCGCGACCCGATCGCGGCGATCAGCGTATCCGCCCTGGTCAGCCGCCTTCCTCCGGCCCGGGTGCGCGAGCTGGGCCCTCAGGTCGCCGAGGTCGCCGCCCGCGTCTCCACCGAGCTCGGCGCACCGGCGGCTCAGGCCGAGTAGGTCCCGACGACGCGGTTCTGCTCGATGATGCTGCCGGCGTAGTCGGCCAGGAACTCCTCGCGGGAGGGCGCGCCGCTGACCCGGGTGCCGAGGGCGTAGACCCAGAAGTAGTAGTGGTGCGTCCCGTGCCCGGCGGGCGGGTTCGGGCCGTAGTAGGAGTGCCCGCCCGCGGAGTTGGGGCCCTCGCGCAGATCCGGCCCGCCCGCGCCCGGGGAGTCAAGGCGGGCGGTGGAGGGGCCGATGCCGTAGACCGTCCAGTGCGTGAAGCCGCGCGGCAGCGGCGCGTCGGGGTCGTGGCAGACGACGGCGAGCTCCGCGGCGCTGTCCGGCACCCCCGAGATCCGCAGGGTCGGCGCCGTGTTGCCGCCGGTCGCCGCGTGGTCGTGCGGGATGCGCTCGTCGGCGCCGAACTCGTCGGCCGTGATCGCGAGGTCGCGGATGCTCACCGCCATGGTCGCCTCCTGTGGTCCGCGGGCGCCGCCGCCGGTCGACCGCCGCCCACCCCGGCGACTATCCCCGCACCCGCAGCACCCAACATGCCTTCCGGGCATCGAAAAAGGCCCGGCAAGCCGGCGTCTGCGCAGTGCCGCGCGGCCGTTCGGCGACCGCGGTCCTTCACACTCGCACCACGGCGACCCGCTGTTCCTTGGAGCGCTCAGGTTCTTCGACGAGCCGCTCCAGGTCCTCCCGGTCACTCGTCAGCAGTACGACCGGGCGCGCCTGTCGGAGCGCGGTCACCGCGACTACGGCGATGGCGCAGCGGTGGCGGGACAGCCCGGTGCGGCCGAGCAGCTCACCGGCGGCGCGCGCGATCTCTCGGGTTACCGCAAGGACCGCGATCCGCGAGAGAACACGGTGCACGGTCGCATCATGCGCGTCGCCGCGGACGACCTCTGTCAAGGTCACCGCGCTGACCACCAGACGGGAGCCCCGGCGCTGGGCGGCTCCCGCGCTATGGCTGTTCACACCGATCGGCGTTCACCGGTTTCCGTGTTCTTGATCCCGCGGCTTCCCGCGCCCGCAGCACCCAGCATGCCCGGGCATCGGCGGAGGGGTGGTGAGGGAGTGGTCGTGTTACCGCGTGGGGGCGGGGGCGGATAGCTTGCCGGGATGCGCATACTCGTCACCGGCGGAGCCGGGTTCATCGGATCACACGTCGTCGCCGCGCTCGCGCGGGCCGGGCACGAGCCGGTCGTGCTGGACACGCGGCCGCCGCCGGAGCAGGCGGGCGAAGCCCACCGGTGTGACGTCCGCGACGCCGCGGGGGTGGAGGCGGCGCTGCGCGGCGTCGACGCGGTGTGCCACCAGGCGGCCATGGTGGGGCTGTCGCCGGACTTCGGCGACGCGCCCGACTACGTCGGCGTGAACGACCTGGGCACGGCGGTGCTGCTAGCGGCGATGGCTCGCGCCGGCACCGGACGCCTGGTGCTGGCCGGGTCGATGGTGGTCTATGGCGAGGGCCGCTACACCTGCCCCGAGCACGGCGACGTCAGCCCCGGGCCGCGCCGCCCCGCCGACCTGGACGCGGGGCGGTTCGAACCGCCGTGCCCGCGGTGCGGTGCCGCGCTGGAGCCCGGCACGGTCGGCGAGGACGCGCCCGCCGACCCGCGCAGCGTCTACGCCGCCACCAAGCTCGCCCAGGAGCACCTCGCCGCCGCGTGGGCCCGCTCGACCGGAGGGCGCGCCGTCTCGCTGCGCTACCACAACGTCTACGGGCCCGGCATGCCCCGCGACACCCCCTACGCCGGTGTGGCCTCCTTCTTCCGCTCGGCGCTGGCGCGCGGCGAGGCGCCCGCCGTCTTCGAGGACGGGCGCCAGCGGCGCGACTTCGTCCACGTGCGCGACATCGCGGGCGCCAACGCCGCCGCACTCGACGCCGTCGCCGACCGCGAGTCCGGCACCCTCAGGGCCTACAACGCCGGCAGCGGCACCCCGCACACCGTCGGCGAGATGGCCGAGGCGCTGGCCCGCGCGCACGGCGGGCCGTCCCCCCGCGTCACCGGCGAGTACCGCCTCGGCGACGTCCGCCACATCACCGCCTCCTCCCGCCGGCTCATGGACGAACTGGGCTGGCGCCCGCAGGTGGAGTTCGACGAGGGGATGGCGGAGTTCGCGGCGGCGCCCCTGCGCGGCGCCCCCGCCCGCTGACCCCGGACCGCGCCGCCTGCGCACCCTCGCCCGCGCCGCCCCGCCCGCCCGGCCCGCCCTGCGCGCCCGCCGCCGGGACCT
>NZ_BAAAQI010000014.1:0-138799 GCF_039531585.1 Streptomonospora arabica | reverse complement strand
GGAGTCGCAGCGCAGCAGGACTTGGGCGATGGCGACGCAGACGAGTTCGGCGTCGGTGAGCAGCCGGGCGGGGCCGCGTTTTCCCGGTTTCCTGCCCGAGGGCAGGACGTGGTCGTCCAGGTGGACACAGAGTGCGGTGAGAAGGGCGTCGAGGTTTGTCTTCACACACTGATCTTCGGCGCCCTTCGCCATGCCCGCAGCCGGTTCGGGAAACTCCCATCAACGATCTAGCCCGCTGCGCCGGCCTCGCCCGGGCTCTCCTGCTGCGCGCGGCGCGCCTGCGCCGCGTCCTGGGCGTCGGTGCGCCGGCCCAGCATCACGGCCGTCACCCACAGCGCCAGGAAGAGGACGCCCAGCACCGCCAGGCCCGGCACGACGAAGCCCGTGGCCAAGAACGCCGCCTGCAGCGCCCAGCCCGCGTAGTGGGCCCAGGCGAACCGCTGCAGCATCGACAGCACGAGCGCGGCCAGGGACAGGCCGCCCCACACGGTGCCGGCCGTCGCCGGTGCGATGCCGACGATCTGGACGGCGACCGGAACGGCCAGCAGGATGACGACGAACTCCAGGGAGAGCACCATCGCGCACATCCGCCGCATGGTCAGTCCCCCTTGAGCAGATGGCGGGCGTCGCCGGCCGTGACGACCGAGCCGGTGATCAGCACGCCGGCGCCGCTGGGTTCGCCGTCGGCCTCGGCGAGTGCAATCGCGGTGTCGATGGCGTCGTCGAGGCGCTCGGACAGGTGCACCCGCTCGGAGCCGAAGACCGGCTCGGCGATGTCGTGGAGCTGCTCGGGCGTGAGGCTGCGCGACGAGGAGTTGGTGGTGACCACGACTTCGGCGAGCAGCGGCTCCAGGGGCTCCAGGATGCCCTCGACGTCCTTGTCGGCCATGATCGACAGGACGCCGACGAGCCGGATGAACCCGAACTCCTCCTGCACGGCCTCGGACACAGCGGCCATCCCGGCCGGGTTGTGCGCGGCGTCGACCAGCACCGTGGGTGTGGTACGCAGGACCTCCAGGCGCCCGGGGGACTCGACGCCGGCCAGCGCCTCCGAGACCAGCTGGGGGTCGAGCCGCTCGTCGCCCTCGCCGGGTCCGGCGAACGCCTCGACCGCGGCCACCGCCACGGCGGCGTTGCCGGCCTGGTGTGCGCCGAACATCGGCAGGAACAGGCCCTCGTAGCCGCCGCGCAGGCCCTTCAGCGAGAGCTGCTGGCCGCCCACGGCGATGCCGCGGTGGGCGACGCCGAACTCCAGGCCTTCGCGGGCCACCTGCGCCCCGATCTCGGAGACGTGGCGCATCAGCACCTCGGCGGCGTCCAGCGGCTGTTGGGCGAGCACGGCGATGGAGTCGGGCTTGATGATGCCCGCCTTCTCCTCGGCGATGCCCTCGACGGTGTCGGGCAGGAACTCGGTGTGGTCGACGGCGATGGGCGTGACCACGGCGACGTCGGCGTCGGCCACGTTGGTGGCGTCCCAGGTGCCGCCCATGCCCACCTCGACCACGGCGACGTCCACCGGGGTGTCGGCGAAGAGCGCGTAGGCCATGCCTGTCAGCACCTCGAAGAACGACAGCGGGATCTCGTGGGAGGAGTCGACCAGCTCCACGTAGGGCCGGATGTCGTTGTAGGCCTCGACGAAGCGCTCCTCGGAGACCGGCTCGCCGTCGACGACGACGCGCTCGCGCATGGTGCGCAGGTGCGGGCTGGTGTAGCGGCCCACGCGCAGGTGGCGCTCGCGCAGCAGCGCGTCGATCATCCGGGCCGTGGAGGTCTTGCCGTTGGTGCCCGTGATGTGGATGACCCGGTAGTTGTGCTGGGGGTCGCCCAGCAGGTCCATCAGCGCGCGGATCCGCTCGGTCGAGGGGTCGATGTCGGTCTCGACCCGGCGGGCGGTGATCTCGGCGGCGATCCGGGTGTACTGCTCGTGGATCCCGGCCTCACTCACGGCGCGGCCGGCGTTTCGACTGGTGTGCACACACGACCACCCTACTCACCCCCGAGGCGTGTCGGCGCCGGGCATGCGGCGGTCCGCCGTCCTCCGCGGAGGACGGCGGACCGCCGTGTCGCGCTAGTCCCGGGCCGGTCTAGCGGCCGGGGCGGTACTTGGGCTGGCTCTGCGGGTTGAACTGGTCGTAGGTGACCTTCTCGGCCTTCCTCAGCCGGCGGTCGTCCAGCTTCAGCACGTCCAGGCCCCGCACGATGTCGGAGGAGTAGACGTGGCCGTTGTAGTAGTAGGTGGACCAGGTGTCGCTGCCGATCACACCGGCCTCCTCGTCCGGCGCCACGTCGAAGTAGCCGATCTCGCGCGGGTTCTCCGGGTCGTTGAGGTCGATGACCGAGACGCCGCCCTGGTACCAGGACTGGACGAAGTAGTCCTTGCCCGGCACCGGGATCAGCGACCCGTTGTGCGCGACGCAGACCTGCTCGCCCTGGTGGCGGTCGATCTTGAAGTAGCTCGCGAACTCCAGGCGCGGGTGCCGCTTGCCGCCCTTGAGGGAGTAGATCGCGTCGGCGCCGCGCTCGGGCCCGATCTCCTCGGTGCAGGTGGGTGCGCCTCCGCCGCCGAGCTCGTCGGTGAACAGCACGGACCTGGCGTCGTTGGTGAACGTCGCGGAGTGCCAGAAGGCGAAGTTCTCGTCGCGGACGGTTTCGGTGACCTCCGGCTCCACCGGGTCGCTGATGTCGAGCATCACGCCGTCGCCCATGCACGCGGCGGCGGCGATGTCGCGCGCGGGGAAGACGGTGATGTCGTGGCAGCCCTGCGTGGGCAGCAGCAGGCCGTCCTGGTCCTCGTTCCCGCCCTCGGGGAAGATCACGGGCTCGTTGACCACCGAGGCCGAGGCGGGGTCGTCCCTGGGCACCTCGATCACCGAGATCTTGTCGTGCGGGGGCTTGCAGTTGGGATAGGAGTCGGAGGGCGCGTAGGAGGACACGTAGACGTAGTCGGTGTCGGCGTCGCCGGGCACCAGCGTGTTGGTGTGCGAACCGCAGTCGGTGCGCACCGCCCCCACGTACTTCGGCGCCGTCTTGTCGGAGAGGTCGAAGATCCGGACGCCCTCGAACGCGTCGGCGTCCTCGGGAGTGCTGGCCGGCGCACCGCACTCCTCGCTCTCGCGCGGATAGTCCACGGAGTAGTACAGCAGGTCGCCGCTCACGGAGACGTCGCCCTGCCCGCCCTCGCAGAGCACGCGGCTGGCGACCTGCGGGGACGTCGGGTCGGAGATGTCGTAGACGATGAAGCCGTTGTAGTTGCCGTCGATCGCGTAGTCGCCGGAGAAGGCCAGGTCCGAGCCGACGCTGTCGACCGGGGCCTGCAGCGGGACGTTGGCGAGGTGCTCGACGTTGTCGCTGGAGGTGTCGTCGGCCGCCGCGGCCGGTGCCAGGGCCGTGCCCAGCAGCAGCGCTGCGGCGGAGGCGGCCACGCCGGCGGTGAGGCGGCCGGCGCGGCGCCGGGTTCGGCGAGGGGCTGACGGGGGGACGGGGGATGCGGGTCGCATCGGCATGGATCACTCCCGGTGGTTACCTGCACGGGACGGGTCCGTGCGGGCGGTGGCCCGCTGTCGGGGGACGGACCCGCCGGAACCGCGGGCAGAGGGCGGGTGTGTGGCGGCGGTGGGGCCACCGCCGCCACACGCCCGGGCGCTCCGCTGCCGCGGCAACGCGCAGCACGGCCCGCCGCTGTTGGCCGCGGACCGTGCTCGCGCCGTACTCGGGCGAATCAGGCAGAGCCGGGACGGTCAGCGACCGGGCCGGTACTTGGGCTGGCTCTGCGGGTTGAACTCGTCGTAGGTGACCTTCTCGGCCTTCCTCAGCCGGCGGTCGTCCAGCTTCAGCACGTCGAAGCCCTGCTGGATGTCGGAGGAGTAGACGTAGCCGTTGTAGTAGTAGGCCGACCAGGATCCGCCCAGCTGCAGCTCGTCCTGGTCGAGGGGGCCGCGGTCGAAGTAGCCGATCTCGCGCGGGTTCTTCGGATTGTTGAAGTCGATCACCGAGACGCCGCCCTGGTACCAGGACTGGACGAAGTAGTCCTTGCCCGGCACCGGGATCAGGGAGCCGTTGTGCGCGACGCAGTTCTCGGTGTCGGTCTGGTGGCGGTCGATCTTGAAGTAGCTCGCGAACTTCAGCCGCGGGTGCCGCTTGCCGCCCTTGAGGGAGTAGATCGCGTCGGCGCCGCGCTCGGGCCCGATCTCCTCGTTGCAGGTGGGGGCACCGCCGCCGCCGAGCTCGTCGGTGAAGATGACCGAGCGGGCCGTATTGCTGAAGGTGGCCGAGTGCCAGAAGGCGAAGTTGTCGTCGCGGACGACGTCGGTGACGACCGGCTCCAGCGGGTCGCTGATGTCCATCATCACGCCGTCGCCCATGCAGGCCCCCGCGGCCATGTCCTTGCGGGGAAGCACGGTGATGTCGTGGCAGCCCTCGGTCGGGCGGAGCTCACCGCTGCCGCCGGGATTGCCCCCGTCGGGGAACAGCACCGGCTCGCTGACGACCGAGGCCGAGGCCGGGTCGTCCTTGGGCACCTCGATCACCGAGATCTTGTCGTGCGGCGTCTGGCAGTTGGGATAGGAGTCGGAGGGCGCGTAGGAGGACACGTAGACGTAGTCGGTGTCGGCGTCGCCGGGCACCAGCGTGTTGGTGTGCGAACCGCAGTCGGTGCGCACCGCGCCGACGTACTGGGGAGCGGCCATGTCGGAGAGGTCGAAGATCCGGACACCCTCGAACGCGTCGGCGTCCTCCGGTGTGCTGGCCGGAGCGCCGCACTCCTCGCTCTCGCGCGGATAGTCCACGGAGTAGTACAGCAGGTCGCCGCTCACGGAGACGTCGCCCTGCCCGCCCGGACACAGAACCTGGCTTACGACCTGCGGAGACTCCGGATCGGAGATGTCGTAGACCATGAAGCCGTTGTAGTTGCCGTCGATCGCGTAGTCGCCGGTGAAAGCGAGATCGGAATTGAAGGCGCCGTAGTCCGCGAACGGACCCTCTTTGGCGAGGTTGGCGATATGTTCGACGTTCTTGCTGGTCGAGACGTCGTCCGCGGTGTCCGCGAACGCCGCCGGCGCCAGCGCCGCCGCGGCCAGAGCCGCCGTCGCGGCACCGGCGACGACCGCACCGGTCCGCCGCGCGCGAGCGCTCCATAGCAGGAAAGGCCGGGGGGATGTCGACATGTGCCCTCCTAATCCGAAGCATCCCGAATCTTAAGAAAGCTACCCATACCCCGACCGGGTTGTACAGACCACCTTCCTCACGAAACCCGAACTCAACATTCCGCGATCTTCGGCGGGGATACATTTCACATACCGCCAGCTTCATCCGCAAAAGTGGCATTGACGTGGCAAAACGGCGCCGATCGGCGACGGGAATCCTCCTCCCGCGGTGCCCGGAAGGGGCCGAGAACCAGGTCGACACTCTGGACAAGCCGTCTGCGCGGTGAGTAGACAAGCACTGGAGCGGCACCCCCGACGCCGCCGTCCCCCGTGGAAGGAGCCCCCGTGCGGAACAGGGTCCTGGCGGCCGCAGCCGCCGTCCTCCTCGCCGGCCTCACCGCCTGCACCGGCGGCGACCAGCCCGCCGACTCCGCCGACGGACCGCCCGTCCTCGCGCCG
Organism: Streptomonospora arabica; assembly: GCF_039531585.1. Lineage (NCBI taxonomy): Bacteria > Bacillati > Actinomycetota > Actinomycetes > Streptosporangiales > Nocardiopsidaceae > Streptomonospora > Streptomonospora arabica. The sequence goes on along the minus strand of NZ_BAAAQI010000014.1, from coordinate 133,199 downwards.
GGGGCACCCGGCGAGTCCGCCTCACCGGCCTCCCAGCAGCAGATCGACGCGGCCGCCGAGGGCCTCGAACACAACAAGGCCGACATCAGCTACGTCGCGCTGATGATCGGGCACCACGAGCAGGCGCTCGTCATGACGGACCTGGCCAAGGAGCGGATGAAGAGCTCCGACCTCAAGAAGATCGCCGACCGCATCGAGACCTCGCAGGGCCCCGAGATCGAGGCGATGGAGGCGTGGCTGGAGGAGAACGTCTACGGCTCGGGCGCAAACGACCCCGCACCGGGCGCCTGTGCACCCGAGCACGGCCACCACGGCGACGGCGGCGGCCACGACCACGGGAAGGGCGGCTGCCCGGTCGAGGTGAACCACGCCGACATGGCCGGGATGGCCAGCCAGGAGGAGTTGGACGCGCTGGAGGCGGCCGAGGGCGCGGAGTTCGACACGATGTTCGTCGACCTGATGACCACCCACCACGAAGGCGCCATCACCATGGCCGAGGAGGCCGTGCTCGAAGGCAAGGACCCGGTCGTGCTGCGGATGGCCAACGACGTCATCGCCGAGCAGACGGCCGACATCAACCGCATGGACGAGGTCCTCGACGGCTGAGCCCGCGCCGCCGGAGCGCGGCACGCGTCCGGGCGCGCCCCGCTCGCAGCACGCGCACCCGCGCCGGGCCCGAGCGCCGGGCGGTGACCGTCGGCAGGACGCGGCGGCAGCGGTCGGAACGGCCTGAGGTACCGGTACCGCGCCGAAACGACGGCGGGCGGGCTCCCCGAGGGGAGTCCGCCCGCCGTCGTGTGCGAGCTGCGGGCGCCGAAGCGCTCAGGCGCTCTTCTCCTCGCGCTCGGGGCCCCGCTTGGTCCGCGGCACGATGGTCGGGTTCACGTGCTCCAGGACCGCCTCGCGGGTGATGATGACCTGGCCGACGTCCTCGCGGCTGGGCACCTCGTACATCACCGACAGCAGCACCTCCTCGATGATGGCGCGCAGCCCGCGTGCACCGGTGCCGCGGATGATGCCCTGCTCGGCGATGGCGTCCAGCGCGTCGTCGCTGAACTGCAGCTCGACGTTGTCCAGCTCGAACAGCCGCTGGTACTGCTTGACCAGCGCGTTGCGCGGCTCGGTGAGGATGCGGATCAGCGCCTGGCGGTCCAGATTGTGCACGCTGGTGATGACCGGGAGGCGGCCGACGAACTCGGGGATCATGCCGAACTTGAGCAGGTCCTCGGGCATGACGTCGGTGAACTGGTCGGAGGCGTCCTCGCCGCTGGCGGCCGAGGGCCGCAGCACCGCGTTGAAGCCCATGCCCTGCTTGCCGACGCGGGACTCGATGAGCTTCTCCAGGCCGGCGAACGCTCCGCCGCAGATGAACAGCACGTTGGTGGTGTCGATCTGGATGAACTCCTGATGGGGGTGCTTGCGCCCGCCCTGCGGAGGCACGCTGGCGGTGGTCCCCTCCAGTATTTTCAGCAGCGCCTGCTGCACGCCCTCGCCGGAGACGTCGCGGGTGATCGAGGGGTTCTCGCTCTTGCGCGCGACCTTGTCGACCTCGTCGATGTAGATGATGCCGGTCTCGGCCTTCTTGACGTCGTAGTCGGCGGCCTGGATCAGTTTCAGCAGGATGTTCTCGACGTCCTCGCCGACGTAGCCGGCCTCGGTGAGCGCGGTGGCGTCGGCGATGGCGAAGGGGACGTTGAGGATCTTGGCCAGGGTCTGGGCGAGCAGGGTCTTACCCGACCCGGTGGGGCCGAGCAGCAGGATGTTGGACTTCGCGATCTCCACGTCCTCGTCGCGCGGGCGGTCGCCCTCGGACTGGACGCGCTTGTAGTGGTTGTAGACGGCGACCGACAGCGCCTTCTTCGCCTGCTCCTGGCCGATCACGTACGAGTCGAGGAACTCGTAGATCTCGCGCGGCTTGGGCAGGCTGTCCCACTTGAGCTCGGTGGAGTCGGCGAGCTCCTCCTCGATTATCTCGTTGCACAGATCGATGCACTCGTCGCAGATGTAGACGCCGGGGCCGGCAATGAGCTTCTTCACCTGCTTCTGGCTCTTGCCGCAGAACGAGCACTTCAGCAGGTCTCCACCGTCGCCGATGCGTGCCACCCAGCCACTCCTTAAAACGTAGGCCACCCCGTCATCGGCCACCCGGCGGTGCCGCGAAAGCGGATGACGTGCCCTGTCTTCGAGCAAGCTACCGCTTCTGCAGGATATGCCCTTCGCGCGAACGATGGGCGGGGCGATCTGTGCGTCGTTCCTCCGAGACTAAGCGAAGCCGCGGACCGGCATCACCACACAGCGGTCGCACGGCGTGTGGTGGCCGGCCCGCCTCGGACGCTCGCCGCCCCGGCGCGCCCCTACTTCAGGGACGTCTTGCGGTAGGGCAGGACGTAGTCGACCAGCCCGTACTCCTTGGCGCCTTCGGCGGTGAGGATCTTGTCCCGCTCGATGTCGCGGGAAACCTGCTCCTGGGTCTGGCCCGTGTGCCGGGCCAGCGTCTGCTCCATCTGCTCACGGATCCGCATGATCTCGTTCGCCTGGATCTCGATGTCGCTGGCCTGGCCGTGGGTGCCCTCGGTCGCGGGCTGGTGGATCAGCACGCGGGCGTTGGGCAGGCAGCCGCGCTTGCCCTTGGTCCCGCCGGCGAGCAGCACCGCGGCCGCGGAGGCGGCCTGGCCGATGCACACCGTCTGAATGTCGGGGCGCACGAACTGCATCGTGTCGTAGATGGCCATCAGCGCGGTGAAGGAGCCGCCCGGGGAGTTGATGTACATCTGGATGTCCCGGTCGGCGTCGATCTGCTCAAGCGTGATGAGCTGCGCCATGATGTCGTTGGCGGAGGTGTCGTCGATCTGCACCCCGACGAAGATGATCCGCTCTTCGAAGAGCTTGTTGTAGGGGTTCATCTCCTTGACGCCGTACGACGTGCGTTCGACGTAGGAGGGCAGGATGTAGCGGCTCTGCGGGCTCATCGGCGCCATGCCGCCGCCATAGGGGCTGGGGTTGTACTCGGTCATGTTCTGGCCTTCCACAGTGCACCTGTCCACACGGATGGGTTCGCCGGTCACCCGGCCTGCGACTGCTCCCCGGTCACGTCGAGGGTTCCCTCGAGCACCTCGTCGATGAAGCCGTAGTCCTTGGACTCCTGGGCGGTGAACCAGCGGTCGCGGTCGGCGTCCTTCTCGATCTGCTCCTGGGCCTGGCCGGTGTGCAGCGAGACGCGCTCGAAGAACATCCGCTTCACGTACAGCAGCTGGTCGGCCAGGATGCGGATGTCGGAGGCGGTGCCTCCGATCCCGCCGGAGGGCTGGTGCATCATGACGCGGGTGTGCGGCAGCGCGTAGCGCTTGCCGGGCGCGCCGGCGCACAGCAGGAGCTGGCCCATGGACGCCGCCATTCCCATCCCCACCGTGCGGACGTGGTTGGGGATGTACTGCATGACGTCGTAGATGGCCATGCCGGCGGTAACCGAACCGCCGGGCGAGTTGATGTAAAGCGTGATGTCGCGCTGGCGGTCCTCGGCCGACAGCAGCAGCAGCTCGCCCACGATGCGGTTGGCGATCTCGTCGTCGACCTGCTGGCCGAGGAAGACGATGCGCTGGCGCAGCAGGCGCTGGGACGTATGCTCGTACATCGAGGGAAAAGGCGACTCGGGCGTACGGGCGTCGATTCCCTGGGACTCATTGAAGGTCGGCGGCACTCTCGTCACCTGCTCCGGACTCGAAACGGTTGCGACGCCTGCGACACTAACGCCCGCAGCGGTTCGGCTCGCACGATTGGCGGGCCTGTTCGCTTTGAGCGCAGGTGGCCGCGGCGCCTGCCTGGACTTTCCGCAATGAGCGAACGAGCCCCGCGCCGACCCGGGCGGGCGGTGCGGGGCTCGAATGCTCGTGATGCGACAACGCGCGGTACCTCTCCCCGGGTGGGGGCACAGGCAGCGGACTACCTCTGCTCGGCCTCGGCGCTGTCGCGGACCTCGGGGCTGTCGGACCCGGTGTCCAGCTCCTCGGCTCCCTCGGCGACCGCGGCCTCGGCGTCGGCGGCCGACTCGGCCTCGCCGGCACCGGCCTCGTCCTCGGCCTCCCGCTCGACCACGTTGCCGGACTCGTCGGTGATGGTGGCCTTCTCCATCACCAGGTCCAGCGCCTTGGCCCGGACGACCTCGGTGTAGGCCACCTGGATCTGGTTGGACTCGACGAGGTGGTTGGCGAGCTGGTCGGGCGAGACGCCCATGCGCTGGGCCTGCTCCACGACGTACTGGGTGAGCTCGCTGTTGTCAGCCGAGAGCTCCTCCTCGATCGCGATCTGGTCCAGGATGAACCCGGCCTTGACCGCGGAGGTGGCGCCCGTCTTGAGCTCCTCCTCGAACTCCTCCTCCGACTGGCCCTGGGACTCCAGATAGGACTCCTTGCTCAGGCCGCTCTGGGAGAGCTGCTGCTCCAGGCTCTGGTTGCGGCGGTCGACCTCCTCGCCGACCACGGAGTCGGGCAGCGGGATCTCGACCGACTCGACCAGCTTCTCCAGGGCGCGGTCGCGGCCCTGGTTGAGCTGCTGGAGGCGGCGGACCTGCGCCATCCGCGAGCGGATGTCGGCGCGCAGCTCCTCCATGGTGTCGAACTCGCTGGCCATCTGCGCGAACTCGTCGTCGAGCTCCGGCAGCTCCTTGACCTTGACGCTGTGCACCGTGACGGTGACGTCGGCGTCCTGGCCTTCGTACTCGCCGCCGACGAGCTTGGTGGAGAAGGTGGCCGACTCCTCCTCGGACATGCCTTCGAGGGCGTCGTCGAGGCCTTCAAGGATGGTGTTGGTGCCGACCTCGTAGGAGAGGCCGCTGGTCTGCACGTCCTCGAGCGGCTCGCCGTCGACGGAGGCGGAGAGGTCGATGGAGACGTGGTCGCCCTGCTGGACCGGCCGCCCGGCGCCGACGAGGGTGGAGAAGCGCTCGCGCAGGTTGCCCACCTGCTCCTCGACCTGCTCCTCGGTCGCCTCGGCGTCGTCGACGGTGACCTGCATGCCCTCGTAGTCGGGCACCTCGAACTTGGGTCGGACGTCGACCTCGGCCGTGAAGGCGAGCTCGTCGTTGTCCTCCAGTTTGGTGACCTCCACGTCGGGCTGGCCGAGAGCGAAGATCTCCTCCTTCTGGATGGCCTCGTTGTACAGCTCCGGGACGGCGTGGTTCACCGCTTCGCTGATCACCGCTCCGCGCCCGACGTGCCGGTCGATCAGCCGAGCGGGCGCCTTGCCGGGGCGGAAGCCCTTGATGCGCACCTGCTTGGCGAGCGACTTGTAGGTCACGTCGAAGGCATGCTCAAGTTCCTCGAAGGGAACCTCGATGGTCAGCTTGACCCGGGTCGGGCTGAGCTCCTCGACATCGGTCTTCACGGGGCGGTACTCCTAGATTGCGGGCAGTTTTCCGGGACGACCCGGCACGCAGGGCACACTCCCGGCCACCGGACTGACGTACCGGCAGGCCGGCGCAGGCTGTGTGTCACCGAGCTGCGGGGCCCGAGACTGGCTTTGGCGTTTTCCTGCTGATCGTGCCAAGTCTAGGGCAGTCAGAGCGGCCCTCACGGCGCACGCGGCACGCGCCCGGCGCCACGAGTCTTCTTGTCGGGGAGGCGGGATTCGAACCCGCGGCCTCATGCTCCCAAAGCATGCGCGCTAACCAAGCTGCGCTACTCCCCGTGAACCTCGCGCCGGTGCCCGCGAAAATTTGGCACAACCCGCGCTGCGAAGACTGTAGTCTGGTCTCCGTCGGCCCCACGAGTCTAGAGGAAACTCCGGGGCACTGACGCCACGCGGGCGTAGTTCAATGGTAGAACTCCAGCCTTCCAAGCTGGCCATGCGGGTTCGATTCCCGTCGCCCGCTCTGACCGCCGAAGGGCCAGGTCAGCCGGGAGCCCCGGCGGACCTGGCCCTTGGCCGTAGAGGGTGCTGATCGGCGCGAGCGCCGCCCTGTTCCGGCACGGCCGGGCGCCGCGAGGCGACGGCCGGCGGGGCCCCGTTGTCAGGGCACCGGGTTCTGCTCGGGCGTGGGGTGTCGGGCGGGCGCTGCCTTCGTCCCCCTGCGGCCGAACCACGCCAGGAGCGCGCCGGCGACCAGTAGCGGGCCGGCGACCAGCCATGCCATCGACACCGCGATGAAGCCGCCGATGCCGGACAGCGGCCGCCGTGCCGACCGGGGTGCGCGGGCAGGCTCCGGGAGCGGCGCGGGCGGTCAGTTCTCCGTTCCGGGGCCGCCTCCGGGGCCGCTCTTGGGTTCGGGCTGCGGGGGCGGACGGGCGGTGACCGCCCCTGGCCTGCCGCTGCCGAACCAGGCGAGAAGTGCGCCGACGATCAGCAGCGGTCCGGCGACAATCCATGCCGTCGACACCGCGAGGAAGCCGCCGACACCGGAGACCAGAAGCAGCAGGGCGGCGGTCTTGGACGCTCCTCTGACCAGCGCGCCACCGATGACCGCCGCGACGCCGATGAACCCGGCAGTGAAGGCGAGCCCGACGAAGTTTCCCGGGCCCCCGTTCTCGAAGGTCGAGCCGAGGCCGCCGACGAGCAGCGCGCCGAACCCGCCGATGAGGCCGATCACGACTCCGATGCCGCCGAGGATCATCGCGGTGATCAGCATGCGGGGAGCGTGCACCTTGTCCTCCATGATCGCCCCGCGCCTGCACGCCCGCATCAGCGACTCCTCCGCGCTGCGCTACCGGCTTATGCCACTCCCTTTCAACCCTCCTCGGGCTGGAGTCGCGCGGCTACCATCGCAGCGAACCGGTATCCCCAAGGGAGGACAATCGCCCGAGGGAGTCGGGAGGCGCGGCAGCGGGCTCACTCCCCCGTTCGGCCGTTGAGGCGGTCGTGGCGCTGGCGGGCTGCCTGCGGGGTGCTGAGGCCGAGCCCGAAGGCGATCTCCTGCCAGGTCATGTCGCGGCCGCGGGCCATGGTGAGCAGGCCCGACTCCAGGGCGTCGAGGTCGGCGCGCATGCGCGGGGCCAGGGTGAGCGCCGCGTTGATGTCGGTGTGGTCCGGTTCCTCCTCGCCCGGTTCGCGCTCGGCGCCGCCGGCCGCGAAGTCGTGGACCCGGCGGACGGCGTCGAGCGGCTCCATGACCATGGAGTCCTCCTCCCAGCGGCGACGGGCCTCGCCGGCCGCGTGGCGCCGGGTGATGTGGAACAGGGCTGTGTACTCGCGCTCGCGGCGGGCCGCGTCGGCGGAGGGCGGGGTGAAGGCGGTGGCGGGGTCGCGGCTGCTGCCGGTCATGGGTCCCTCCGGATCGGTTCTCCGGCGTCATGGACGCGTCCGACACGTCGGACGCGATGTTGAACATTATGTTTTCAACGTATCGTGTTGAACACTTTGTTTGCAACGGAATACCGGACCGCGCGGATATGTTGTCTGTGCGGGCGGAGCCGGATGGGTAGCCGACCGAGGTAGCTGTGCCGGCCGTGAAGGTGAGTGATGACGAACCCTGATCCGCTGCAGGTGCCCTCTCTGACGCTGCGCTGGTTCTCCCGGCCCGACTCCCCTGCCGCTCCCGTCGTGGTCACCGGCGCCTTCGACGTGCTGCACGTGGGGCACGTCCGGTTCCTCTCCGACGTCCGGCGGCGCCGGCCCGACCTTCCGCTGGTTGTAGGGGTGGAGGACGACGCGCGTGTACGCGGGTGGAAGGGCCCCAGCCGGCCGGTGAACCCCGACGACGAGCGTGCCGAGGTGCTGTCCGCGCTGATCTGCGTGGACGGGGTCTTCGTGATCTCCGGCCCCGGCGACGTGACGAGCTGGGACGCCTATGCCGACCTCCTGCGCCCCCTGGGCATCGCGGCGCTGGCCTTCACCGACGGCGACCCCCACACCGAGGCCAAGCGGCGCGGCGCGGACGCGCTCGGCGCCGAGGCGTGGGAGATGCCCATGACCCGGGGCCGCTCGACCAGCGCCGCGCTGAGCCGCCTGTCCGGGTCCCCGTAGCTTCCGCCGGAGCCCGGAGTCTGTCGCGGCTCCGAACCCCCTGGGGGCCCGGAGCCTCGCAGCGGCCGCCGACCCGCCCGGCCGCGGCCGCGGCCGCCTCCTCTTCGGCCTCCCGCACGGCTTCCCTCCCGGCCCGCCCCACTGCGCCGCGCGGGCGAGCCGGTAGCCTCCCCACGCCCCCGCATCCGCGCGGAGCAGCGGGGAAGCAGGTATGTGTCGGCGGTGTTGACACATCCGTACGAACACCTGTCCGCGACCTCCTGCGACCTGTGGCAACGGGCGCCGGGATCGCGGCTGAGACGGATTGGAACGGGGTAGCGCCATGATGACGGGCGGGATGGGCGGCGGCCCCCCGATTTACCGGTCGCTGGTCAACGACGGCAGCGCGAAGCGCACCAGCCTCCCGCCGGGCACCGTCCGGCGCATCGCGGACTACGCCCGGCCGCACTGGCGCGCGATCGTGCTCTTCCTGCTGGCGACCTCCGTCAGCTCCGGCATCGTCGTCGCCAACCCGCTGCTCCTCAAGGCCATCATCGATCGGGGCGTATCGCAGCAGGACACCTCACTGGTGGCGATGCTGGCCGTCGGGGTCGCGCTGCTCGCGGTGTTCGAGGCCGCGCTCGGCCTGACGAGCCGCTGGCTGTCCTCGCGCATCGGCGAGGGCGTCATCTACCTGCTGCGCACGCAGGTCTTCCGGCACGTCCAGCGCATGCCGCTGGCCTTCTTCACCCGCACCCAGACCGGCTCGCTCATCAGCCGCCTCAACACCGACGTCGTCGGCGCCCAGCGCGCGATCACCTCGGTGCTGCAGTCGGTGGTCTCCAACCTCATCAGCGCGGTCGCCGTGATCACCACGATGGCGCTGCTGTCGTGGCAGATCACCCTGATCGCGCTGCTGCTGGTCCCGCTGTTCCTCCTGCCGGCGAAGCTGATCGGCCGCAAGGTCGCCGAGATCTCCCGCGACGGGATGGACCTCAACGCCGGCATGAGCTCGCTGATGACCGAGCGGTTCAACGTCGGCGGTGCGATGCTGGTCAAGCTTTACGGCCGCCCCGAGGAGGAGGCCGACTCGTTCGCCGAGCGCGCCGCGCGCGTACGCGACGTCGGCGTCGCCCAGGCGGTCTACGGCGGGCTGCTGTTCACCATGATCGGGCTGATCACCTCGCTGGCCACCGCGGTGGTCTACGGCGTCGGCGGCAACCTGGTCATCGGCGGCGCCTTCGAGCTGGGCACGCTCGTCGCCATGACGACCCTGCTCACGCGCCTCTACGCGCCCATCACGGCGCTGTCGAACGTGCACGTGGAGGTCATGACGGCGCTGGTCAGCTTCGACCGCGTGTTCGAGGTGCTCGACCTGAAGCCGATGATCGCGCAAAGCGCCGACGCCCGCGACCTGCCCGACGGCCCGCTGTCGGTGGAGTTCGACGGCGTCTCCTTCCGCTACCCCACCGCCGACGAGTCGTCGCTGGAGTCGCTGGAGCTGACCCCGCAGGCCGAGACCACGGCCGACACCCAGGTCCTCAGCGACGTGTCCTTCACCGCCGAGGCCGGCCGCCTCGTCGCTCTGGTGGGCCCCTCGGGCGCCGGCAAGACGACGCTGACCCACCTGGTGTCGCGGCTGTACGACCCGCTGGAGGGCTCGGTGCGCATCGGCGGCGTCGACCTGCGCGAGGCGACCGACCGCTCGCTGCGCGACGCCACGGGCGTGGTGACCCAGGACCCGCAGCTCTTCCACGACACCGTGGGAGCCAACCTGCGCTACGCACGCCCCGACGCCACCGACGAGGAGCTGGTCGAGGCCATGCGCGCCGCGCAGCTGGAGAGCCTGCTTGCCAACCTGCCCGACGGCCTGGACACGATGGTCGGCGACCGGGGCTACCGCCTCTCCGGCGGCGAGAAGCAGCGGCTGGCGATCGCGCGCCTGCTACTCAAGGCGCCCTCGGTGGTGGTGCTGGACGAGGCGACCGCGCACCTGGACTCGGAGTCCGAGGCGGCGGTGCAGGAGGCGCTGCGCACCGCGCTCGCCGGGCGCACCTCACTGGTGATCGCGCACCGCCTGGCGACCGTGCGGGAGGCCGACCAGATCCTGGTGCTGGAGGACGGCCGGATTCTGGAGCGGGGCACCCACGAGGAGCTGCTGCGCGAGGGCGGCCTGTACACGGCGCTGTACCGCACCCAGTTCGCCTCGCAGGAGAAGGAGGAGCGGGGCACCGCCGCCACGCGCGCCTGAGCGCTCAGGCAGCCGCGCAGCGGCCCCGCGCCTTCGCCGGGCCGGCAGGGACCGGAGCCTGCGCCGCGGCTCGCGCTCTCGCGCAGTCCAGACGCCCTTTCAGCTCTGAGCGCCGCGCGCAGCCGCCGGTGCGGCCGCGCCGCAGCGGCGGAGCCGCCCCCATGCGGATGGGACGCCTACGGACAAAGAGATACACGTCACGCATTAATTCACTTTGCGCATTTTTTCATCAAGTGCAATCATTGAACGGGAGATGCGGAGAGCGCCTCCGGACTCGGCCGAGGAGGTGGACCATGGGCCTGCGCGAGCGCAAGAAGGCGACCACACGGCGCGCCCTCCAGCGGGCGGCGGTCCGGTTGGCCGTCGAGCGCGGCTCGGAGCACGTGACCGTCGACGACATCGCGGCCGCCGCCGACGTCTCCAAGCGCACGTTCTTCAACTACTTCTCCTCCAAGGAGGAGGCGATCGTCGGCGACGGGCCGCCGCGCCCGGACGACGAGGCCCGTGCGGTCTTCGTCGCCCACGGCCCCACCGGCGACCTGCTGGACGACCTGAAGATCTTCCTGCTCTCCCCGCTGGCCGACTCCGACGCGGAGGACCTGGGCCAGCGGCTGGCCGACGTCCACGAGCGCAAGCGGCTCGCGCAGCGGGAGCCGCACCTGGTGCCGCGGGTCATGGCCGCCTTCGCCGACATGGAGCGGTACGTGGGCGAAAGCGTCGCCGAGCGCCTCGGCGAGGACCCCGACGACATCCGCCCGCAGATCGTCGCGTCGCTGGGGATCACCGCCATGCGGTTCTCCATGCGCCGGCTGCAGACCCATGCGGGCGCCGACGGCTCCGCGGACGCCCGGGACGACGTGTCCGAGCTCCGCGCACTGTTCGACCAGGCCTTCGACGCGCTCCGCCGCACCTTCCGCCCGGCTGCCTAGAACACGCACCGGTCCACACGCAGCGGACGGCCTCCCCGCACCGCGGGGCGCTTGGTCCGCACCACATCCGACCAGGGAAGCGAGAATCCGCCGATGACATCGACTCGGGGGCAGCAGCCGCCCGGGCCCGCGCCGGAGCAGGACTCCGCGGGGCCGCTACCGCGGCGCACGGTGATGTGGGTCTTCTTCGGGGTCATGCTGACGATGCTGCTCGGCGCCCTGGACCAGACCATCGTCTCCACGGCCCTGCCGACCATCGTGGGCGAGCTGAACGGACTGGAGCACCTCTCCTGGGTGGTCACCGCCTACATGCTGGCCGCCACCGTCGGCATGCCGATCTACGGGAAGGCCGGCGACCTCTTCGGCCGCAAGGTCGTGTTCCAGTTCGCCATCATCGTGTTCCTCCTGGGGTCGGTGCTGTGCGGCATGGCCCAGGACATGAACCAGCTCATCCTCTTCCGCGCCCTGCAGGGCATCGGCGGCGGCGGGCTGATGATCAGCGCGCAGGCCATCATCGCCGACATCGTCTCCGCCCGCGACCGCGGTCGCTACATGGGCTTCATCGGCGGCGTCTTCGGCCTCGCGTCGGTCGCCGGCCCGCTGCTGGGCGGGGTGTTCACCGACCACCTCTCCTGGCGCTGGATCTTCTACATCAACCTGCCGCTGGGCGCCGCCGCGCTGCTGGTCACCAGCATCGTGCTGAAGCTGCCCCGGCCGTCGGGCCCGCGCCCCCGGCTGGACTACGCGGGCACGCTCCTGCTGGCCGCGGCCAGCGTGTGCCTGGTGCTGGTCAGCAGCTGGGGCGGCACCGAGTACGACTGGTCCAGCCCGGTGATCATCGGCCTGGGCGCCGGCGCCGCGGCCGCCGCAGCGCTGTTCGTGCTCGCCGAGCGCTACGCGGCCGAGCCCATCATCCCGCTGCGCCTGTTCGCCGACCGCGAGTTCGTGCTGACGTCGCTGGTGGGGATCACCGTGGGCATCGCGATGTTCTCCACGGTGTCCTACCTGCCGACCTTCCTGCAGATGGTCAACGGCGCCAGCGCCACGGAGTCGGGGCTGCGGATGATCCCGATGGTCGCGGGCATGCTGACCGCCACCATCACCACCGGCCAGATCATCAGCCGGACCGGGCGCTACAAGGTCTGGCCGATCGCCGGCACCGCGGTGATCACCGCCGGCCTGGTGCTGCTCTCGCGGATGGACGCCGACACCTCCTACCTGTACAACGCGTCGGCCATGCTGGTGCTCGGCCTGGGTGTGGGCATGGTGATGCAGAACCTGGTGCTGATCGTGCAGAACTCGGCGCCGCAGCGCTACCTCGGCACGGCCACCTCGGCCACCAACTACTTCCGCCAGATCGGCGCCTCGCTCGGCATCGCGGTGTTCGGCTCGATCTTCGTCAGCCGGCTCAACGACGAGGTGGCCGCCATGCCCGGTGCGGCCTCGTCCCAGTTGCAGGCCCGGGGCGGCGAGGCCGGGCTGAGCTCGCTGACCCCGGACATGCTGGCGCGGATGCCCGAGCAGGCCCAGCAGCTGATCGTGCACGCCTTCGCCGACGCCCTGCCGCCGATCTTCATCTACGGCGTGCCGGTCGTGCTGCTCGGATTCGTGCTGGCGTTCTTCATCCGCGAGAAGGCGCTGGCCACCACAGTGGGCACGAGCGGCGGCGACGCGGAGGGCGGCGCCGGCGGCGACCCGAAGCCCGCCGCGGCCCCGGTCGGCGACTAGCCACAAGCGGGAGCCGCGGGGCAGGGGCCCGCTGCGGGCGGCCTACGGGGGGCGGCCGCAGCGGCTCCCAAGCGGGTGCGGGGCGGACGCCGGGCACGCGGCCGCCCCGCACCCGTCTCGCAGAAGTAGACCCGCGCCGACCCGCCCCGGCCGGTCCGGCCGGGGCGGCCGGGGCGGCCGGGGCGGGTCGGCGCGAACCTACTCCTTCGCCCGCTTCGCCGGCTCCTCGGTGCGGCCCCCGCCGCCGGCCTTCCTCCGCTTGCGGCTCTTCCCGGCCTGCTTGCCGTCCTCGCCGTCGTTGCCGTCCTTGCCGTCCGGCCTGCCGGGCGGCCGCGTCCCGGACGGGCCCTCCCCGCCCTGCGCGGCCATTCTCGCCTTCTTGTCCTTCTTGGACTTCTTCTTGTCGTTCTTGGACTTCCTGCCGCTCTTCCCTTCGGGCGGCTCCCCCGCCCCATCCGTCCGGGCGGCCGCACTGCGACTCTTCTGCGCCTTACCCTTCTTCGCCTTCTCGGCCTTCTTGTCCTTTTTCGCCTTTTTGGACTTCTTGTCCTTCTTCGGCTTCTTGGCGTCCTTGGACGTGACGCGCTCCGCCAGGGACTCCGGCAGCGGCGCAGCGCCGGGTCCGCCCGCGCGGATCCAGTCGTCGAGGTCGTCGATCAGCCGGTCCTCGGTGAACCCGCCGAGCCAGACCGGCCGCCCGCCCCCCTCGCGCCCCTCCGCCGAGGGCTGCACGACCACGACGTTGGCCTGGAAGCACGGCCCAAGACAGGTGCTCGTGCGCACGGGGACGTCGCGCCCGGCGCCGTCGCGCAGGCCGCTCAGCCGCTTCAGCTGGCCCTCGTGGTCGACGCCGGGCCGCTTCTCGGCCGTGCCGCAGCAGCAGCCGCGGCACACGATCAGTCGGCAGGGTCGGCCTGTCGGGGTCACCGGTGTCTGCTCCTCGCTGGCCGGCGGCGGTGGCCGTCCGCGCTCCCGGGGGTTCGGGGCACACGGCCCTCGACACCACGGTATCCAGACATTTCAGACAGCCGGCACGCCGCCGCCGCCGGAGAACGCCGCTACCCTGGACCGGTGACCTCCCCGACCTCTCCCGTCCTCGCAGCCGACGGTGTCGACGTCGCCCGATCCGGCAAGAAGCTCCTCGACCACGTGAGCGTCGTCGTCCGCCCCGGAGAGCACTGGGCCCTGCTCGGGCCCAACGGCGCCGGCAAGAGCACGCTGCTCAGCCTGCTCAGCGCCGAGCAGCACCCCACGCGCGGCACCGTCGAGGTGCTCGGCCGGCGGCTCGGCCGCACCGACGTCCGCGAGCTGCGGCGCCACATCGGCCACGTCAACCCGCGCCACGACCTGCGCTCCGCGCTGAGCGGCCGCGACATCGTGCTGACCGGCGCCACCGGCAGCATCGAGCCGCCGCCGCGCTGGCGCCCCTCCCCCGAGCAGGCGGCCCGCGCCGACGCCCTCATGGAGACGATGGGCGTGGGCGCGCTGCGCGACGACACCTGGCCGACGCTCTCCCAAGGCGAGCGCGGCCGGCTGCTGATCGCCCGCGCGCTGATGCCGGCACCCCGGCTGCTCCTGCTCGACGAACCGGCCTCCGGGCTCGACGTCGCCGCCCGCGAGCAGCTGATCACCGGCATCGACGAACTGCGCCGCGAGCACCCTGAGCTGGCCACCGTGCTGGTGACCCACCACCTGGAGGAACTGCCCGCCTCGACCACGCACGCCCTGCTGCTGCGCGCCGGCCAGGTCGTCGCGTCGGGAGAGGCCGAGGAGACGCTGGCCACCAAGCCGGTCACCGCCTGCTTCGACCACCCCATCGCCATCGAGCGCCGCGGCGGCCGCTGGAGCGCGCGGACCGACGACGCCTCGGCCTGAGCACCGTCCGGCCCGGACCTCGGTGCCGAACCGCACACGACGCGGCGGCCGCGGACCGCGGGTTCGTGGTCCGCGACCGCCGCGGTGCGCCGCGTAGCGGTGCGGGCGCCTAGCGCTGCCCCTGCTCGCCGGAGCCGCCCTGGTCCCGGTTCTGCTGCTGGTCGTCGGACAGGTACTCCGTCGCCTTGTCCCCGGCCTTGTCGATCTTGTCGTCGTACTTGCCGCCGGTCTTCTGCTTGGCGAAGTCCTTCACCTTGCCGACGCCCTGCTCGACCTTCCCGCTGTGCTCGCCGACCTTGCGCTTGAGCCTGTCGAACGCGCTGCCTTCGGACATGTCGCCCACCCCCTGTCGGACACGTCGCGGGGCTTGTCCGGTCGCCCTCCGCGATACCCGGTCAGCCGCGCGTTATTCCTCCTGTGGGTAGTCCGCAGACGGCGGCTCGGGCGGGGCCGTCCGGCCGACCGCCGCCGGTGTCACACGCCCAGGATCAGCCGCGCGACCGTGAAGTAGATCAGCAGCCCGGTCGCGTCGACGAGGGTCGAGACCAGGGGCGCCGAGACCACAGCGGGGTCCACTCCCACGCGGCGGGCGAGCAGCGGCATCGTGCTGCCGATGACCGCCGCCCAGGTGCAGATGGCGATCACCGAGGCGGCGACGACCACCGCGATGTGCGCACCCACCAGCGCCGTGCCGATGAGCATCGCGATCGCGGCGAGCATCAGCCCCAGCAGCAGGCCCACCCGCGACTCCTTCCAGGCCACCTTGGGCAGGTCGCGCAGCCGCACCTCGCCCACCGCCAGGGCGCGCACGATCGCGGTGGCCGACTGGGAGCCGACGTTGCCGCCCGTTCCGGTCAGCATCGGCACGAACAGCGCGAGCGCGGTCACCTGCTCCAGGGTCGCCTCGAAGCCCTGCATGACGTTGACCGTCAGCGTGGCCGCGACGATCAGCAGCAGCAGCCACACCGAGCGTGCACGGGCCAGGCGCACGACGCCCGCGGCGACGTAGTGCCCGGCCACCGGGCTGGCGCCGGACTGGCGGGCGATGTCCTCGGAGTCGGCCGCCTCGATCAGTTCCAACGCGTCGTCGAAGGTCAGCAGACCCACGAAGCGCTCCTCGGAGTCCACCACCGGCATCGCGACCATGTTGGCCTGCTGCATCAGCCGGGCGGCCTCCTCGGCCGGCTCGGTGGCGCTCACCCGCGGCACCAGCACGTCGACGATGTCCTTGACCAGGCTGTCGTCGTCGCTGATCACGAGGTCGCTGAGCTGCACGGTGCCGGCCAGGCGGCGGCCGTCGTCGACCACCGGAAGCGTGTAGACCGTCTCGGCGTCGGCGCCCTTGGCCCGCACCACCTCCAGGGCGCGCCCGACGGTCAGGTCGCGGTGCAGGATGACGGTCTCGGGGGTCATGTAGCGCCCGACCGAGCCCTCCGGGTAGCCCAGCAGCGCCGCGGTCATCTTGCGCTGGGCCGGACTGAGGCCGGCCAGGGCGCGGGTGGCGATCTTGGCGGGGGCCTCGCCGATGAGCCGCGCCCGGTCGTCGGGGTCCATCGACTCCAGCAGCTCGTGGAACGCCGTGGCGCGCAGTCCCAGCAGGATCTCCTGCTGGTGGACCGGGTCGAGCTCCTCGAAGACCTCCAGCTCGCGGTCCTTGTCCAACAGCCGGAAGGGGACCAGGGCTATATGACTGGAGACGCGTTCCAGCTCGTCGGCTATCTCATAGGGCTGATGCTCGGCCAGCCACAACCGGATGCCGGTGAGGTCGTTGGCTTCGACCAGCTCGGTCAGCTCCGCGCCGGAGTCGTCTTCGGCCATGCTGAGCACCCCCTCCTGACGAACGCGAAAACTCCGCTGGGGCGCGGGGGCCTCTGGACACGGCAACGAGGCACCACTGGTCTGCCCGGGGAACACGACGACCCTACCGCCACGTGCGCGGCGCCCGGGACGCTGCGGCCGCGGGCGGTCTCAGTCGCGCCAGATCACCACGAGCGCGGTGTCGTCGTTCTTGCCCTTGCTGAGCGAGTTGACGATGGTCTCCGCGCCGGCGCCGAAGCCCTGGAGTGCGGCGGTGTCGGCCGCGCCGAGCAGGCGGTCCACCCCGGCGTCGAGGTCCTCGCCGGGGGTCTCGATCAGCCCGTCGGTGTAGAGCATGATGGCGTCGCCGGGGCGCAGCCGCCCCTTGACCGGGGTGTACTGGGTCTCGGGCATCACGCCCAGCACGATCCCCTTGGCCTCGGTGGAGGACCACCGTCCGGCGCCGTAGTCGAACTGCATCGCCGGCGGGTGGCCCGCCGAGGCGAGCAGGTAGTCGCCGCTCTCCAGGTCCAGGCTCAGGTGCACCGCCGTCACGAAGCCCTCGCCGAGGGCCGTGCCGATGAGGTGGTCGTTGCAGTGGGCGAGGAACTCGCCGCTGGGCACGGCCGAGATCAGGCCGCTGAATGCGCCTGAGAGCAGCAGGGCGCGGGTGCCGGCGTCGACGCCCTTGCCGGAGACGTCGACCACCGCCACCTCCAGGCGGTCGCCCTGGCGCATGGAGACGACGAAGTCGCCGCCGAAGGAGGAGCCGCCGGCCTGGCGCAGCACCGCGGTTCCGCCCCAGCCGTGCGGCAGGCGGGGCAGTTCGCCCTGGGCGCGCAGCCGGTCGCGCAGTTCCAGCAGCATCCGCTCCCCGCTCAGCCCCTGCATGCCCAGGCGCTCGCGCACACCCGAGAGCAGATAGGCCACCACCGCGGTCGCGCCGATGGTCACCAGCAGCCCGGGGCCGACCTGGGAGAAGTCCAGGGTGAAGGCGGTGAACAGCAGCACCGCGGCGTCCACCCCGAGCAGGAACGCCAGGCTCTTGCGTTTGAGCAGCAGGCCGCCCGCCACCACGGTGACGATCACGGCGCTGGGCGGGAACCATCCGGGCGGGCCCCAGACCGCGCCCACGCCGATGCCGACCGCCAGCAGCACCAGAGTGATCAGCACCAGCCGGTAGCGGAAGAGCACCTTGCGCCGCAGCAGCGCGGCCACGCGCTGCCACAGGGAGCGCACATGGCGGAGGGCGCGGGCTGTGGGCTTGGCGTTCATTGTGCCCGCACTGTAGCGCGCACGGCCGCCCCCGGCACGCCGCCCCTGCTGCCCCGACGCCGCTGTCCCCGGTATGGGACCAACCGATATCCCCCCAGCTGACACACCGAATCCCGTATACAACCCCGCACGTTCCAGTATGGGCGGATAATGGCCCGTCCGTCAGTCCGGTGCGGAGATCTCAGGCGATTCGCGGCGAAATCACAGTCCGGGACACCCGGAAAACCGGGCTGCGGTCCGGTCACAACCGGTGAGCGAAAAACCGCTCGCGCCGGAATGCGGACGGTGATAGAGACAGTGGATATGTCCTTCTCCCCTGAATCCTCCGCTCACGAGGCGGAGCCGGACCCGGGCGCGCGGTGGGACGTCCGGGTGCCCGAGGAGTCCGAGCTGCCCGCGGCCGTCCACGTCGTCCACGAGGCGCTGCTGATCCCCGACTACGACTTCCAGGAGGTGCGGGAGAGCGTTGAGGCCGACCGCACCCTGGCGGCCTACGACGGGGCCCGCTGTGTGGGCGCGGCCGGAGTCCACTCCTTCACCATGACCATGCCCGGCGGCCCGCGCCGGGTGGCCGGGGTCACCGACGTGGGCGTGTGGCCCACCCACCGGCGCCGCGGCGTCCTCAGCGCGCTGATGCGCCGGCAGCTGGCCGACATCCGCGACCGGGGCGAGGACGTGGCCGCGCTGTTCGCCTCCGAGGGAGGCATCTACGGCCGCTTCGGCTACGGACCGGCGGCGGCGGCCGTGGACTTCGACGTGCACACCCGCGAGGCCGCTCTGCGCCCCGAGGCGCCGCGCGACCCGGCCCTGCGGCTGCGCCTGGCCGGCGCCGAGGACGTGCGCAAGGAGCTGGAGGAGGTGCACAAGGCCGCCGCGGCCCAGCGCGTCGGGGAGTTCCAGCGCGGCACCTCGTGGTGGGACGCGCTGCTGCGCGACAAGCCCGCGCACCGCCGCGGCCAGAGCGCCCTGCAGTGCGCCGTCGCCGAGGACGACGCGGGCCCCCTGGGCTATGTCCTCTACCGCACCGCGCAGCGCTGGAGCGAGCACGGCGCCGCCGAGGGAAGCCTGCGGGTGAAGGAGATCTACTCCACCGCGCCGGCCGCCGCCACACTGCTGTGGGAGCACGTGCTCACCCGCGACCTGGTGCAGCGGGTCTCCCATGACATGGCCGCGCCCGACGACCCGCTGCTGCACCTGCTGGCCGATCCCTACCGCGTCCGCAGGCGCCAGGTCGACAACCTGTGGATCCGGCTGGTCGACCTGCCCGCCGCGCTGGAGAAGCGGACCTACGCGGCCCCGGTGGACGCGGTGATCGAGGTGCGCGACCGCCACTGCCCGTGGAACGCCGGCCGCTGGCGGCTGAGCGCCGACACCACCGCCGCCCGCTGCACCTCGACCGAAGCCGCGCCCGACGTCAGCCTGGACGTCTCGCACCTGGGCGCCGCCTACCTCGGCGATACCCGCCTGGGCGGCTACCTGGCCGCCGGACTGATCAGCGAGGCGGCTCCGGGAGCCGTGCACCGGCTCGACACGGCGCTGCACCGGTCCGACCGGCCGCACTGCGGCAACATCTTCTAGGCCGCTCCCGGCCGGCCGGGGAGCGGACGCGTACCCGGTGGTCGGCGCGGATCCCCCGCACTCACGGGAGATCCGCGCCGAACGGGGCTTTCCAGCCCGGGTCGTTGGTATTACCGTCACAGCAGAGCGCGCGCACCGCCCGCGGCCGCACCGCCCGATCGGCGCCCGCGCTCGCGGACCGGCGGATCCGCGCACCGGCAGCGCCGCGGATCCGCCGTTCCCATCGGCAGGGGCGCGCGGGCTCAGCCGCCGCCGGGCAGCGGCGGCAGCTCACCCGAGCGCTCGTAGGCGCCGAGCATGTCGATGCGCCGGGTGTGGCGGTCCTCGCCGCTGTAGGGGGTCTCCAAGAAGACCCGGAGGAAGGCCTCGGCCTCCTGCTCGGTGTGCATGCGGGCGCCGATCGCGACGACGTTGGCGTCGTTGTGCAGGCGGGCCAGCCGGGCGGTCTCCTCGCTCCAGGCCAGCGCGGCGCGCACGCCGGCGACCTTGTTGGCCGCCATCTGCTCGCCGTTGCCCGAACCGCCGATCACCACACCGAGCGTCCCGGCGTCCCCCGCAACGCCCTCGGCGGCGCGCAGCACGAACGGCGGGTAGTCGTCGGCGGGGTCGTATCCGGCGGGACCGGCGTCGGCGGCCTCGTGGCCCTGCTCCTTGAGCCAGGCGACGAGGTGCTCCTTCAGCTCGAATCCCGCATGGTCACTGCCAAGGTATACACGCACGTCTTCTAGTTTCCCATGAGAAGCGCCCGCCCCGGCGCTCCTGCGCCGGTCGCGGGCGGGCGGACAGCGGGGGTCGCCACCGGGCGGCCGGGCCGCCCGGACCGGTTCACAGCCCCTGGAAGAGCGACTCGCCGGTGGCGACCGTCGCGATGCCCATCCCCATGGCGGCGAAGGCGACCAGCGAGACCACCGCGATGACGTTGGCCAGGACGATGGCCTTGATGTCCTTGCTCAGCGGGCCGGCCTTCGACTCCGTCAGCTTGCTCAACTCGCACCTCGTATCGGATGACCGGACACAGGGCGCGAAGCGCCCGCCGGGAGCTTCGCACCGCTGCCGATGGTGCCATACGCCGGCGACCGCCCAGCACCGGGGCGGCGTTATCGCCGTTATCGCTGTATACCCTTGACCTCGCAGAACTCCTCGATGCCGTGCAGGCCCCATTCGCGGCCCACGCCCGAGCGGCGGTAGCCGCCGAAGGGCAGCCGCGGCTCGACACCCGCTCCGTTGATCTTGACCTGGCCGGTGCGCAGCCGCCGCGCCACCGCGAGCGCGCGGTCGGGGTCGGCCGACCACACGGCGCCGGAGAGCCCGTAGTCGGTGTCGTTGGCGATCCGCACGGCGTCGTCCTCGGTGTCGTAGGCGATCAGCGCAAGGACGGGGCCGAAGATCTCCTCCTGGGCGATGCGCATGCCGCTGTCGACGTCGGCGAAGACGGTGGGCCGCACGAAGAAGCCGCGGTCGCGGCCCTCGGGGGCCTGGGTGCCGCCGGTCACCAGCCGGGCGCCTTCCTTCACGCCGATCTCGATGTAGTCGCGCACGCGCTCGCGCTGGGCCGCGGAGACGACCGGGCCCATGCGCACGCCCTCCTCGAAGGGGGCGCCCGGCGCGTACTTGCGCGCGGCCTCGGCGGCCGTGCGTACCGCCTCGTCGTAGTGCTCGCGCGGGACGAGCATCCGGCTCAGCGCGTCGCAGCTCTGCCCGGTGTTGCGCATGACGTCGGCCACACCGTTGTTGACGGCGGAGGAGAGGTCGGCGTCGGGCAGGATCACGTTGGCCGACTTGCCCCCCAGTTCCAGGGCGACCCTCTTGACCGTCGCCGCGGCCACCTCGCTGACCCGCTTGCCCGCCCGGCCGGAACCGGTGAAGGAGACCATGTCGACCCGCGGGTGCGCGGCGACGGCCTCGCCCACCACCGGGCCGGTGCCCGAGACGAGGTTGAACACGCCCGCAGGCAGCCCGGCGTCGTGCAGCACCTCGGTGAGGGCGTAGGCGGCCAGCGGCGCGACCTCCGTCGGCTTGAGCACGACGGTGTTGCCCGCCGCCAGCGCGGGCACGGCCTTGAGCACGATCTGGTGCAGCGGGTAGTTCCACGGAGTGATGGCGCCGACCACTCCATAGGGCTCGCGCACGACGAGGGACTCGCCCTCGCCCGCCTTCTCACCGGCGAACAGCCGCTCGCCGTGGACTTCCACGATTTCCAGGAAGGTGCGGAACATCAGCAGCGGGAAGCCCGTCTGCACCTTCTGCGCGAACTTCAGCGGCGCGCCGATGTCGGTGGCGATGGTCTCGGCGACGCCCCCGGCCCGCTCCTGGAGCAGCTCCAGGGCGCGGGCCAGGTGCGCACAGCGCTCGGTGTAGGGCAGTGCCGACCAGGAGGGGAAGGCGGCGCCGGCCGCCTCGACGGCGCGGTCGACGTCGGAGGCCTCGCCCGCCGGGACCGCGTCGACGACCTCCTCGGTCGCGGGGTCGATGACGTCGATGGCGCCGCTGGAGGCCGAAGGGGTCCAGGCGCCGTTCAGGTAGAGGGAACGCATGGCATCCACTTTCCCAGAACGGCGTTCTGGCATTCGGCTCCCCGGGCCGTTCCGGGATCGGCGGTTTCACCAGTGCGGCGGGCGCTCCTCCAGCAGCCGGTCGGTGTTGTCGTCGCGCTCGTCGCCCCAGCCGGGCCCGTACTCGTCGCGGGTGGTGTCGGGCAGGATCTCCAAGTCGTCATCGCCCAGATCCACCACGCGCTCGTCCTCGGGTGCGCTCATCCCAGGCCTTCCCGTCCGTTCGTCGGTCTCTACGGGTCGACGCCGCCGCCGCGCCGAAAGTTCCGCGCCCCGCCGACGCCCGCGGCTACCCGGCCTCGAAGACGGGCTCGCGGTCGCGGCTGCGCTTCAACTCGAAGAACCCGTCGGTGCCGGCGACCAGCCGCACGCCGTCCCACAGCCGCGCGGCGGCCTCGCCCTTCGGCGCGGGGGTGACCACGGGGCCGAAGAAGGAGACGCCCTCCACCGAGATCACCGGTGTGCCGACCTCGTAGCCCACGCGCCGCATGCCGTCGTGGTGGGAGCGGCGCAACTCCTGATCGTACTCCGCGGAGTCGGCGGCCTCGACGAGCTCCTCGGGCAGCCCGGCCTCGGCGAGGGCGGCGCGGTAGGTCTCGGCCGAGCGCGGCTCCTTGCGCTGGTGGATCCGGGTGCCGAGAGCGGTGTAGAGCGGGCCCAGCACCTCGTTGCCGAACCGCTGCTCGGCGGCGACGGCGATGCGCACCGGACCCCAGCCGTCCCGGAGCAGCCTGGCATAGCCCTCGGAGACGTCGCGGCCCTCGTTGAGCACCCCCAGGCTCATGACATGCCAGCGCGCCTGGACGGGACGCATCCTCTCGACCTCCAGCAGCCACCGCGAAGCCAGCCACGCCCAGGGGCACACCGGGTCGAACCAGAAGTCGGCGGTGACGGTCTCGGCGCTCGCCCGCCCGTCGCTTTCAGTCACAAAAAACCTCCTCGCCGCCTCGTCGTGCATGTTCGCCGCGGCGCCCGTCCGCGGCGGCGGTCCGCTGCCGGCCGTACGAGGCGACCGCACGGCCGCGAGCGCACCCGCGTCCAATCGGCTGCAACCTCGGCGACCGGTTCCGCATTCCGCCGCCGCCCGTGGCAGGATCGGACGCGGCAAGCATTGCACCCCTCGGTTCCGGCGCGACCGCACCACACAGCGATGCCGCAACGGGGAACAAGCGATTCCGGCCGGCGACGACGGCGGCCTGAAGGGAGCGGATGTGGCGGGCAATCTGACACGCGAGGAGGCACGGGAGCGGGCTCGCGTCCTCACCGTCTCCTCCTACACCGTGGAGCTCGACCTCACCGGCAGCGACCAGACGTTCGAGTCACGCACGGTGGTCGGATTCGACTGCTCCGAGCCGGGTGCCGAGACCTTCATCGACCTGACCGCGCCCAGCGTGTCCTCCGTCGTGCTCAACGGGGAGGAGCTGGACCCCGCGGAGGTGTTCGACGGAGGGCGCATCAAGCTGCGCGGCCTGCGGGAGACCAACGAGCTGCGGGTACTGGCCGAGGCGGCCTACATGCGCACCGGCGAGGGCTTGCACCGCTTCGTCGACCCCGTCGACGGCCGCACCTACCTCTACACCCAGTTCGAGACGTCCGACGCGCAGCGCATGTACGCCTGCTTCGACCAGCCCGACCTCAAGGCCGCGTTCGAGCTCACCGTGTTCGCGCCGGCCGACTTCGAGGTGGTCTCCAACAGCGCTCCCGACGTCGCCGGCGAGGCGGTCGAGGACCCGGCCGGCCCCAAGTCGCGGTGGCACTTCCCCGCCACGGCCCCGGTCTCGACCTACATCACCGCGCTGATCGCCGGGCCTTACCACGTGGTGCGCGACGAGCACGACGGCATCCCCCTGGGCGTCTACTGCCGGGCCTCACTGGCGGAGTACCTCGACGCCGACGCGATCCTCGAGGTGACCAAGCAGGGCTTCGACTTCTACCACGGGCTGTTCGGGCTGCGTTACCCCTTCGGAAAGTACGACCAGCTGTTCGTGCCCGAGTTCAACGCCGGGGCGATGGAGAACGCCGGGGCCGTGACCTTCCTGGAGGACTACGTCTTCCGCTCGCGGGTCACCGACGCCCGCTACGAGCGCCGCGCCGAGACCATCCTGCACGAGATGGCCCACATGTGGTTCGGCGACCTGGTCACCATGCGCTGGTGGGACGACCTGTGGCTGAACGAGTCGTTCGCGACCTTCGCCAGCGTCTACTGCCAGGTCAACGCCACGAAGTGGCCCGAGGCCTGGACCACCTTCGCCAACGTGGAGAAGGCGTGGGCGCTGCGCCAGGACCAGCTGCCCTCCACCCACCCCATCGCCGCCGACATCCCCGACATGCAGGCGGTCGAGGTCAACTTCGACGGCATCACCTACGCCAAGGGCGCCTCGGTGCTCAAGCAGCTGGTGGCCTACGTCGGCGAGGACGCGTTCTTCGCCGGGGTGCGCGCCTACTTCGCCGAGCACGCCTGGGGCAACACTGTGCTGGCCGACCTGCTGCGCCACCTGGAGCAGGCCTCCGGACGCGACCTTTCGACCTGGTCGCGCGAGTGGCTGGAGACCGCCGGGGTCAACACCATGCGCGCGGAGTTCGAGGTCGGACCGGACGGCGCGTTCACGTCGTTCGCGGTGCGCCAGGAGGCGGCGGAGGAGCACCCCACGCTGCGCTCCCACCGGCTGGCGGTCGGCCTCTACGACCGCACCGACCAGGGCATCGTCCGCCGCGAGCGCGTCGAGCTGGACGTCTCCGGAGAGCGCACCGAGGTACCCGAACTGGTCGGCACGACCCGGCCCGACCTGGTGCTGGTCAACGACGACGACCTCACCTTCACCAAGATCCGGTTGGACGAGCGCTCGCTGCGCACCGTCGTCGAGGGCGCGGGCGAGATCGCCGAGTCGCTGCCGCGCGCGCTGTCGTTCTCCGCGGCCTGGGACATGACCCGCGACGCCGAGATGGCCGCCCGCGACTACGTGCGGCTGGTCGTCTCGGGCATCGGCGGTGTCAGCGACGTGATGGTGGTGCAGTCGCTACTGCGCCAGGCCGTCGCGGCGCTGCACAACTACACCGACCCGGCCTGGCGCGAGCGCGGGTTCGACCTGCTCGCCGGCCGCCTGCGCGACCTGCTCACCTCGGCCGAGCCGGGCGGCGACCTGCAACTGGCCTACGCCAACGGGTTCGCCGAGGCCGCTGTCGGCGGCGAACACTTGTCGCTGCTGCAGGGGCTTTTGGACGGGGCGATCACCGTCGACGGCCTGACCATCGACACCGACCTGCGCTGGACGCTCCTGCGCAGGCTGGTCGCCGCCGGGCGGGCCGGCGAGAAGGAGATCGCCGCCGAGCTCGACCTGGACCCCACCGCCACCGGCGAGCGCCAGGCGGCCGGCTGCCGCGCGGCGATCCCCACGCCCGACGCCAAGGCCCGGGCCTGGGACCGGATCCGCTCGGGCGAGATGGCCAACGCCGAGTTCCGCGCCACACTCGCCGGCTTCACCGAACCCTCCCAGCGCGAGCTGTACCGGCCCTACGTCGACCGCTACTTCGACCAGCTGGAGCCGGCCTGGCGCGAATGGACCGGCGAGTTCGCCCAGACGTTCGCGGAGATGGCCTACCCCCGCCACCTGGTGGAGGAGGAGACCATCCGGCGCACCGAGGACTGCATCGAGAAGCAGCAGCCCGCGCCGGCGCTGCGCCGCCTGCTCGTCGAGGGCGCGGCGGGCGTGCGCCGGGCGCTGGACGCCCAGCGCTGCGACGCCCGGGCCGCCGACTAGCACCCGGCCCGCTCCGGCCGGCGGGGCGCGCGGCACGGCCGCGCGCCCCGTTCGCGTGTACGGACGGGGCGCGTCCGCACGGGGGCCGGCCGGCGAGCGGGGCCGCGCGGCCCGGCCCGGCCCGGCTCAGGACTCCAGGAAGGACGGTTCGATCAGCGGGCGCAGCGTCCGGCGCGCGTGCTCGGCCAGGCGCGGGTCGGCCATCAGCTCGTCGAGCAGGACCGGCTCCCCCTCGGCGGTGGTCAGCGGGATGCGCCAGTTGGGGTAGGCGTCGCTGGTCCCCGGCTGGTTCTGCATCCGCCGGTCGCCCACTACGTCGGCCAGCGAGATCCCGATCATGTGCGCCGGCGTGCGCACGAGGTAGGCGTGCAGCGCGGAGACGACCGACGCGGGTTCGGAGAGCAGGTCGGCGTCGGGCTCCAGCAGGCCCAGTTCCACCAGGCGGTCGCGCCAGGCCGCCACCTGCGCCTCGGCGTCGGCGCGTTCGGCGGCGGCGGAGCGGCCGAGCAGCCCCAGGTGGTCCCGCAGCTCCACGTGCTCGGCGGAGAGGTAGGAGGCCACCGGCGGCAGGTCGTGGGTGGCCACGGTGGCCAGGCAGTCGGGGCGCCACTCCTCGGGGCGGCGGGGGCTGCCGTCGTCCCGGCGCTCGAACCACAGCACCGACGTCCCCAGCACGCCGCGCTCGCCGAGGTGGTCGCGCACCCACGGCTCGACCGTGCCCAGGTCCTCGCCCACCACGGTGGCGCCGAACTCGTGGGCGGCCAGCAGGAGGCTGCCGACCATGCCCTCGTGGTCGTAGCGCACATAGGTGCCCTGGTCGGGCGCCGCCCCCTCGGGCACCCACCACAGCCGGAACAGGCCCATCACGTGGTCCATGCGCAGCCCGCCGGCGTGCCGCAGCGCCTGGCCGAGCACCTGGCGGAAGGGCGCGTAGGCCCGCTCGGCCAGGCGGACCGGATGCCACGGCGGCTGGCCCCAGTCCTGGCCGTGCTGGTTGAACTCGTCGGGAGGCGCGCCCACGCTGACGCCGGGCGCAAGCGAGTCGGCGTACATCCACGCGTCGGCTCCGCCGGGCTGCACCCCCACCGCCACGTCGTGCACGATGCCCACGGCCATGCCGGCGGCGCGCGCTCCGGCCTGGGCCGCGGCGAGCTGGTCGTCGAGGACCCACTGCAGCCAGCGGTGGAACTCCACACCCGGCCAGCGGCGCAGCGCTTCGGCGCCGACCTCGTGGCTGGAGACGTCGCGCAGCCCCGCCGGCCAGGCGCGGTAGTCGCGGCCGTGCTCCTCGGCCAGGGCGCACCAGGTGGCGTACTCGACCAGCGCGGCGCCCTCGCGGGCCAGGAAGGCCTGGTAAGCGGCTTCGCGGGCGGGTGCGCGCGGCACCTGGAAGAGCATGCTCAGCGCGGCGCGCTTGGCGTCCCAGACGGCGTCGCGGTCGAGGAGGTCGGCGGTGCGGGCGTGCTCCCGCAGCGGCCGCGCCAGGCGCTGGATGGACTCGCGCTGGGCGGGCTCCAGGGCGGCGTACTCGGGGATGTCCTCGATGCGGATGTTGAGCGGGCCGCCGTAGCGGCGGCTGACGGGGAAGTAGGGCGAGGGCTCGATGGGGTTGACGGGCTCGGTGGCGTGCAGCGGGTTGACCAGGGTGAAGTCGGCTCCCAGGTCGCGCGCGCTCCAGTCGGCGAGCTCCGCGAGGTCGCGCAGGTCGCCCATGCCCCAGGAGGCGCGCGAGCGCAGCGAGTAGAGCTGGGCCATCATGCCCCAGACCCGGCGCTCCCCGGGGCGGGGGTCGAGCCGGTCCGGCACCACCAGCAGCGGGGCCTGCTGGCGCACCGCCCCGTTCTCCACGTGCAGGGTGTGCCTGCCCAGCGGCAGGCGCGGGCCGGGTTCGCTCCAGCCGCCGCCCGCCTTCTCCACCCAGCAGCGCGACTGGTCGGGCAGCGGCAGCTGCGGGGGGCGGCCCACCCGCGTGACCACGCAGGGGGGCAGCAGCCGCGTGGCCTGGCGTGCCCAGTGCGCCTCCAAGGCGGTGCGGGGCGAGGAGGCGTCGACGCCCATTGAGCCCAGCACATGGCGCAGCGTGTCGACCGGGACGTACACGCGGCCGCCGCGCCAGTCCTCGTAGGTGGTAGCCACGCCGTATTCTTCGGCCAGCCGGGCCAGCTCCGCATCGCTCACAGACAACGATAATGCCGCACCACGCGGATTCGTGGCGGCTGCGCCATGCCCGCTCCCGCTTTCCCGGCAGGTGAATGTGAGGTTTGCCGGGAAAGCGCATTAAATTCCTATTGCCACTTCTTCTGGTGCATTCTCCCGATACGATGCCGACAATGCTCGCCTCCTACCGCCGGCTCTTCGCGGTTCCCCATCTGCCGGCTCTGCTGTTCTGGTCGCTGTGCGCGCGGCTGCAGCTGGGCGGCCTGCCGATCGCGGTGACGTTCCTGGTGGCCGGCTGGACGGGCTCCTACGGCCTGGCGGGGCTGGTCGCGGGCGGGCTGACGGTGGGAACGGCGGTGGCGGGCCCCTTGCGGGGGCGCCTCGCCGACCGCCGCTCCAAGGCGCGGCTGATGCTCACCTCGGCGGCGGTCTACGGCGCCGGGCTGGCCGGGCTGGCGCTGCTGCCCGCGGAGCTGTGGTGGGCCTCGGTGCCGCTGGCGCTGGCCACCGGGCTGTTCCAGCCCCCGGCGACCCAGATCGCGCGCTCGATCTGGCCGCGCATCACCTCCGGCCCGACCCGCCAGACCATGTTCGCCGCCGAGGCCACGCTGCAGGAGCTGCTGTTCATCGCGGGACCTCTGCTGGCGGCGGCTGCCGTGGCGCTGGGCGGCGGCCGCCTCGGGGTGGCGGTGATGGCCGTGCTGCCGTGTCTGGGCGCCGCCGGATTCGCGTGGAGCCTGCGGCGAGCGGGGCTGTCGGAGCCCCTGCCCGCCGATCCCGCCGGAGCGGACGGGGGCCCGGAGCACAGCGCGGCCCGCTCGCTGCTGCGGAACCCGCAGATCGCGCTGGTGCTGGGTATGACGGCGCTGCTGGCGGTCGGCCTGGGCGCGGTGGATCTGACCATGGTGGCGTGGGCGCGCGAGATGGGGTCGCCGGGCTTCGCCGGAGCACTGATGGCGGTCTACGCCGCGGGCTCGGGCGTGGGCGGGCTGCTCTCGGGCGCCTTCACCGGACCGCCCCGGCCGGCGCGGCGCGCGCTGGGCACCGCGGCCGGCGCGGCGCTGCTCGTCCCGCTGCTGCCGCCGCTGCTGCACCTGCCGTCGCCGTGGCTGCTGACACCGGTCCTGTTCGCGGGCGGCCTGGCCATCGCGCCGACGATCGCCGCGGTGACCGAGCGCCTGGGCGACGCCGCGCCCGCGAGCCGCAGGGGCGAGGCCTACGGCTGGCTCGCTTCGGGGATCACCGCGGGGATCTCCCTCGCGGCGCCGATGACCGGCTGGCTCATCGACGCGGGCGGGGTCGCCGCCGGCGCCGCGGGCGCGGCGATCGCGGCGGGCCTGGCGGCGCTGGCCTCGCTGGGCCTGCGCTCGACCGCCGTCCGCCCGGAGGCCGTCACCCCTGCCACACCGGCGGCCGGCGGTCCGCCCACGGACGCGCCGCCTCCAGCTGGGCCGCAAGCGAAAGCAGAGTAGGTTCGCCGCCCGGCCGGCCGGTGAAGCCGACGCCCACCGGTAGCCCCTGCGGGGTCCAGTGCAGGGGGACGCTCACCGACGGCTGGCCGGTGATGTTGGCCGGCGAGGTGAACGGCGCGTACTCCGTCATCAGGCGCATCTCCTCGGCGGGGTCGTCGCCGAAGTGGCCCACCTCGACCGGGGGCGCGGCCGTGACCGGGCCGAGCACGGCGTCGTAGGGCAGCACGCGCGGCAGGAGCGCGCGCACGCTGTTCTGCAGCCGGGCAACGGCGCCCATGTAGTCGGCGACCGAGGACCGGGCGGCGCGCTCGCGCAGATGGCGCGTGAGCGGGCGCAGCCGGTGCTCGTCGGCCGGGTCGATCCGCTCGGCGGCCGCCATCGCCGACCAGACGAGCGCGAAGTCCTCCAGCATCGCCGTGTCGGCCGGCGGGTCGATCTCCTCGACGTCGTGGCCGAGGTCGGCCAGGAGCTTGGCGGTCTCCTCGCAGGCGGACCGAACCTCGGGGTCGACGGGCGCGCCGGGCACCGGCGAGGTGCAGTAGCGGCCGATGCGCAGCCGTCCGGGCTCGCGAAGCGCGTGGCCGAGGAAGGTCTCCCCCGGTCCCAGCGGCGGTGCGGTGAAATAGTCGCCGGGGCGGTTGACCGAGATGATGTCCAGCACCAGGGCGGCGTCGGCGACGGTGCGGGCGATCGGTCCGGCGGTGGCGAGCCCGATGAAGTCGGGTTTGACCGGTCCCTGGGTCACCCGCCCGCGGGTGGGCTTGATCCCGAACACGCCGCAGGCGCCGGCCGGGATGCGGATGGAGCCGCCGCCGTCGCTCGCGTGGGCCGCCGGGGCGAGCCCCGCGGCCACGGCCGCGGCCGCCCCGCCGCTGGACCCTCCGGCCGAGCGGGAGAGGTCCCACGGTGTGCGTGCGGCGGGGGCGAGGTCGTTCTCGGTGTAGCAGGCGCAGCCGAACTCCGGGGTGTTGGTCTTGCCGGTGAACACGGCGCCGGCCGCGCGCAGCTCGGCGACCACGTCGGAGTCGGTGTCGGCGATGCGGTCGGCGTGGACGGCCGAGCCCGAGGTGTGCGGCAGGCCCGCCACGGGGTCCAGATCCTTGATCGGAATCGGCACGCCCAGAAGCGGAGGGGGTTCGCCCGGCGTGTCGGAGAGCGCCTCCTCCTCCGCCTTTCGGGCCTGGTCGCGCGCGGATTCACCCGTAACCGCAATGAATGCCCCGAGTTGCCGATCGAGGCGCTCGATACGCGTGAGGTAGTGCTCCGCAATCTCCACCGGGGAGACTTCGCGGCGCCGGACGGCCTCGGCCTGCTGGATCGCCGTCAGCTCGTGGATCTCGGCCATGCGATCAGAGCGTAGTCCGCAACAGGCGGTGTTAGAACCGCTCGGCCCGGGGATGCTGTCGAAGGTGCCTCTCTAGAGAAGCAGGGGGAAGGACTGTCTTTCCCCGAAGCAACCGTATGCACACGTGAGAATGCACCAGAGGCCGGGGAAGTAAAGTGTGAGATTCGATGTACTAGGACTCGCATATGGATCGAACTACTCTTTCCAGCGTGGATTCGGCAACCTCAGTCAACGGCGCCGCGCAGCAGAGCCGCTCCGGTTCGCCCTTCAGTAGTTCCCGCGACACGAGTTCCAGGGGCACCGGCACATCGCAGGCCACGGCCCGCAAGACCTACGGTGCGCTGACCTCGGCATCGGGTCGGCGCTGGCTGCTGCGCGGCGGCGCCGCGGCAGCCGCCGGCGCGGTCGGCGGCTTCCTCACCCAGGACTGGCGGATCGGCGCCACGTTCGCCGCGGCCGCGCTCGTCGCCCTCATCGTCCACTCCTCTCGGCGCTACTCCGAGGTCCCGCGCTGGCGCAGGGCCTCCGCGGCGCAGCGCCGCACCGAGGCCCAACTGCGGGTGATGAAGCGCCTGGGCTACCGCGTCCTGCACGCCCGCGGCATCCCCGGCGGCAACGGCCAGATCGACCACTTCATCGTGGGCCGGCGCGGCGCGTTCGCGATCGACTCCGAGGCCTGGGACAAGCGCCTGCCGCTGCGCAACAAGCTGGAGAAGCTCTACCACGGGAAGTTCTCCAAGAACGAGCGCATCGACGAGGCACTGGAGGAGGCGCGCACCGCCGAGCGCCTCATCGCCGAGCGCCTCGGCCGCGACATTCGGGTGCGCCCCTCGCTGGCGATCTACGGCCCCACCCTGCCCTGGGACAGCCACAACCTGCGCGGCGTCGACGTCATCGCCGGCACGAAGGTCCGCAAGTGGCTGCGCGGCGGCAACGACCGGCTGTCCGACAAGGAGATCGAGGAGATCGCCAGCGCCGCCGAGACCGTGCTGCCGGCCCGCTACTGAGCCGCCGGAGCCGCCCGGAACCGCCCTTCACCCGCCCCTTCCGTCCGCCCGCACCGACACGCCCGCCGAACGCGCCGGACCGGCGAGGTCCGGCGCGTTCGGCGTCCGCGGACCGCTCCCCGGGCGCACTTCCTCGCACTATCTCATCATGCGGACACCCGATCTTTGGTGCCGAGACGTTTCCGGTCCTCGGCGGGGCTACCATCGGAGGGGAAGACATGTCGTCAACGCCCCTGGCGTCGATGGGAGCACCCCATGCCCGCGCTGCGCTCACGCACCGTCACCCACGGCAGGAACATGGCAGGCGCGCGCGCCCTCATGCGCGCGTCCGGCGTGGAACGCGAGGACTTCGGCAAGCCGATCGTCGCGATCGCCAACAGCTTCACGCAGTTCGTGCCGGGCCACGTCCACCTCCGCGAGGTCGCCGACGTCGTCGCCGGATCCGTGCGCGAGGCCGGCGGAGTACCGCGGGAGTTCAACACCATCGCCGTCGACGACGGCATCGCCATGGGCCACGGCGGCATGCTCTACTCGCTGCCCAGCCGCGAGCTGATCGCCGACGCCGTGGAGTACATGGTCAACGCCCACTGCGCCGACGCGCTGGTGTGCGTGTCCAACTGCGACAAGATCACGCCCGGCATGCTGCTCGCGGCGATGCGGCTGAACATCCCCACCGTCTTCGTCTCGGGCGGGCCGATGGAGGCCGGCAAGGCCACGGTGGTCAACGGCACCGCCGTCACCGAGCGCAAGCTGGACCTGATCGACGCGATGGTGGCCTCGGCCGACGAGAGCGTCTCCCAGTCCCAGCTCGACGAGATGGAGGAGGCCGCCTGCCCCACCTGCGGCTCCTGCTCGGGCATGTTCACCGCCAACTCGATGAACTGCCTGACCGAGGCCATGGGCCTGGCCCTGCCGGGCAACGGCACGGTGCTGGCCACGCACGTCGACCGCAAGCGCCTCTACGAGGGCGCCGGAGGCAAGGTCGTCGAGGCCGCCCGCCGCTACTACGAGCAGGACGACTCCTCGGTGCTGCCGCTGTCCGTCGCCTCGCCCGCGGCCTTCGCCAACGCGATGGCGCTGGACATCGCCATGGGCGGCTCCACCAACACCATCCTGCACCTGCTGGCCGCGGCCACCGAGGCGGGCGTGAAGTTCGGCCTGCCCGACATCGACGAGCTCTCGCGCCGGGTGCCCTGCCTGTGCAAGGTCGCGCCGAACACCGACAAGTACCACATCGAGGACGTGCACCGGGCGGGCGGAATCCCCGCCATCATGAGCGAGCTGGCCCGCGGCGGGCTGGTGGACACCTCGGTGCCCACGGTGCACGGCGCCACCCTCGGCGAGTACCTGGCCCATTGGGACATCACCGCCGATACCTGCGACGAGGACGCGCGCGACCTCTTCCACGCGGCGCCCGGCGGCAAGCGCACCACGCAGGCCTACTCGCAGGACACCCGGTGGGAGACCCTCGACACCGACCGCGAGGCCGGGTGCATCCGCGACGTCGCCCACGCCTACACCGCCGACGGCGGGCTGGCCGTCCTCTACGGCAACCTCGCGCCCGACGGCGCCATCGTCAAGACCGCGGGCGTCGAGGAGGAGCTCTACACCTTCACCGGGCCGGCGAAGGTGTTCGAGAGCCAGGAGGACGCCGTCGACGGCATCCTGAACAAGCGGATCGAGCCCGGCGACGTGGTCGTCATCCGCTACGAGGGCCCCAAGGGCGGTCCCGGCATGCAGGAGATGCTCTACCCGACGAGCTTTTTGAAGGGGCGCGGCCTGGGCAAGGCCTGCGCGCTGATCACCGACGGCCGGTTCTCCGGGGGCACCTCGGGGCTGTCCATCGGCCACGCCTCGCCCGAGGCGGCCCAGGGCGGCGACATCGCCCTGGTGCGCGACGGCGACACCGTGGTCATCGACATCCCCAACCGCTCGATGCGGCTGGACGTGGCGGGCGAGGAGCTGGACTCCCGGCGCGCGGCGCTGCTCGACGAGCTGGGCACGTTCCGCCCCCGCGACCGGGAGCGCCCGGTCACCCAGGCGCTGCGCGCCTACGCCGCGATGGCCACCTCGGCCTCCACCGGCGCGGCGCGCGATGTCGCCCAGATCGAGGGCTAGCCTCCGCAGCACCCCCCGCCGCAGCAGCCGCCCGCGGCGGGGGCCGGGGCCGCTCCGCCCACGGCGACGGTGGACAGCAGCTTGACCGTGTCGTCGTGGCCGCGGGAGCACGCCGCGGGCTCGGCCGACTCCGCCATCGGGCGGGAGCGCTCGAACGTCTCGCCGCATTCGCGGCAGCGGAACTCATAGCGTGGCATGCGAACAAGAATAAGCGCCCGGCGGCGGGTGGGACCCTTCAGGCCCGCCGTCGGGCGCCCGCACCGTATGGCGC
Source organism: Streptomonospora arabica (assembly GCF_039531585.1). Classification (NCBI taxonomy): domain Bacteria; kingdom Bacillati; phylum Actinomycetota; class Actinomycetes; order Streptosporangiales; family Nocardiopsidaceae; genus Streptomonospora; species Streptomonospora arabica. Next base: position 99,154 of record NZ_BAAAQI010000014.1, on the reverse strand, counting down.
GCCGCCCGCGACCGCCCGCACGCCCCCGGATGCCGGGGCGGGGTCGCTTCAGCGGGTCAGGCGGCCGCCCGCGCCATGTACGGCGCCCACTGCGGGTCGCCGTGGTTCTCGCCGTTGATGAGCCGCCAGTGCAGCCCGCGGGGAACGGTCGGGGTGACGTTCAGCTTCCAGCCGAGCTCGTCGAGCAGCCGGTCGGCCTTGCGGTGGTTGCACGGCTTGCAGGAGGCCACTACGTTCTCCCATACGTGCGCACCGCCCCGGCTTCGGGGGATGACGTGGTCGATGGTCTCGGCCCGCTTTCCGCAGTAGGCGCAGTGGTTGCCGTCGCGGCGCATCAGCGCCACCCGCGTGAGGGGGACGCGGCGCCGGTACGGAACCCTGATGTAGCGTCGGAGCCGGATGACCGAGGGCACCGAGAGCGCGGTGGTGGCCGAGTGCAGGGCGGTGCCGCCGGCGTCGCCGTGCACCACCTCGGCCTTGTCCCGAAGCACGAGCAGGATCGCCCGCCGCAGCGGTACCGTGGTCAGCGGCTCGTAGCTGGCGTTGAGCAGCAGCACATGGCGGTGTAGTGAGCCGCCCTCCGTACTGCGCGCGCCGCTCACGGCTTCTCCCCGACCGCCGCTGCGGGCGGCCGTGTCTCATCCCCGGCAAGCCGATCGGCCAGCCAGGAGGCCTCCTTGTCGACCGGTCGGATGACCGGTGGTGTTCGCGTTGCCACACGGACCTCCCGTGGGTGGTTCCCGCCGAGTAACGTCCCGCATTCAGTGTGCTTGGTCGGACCGCTCCGCCGCCACCCCAATTATGTGGAGGCGGCGAAAACCACCGGGTAATCCATGGTCGTGCCGGGGCGTCCGGCCGTGTCCGAGGCGCGCCGCGCCGGGCGGATAGAGTTCTGGACATGCCTGAACCTCGCTATCCCGCCGCCGAGCGCACCGACTGCGTTGAGGTCCTGCACGGGCGAAGCGTCGCCGACCCCTACCGCTGGCTGGAGGAGCCCCGCTCCCCGGAGTCCAAGGAGTGGAGCGACGCCCAGGACGCCCTGTACGTCGAGCAGGCGCGGCGGTGGCAGGGGCGCGAGGACTTCGCCGAGGACATCCGGGCGCTGCTCGGCGCGGGGTTCGTCGGCGCGCCGGCCTGGCGGGGCGGCCGCTGCCTGTTCATGCGGCGTACGGGCGAGCAGGAGCACGGTGTGCTGTACCTGGCCGAGCCCGGTTCCGGCTTGGGCGCGGCGCGCGAGCGCCCGCTGATCGACCCGGTGGCGCTGGATCCGAGCGGCGGCACCACGCTGGACTCCTGGCGGCCCGATCCCGAAGGGCGGCTGCTGGCCTACCAGCTCTCGGCGGGCGGCGACGAGGAGTCGCTGCTGCGGGTCATGGACGTCGACACCGGCGCGGTCGTCGACGGGCCCATCGAGCGGTGCCGCTACTCGCCGGTGGCGTGGCTGCCCGGCGGCGAGGCGTTCTACTACGTGCGCCGCCTCGCGCCCGGGCAGGTGCCCGAGGGCGACGAGCAGTACCACCGCCGCGTCTACCTGCACCGCGTCGGCACGCCCACCGACCAGGACGTGCTGGTCTTCGGCGAGGGCCGGGACAAGACCGAGCACTACGGGGTCGAGGTCAGCCGGGACGGACGCTGGCTGGTGCTGACGGCCGCCAAGGGGACCTCGGCGAGCAACGACGCCTGGATCGCCGACCTGGCCGAGGACGGATGGGAGCGGCCGCGCTTCGTCACCGTCCAGGAGGGCCACGACGCCGAGGTCCTGCCGTCGGTGGGCCGCGACGGGCGGATGTACGTGTTCACCGACCGCGGCGCTCCGCGGGGGCGGCTGTGCGTGGCCGACCCGCGCACGCCCGGCCCCGAGCGCTGGCGCACGCTCGTGGCGGCCGATCCCGACGCCGTGCTGATGGATTTCGCGGTTCTGGACGGGCCGCAATCGGACGGAGGCGTGCTGCTGGTGTCGTGGCAGCGCCATGCCATCAGCGAGGTCACCGTGCACGACCTCGAAACCGGCGCACGCCGCGGCGCGGTGGAGCTTCCGGGGCTGGGGTCGGTCGGGGGGTTCACGGCACGGCCGGAGGGCGGGCACGAGGCCTGGTTCGGCTACACCGACACCACCTCGCCGACGTCGGTCTACGCCTACGACGCGCGCGACGGGCGGCTGTCGCTGTGGGCGGCGGCCCCCGGCGCGCCCGAGGTGCCCGACGTCCGCACCGAGCAGGTCGCCTTCACCTCGCGCGACGGTACGGCGGTGCGCATGCTGGTGGTCTTCCCCGCCGGTGAGGAGCGGCCGCGCCCGGCGATCCTCTACGGTTACGGCGGCTTCCGGATCGCGATGACGCCCGGCTACTCCGCGACCGCGCTGAGCTGGGTGCGCGCCGGCGGCGTCTACGCGGTGGCCAACCTGCGGGGCGGGCTGGAGGAAGGCGAGGAGTGGCACCGCGCGGGCATGCTCGGCGCCAAGCAGAACGTCTTCGACGACTGCGCGGCGGCGGCCGAGCACCTGATCGAGTCCGGCCGCACCACGCCCGGACAGCTGGCGGTGATGGGCGGCAGCAACGGGGGCCTGCTGGTCGGAGCGGCCCTCACGCAGCGGCCCGACCTGTTCGCCGCAGCGGTGTGCTCGGCCCCGCTGCTGGACATGGTGCGCTATGAGCGCTTCGGACTGGGCGAGCTGTGGAACGTCGAGTACGGCAGCGCGTCCGATCCCGAGGCGCTGGGCTGGCTGCTGGACTACTCCCCCTACCACCGGGTGGCCGACGGCACGGTGTATCCGGCGACCCTGTTCACCGTCTTCGACAACGACAGCCGGGTCGACCCCATGCACGCCCGGAAGATGTGCGCCGCCCTGCAGCACGCGACCGCCGCCCCGCTGCGGGAGCGGCCCGTCCTGCTGCGCCGGGAGTCCGAGGTCGGCCACAGCACCCGGGCGATCTCCCGCACGATCGGCCTCAGCGCCGACCAGTTGGCTTTTCTCGCCCGCTTCACCGGGTTGGAGACCGCCCCGGAGTGAGCGGGGCCGCGCCGCCTCGGCACGGCCCCGGCGGCCGTGCGGACCGCGAGGGCCGATAGCGTTGGCGGACGGGCACGGGTTATGTGTCCGCACAGTCGCCGTCGGGAGGGTGGATCGCCGTGGTGGAGGCCGCTACGCAGGCTGACGCGCCGAAGCAGGCCGGCGGGCCGCGCCGGCACGTCTTCCACGCGCAGGTGCGCTTCGCCGACCTGGATCCGCTGAACCACGTCAACAACGTGCGGATGCTGACCTACCTCGAGGACGCCCGCATCGCGTTCCTGCGGCCGGACTCCGGGTCCGGGCGGCCCAGCCCGTTCGGCGGGCTGGTCGTGGCCCGCCACGAGATCGACTACCTCAAACCGATCCTGCTGCGCAGCGATCCGGTCCGCGTCGAGACGCGGGTGACCGAGGTCCGCAACGCCAGCTTCCGGCTGGCCTACGAGATCTGCGACGACGACCACGTCTACGCCCGCGCGGTCTCGGTCCTCGTCGGCTACGACGTGCAGGGCCAGTCCATCCGCCGCCTCGACCAGGACGAGCGCGACTACCTCGACGACTTCCTGCTGCCCGAGGGCTGAGCACCGCGCGGGGGCGCCTCGACGCGGCTTCGCCCCCGGGGCGGCCGGAAGGGGCCACCCGGCCGCACCAGCGAGCCGGACATCGGGTCTGCGGCCTGCGCGCCCGCAAAGCGCGTGCGCGCAGGGTGGAGCGGCACCGCCGGGTCGTTCGCCCAGACAGTCGCCGGCGGCTCCGGGCCGAGGCGGCCCCAAGAACCAGCTCGTGGGACCGGACGTTACGCTAGGCCCGTGACAGGCGAAAAGACGAACGCACCGTGGCTCGTCGCCGCCCTGACCGGTTGCACGGTACTCACCTCAGGGTGCATGGCCCCCGTCGACCCCGGCGAGCTTCCCGGCGTATACCGCAGCGACGCGGCCGGCGGCGAGGTGGAGCTCGATCCCGGCGGGACGTTCACCGCCACCGCCGTATTGACGGGCGTGTACCCCGGCGCCTCCGACTTCAGCGGCACGTGGGAGTTCATCGGCAACCCGGCTTCCGACGACTTCGTCTACCTGTCGCTCGACGAGAGTGCACCCGGCAGGATCTCCGGCATCCAGCTCTACGCGACCGGCGGCGGAGAGCTGGCGTTCAGAGGCGATCCGGACGGGCCTCCGTCCATGGTGCTCACCAAGGTCCCCGAGCCGTAGGTCGTGCGTGCCGGTCCGGCGCGCCGGTGGCTGCGGCCCTGAGCTCCGGCCGAAGCCACCGGATGTCCGGGCAGGACGCCGGCACCGCCGTCCCCCTGTTACCCGCGAAACCGCACCTGTGGGGCGGCGGCCGCGGCCGCCGCCCCACAACGCTTCCCGGCACCTCCCGGACCGCCGCTTCCCGGCGCCTCGGTCGACGGTGCTGACCAGGACGGCGCGGCGCTCGAACGCCGCCGGTGCGGCCCGGCGGCGGGTAGAGGACCCTCCGATACCGGACCCCGGCCAAATTCCGATAAGTTTCGGGACTTCACCCGCCATCGCGCTCACTCATTCGGCGGTTGCGGCTGAGCTGATCCCGCCGCAGCGAACCCATCGCCCTTTGATCTGCGCAAACGCGCTCCTAACCAGCGACTGACCGCGCCCCCTGTTCCGCAATATTTCCGGAAAGTATTGACAACTTATCGGAATCGGGCCAACACTATCTGTTCGTGACCGAACCAACGTCGACCGGGATCGCCCCCCGCGATCCGCCCTAGCGGCCGCCGACCGGACGCGAGCGGGCCTCCCCCGCCGCCCTGTCCGGCTCCGGCGCCCGGCGCCGCACGCCGGCAGCCGGAACGCCGCCGGGTCGCATCCCCCAAAGTCCGGCCCTGCCGGCTTCGACCAGGAGGAGACACGCAGATGAACGAGCCCCAGAACCACGGGATCAGCCGCCGGAGACTCATCGGCGGCGCCGGCGCCGCGGCGCTCGCCGTACCCGCCGCGGCGATGCTTCCCGGCACCGCCCTCGCCGACACGACCATCACCTCCAACCAGACCGGCATGCACAACGGCTACTACTACTCGTTCTGGTCCGACGGCGGCGGATGGGTGTCCATGACCCTGAGCTCCGGCGGAAGCTACCGGATGTCCTGGCAGGACACCGGGAACTTCGTCTGCGGCAAGGGCTGGAGCAACGGCGGCCGCAGGACCGTGCACTACTCCGGCGGCTTCAACCCCTCCGGCAACGGCTACCTCTGCCTCTACGGGTGGACGTCGAACCCGCTCGTCGAGTACTACATCGTCGACAACTGGGGCAACTACCGGCCCGAAGGCGAGTACCGGGGCGCCGTCAGCAGCGACGGCGGCACCTACGACATCTACCGCACGATGCGCTACGACGCCCCCTCCGTGGAAGGCACCGCGACCTTCCCCCAGTTCTGGAGCGTCCGCCGGTCGAAGAAGACCGGCGGCACCATCACCACCGGAAACCACTTCAACGCGTGGGCCCGAAGCGGTATGAACCTCGGCAGCTTCGACTACTACATGATCATGGCGACCGAGGGCTACCAGAGCAGCGGCAGCTCCAACATCTCGGTCAGCTGACCCTCGGACCTCCGGCGCACGACGCCGCCGGTTGACCCCCTCCCCCAGCACCCGAGAGACCGCACCTGTGGCGCGGCGGCCGCGGCCGCCGCGCCACAGCGCCTCCCGCGGCCTCGCGCGGCCTTGGCACCGCCCGCTGCCCGGCGATCCCCGCCGCGTCCCCGCTCAACGGTGCTGACTAGGCTGACCCGGTGCGCAACAGGCGTTGGATCATCCTGTGTATCGCCGTCGTATCGCAGGTCGCGAGTGTCGGGGCGCTGTTCGGGGTGCCGTTCGTGCTGCCGGAGCTGCGCGAGGCGTTCGGGCTGAGCATCGCCCAGGCCGGGACGCTGGCCGGACTGCCCGCGCTCGGACTGCTGACGACCCTGTTCGGCTGGGGCGTGGTCATCGACCGCTACGGCGAGCGGTTCACGATGGCGGCCAGCCTGGCGCTGACCGCGGGCTGCCTCGCACTGCTGGGCACCGTCGACGGCGTGTTCGGCGCCGGAGCCGTCCTTGTGTGCGTCGGCGCCGCCGGCGGCCCGGTCAACGCCGCCGGGGGACGCCTGGTGATGTCGTGGTTCGAAATCCGCCGGCGCGGCCTGGCGATGGGCATCCGCCAGACCGCCCAGCCGATCGGCGTCGGCGGATCGGCAGCGCTGATGCCGCTCGTCGCCGAGCGCTGGGGGTTCGTCGCCGCGATGACGCTGCCCGCCGCTCTCGCGATCGTCATGGTCCCGCTGGTGCTGGTCTTCGCCCGCCCTCCCCGGACGGCCGGGGACGCCGCCGACGACCAGGGCGCCCGAGGAGACGCCGCGCCGACCGCCGACGACTCCCCCGCCGCCAAACCCGCCGCGCGCTCCCCCTACCGGCACGCGGTGATCTGGCGCGTCCACGGCGCCAGCATGCTGCTGGGCGTGCCGCAGTTCAGCGTCATGACCTACGCGCTCGTCTACCTGGTGAGCGAGCACGGGTGGTCGGCGCCCGCCGCGGGCGCCGCGGTGGCGGTGACGCAGGCCTGCGGAGCGGTGAACCGGATGCTGCTGGGCGTCGTGTCCGACCGGCTGGGCAGCCGCCTGCGGCCGGTCCGCGTGCTCGCGCTCCTCTCCGCGGCGGCGCTTCTCCTGCTGTCGCTCTCGCCTGCGCTCGTCCCGGACGCCGCGGTGCCGCTGCTGCTGGCCTGCCTGGTACTCGCGGTGAGCCACAACGGCCTGACCTTCACCGCCGTCGCCGAGACCGCGGGCATGGCCTGGTCCGGACGCGCGATGGCCGCGCAGAACTCGCTGCAGGCCCTGAGCAACACCGTGGCCCCCGTGCTCATGGGCCTGGTGATCACGTGGCTGGGGATCGACGCGGTCTACGCCGCGGCGGCGCTTTTCTGCACGGCCGCGGCGGCGGTGGTACCCGCGCCCGCCCGCCGGGGGCTGCGCAGGCCCCGGCCGGCCGGCTGAGCGCCGGGCTCCGGGCGGCCCCGGCTACCGGCCCCCGCCGCCCCGCCCGCCGGCGCCGGGAGAGGCGGCGATCCGGGCTTCGACTCCGTCCAGGACGAGGTCCGGTCCGAGCTCGGAACGGCCGCCTACCTCGCCAGGTGGGCGCTGCTCGGCGAGTCCGAGGCGGACCGCGCGCTCGACCTGCTCCGGGCTCCGGGCATGGACACCGGCGTCCTCGGCTACGGCCGCGTGTACCGCCTGCTGTGGAGCCGGCTGGACGCGCCCGACCGCTGGGAGCGGATGCGGCGGCTGTTCACCGAGCGGTGCCGGCCGGCCTCGAAGCCCCGGCCGGATGACCCGCCGCCGGCGCGGGGCCGCGGGCGCGCCCGGTGGGGCCCGCCGGCTTACTCCGGCGGGCTCTGCACGCCCAGCCGGGTCTCGCCGCCGGGTGCCTCGTCCGGGGCGTTGACCATGCTGTGCGCCGCGTAGACCAGGTACTCCCAGAGCTGGCGGTCCAGAGCCTCGGGCAGCTCCAGTTCGTCGACGGCGGCGCGCATGTGGGTCAGCCAGTGGTCGCGCTCGCGCGTTCCGACGCGGAAGGGGAAGTGCCGCATGCGCAACCGGGGATGGCCGCGCCGCTCGCTGTAGGTGCGGGGGCCGCCCCAGTACTGCATGAGGAACAGGCGCAGCCGCTCCTCGGCGGGACCGAGGTCCTCTTCGGGGTAGAGCGGCCGGAGGACGGGGTCCTCGGCCACGCCCTGGTAGAAGCGGCGGACGAGGCGGACGAAGGTCTCCTCGCCGCCGACGGCGTCATAGAACGTCTGGGGTTCTTCGCGCGGGGAAGTCATAGTCGATGGTCAGCCTATGCGGTGCCGCACCGCGGCGCGAGTCCTCGCCCCGCGATGCCGATCACCGGCGGCGCGGGCGGCGGCCGCTCCGGGGGCGGCGTGCGCGAGAGCGCGCCGCCCCCGGAGGAACCGGTGCCGGAGGTCGCCGACCGGTGGTCAGTCGCGGGTCAGCTTGCGGTGGGTCACCGCGTGCGGCCGCGCGGCGTCGGCGCCCAGCCGCTCGATCTTGTTCTTCTCGTAGGCCTCGAAGTTGCCCTCGAACCAGAACCAGTCCGAGCCGCCCTCCCACGCGAGGATGTGGGTGGCGACGCGGTCCAGGAACCAGCGGTCGTGGCTGGTGATCACCGCGCAGCCGGGGAAGTCCAGCAGCGCGTTCTCCAGCGAGCCCAGGGTGTCGACGTCGAGGTCGTTGGTGGGCTCGTCCAGCAGCAGCAGGTTGCCGCCCTGCTTGAGGGTCAGCGCGAGGTTGACCCGGTTGCGCTCGCCGCCGGAGAGCACCCCGGCCGGCTTCTGCTGGTCGGAGCCCTTGAACCCGAAGGCGGCGACGTAGGCGCGGCTGGGGATCTCGACGTTGCCCACCTGGATGAAGCTCTCGCCGTCGGAGATCACCTGCCAGACGTTCTTGTCCCCGTCGATCCGGGCGCGCGACTGGTCGACGTAGGAGATCTGCACGGTGTCGCCGACGTTGACGGACCCGGAGTCGGGCTTCTCCTCGCCGACGATCATCTTGAACAGGGTGGTCTTGCCGACGCCGTTGGGGCCGATGACACCCACGAGGCCGTTGGGCGGCAGGGAGAAGTTCAGGCCGTCGATCAGCACGACGTCGCCGAAGCCCTTGGTGAGGTTCTTGGCGTCGACCACGCTGGTGCCCAGGCGCGGGCCCGGCGGGATCTGGATCTCCTCGAAGTCGAGCTTGCGGGTCTTGGCCGCCTCGGCGGCCATCTCCTCGTAGCGCTGCAGCCGGGCGCGGCTCTTGGTCTGGCGGGCCTTGGCGTTGGACCGCACCCACTCCAGCTCCTCGGAGAGGCGCTTCTGCCGCTTGACGTCCTTCTGCCCTTCGACCTTCAGGCGGGCGGCCTTGGTGTCGAGGTAGGTGGTGTAGTTGCCCTCGTAGGGGTAGAGCTTGCCGCGGTCGAGCTCCAGGATCCAGGTCGCGACGTTGTCCAGGAAGTAGCGGTCGTGTGTGATCGCGATGATGGTCCCGGTGTAGTTCTCCAGGTGCGACTCCAGCCACTGGACGCTTTCGGCGTCCAGGTGGTTGGTGGGCTCGTCGAGCAGGAGCAGGTCGGGCTGCTCCAGCAGCAGGCGGCACAGCGCCACGCGGCGCTTCTCGCCGCCGGAGAGGGTGGTGACGTCGGCTTCGGGCGGCGGGCAGCGCAGCGCGTCCATGGCCTGGGCGAGCTGGCTGTCGAGGTCCCAGGCGTTGCGGTGGTCCAGCTGCTCCTGGAGCCTGCCCATCTCGGCGAGCAGGTCGTCGGAGTAGTCGGTGGCCATCTTCTCGGCGATCTCGTTGAACTGCGCGAGCATCGCCTTGGTCTCGGCGACGCCGTCCTCGACGTTCTCCAGGACCGTCTTGTCGGGGTCGAGGCGGGGTTCCTGGGCCAGCAGGCCGACGCTGTAGCCGGGCATCAGCCGGGCCTCGCCGTTGGACGGCTGCTCGACCCCGGCCATGAGCTTGAGCAGCGAGGACTTGCCCGCGCCGTTCGGCCCGACCACACCGATCTTCGCACCGTAGAGGAACTGCCCCGAGACGTCGTCGAGGACGACTTTGTCTCCGTGCGCCTTGCGCACGTTCTGCAAGCTGTAAATGAACTCCGGCATGTTTCCAGCCTAGGGCGTGGCGCACAGGCTTGGGACCAGCCGGCCGCCGGTGCCGCGGTGATCGGGCGGGGCGGAGCGCGTAGCGGGGCGGAGCAGGGGCGGGCGGCCGCGTACCGGCGGTCCGCACGGGGCCGTCCCGCCGTCCTCACGGGTCCTCCAGCGGCCAGGCAGCCTGCAGGCTTGCCGGAGGGTAGCCGCGCCAGGGCAGGCCCGCACGCAGAGCCCGGTGGACCAGGGCCGCCATGGAGTAGTCGGGGTCACTTCGGCGCACGCGCTCCAATGCGGCGTCGGCCAGGGCGGTGTCGCCCCGGGCCCAGGCCGCGACCGCCAGCAGCGAGCCGGGGGCCGCCCGGTATCCGGGTTCGCAGTGGCACAGCACGTGCCGCCACAGCCGCTGGTGCGCCTCGGCGGTGTCGGGGCCGATCAGGCACCAGGCCTCGTCGCGCACGCGCACGCACTCCAGCAGCACCCCCAGCCAGGCGATGTGGCCGGGGTCCTCGGGAAGCTCGCCGCACGCGGCCGCGTCGGCGGCGGCGCGGACGGCGCGGGCGCCTTCGACGCGGAACCGCGGCCCATAGGCGTCGCGCCCGCGGTGCCCGGGCGCGCACAGGCGCGCGGCGCGCTCCTCGGCCGCGCGGGTGGCCGCGCGCATCAGGGCGCGGCGGGGGCCCACGGCCGGGGCGAGGTGGTCGCGGATGGACTCGCGGCTGGGCCATGCGCTCAGCCCGTTGGCGACGGCGGCAGCAGCAACGGCCGAGGACGAGGGGTCGTAGGCCACGCCTTCGGGCGGACAGCACTCGGGCGAGGTGCAGGTGTAGGACCAGTACCGCCCCTCGGAGACCCGCAGCGCCTCGCGCAGCGCGACGCCCGCACGCGCGGCGGCCCGCCGGAGTGCGTCGACGTTGCGGGTGACGGCGCCCGCCGGACCGTAGCCCACGGCGAGCGCGACGGTGCAGCCTTCGTCGCGCAGGGCCGCGGCGAGGCGGTCGGCGGCCTCTTCGCGGTCGTCGTCCGCCCCGTCGGCGGCGAGGTCGCGGCAGAAGGTGGTGTGCAGCCGCGGCGCGTCGCCGCGCAGGCCGAGCACCAGCAGGGTGTCGTTCGGGTGGTAGCCGACGATATAGGGGACGGCGGCGAGGATGTCGGAGGGGCCGGAGAGGGTGAGGCGGGAGGGGACCTGGGGCGACTGGTTGTCCTGGGCCATGTACTCACGGTCGCCTCGCGGCGTGCCCTCGGGCAACGCCGATTCGCGTCCTGTGGACGGTGCCGCCCGGTGCGGCGCGCTCAGTCCGGGTCGCGGCTCTCGGGCGCCGCGGCTCCGGACGCCGACGGCACCGCCCCGCCGTGCGGGACCCCGTGCACGCCGAGCTGGGCCGGGATCTCGGGCCGCGCGACCACCGGCAGGCAGACCCGGTCGCGCCCTGCTCCCTTGGCGCGGTAGAGGGCCAGGTCGGCGGCCGCGAGCAGGCCCACGAGGTCGTCGCCGTGGACCCGCAGCACGGCCAGGCCCAGCGAGACGGTGATCGCCACCTCCGCGCCCTCGGCCTTGAGCTCCATCCTGTTCACCCGAAGGCGCAGCCGCTCGGCGACGCGGCACGCCTCGGCCATGTCCGCGCCGGGCAGCAGTACCACGAACTCCTCGCCCCCGAACCGCCCGACGACGTCGCTGGAGCGCAGCTGCCCGGTGAGGGTGGTGGCCACCCCCAGCAGCACATGGTCGCCGAACAGGTGGCCGTAGGTGTCGTTCACAGCCTTGAAGTGGTCGATGTCGACGATGAGCACCGCCGCCGACCGCCCCCCGCGCCGCGACCGCGCGATCTCGGCGCCGGCCTCGGCCTCCCAGGTGCTCGCGTTGAGAAGGCCGGTCTTGGGGTCGGTGCGCGCGGCCGTCTGCAACTGCTGGAAGAGCAGGCTGCGCTGGAGCAGCAGTACCGGCGGCAGCACCACGGCCAGGAGCAGCGGGGACAGACCGGTGACGATGGCCGCGGTGATGCCGGCGCACAGCTCGACGCCGTCGACGATCAGCGCCTCGCGGTCGCACAGCATCTTGCGCCACGGTGTGCCCGTGCCACTCAAGAACATCGCCGCGGCCACGGCGAGGTTGTTGAGCGCGGTGAACACCGCGCAGCAGGCCAGCGCCAGCAGCGCGCCCTGCACCGAGGACATCGCGACCTCGGTGGCCGCCAGCGGCAGCGCCACCGCCTGCGACCAGTCGCCCGCCACCGCACCGTGGAACAGGGTGGAGGCGGCGAACCCGGCGGCGCCCACCGACGCGGCGTTGAAGACCCTGCGGTGCACCACCGCGCGCCGGATGCGGAACTGCAGCAGCAGGTACACCGGTATCGGGATCAGCAGCGAGTACAGCGGCGGAAGCATCAGCACGGTGGGCAGCCACCAGGCGCCCAGCAGGTCGCGGGTGAGCCCCGAGGGCTTGCCGAGCCGGCGCATGGCCTCGACGCACAGGCCCGCGCACGCAACCAGTGCGCCGAAGGTGGCCAGCTCCGCGCCCCGGACGGGGGTGAAGGCCGCCGCACCGACCCCGAGCAGGACGGCCCCGCCCACGACGACGCCGATCAGTAGGGCCAGGCCGCGGGGTTGGGACAGCAGCGGCCAGGAGGGCTGGCGATACCGCCATCGCAGTTTGCGGCCCACCGCGCTCCGCTCGGCCACCGCCACGTGGATCTCCCCCGCTCGCGCTCAGGACGTCCAGCGCGGCACCGCGGAGACGGCGGCGCGGGCCGCGGTGAGCGTGCCCTCGCGCATCCGGTGCCGATCGCTGAGGCCCCACAATGAATCACAGTCAGTGATATTCTAATCGCCGATTGTGCAGCATTCAGCGGAACCGGCGGATTGCGGGCCCGAAAAGCCCGCCCCCGCGGCCGAATCGAATCGCGACAGCCCTCCGCCCCCGTTCGACCCGGCATCGAGCGCGCACTTTCGGTCACCGAATGGACGCCTTAAGTGACGCTTTACGCGATGGAATTCGGTATCGCGGACGGAAGGCGGGGTGCCGCGCGGGCACGGCGCCGACGCGCGCTGTCCCGCGCCGACCGCCGCCCCGGCACAACGACCGGGGCGGCTCAGTCCTCCGAGCCCTGCGCGGTGGCCAGGGCGCCGCAGGACTCGGCGTAGCGGGCGAGCTCCTGCTCGACCGGGGCGAGGATGCGCTGCTCGGCGAGCTCGCGGGCACGCTGGGAGCTGCGCTGCTCGACATGCTCGCGCCGCTGCACCGCCGACACGGCGATCAGGTTGGCGCAGCCGGTGCCCAGCAGCCAGCCCGTCACGGGCGTGGCCACCGCCGTCGCACCGGCGAAGCCGAGGAAGACGGGGGCGTCCAGCATCGCCACGCCCGTCAGGCCGCCGGCCAGCCAGCTGACCAGCACCGTGCAGAACCACAGCACACCGGCCGCGGCCAGGCCCACCAGCGCGTACTGCAGCGCCTGCACCATCCGCCACCACGTGGGCGTGTCGTGGGGATCGGGGACCGAGGCCGCCACGGCGTCGCTGAGCTCCTGGGGAAGCTGGTCCAGGCCGCTGCGGGCGGCCGCCCGCACCCGGCGCGGCCAGGGCGCCGGCAGTGAGCCGGCGACGTGGTCGGCGACGTCCACGGCGGCCTTGTCGATGCCGGCACCGTAGGCCTCGACCGGGGCGGAGCGTTCGGTGCTGCCGGCGAACTCGCCGCCGACCCTGCTCAGCGGGTCGCGGCGCAGCGCCTTGGCCCACCGGGCCATCGGCCAGCCGACGCGGCCCTCGCCGCGCTGCTGGTAGGCGGTCTCCGCGGAGTCGGCGATGGCCTCGACCCCGCCGGCCTCCACCAGGTCGCCGACCAGCCCGGAGCGCACCTTGTCGGGCACCGCGGTGCCGGCCTGGCCGGGATCGCCGTGGTAGCGCTCGAACTCCACGACGACGCGGTCGAGGTCGGCCGCCAGCCGGTCGATCATCGCCCGGCGCTGGGAGACGGTCTCGGCCAGCAGGGAGCGCAGTGTGCGGATGCCCTGACCGGTGACCGTGGAGGTGGTCAGCACGCGCGGATGCACGCCCGACTCGGTCTCCAGCAGCCGGCGCAGGTCGGTCAGCAGCTCCTCCAGCTCCTCGGGAGCGACCCGGTCGACCTGGTTGAGCACCGCAACGGTGACCGAGCCGTGGCCGGTCATCTCGGCCAGGTAGCGGTGGTGCACGGCGGCGTCGGCGTACTTCTGCGGGTCGAGCACCCACACGAGCAGGTCGGAGGAACCGATCAGGCGGGCGGCCTCGGCGGTGTGCTCGGCGCGCACCGAGTCGTGGTCGGGCAGGTCCAGCAGCAGCAGCCCGGACAGCTCGGAGTCGTTCCTGTCGAGCTCGCTGGTGCGCGAATGGCGGTTCCGCCGCGGCACGCCCAGCCAGCTCAGCAGCCCTTCGGCGCCGTCGTTGCCCCATACGCAGGCGTGCGCGTCGGAGGTGGTGGGGCGGGTGATGCCCACACGCGAGAAGTCCAGCCCGCACAGGGCGTTGAACAGCGACGACTTGCCGCTGCCGGTGCCGCCGGCCAGGGCGACCACCGTGTGCTCGCCCGAGAGCCGCAGCCGGGCTCCGGCGTGGTCGAGCAGGTTCTGGGCCCGCTCGACGAGGTCGGGGTCGAAGTCGTCGGCGCCGATGCCCACCAGCGCCGAGACCGCGTCCAGACGGGCGATCAGCTGCTCGCGGGTGACCTCGGGCATCGGCTCCCAGAAGTCGTCGGCGGTCGCGGGGTGGTACTCCTCGTCGCCGCCGGTGGCGCCGGGGTCCGCCCAGTAGCGCGTCCCGGCTGCGCCGGCGGGCGCTCCGTGCTGCGCGGCGGGCTCGGGGAGCGGCCGGGGCTCGGGATCGGCGGAGGTGTCCTGGACGGGGTCCACGATCGGCATCGGCCCCGTACGGCGCCCGGCGATCATGACGGTCTCCTCGGCGTCGGCGAGGCTGCCGACCCAGTCGGCCAGGCGGTCGGGGTCGTCGGGGTCGCCCCGGCGAACGCCGCGGCCGGCGCCCTCCGGGCGCGCGGGAGCGGTGGCGGGCGGCGCCGCGGCGGCGTGGCGGCCGTGGCCGGAGGGCTCGGCGGTGCCGGCCCCGGACTCGCCCTCCTGCTCGCGCCGGGCCTGGCGCGGCCCGGACCCCTCGGCCGACCGGCGCGGGGGCCGCTTCGGCAAGGGCTCGGGCCCCTCCGAGTCGGCGGCATCCTCGCCGCCGTTCCGCCGAGCCGAGGTGTCGTCCGCGGCCTCGGCGCGACGCCGCTTCGGCTCCTGCTCCGCCTCACGGCCGACGACGGGCACCGGTGCGGTGGGGGCGGCGCCGTCCGCTGCGCCGCCGCGGGGCGGCTCCGCCTCGGGCCGCTCGTCCTCGGGGTCGTCGGTGCCCGACTGCTGGTCGACGGCGCGCCGGAGCGCGGGGTAGGACGAGGCGGGCGGCCCGACGGGGCGCGACGCCGGCCACGTATCCCCCGCAGGCGGCGCCCAGCCGGCCCTGGTGCGCTCCTCGGTCTCGGGGACGACGTAGCCGTGCCACGGCTGGTCGCCGCTGCGCGCGTCCTGCCCGGAACCCGGTGTCCGGCCCTGATCAGGGCGGCCGGCGCCGTCGTTCCCCGCCGCACCGGGCTCCTCGTCCGCGTGAGCGGCGTTCCAATGAGTCGTCATCGCGCAATCTCGAGGTTGTACGTCGCTTGGTAGAGCTGGACCGCGTCGTCCTCTTCGGGCAGCTTGACCGCCGCCAGCGTGTCGGTGAAGCGGGTGCGCTCCTCGTAGAGCAGCGTGCCGATCCGCCGCCGCAGATCATCACGCGCCCGGTTACTGATGTTACGCAGTGAATCCGCTCCGAACACACCTCTGAGCAGACGGTTGGGCGAGGGCCCGGACCTGCGCTCGGACGCGGCGCCCGCGGCGTCGTAGCCCAGCAGCTCCACGATCAGCACGAGGGTGAACGCCTGCTTGTCGAACCGGATCACGCGCGCAACCGAGCGCTTGGTGGCGCCGTCGGCGGAGACCATCTCGCCGACGCGGTGCATCCACTCCGAGACGGTTCCGCTGACGCGCTCGACGAAGGACTCGGGCAGCCGCCGTCCTCCGGCGCGCTCGACGATGTCCCCGCCCCCGGGCACGGTCTCCCACTCGTCGGCGGCCTTCTCGACGGCGCGCTCGGCCGAGGCCACCACCAGCGACTCCAGGCTGTCGCGCACGGCGTGTTCCAGTCCCCGCACGCGCGACTCCTCGTCCTGGTCACCGCGCGGCTTGCGCCTGCCGCGGGTGCGCATCATCCGCATCAGCTCGCCGCTGGCGGCGATGTCCTGCCAGCGGGCCAGCAGGTTGCCGCGCATCAGCTCGCCGTCGCGCAGCGCCTCGTCGATCTCGGCCCCGGCGCCCTCATAGGCGGACTTGACCGCCGACTCCAGCACGCGCCGGGCCTCGACCTGGACCTCGACCTGCTTGGCGAGGTCGGGTACCCGGGTGCGGAAGCTGTCGATGACGCCGATGAACGTGCGCAGCGACACGCGGTCGCGCTGGACCAGGTCGCCGGCGACGTCGGCGAGGTACTCGCGGATGTGATCGGCCACGTTGGAGGTGAAGCGCTCCTCCGCGATCTGGTCGGTCTCGGGGACGATGAAGCGGGGCGCGTCGCCCAGCCCGTTGGCCTCCAGCATCGCGCCGAAGTGCTGGACGAGCTGCGTGTGCCCGCGCTCGGGCACGCGCGAGAGCACCACGGCCAGCGACGTCGCGCGGTCGCGCGCCACCTGGAGGAACTCCCATACGCGGGCGTCGGCGTAGCGGCGGCTGGTGGTGACGAACACCCACAGGTCGGCGGCGTCGAGGAACTTGGAGGCGAACTCGTGGTGGGCCGAGACAGCCGAGTCGACGTCGGGGGTGTCCAGCAGGGCGACGCCGCGGGGCATGGCCTCGCTCGGGGCCAGCACGAGCATGCCGTCCTTGCCGGGCATGGCCAGGCCGTGCTGGCGCACACGCGGCAGGGTGGGCAGGAACGACGCCTCGCTGAACCAGTCGACGTCGGCCGGGTTGCAGGCGAGCACGGGGCTGTTGGTGGTGGGGCGGCGCACTCCGGTCGTGGTGACCTGTTCGCCTACCAGGCTGTTGACGAGGGTGGACTTGCCCGCCCCGGTGGAGCCTGCGACGGCGATCAGCAGCGGGGTCTCGGGGCGGCGCACGCGCGGGAGGACGTAGTCGTCGAGCTGGTGCAGCAGGTTGGTGCGGGCGGTGACCCCCTCGCGGGCTCCGGGCAGCCCTTCAGCGAACTCGGTGGCGCGGATGCGGCCGCCCAGGTTCTCCAGGACCTTCTCGAACCGGGCGTCGAAGGAGTCGTCGCCGCGGTGCTTGGCGCCCTGGTTCTCCTGGGTGGCGGCGGGGGCGCGTTCGTGGCGCCCGGAGGCGGCCCGTTGCCCGTCGGCCGCCTCGCGGGTACGCGGCTCGGGCCGGCCCGCCCCTGTGGCGTCCGTCGTCGCAGACGGCCGGGACATAGCGCTTCCGCCCTCCTCATCGGTCGTCGCGGTCACAAGATGCGATTCCCCTCGGGTGGGTCGCCGCCGGCGGTATCGGCGGAGGCGCCGCCGGGCCCCGACTCAGCGCGCCCCATGTGCAGTATGTCAAGTTCACCGGCCACGTCGACCACTTCTCCGATGACGATCACGGACGGCGGGCGCACCTCGGATTCGCGCACAGCGCGCCCGACGGTGGCGAGTGTGGCCCGGACGGTGCGCTGGGTCGGCATCGTGGCCTCCTGAACGAGCGCCACCGGGGTCTGGGGCGCCCGCCCGTGCTCCATCAGGGCGGCGGCGATGGCCTCGATCCGCTCGACGGCCATCAGGGCAACGACGGTACCGCCTGCGCGGGCCAGCGCGGGCCAGTCGACGGTGGACCGCGGGTCGCCCGGCGGCACATGGCCGGAGACCACGTGGACGTCCTGGGCGACGCCGCGGTGGGTGACGGGGATGCCGGCGCCGGCGGGAGCGGCGAGTGCGCTGGTGATACCGGGGACGACGGTGACGGGCAGCCCCGCCCGCGCGCATGCCAGCGCCTCTTCGCCGCCGCGCCCGAAGAGGAAGGGGTCGCCGCCCTTGAGGCGGACGACGAACCTTCCGGCACGGGCGTGTCGGACGAGGGTGTCGTTGATGTCGTCCTGGGTCATCGACCGCCCGTAGGGGATCTTGGCCGCGTCGACGATCTCCACGTCGGCGGGAAGCGACTCCAGCAGCGAGGTGGGGGCGAGCCGGTCGACCACCACCACGTCGGCCTGGGCGAGCAGCTGGCGTCCGCGCACGGTGATCAGGCCGGGGTCGCCGGGACCGCCGCCCACCAGGGCGACTCCCCGGTGGCGCTCGCGGCCGCGCCGGGCGTCCAGCGAGCCGTCGGCGAGGCCCTCGACGACGGCGTCGCGCAGCCCCGCCGCGCGGCGGGGGTCGCCGTTGGCCACCACGCCGACGGTGACGCCGGCCGCGCCGCCGCTGGCGGGGGTCCAGGCGGCCGACGCGTGGCGGTCGTCGGCGCGCACGCACCACACCCGCTCGGCCTCGGCTTCGGCGGCGACCGCGGCATTGGTCCGGGCGGAGTCGGTTGCCGCGTGCACCAGCCAGAAGCCGCCCAGCTCGCCCCCCGCGACGTCGCCCGAGCGGAACCCGCGCCGGTGCCAGGTGATGCGCCCGGCGTCGGCGAGGTCCTCCAGGGTCGCGGTGGCCTCGGGCGCCACCAGCGTGACCCGGGCTCCCGACTCCAGCAGAACGGGCACGCGCCGCTGGGCGACGCGGCCGCCGCCCACGACGAGGGCGTCGCGTCCGTCCATCCGCAGGCCGAGAAGATAGGTCACCGAGGCTGCCTCCACATCGCGCCGTGCACTTCAGCCCCCGTGGGGCCCGCCGGTGCCCGCGCCGTGTCGCGGATCGCGGGCGGCAGCGCATGATCCCCGCCGTTCACTGTGTCAAACGGGGGTCACGCTTTGATTGCGGCAACCGGCGCATCCTGTGCCGTTGTTCACTCTAATACGCGCGCACGGGTGCGGCCGTGTCCGGTGGATCACCGTTCGGCCGCGCGGTCCGCGCTGCCGGCCTCTCCCGCTGCGAGGGGGGCGCGGGCCCGTGGGGTGCGGGGGTTCCTCCGCCGCACCGCACGGGCCGCATGCCCCGTTGGCGCTAACCGCGTTCCGAGACTCCCGCGGAGCCGAAGGTCGCGACGTTGCGCAGCGCGCGGGCCGAGCCCTGCAGGATCGGCAGCGCCAGCAGGGCGCCCGATCCCTCGCCCAGCCGCATCTCCAGGTCGACCAGCGGGCGCAGCCCGATGTGGGAGAGCACCGCGGCGTGACCGGGCTCGGTGGAGCGGTGCCCGGCGAAGCAGGCGTTGAGGGCAAGCGGTTCCAGCTTGGCCGCCGCCAGGGCCGCGGCACCGGCGATCACCCCGTCGAGCAGGACCGGCACGCGCATCGCTGCGGCGCCGAGGATGAACCCGGCCAGCGCGGCGTGCTCCAGGCCGCCCACGGCCGCCAGCACGCCGACGGGGTCTTCGGGGTCGGTCTCGTTGGCGGCGAGCCCGCGCCGTACCACCTCGATCTTGCGCTCCAGCGCGGCGTCGTCGGCTCCGGTGCCGCGGCCGGTGACCTCGGCGGGGTCGGTCCCGGTGAACACCGAGACGAGCGCGGCCGAGGGGGTGGTGTTGGCGATGCCCATGTCGCCGGTGACCAGGCAGCGGTTGCCCGCGGAGACCAGGTCGCGGGCGACCTCGATGCCGGCCTCGATGGCGTAGTCCGCCTGGGTGCGGCTCATCGCCGGGCCCCGGGTGAAGTCGGAGGTGCCGCGGGCGACCTTGCGCGGCAGCAGTCCCGGCACCGCGGGCAGGTCCGAGGCCACACCCACGTCGACGATGGTCACCTCGGCGCCCACCTGCTCGGCGAACGCGTTGACCACGGCGCCGTCGCCGAGGAAGTTGTGCACCATCTGCGCGGTGACCTCCTGGGGCCAGGAGGTCACACCCTGGGCGTGCACGCCGTGGTCGCCGGCGAAGACCGCCACGGCGGCGGGTTCGGGTATCGGCGGCGGACACTCCCCGGCGAGTCCCGCCAGCCGGATCGAGACCTCCTCCAGCACGCCGAGCGAGCCGGGCGGCTTGGTCATGGCCGCCTGGCGTTCCTCGGCGTCGTTGACGGCACGCTGGTTCAGAGGGCCGATGGCCGCGATGGTCTCCTCCAACAGGCTCGTTGCCGCCTGGCCCGGCAGGCCGCGGCGGCCGTAGTGCTCCCGGTGCACCGCCCAGTGCAGCGGGCGCCCCCGCGCCCAACCGCCCATCGCAAGCTCCGGTTCGGGCGGGAAGTCCTCGACGTAGCCGACGCACAGGTAGGCCACGACCTCCAGATGGGGCGGCAGGTCCAGCGACGCGGCGAGCTCGCGCTCCTCGAAGAAGCTGACCCAGCCCACGCCCAGGCCCTCGGCGCGCGCGGCCAGCCAGAGGTTCTCCACGGCCAGGGCGGTGGAGTAGGCGGCGGTCTGCGGCTGGGAGTGCCGGCCCAGGGTGTGGCGGCCGCCGCGGGTGGGGTCGACGGTGACAACGATGTTGACGGGGGTGTCGAGGACGGCCTCGACCTTGAGCCCGGAGAACGCGCGGGCGCGGGCGCCGGGCAGGGCGCGGGCGTAGGACTCGCGCTGCGCCTGCACCAGCTTCTGCACGCGCGAGCGCACGTCCTCGTCCTGCACGACGATGAAGTCCCACGGCTGGGAGTAGCCGACCGACGGCGCGCGGTGGGCGGCGTCGAGGACGCGCTCCAGGACCTCGTCGGGGACGGGGTCGAGGCGGAAGCCCATGCGCACGTCGCGGCGCTCGCGGATGGCGCGGTAGACCGCGTCGCGCTCGGTCTCGCCGTAGGCGTGGGCGTCGGGTTCGCCTCTGCTGCGGGCGGGCGCGTGCCCGGGGGCGGGCGCCTGCTCCTGCGCCTGCTGTCGCTGCTGTCGCGCGCCGGCCGCGGGGGCCTCGGCGCGCTCGCCGTCCGGGTCGTCGGGGTGCTCCGGGTAGGAGGCTGCGGCGTGTGCGTTCACAGGTGAGTCAACTTCGTTCGGGGTCGGTGGTCCGTCTTCGGCGGCACCCTCGCTGGGCGCCGCGCGCTCGGGCGCCTCGGGTGTTTCAGGCCGGGGCGCCGCGCGCTCGGGCTGCGCCGGCGGAGCGCCGCGGGCGGCGGGTCCTGGCGCGGGGGTCCGGGAGGGCGGCGGGTACTGCGGTGCCATCGGGGCCGGGGGCCGCCGGCCGGCGGTGCGTTCCCGCTCGCGGGCGGGCTCTGGTTCGGGGGAGTGCGCGGGCGGCGCGGCGGGCGGAGCGTCGCCCCCCGGTCTGCGCTGCGGCTCCGGGGAAGGCGGCTGCCCGCTGGCGGGCTCGCGGGGTTCGCTGCGCTGGGCGTGGCGTGCCTGCGGTGCGGCGGCCGCGCCCTCGCGCTCGCGGTCCTCCTCATGCGCGGTGCCGGCGTCCCGCTGGGAGCCGCGATCCCGCCCGGGGGCCCGCTCGGGGGCCGCGTCCTGGACGCGGTTCTGCTCCTCCTCGGCGTCGCGGTCCTGGCCGGCGCCGCGGAAGGGGATCACGTTCGGGCGCTCATAAGGCGTGCGCGCGCCGCCGGATCCACCGCCGCGCCGCCGGTCGACCGGGGCGTGGAAGGGGTTGGGGCGCTGCTGCCCGGTGCGCGCGCCGGACTCCGGCTCCCGCGAGGGCGCGGTCCCGGAGCCGCGCCCGGTCTCGGGCAGGTCGTCGAGCAGCCCCTTCCACCCCCGCTCGGACTCGGGGTTGTCCTCGGCGCCGCGGCGCCGGTCCTCACCGGTCATGTCGTCCCCCCAGGACGGGCCGGCGGCACGGGACGCCGGCGGTCGTCAGCACTGGACACACGCATCGCAATCCTCACAACGCCGCGCGGGCACCCGCCGCCTCGCAGCGATCTCATCGCAACTCTGCCAGAGTCCGTGTCAGCCGGAGCGACGTATCCCGGTCGCGCACCGCCACCCGCAGCCAGTCGGGTCCCAGCCCGGGGAAGGTGTCGCCGCGGCGTACGGCGATGCCCGACTCCCGCAGCCGGTGCCGCAGCGACCGCCCGTCGGCCGCCCTGACCAGCAGGAAGGAGGCGGCTGCGGCGGGAGTGACGTGGAGCCCGGTGGCTTCCAGGTCCGCGGCCAGCTCCGCGCGCCTGCCCGTCAGCCACCGCGCCCATTCCTCGGCCTCGGCCAGGGCGCGGGGCTCGCAGCAGGCGGCGGCCGCCGCGAGCGCGGGGGTGGAGACCGACCACAGCGGCTGGGCTCCGGCCAGCAGATCGACGGTGGAGGGCTCGGCGAGCACGTAGCCGGCGCGCAGCCCGGCCAGGCCCCAGGTCTTGGTGAGGCTGCGCACCACCACGAGCCCCGGAACCCCGGTGCGCCCGGCCAGCGACTCCGCCTCACCGGGGACGCAGTCGGCGAAGGCCTCGTCCACCACGAGGACGCGGCCCGGCCGGGCCAGGCGCTCCAGCGCGGCGGCCGGGTGCAGCACCGACGTGGGGTTGGTGGGGTTGCCCACCATGACCAGGTCGGCCTCCTCGGGAACGAGCTCCGGGTCCAGCTCGAAGCGCGGCGCCGGCAGCACGACCCGCTCGACGGGGTGGCCGGCCGCGCGCAGGGCCGCTTCGGGCTCGGTGAACTGGGGATGGACCACGACCGCCCGGCACGGCCGCAGGACGCGGGCGAGCAGCACGAAGGCCTCGGCCGCTCCGGCGGTCAGCAGCACCTCGGCCGGGTCGCGGCCGTGGCGGCGGGCCACCGCCGCACGGGCCGGCGCGGGATCGGGGTAGGCGGCGACGCCGGACAGCGACGCCGCGATCCGCTCGGCCAGCCAGTCCGGCGGGGCGCCCGCGCGCACGTTGACCGCGAAGTCGAGGAGGCCGGGGCCCGTCTCGGCGTCGCCGTGGTGGCGCAGGCCGGGGCCGCCCTCGGCGGCGGCGCGGTCGGGCGCCTCAGTGCCCATGGCCGTGCCCGTGGCCGTGGCCGTGCGCGGGATCGTCGGGGTGGTGGTGGGGGGTCTGCGCGGCGCCGACCTTCTCCTCGAAGCCGGGCAGCGCGATGCGGTAGACGCAGGTGTCGCAGTTCATCCGGATGTCGCCCGCGCGGGCCTCGTCGTAGCGCTCGGCGATGACGTCGGCCAGCCCGTCGCAGTCGCCGACGACCTGCGCGCAGCGGACGTCGAGGTCGGGGTGCTCGCCGGCGAACTCCATGGTCTGGTCGGCCACCCGGTCGGGCAGCACGCCGGAGAACAGGAAGTAGGGCAGCACCACGATGCGCCGGGCGCCGAGCCGGCGGATGCGCTCCAGGCCTTCGGGGACGCTGGGCCAGGCCAGCGAGATGAACGCGGGCTCGACGAAGTCCACGCCCCGCGCGGCCGCGTGGCCCTCCTGCAGCAGGCGCGCGACCTTGCACACCTCGGCGTTGGCGTCGGGGTCGGTCGAGCCTCGGCCCACGAGCAGCACGGCGGTGGTCCGGGCTCCGGCGCCCTCGTCGCCCGCGTCCTCGCCTTCGTCGGACGGCGCGGTGTCGAGGACCTCCTCCAGGCGCTCGGCGAGCAGCCGAAGCACCGTGGGGTGGGGGCCGAGCGGGCGCCCGTAGGCGTAGTCGAACCCGGAGTGGCGCTCCTTCTCGCGAGCGAGCGCGCCGGGGATGTCGCCCTTGGCGTGGCCGGCGGCCACCAGCATCATCGGCAGGGCGACCACCCGCTGGTGGCCCTTGCCGTAGAGGTCGCCGACGGCCTCGGTGAGCGGGGGCGGCGAGAGTTCGATGAAGCCCCCGGCGACCTCGCGGTCGGTGAAGCGGCGGCCCAGGCGCTCGACGAACGCCTCGAAGTCCGCCACGCCCTTGTCGTCGCGGGTTCCGTGTCCGACCAGCAGCAAAGGGGGTTGCATCCGATTCCTAACCGGTGAGTGGGGTGTTTCGGACACGCCTTCAGGCAGCGCTGTCCGACTTGTCGGGTTGGGGGAGAGCCGCGTTGCGACGGCGGTGTGCTCGGATGCGCAGGGGCCCGGACCCGCGGGGTCCGCCGCTGCGCGGCGCGGTCGGCCCGGCGCCGTGCGGCGCCGCTGCCGCCGCCTGTTCGCGGTGGCCGGCTCCTCCTCTCTGACTCCTCGTTCAGCGGGCCGTGCCGGCGCGCGCCTCGCGGCGCGCCGCCGACGGTGCCCGGCTCACTCGGGTACGGGTACGGGACCGTACAGCAGAGCGTTCAGCGCCGCAGCGGCGACCGCCGATCCGCCCTTCTCCGAGACGTTGCTCACCTGCGGCAGTCCGCTCGCGCGCAGTTCGGCCTTGGACTCCGCGGCGCCCACGAAACCCACGGGCAGGCCGATGACCAGCGCGGGCTCGACCTGGCGGGCGACGATCTCGGTCAGCGCGGTGGGGGCGCAGCCCACCACCCAGACGGCGCCGGGGCCGACGTCGGAGTAGGCGGTGCGCACGGCCGCCGCCGAGCGGGTGATCCCGGCTGTGCGCGCCAGGCGCTCGGCGCGCGGGTCGGAGATGCGGCACACGCAGTCGCGGGCGGTGATGCCCGCGGCGACCATCGCGACGTCGGTCACCACCGGTGCGCCCTCGTCCAGCAGCCGGGCGGCCTTCTCGACCGCGGCGTCGTCGATCACCAGGTCGGCGGCGTAGTCCAGGTCGGCGCTGGAGTGGATGACCCGCTCGGCCACGGCGCGGCTGAGCGGCGGCATGGGCCCCAGGTCGACCCGGGAGCGCAGGATGGCGAAGGACTCGGTCTCGATCGGGTGCACCCGCCGCTCCACGGTCGTCTCCTCCCCCTTGCTCCTGCTCTACCGGCGCGGTCACTCATCCAGGACGGCGATCGCGTCGGCCGGGCAGATCTCCACGCACTCCAGGCAGCCCGTGCACCGGTCGCCCAGTACGGCCAGGCGCCCGCCCTGCGGTCGGAGCGCGTGCTCCGGACAGGTCAGCAGGCAGGCTCCGCAGGCCGTGCACGACGATGTCACAGCCACCGGAGCGGTGGGCTCGGCGGGGTCGGGCAAGGCGCTCCTTCCGTGCGGCGCCGGCGCTGAGACCAGTGCCACCGCGGCGTCCCGGTGGCCCCTCAGGCGCGGCGCAGGCCCAGCGTACACGGGGTTTCGGGCAGGACCGCGGCAGCGCCCACGGGATGTCCTCCTATTGCGGATCCGCCGCTCGGGCCGTACGTTCGATGGGCCGTGGTGTTCGGGAAGTCCGGTTTGAAACCGGCGCGGCCCTCGCCACTGTGAGCGGGAAGTCCAATGCCCCGACCGCCGTTCGCGGCACGTCGGCGCAGGCCACTGGGAGCACCAGCGACGCTGCTTCTGGGAAGGCCGGCGGAGGGCGGCGACCCGTCAGCCAGGAGACCGGCCACGGCGCGACGACCGTCCACGAGGTGCTGGAAGTTGGGTCCCCCGAGATGCATATCGCTGAAGGCTATTTGCCCTGGCAGCACGCCGCTGCCTGGACCGCCGCCGCGGCCCCGTTCGTCGCGCACGGTGTCCGGTCGCTCACGCAGGCCGTCCGTGCCGACCCCGATGCCAAGCTGCTCGTCGGCGCCGCCGGTGCGTTCTGCTTCGTGCTGTCGGCGCTGAAGATCCCGTCGGTCAGCGGAAGCTGCTCCCACCCCACCGGTGCCGGCCTGGGCGCGGTGCTGTTCCGCCCGCCCGTCATGGCCGCGCTGGGCACGATAACCCTGCTGTTCCAGGCGCTGCTGCTGGCGCACGGCGGGCTGACCACCCTCGGAGCCAACGTCTTCTCCATGGCGGTGGTGGGGCCGTGGGCGGCCTACGGCGCCTACCGGCTCGTCCGCGCGGTCACCGCCTCCGCCGGCGAGCAGACCTCGCTGGGCGCGGCCGTGTTCTGCGCCGCCGCGCTGGGCAGCCTGGCCACCTACACCATGACCAGCGTCCAGCTGGCCCTGGCCTTCCCCGACCCCGCATCCGGGTTCCCCGGCTCGTTCGCGACGTTCGCCGGTATCTTCTCGGTGACCCAGGTCCCGCTGGCCGTGATCGAGGGCCTGGTCACCGTGGTGCTCGTGCGGCTGCTGTGCCGAGTCAGCCCCGACCAGCTGCGCCGGCTGGGAGTACTGACGCGGCCCGCCGCCCCGGCGCCCTCCGCCGACGCGACCGAAGCGACCGAGAAGAAGGCGGGCTGAGAGATGCCGAGGACCGCGACCACCTGGCTGCTGATCGCCGCCGCCGCGCTGATCGCCGTGCTGCCCCTGCTCATCGGGGCCGGCAGCCACTTGGAGGAGCCCTTCGCCGGAGCGGACGCGCAGGCCAAAAGCGCCGTGACCGACATCGACCGCGGCTACGAGCCGTGGTTCACCTCGATCTACGAGCCTCCCTCCTCCGAGATCGAGTCGGGCATCTTCGCCCTGCAGGCCGCGATCGGCGCCGGGATCATCGGCTACTACTTCGGCGTCGTCCGCACGCGCAGCAGGCTCGCGGGAGGCCGGGCGGCGCCGCCGGACGCCCCGCGCACCGAGACCGCCGAGCGGTCCGCGGACGCGGCTGCCGACACCGCCGAGGCGGACTCCGGCTCCGCGGAGCGGTAGCCGCGCGTGCTGGCGATCGACGCCGCCGCCTACACCAGTCCGTGGCGGCGGGTGCATCCCGCCGCCAAGGGCCTGCTGTTCGGCGGCCTGCTGGTGTGCGCGCTGGCGCTGCCCACGTGGCCCGCCGCGCCGCTGGTGGCCGCGGTCGCCCTGGCCGCGGCCTTCGGGCCGGCGCGGGTGTCGCCGCGCGCCTTCGCCCGCGCGGCCTGGGGGCCGCTGCTGTTCATCCTGACCGGGTCACTGGCGCTGCTGGTGACGGTCGGCGGAGCGCAGGGCGCCGTCGCGCTCGACCCCGAGGGCCCGGCCCGGGCCGCCGAGATCACCGGGCGCGCCGCCGCCGCGGTGTGCTGCCAACTGCTGTTCGCCTTCACGACCCCGCTGGCCGACCTGCTGCCGCGGCTGACGCGCATCGGGCTGCCCTCAGCGCTGGTGGAGGTGGTGGCGCTGATCTACCGCATGCTGTTCGTGACGCTGGACAGCGCCCGGCGCGTGCAGACCGCCCAGGCGGGCCGACTGGGCTACGTCGACCGGCGCGCCTGGGTGCGCTCGGTCGGGTCGCTGGGCGCCGCACTGTTCGTACGCACCTTCCACCGCGCGCAGCGCATGCAGCGCGGCCTGGAGTGCCGCGGCTACACCGGAGAGCTGACGGTGCTGGTCGACGAACTGCCCCTGCGGCCCGCCGCGCTGATCGCCGCCGCGCTGCCGCCGCTGCTGGTCGCCGCGGCGACCGCCGCCTACGTCTTCATTGGAGCAGGCCCGTGACCACCGCTTCCGGCGGCGACGCCACCGCCGCCCCGCCCGCCGCTCTCGCCGGTCTGGGGCTCTCCTTCGGCTACCCCGACTCCGCTCCGGTGTTCGCCGGACTCGACGTGCACATCGCCCCCGGCGAGGTCGTGGGCGTGCTCGGGCCCAACGGGGGCGGCAAGACGACGCTCCTGCGGCTGCTGTCGGGCAGCCTCACGCCCGACGAAGGCGAGATCCGCCTGGGCGGCGAGCCCGTGCGCCGCGGCCGCCGCGCGCTCGCCGAGCTGCGGCGCAGCGTCCAGCTGGTCTTCCAGGACCCCGACGACCAGCTGTTCTCCGCCAGCGTCACCCAGGACGTGTCCTTCGGCCCGCTCAATCTGGGCCTGGACACGGCCGCCGCGCGCGAGCGGGTGACTTGGGCCCTGGAGGCGCTGGAGATCACCGACCTGGCCGAGCAGCCCACCCACCTGCTCTCCTACGGCCAGCGCAAGCGGGTGGTACTGGCGGGTGCGCTGGCGATGCGGCCTTCGGTGCTGGTGCTCGACGAGCCCACCGCGGGGCTGGACCCCGAAGGCGTGGAGTCGCTGGTGCAGACGCTGGAGGGGCTGCGTGCCGCGGGTACCACGCTGGTGGTCTCCACCCACGACGTGGACCTGGCCTGGCGGTGGGCCGACACCGTGCTGCTGCTGGACCGCGGCCGACTCGCCTCGGGACAGGCCCGCGAGATCCTGGCCGATCCCGCCCTGCTCGCGGCCGCGCGGCTGCGGCCGCCCTGGGCACCCGCCGCGGGCCGGGCCCTGCGCGCCGCGGGCCTGCTGCCGCCCGGTACCCCCGGCCCGGCCACCCCGGAGGAGGCCCAGCGGCTCCTCGACGAGGCCGCGGGATAACGCACAACCCCCCAGTGCCTCAGCGGCAGCCCACCGAGCCGCTGACCCCGGCCGATGGAGGGGCGAGGACCCATCCCCGCGCGTGCGGGGAGCAGTTCACCGTGCGGCGCCCCGACCGGCTCAAGCGGGGACCATCCCCGCGCGTGCGGGGAGCAGGGAACTGGCCGATAGGGGGTGCTTCCATTGCTGGGACCATCCCCGCGCGTGCGGGGAGCAGAACCGGGTCACCTACAACCCGCTGGGCTCGAAGGGACCATCCCCGCGCGTGCGGGGAGCAGACTGGGTGACCTGCAGGGTTATGGTACGGCAGCGCTGGTTCCGTTCACTCCCCCTGAAACAGACAATCCGCCCATACTGCCGCATCTGGACCTAGCGTGCCCTCTGCGCTGTGCCTCATCCGCGCCAGGTGTAGCCGCGCGGGGTGACGAAGCGGCCGGCGACGGTGCGGCTGGCGGAGCTGCCCACCAGGACCACCGTGTACATGTCCACCGCCTCGACCTCGCCGTCCAGCATCGCCGCCAGGGTCGTCACCGCTGCGTGCTCATCGTCGCGGGCCGCGTTGCGCACGTAGCCCACGGGCGTGTGCGGCGGACGGTGCCCGGCGAGGAGGCGCAGCGCCTCGGGCAGCTGCCAGTCGCGGCGGCGGCTGCGCGGGTTGTAGAAGCACACGGTGAAGTCGCCCTCGGCGGCCGCGCGCACGCGGCGCTCGATGGCCTCCCACGGCGTGTGCAGGTCCGACAGCGAGATGTAGGCGTGGTCGTGGCCCAGCGGGGCGCCGAGCCGGTGCGCCGCGGCGACGGCGGCGGTAATGCCCGGCACGCCCACCACGTCGATGTCCGCGCCGGCGAAGTCGAGCGCGGGACTGGCCATGGCGTAGACCCCGGCGTCGCCCGAGCCGATCAGCGCCACGGCCGCCCCCGCCTGCGCCTCGGCCACCGCGGTACGTGCGCGCTCCTCCTCCTGTCCGAGGCCGCTGGCCACCACGCGGGTGCCCGGCCGCAGCAGGTCGCGCACCTGGTCGAGATACTGGTCCAGCCCCACGACGACCGAGGCCCGGTGCAGTTCGGCGAGCGCGCGCGGTGCCGCCAGGTCGCGGGCGCCCGGTCCCAGGCCGACCAGCGCGAGGCGGCCGCGGGGCCGCAGCCGCGCGACGGCCGCGGTGGCGTTTTCGGACTTCCGCTTGTCCGCCACGAGCGCGGCGGAGGCCCCGTCCTCACCGGCCGCGCGCAGCGCGGCGGCCTCGGCGACGCTGGGGGTGCCGACCTCGGCGCGCACCACCTCGCTGGGATTGGGTACGTCGACCCCGGCCAGCTCGGAGGCGGGTAGGACCCGCACCGGCCAGCCGCGTTCGGCGGCCGCCCGCAGGATGCCCTCCTCGTCGGCCTTGGCGTCGACGGTGGCGAGGGCGCGCACCGACCGCGCGGACAGGCCCGCCTCGGCCAGGGTGCGGTCGACGAGTGCCCCGACCTCCTCGGCGGCGGCGCCGCGCGCCGAGCCGACCCCCACCACCAGCGACGGCGGGCGGTAGACGACGGTCGGCACCGCCGGAGCGGCCTCCGGAGCCGCGGCGCGGTCGCTGACGCGCAGCAGCGCCTCCGCCGACTCCCGCGGTGTTGCCGTCGAGGCGTTGGGCGGAAGCGGTGGCAGCGGCCAGACCCGGTCGCCGTCGAACTCCAGGCGCACGGGCCGGCCCGAGAGCAGGGCGGCGCCGGCGGGCGCCAGCGGTGCGGTGTCGGCAACGGTCAAGCCCAGGTCGGCCCCGTAGGAGTCGAGCGGTGCGGCAGAGGCGGCGTCGCTGGCGGTGGTGACGACCGGCCGGCAGCCCAGCACGCCGGCGACCTCCACGGCCAGCGCGTTGCCGCCGTGGTGGCCGCCCAGCACCGCGACCGCGTGCTGCAGCGCCTCGTCGACGCAGACCACCGGCGGGTCGGTGTGCTTGTCGCCGAGGACCGGTGCCAGGGCGCGCACCGTGGCGCCGACGGCCAGGAAGGCCACTACTGCGCCGCAGTCGGCGAAGGCGCTGCGCAGCTGCTCGCCCGCGCGGTTTTCGGTGAACGTGCGGACCCGGTCGGGCCAGACCGCCTGCAGGCGGTCGGCCGCGGTGCGGCCGCGCTCGGTCACGGCGATGACGCCGATGGCGCCGCTGTCGGTCATCTGGGCCTTTCCGGTCGGGTGCATCGGTGGAGCGGAGTGGGGGCGCGTCTCAGGTCGCGTCCGTGCGTACGCCCCACAGGAGGGTCACCGGGTTGGCTGCGGCCAGCCGCAGGGAGCCGTTGGGCAGGCCCGCCAGTCCGGAGGCCTGCAGCTGGGTTCCGTCGGCCGTGTAGCCGGCGGCGGTGAGCAAATCGTGCAGCGGGCGGATGCGGTCGAGCGAGGCCAGGGCGGCGACGACCCGCCGAGGGCGGTGGGCCAGGACCGCGGCCGCGACCGCGTCGTCTCCCCCGCCGACGAACGCCGCGTCGGGGGCCAGCCGCGCTGCGGCGCCGTCCAGGTTCGCGGCGGCCTCGCCTGGGTGCACCTCGACCGCTACCCCGTGGGCGCGCGCGTTGGCGCGGATGCGGTCGCAGTCGGCGGCGTTGCGTTCGAAGGCGACGGCGCGGGCCCCGAACCTGGCGGACTCCACGGCGACCGACCCGCTTCCGGCGCCGACGTCCCACACGACGGTGCCGGGCCGGGGCGCCAGCCGGGCCAGCGCGACCGCGCGCACCTCGGGTTTGGTGATCAGGGAGGCGCGGTGCTCGAAGGCGTCGCAGGGCAGGGCCCACTCCGCCGGCGCGCCCTGGTGGCCGGGCAGCCAGGCCATGGCGGGAGCGAGTGCGCGCTCGGGGGCCACGGACAGGACGACGTTGGGCGCGGCCCAGCTGCGCTCGGGTGCCGGGTCGCCGGCGGCGATGCGCACGACCTCCTCGCCGGGCGACCCGAGCCGCTGGGCGACGTGGACCTCGCGGCCGGCGCGCAGCAGTTCGGGCAGGAACGCCTCGGGGCCCGCGCTGCCGGGGGCGGTGAGCACGGCGGCCTTGGGGTGGGCGAGCGCGGCGGCGAGCGCCCGCCGCACGCCGCGTCCGGAGTCGCCGCGGCCGTGTGCCGACACCACGACGGCGTCGTCCCACGGCAGGCCGATGCGCGCGAATGCGGCGGCCACCGACGACACGGCGGGCACCACCTCGGGGTCGGCGCCGCGGGCGCGCAGGCTGCGCAGCACGCCGAAGAAGCCGGGGTCGCCCGAAGCCAGCACGGCGGCGGGTCCGCGCGCGGCCAGCACCGCGTCCGTGGCCGCGCGCAGGTCGCCGATGGGCACCCGTTCGGCGCCGTCCCCGATGCCGCCGGCGACGGCGTCCAGATGGCGCGGGGCTCCGGCCACGCACACCGCCGCCGCCAGCGCGTCGGCGGCCCGCCGCGGCAGGGGCCCGCCGTCCAGTCCGATGACGGTGATCATGCGCGCGGGTCCTCCAGCGCGAGCTTGAAGCCGACGTGCGAGGCGGCGAATCCGAGCCGGGTGTAGAAGCGGTGGGCGTCGGCGCGGGCGGCGTCCGAGGTCAGCTGCACCATCCGGCATCCGCGGGTGCGCGCCTGCTCGACGGCCCAGGAGACCATGCGGCCGCCCAGCCCTCGGCCGCGTTCGCCCGCGGCCACCCGCACCGCCTCGATCTGCGCGCGCGTCGCGCCGCGGTGGGACAGGCCGGGCAGGTAGGTCAGCTGGAGCGTACCGACCGCGGCCCCGCCGCGTACCGCCACGGCCACCAGCGTCCAGGGGTCGGCGTCGATCCGGGCGAAGGCCTCGCGGTAGGGGGCGAGGTCGCCGGGCGTCTCCCGATCGGCGCCGCGCACGTCGTCGGCCAGCAGCGCGACCACCGCCGCGAGGTCGCCGGCGCTCGCCCGCCGGATCGCGACCCCCTCGCCCCCGTCGGCTCCGGCCGATGCCGCCTCCGCCCGCACCGAGCGGGTGCTGTCGGCGTCGCGGCCGGTCATGCGTCCTCCGGGGCGGCGGCGACCACGTGCTGACCGGTGAAGTCGACCATCGCGACGTCCACCTCCAGGGCTCCCTCGGTGAACCGGGTGAGGACTCCGGCGACGCGGCGGCACAGCTCGGTCCCGGCGGCCTCCAGCAGGCCGGCCCGCTCCCAGATCTCGTAGGCGTGGCGTCCGGTGTTGGCGGCGTCGACCTCGGCGGCCACGTCCTCTCCCCCGCCGACGCGGCGGGTGACGTCCCCGAGCAGCTC
This sequence comes from Streptomonospora arabica, assembly GCF_039531585.1. Lineage (NCBI taxonomy): Bacteria > Bacillati > Actinomycetota > Actinomycetes > Streptosporangiales > Nocardiopsidaceae > Streptomonospora > Streptomonospora arabica. The sequence goes on along the minus strand of NZ_BAAAQI010000014.1, from coordinate 67,110 downwards.
GGTGGAGACCTTGGACCGGGTGTAGTGGGTCATCAGCACGCCGGAGGCCAGCTTGGTCAGCTTGCCCGCCATCCCGACGAAGGACACGCGCGCCAGCCCGTACTCCACCGCGCGGCGCAGCGCCGCACCGGTGAAGTCGCCGACCTCGACGAAGCACACCTGCGGCAGGCCGGGGTGGCGCAGCATGGCGCCCTTCTCGGTACGCCCGCCGGTGCACAGCACGAGGGTGTCCTCGCCCTGGGCGGCCATCACCGACACGGCCTGCTCGACGCTGGCGCGCCAGGACGCCGTGGAGAACGGCCGCACCACGCCCGTGGTGCCCAGGATGGAGATCCCGCCGATGATGCCCAGGCGGGCGTTGGTGGTCTTGCGCGCCATCCTCTCGCCCTCGGGGACGCTGATGACCACGCGCAGGCCCGCTCCGGCGGCGTCGCCGACCTCGCCCACGGCCTGCTCGATCATCTGCGCCGGCACCGGGTTGATGGCGGGGCCGCCCAGGTCCAGCCCCAGGCCGGGCCGGGTGACGACGCCGACCCCCACGCCGCCGTCCAGCTCGACGCCGGGCTCGCCGCACCGGGTGACCGTCGCGGTGACGTGGGCGCCGTCGGTGACGTCGGGGTCGTCGCCGGCGTCCTTGACCACCACCGCCTCGGCCCGGTCCGGCGCGGTCAGCCCGCAGCGCTCGGTCGCGAAGGTCACCCGCCGCCCCGAGGGCAGCGCCACCTCGACGACCTCGACCGGCTCGCCGGTGGCCAGCGCCGACGCGGCCGCCTTGGCGGCCGCCGACGCGCACGTCCCCGTGGTCCAGCCGGTGCGCAGCGCCTTCTGCCGCACCTTCATGGTGCGCGGTAGGTCGGGCTCGCGCGGCTGCGGCTCCTCGTGGCCGCCGGGCGCGGACCGCGCTTCGGCGCCGCGCCGGCGCCGCGGACTCTCGGTCACGTCTCTATGCTCCCCGGCGCTCCTCGCGCAGTCGGCGGCGCGCCTCGCGGTCGGCGCGGCGGTGGGTGTGGAAGTGGCCCGGGTGGTACAGGTGCGAGCGGGTACCGCCCGCGCTGAGGGCGGGGCCCACCAGCACCAGGGTGTGCTTCCACAGCCGGTGCTCCTTGACGGTGGCCTCCAGCTCGCCCAGCTCGCAGTGCACCACCAGCTCCTCGGGCCAGGTGGCCTGGTAGGCGACGACGCAGGGCGTCTCGGGCGGGTAGCCGCCCTCGATCAGCTCCTCCTGGAGCCGCCCCGAGCGCGCCGCCGACAGGAACAGCGCCATCGTGGTGCCGTGCCGCGCGAACTCGCGGACCTCCTCGCCCTCGGGCATGGGGGTCTTGCCGCCGCCCAGGCGGGTCAGGATGACCGACTGGGCGACCTCGGGGACGGTCAGCTCGCGCTGGGCGATGGCGGCGACCGCGCTGAACGCGGACACGCCCGGGATCACCTCGACCGCCAGCCCGAGTTCCGCGCAGACCTCCACCTGCTCCTGCATGGCGCCCCACAGCGCCGGGTCGCCGGAGTGGATGCGGGCGATGCGCAGGCCCTCCTCGGCGGCGCGGCGGTAGTAGGGCAGCACGCCCTCCATCGGCAGTTTGGCCGAGTCGACGACCTCGGCGCCGGGACCGGCGTGTTCGAGCACGTCCTCGTGCACCAGGCTGGCCGCCCAGATCACCACGTCGGCCTCGGCGATGGCGCGGGCAGCGCGGACGGTGAGCAGGTCCGCTGCGCCCGGACCGGCGCCGACGAACACGACGGTCCCACTCGCGGCTCCGCTGCTGTGCTCACTGGTGTGCTGGCTGGCCATGCCGTCGTTCACGTACCTCTCGTGGGTCGGGGCTCGTGGTGGGGGCGCGGGCGGCGCCGGCTGCGCCGCGGACCCGCGCCGGGACGGCCGGGTCGCGCCCCGGAGGGGGGTCACAGCTTCCCGCCGCGTCCGGCCTCGCGGCGCGCGGGCGCGATGAGGGTGGACAGGTAGGGCAGGCCGGCGCTCTGCAGCTTGTCCAGCGGGGCGATCTCCTCGTCGGGCAGGCCGAGCCGGGCGCCGTACACCGAGTCCTCGCCGCGGCCCGCCTCGCGTACGGCCTCGGCGACCTGCGGCGCGAACCGGCCGAACTTGTAGGCGACCACGGTGGCGTCGGAGTCCAGCGCCGAGCGCAGCCGCTCCGCGCCGCCGGTGACCGGCAGGAGGGTGAGGGGTTCGGATCCTTCGGCCAGCACGCGTCCCGACCGCGCGGCCAGGTCCTGCATGGCGGTGACACCGGGCACGGTCTCCACCTCGGTGGCGGGAGCCAGCTCGCGCACCGTCTGCGCCAGGTAGGTGAAGGTGGAGTAGACGTTGGGGTCGCCGATGGTGGCGAACGCCACGGTGGTTTCGCCCTCCTCGAAGTGCCGCAGGACCGCGCGGGCCGCCGCGTCCCAGGCGCGCACCCGCCGGTCGCTGAGGCCGTGGCGGTCGTTGAGCGCGAAGACGGCGCGTTCGATGCGGGAGGCGTCGACGTGGGCCCGCACGGTGGCCTCGGCGCGCCCGGGCTCGTCGCCGGCCAGTACCGGGACGATCACGGCGTCGGCCTCGCGCATGCGCCGCACCGCCTTGACCGTCACCAGCTCGGGGTCGCCCGGCCCCACTCCGACCCCGACCAGCCGTCCGCGCGTGCCCATACCACCGCTTCCTCGTCGACTGCGTTGCGCGCCCCTCCGCCGCGCGGACGCTCCGCGCCGCTCGGCTGCGGCGGCTGCACCGGCGGGGCCGAGGCAAGCGTATCGGTGCGCCCTGTGCCGCCCGTCGTCCGGGACCGGTCTGCGCAGAAGCCGCGACCAGGGGCGGCCCGCCGGATGCGGCCGCCGACGGCCTAGCATGGCCACCCGGTGGTGCCTGGTGGCCGCCGTCCCGGCGGTCGCCGAAGCGAGGAGGAGGAAGCGCGTGCCCGTGCTACCGCGAGTGGTGATCGCGGCCCCGTCGTCGAGCAGCGGCAAGACCACCGTCGCCACCGGCCTCATGGCCGCGCTGGCGGCGCGCGGCGAGCGCGTCTCCGGGCACAAGGTGGGCCCCGACTACATCGACCCCGGCTACCACGCGGTGGCCACCGGGCGGCCCCCGCGCAACCTCGACCCGGTGCTGTGCGGCGAGGAGCGCGTCGCGCCGCTGTTCCTGCACGGTGCGGCGGGCGCCGACATCGCCGTCGTCGAGGGCGTGATGGGCCTGTTCGACGGCGCCGCCGACTCCGCGGGCTTCGCCGGGCCGGGCGACGCGGGCTCCACCGCCCACGTGGCCGCGCTGCTGGGCGCACCGGTGGTCCTGGTGGTCGACGCCTCGCGCGCCGCGCGCTCCGTCGCCGCGCTGGTACACGGGTTCTGCACCTACGACCCGCGGGTGCGCATCGCCGGGGTGGTCCTCAACCGGGTGGGCTCCGAGCGCCACGAGCGCATCCTGCGCGCCGCGCTGGAAGACGCGGGAACCGCGGTGCTGGGCGCGATCCGGCGCCGCGAGGAGGTGCGCACGCCCTCCCGCCACCTCGGCCTGATCCCCGCCGCCGAGCGGGCCGACGAGGCCCGCCGCGCCGTACGGGAGCTCGGCGAGCTGGTGGCCGCCTCCTGCGACTTGGAGGCGGTGCGCGCCGTCGCCCGCGCCGCCCCCGCGCTGGCGGACGAGCCGTGGGACCCGCAGGCGCAGGTGCGGCCGCCGCGAGGGCCGGCGCCGCCGCGCCCGCCGCGGATCGCCGTCTTCGGCGGTCCCGCCTTCACCTTCGGCTACACCGAGCAGGCTGAGCTGCTGCGCGCCGGCGGCGCCGAGGTGCACACCGTCGACCCGCTGCGCGAGGAGGCGCTGCCCGAGGGGACCGATGCGCTCATCGTCGGCGGCGGGTTCCCCGAGGTGCACGCCGCCGAGCTGTCGGCCAACGCCGCGCTGCGCGGCGCCGTGGCCGGCCTCGCCGCGCGCGGTGCGCCCGTGGCCGCCGAGTGCGCCGGGCTGCTCTACCTCTCCCGCAGCCTGGACGGCGCGCCGATGTGCGGCGTGCTGCCCGCCGACGCCGCGATGACGGGCTCCCTCACCCTGGGCTACCGCTCGGCCGTGGCGGTCGGCGACACGGTGCTCGCGCGCCGGGGCGCCCGCGTGCGCGGCCACGAGTTCCACCGCACGGCGGTCGATCCGCGCTCCGGCGCGCAGCCGGCCTGGCAGTGGGAATCCGGTGGCGGCGAGGGCTACGGCTCTGGCAGCATCAGCGCTTCCTACCTGCACGTGCACTGGGCCGGCGAACCCGCGATCGCCGAACGGTTCCTGGCGGCCGCGCGTGCCGACACCGAGGGGGTGGCCGAGTGACCGGCGCCGACGAATCGCCGCTCATGCCGTCGGTGGTGCTGCGCACCGAGAGGCTCGTGCTGCGGGCCCACACCGGCGACGACATCGACGCCGTCCTGCGCGGCGCGGGCGACCCCGGGGTGCAGCGCTGGCTGCCCATGCCGCGTCCCGGAAAGGCCTACACCCGCGCCGACGCCGAGGACTGGTGCCTGGTGTCCGCGCCGCACGCGCGGGTGAGCGGTGACGGCCAGCAGTGGGCGGCCGTGGAGGCCGAGACCGGCGCCTACGCCGGCTCGGTGGGCCTGACCCGGACCATGTGGCGCGCGAGCTCCACCGAGGTCGGCTACTGGATGGGGCCGTGGGCGCGGGGACGCGGGCTGGCGACCGAGGCGGTGGTGGCCCTCTCGCGGTGGGCGCTGCTCGACCAGCGCTTCGAGCGGGTGGAGCTGAAGGCCGCCGCGGGCAACACCGCGTCGCGGCGGGTGGCCGCGAAGGCGGGGTTCACCTACGAGGGCACCGAGCGCAACGCGATGCCGCTGCACGAGGGCCGCGCCGACCTGGCGGTCTACAGCCTCATCCCGGCCGACCTGGGCCGGGACGGCACCGCCTAGCCCAACGCCGGCTCGGCCGAGCGGCTGGAGGCTCATGCGGGCGGCGGCTGTGCGGAAGCGCCCGGGACCGCGGCCATCAGCTCGGTGTCGGCGTACTCCTCGACCCGCACCGCCGTGCCCGCCCTTCATCCGGAACACCCGGCGGTACTCGTTCTCGCAGACGCGGCCGGTCGCGGTCGCGTCGCCGGCGCCGGCGGCCTCGACCACCACGCGGGTCTCCCTCGGCTGTGGAACGGTGCGGCGCGACCGCGCACCGGGCGCGAGCCGGGCCTGCAGAGGGCCGAGCAGCTCGGTCAGCACGGCCTGCCTGCCGTGATAGGCGCCCGACCACGCTGAGAGGTGCCGATGGCGGTCCAGACGAACGTCCTCGTGGAGGCAGGCCGCCCACGGCCCGACATCCCCTCGGCCGGCGCCGCGTAGGCCTCCTCCCGGAGCCCGGTTCGCGGCCGCGTCCGCGGCGCCTCGTCTGCGTCGCCGGCGGGCGGGACCGGCGTCCCGCCCGGCCCCGCCGAGGGCGGCCCGCGCGGAGGCGGGCCCACCACCGGTTCCCCGGCCGCCTCGCGGAAACGTCCGAAAAGCGCGCGGAACGTCCGGTGCGCGGCGGGCGGGAGCCGCGTCAGCTCACCACTCGATGCCGCGCTGCCCCTTCTGGCCGGCGTCCATGGGGTGCTTGACCTTGGTCATCTCGGTGACGAGGTCGGCCGCCTCCCGCAGCCGGGGGTCGGCGTCGCGGCCGGTGACGATCACGTGCTGGTGGCCGCTGCGCTGCGCCAGCGTCTCGACCACGTCCTCGACGTCGACCCAGCCCCACTTCATGGGGTAGGTGAACTCGTCGAGCACGTAGAGGCGGTAGGTCTCGGCGGCAAGGTCGCGCTTGATCTGGGCCCAGCCCTCCGCGGCGTCGGCGGCGTGGTCCTCCTCGGTGCCCTGCCGCTGGATCCACGACCAGCCCTCGCCCATCTTGTTCCAGTCGACCCGGCCGCCCTCGCCGGACTCGCCGAGGACGCGCAGCGCGCGCTCCTCCCCGATGCGCCACTTGGCCGACTTGACGAACTGGAAGACGCCGATGTCCCAGCCCTGCGACCAGCCGCGGGTGGCCAGCCCGAAAGCGGCGGTCGACTTCCCCTTGCCGGGACCGGTGTGCACGATCAGCAGCGGTCGGTTGCGGCGCTGGCGCGTGGTCAGTCCGTCGTCGGGCACGTAAGCGGGTCTGCCCTGCGGCATCGTGGTCTCTTCCCCTCGGTTCTCGGACTTCTCGCGTTTCTCGGACGCCGGAGGCCGCGGGTCCGGGCGCCGCCGGAGCGCGGCTGCGGACGACCGGTGTCCGGGGCGGCGCGTCGGACGCGCTTCGCCCGACGGGTACTCAGGCGGCGCGCCGGTTGGAGCGCACCAGGCCGCTCAGCGCGTCGGCGCCCAACTCCTCCAGGTGCACCGACTCGCCGCCCATCTCGGCGGCCAGCCGCTGGGCCAGGCCCAGGCGCACCGGCCCCGACTCGCAGTCGACGACGATGCCGTGCACGCCCCGGGCGCCGATCCGCGCGCCGGCGCGCAGCGCCTCGTCGAGCCCGCCGCGGGTGGCGCGCCCGTCGGTCACCACCACGAGCAGCGCCCGGCGGGCGGCGTCGCGCAGCCGCTCCACACGCAGCACCTCCGCCGCGCGCGCCAGCCCCGCCGCGAGGGGGGTGCGCCCCCCGGTGCGCAGCTCGCGCAGCCTGCGCGCGCCCGCCTCCACCGACGAGGTCGGCGGCAGCTCCACCTGGGCGCCGGTGCCGCGGAAGGTGACCAGACCGACCTTGTCGCGACGCTGGTAGGCGTCCAGCAGCAGGCTCAGCACAGCGCCCTTGACGGCGCGCATCCGCTGCCGGGCGGCCATGGAGCCGCTGGCGTCCACGCAGAACAGCACGAGGTTGCCCTCGCGGCCTTCGCGCACGGACTCGCGCAGGTCGCCGGGGCGCACGATGAGCCCCGGCCCCCTACGGCCGCGGGCTCGCTGATAGGGCGCCGCCGCGCGCAGGGTCGCGGTCAGGTGCAGACCGCGCACCGCCGAACGGGGCACGCGCGCGCCCGAGGTGCGGCCGAAGGGCGTTTCGGCCCGGGAGCGGCGGCCGGGCGCGCCCTCGCCTACGCCGTCGAGGCTGAACAGGCGCGGCCGGTAGGTCTCGCCGGCCTCCGCCTGCGGTCCCCGGTCCGGATCCTGGGGCCGCGGCGGCGACTGCTCGCCACCGGGGTCGCCGTCGGCGTCGCCGGAGCCCGCCGGCCGGGGACCCGAGGGGGCGCCCCCGGCATCGCCGCCGGGCGCCTCGCCGGAGTCGGGACCGGAGTCCTGCGGGCCCTGCCCGTCGCCGTCGCCCTCGCCCGGCTGCGCGGAGGGCTCCTCCGCCGAGGATCCGGGGTCCGGGCCCTGCGCCTCGGCGCCGCCGCCACCGCCGCCCGTGTCGTCGCCGGCGCCGTCCGGCTCACCCGGGTCTTTTGGGTCCGCATCACCCGCCTGGTCCAGCGCCTCCTGCAGCCGGTCCTCGTCCAGGTCGGGCGCGTCGAAGGGGTCGCGCCTGCGCCGGTGCGGCAGCGCCAGGCGGGCGGCGTCGCGCACGTCCTCGGGTGCCACCTCGCCGTGGTCGCGCCAGGCGGCCAGCGCCATGGCGGCGCGGGCGGTGACGATGTCGGCGCGCAGGCCGTCGACGTCGAAGGCCGCGCAGACCGCCGTGACCTGCCGGAGTGCGGCGTCGGTGAGCACCACGCCCGGCAGGCGCTTGCGGGCGGCCAGAATGCGGCCCGCGAGCTCGGCCTCGTCCCGGGCGTAGCCGGCGGCGAAGCCCTCGGGGTCGGCCTCGAACGCGAGCCTGCGGCGCACCACGTCCGCGCGCAGCTGCGGGTCGCGGGTGGCGGCGACCTCCACGGTCAGGCCGAAGCGGTCCAAAAGCTGCGGCCGCAGCTCGCCCTCTTCGGGGTTCATCGTGCCCACGAGCAGGAAATGCGCGGCGTGGCGCACCGAGACGCCTTCGCGCTCAACGTGCGAGGTGCCCATGGCCGCCGCGTCCAGCAGCAGGTCGACGAGGTGGTCGTGCAGCAGGTTGACCTCGTCGACGTAGAGGACGCCGCGGTGCGCCTCGGCGAGCAGGCCGGGCTCGAAGGCCTTGACGCCCTCCGTCAGCGCCCGCTCGATGTCCAGCGAGCCCACCAGCCGGTCCTCGCTGGCGCCCACCGGCAGTTCGACGAGCCGCGCGGGGCGCTCGCCGGGCACCGCGGAGTCGGCGTGCGGGCCGTCGGGGCACTCGGGGTCGGGGGCGGCGGGGTCGCAGCCGAACCGGCAGCCCTGCACGACGTCGAGGTCGGGCAGCAGCGCCGCCAGGGCGCGCACCACGGTCGACTTGGCGGTCCCTTTCTCACCGCGGACCAGTACGCCGCCGACGTCCGGGGACACGGCGTTGATCAGCAGCGCGAGCTTCAGGTCGTCCATGCCGACGACCGCGCTGAAGGGGTAGCGAGCAGGAGCGCTCACGCAGGTCAGTCCTTCCTCGGGAGTCCACGCCCATAGGGGTCTTGCCCGGTGCCGCGCAGTCTCCTGGCTTCCAGATCACCGCTCGCCCGCCGCCTTCCCACCGGAGGGGTTCCGGCAGTGGCGCTCGTTGCGGGGCCGCTCCCTGGTCACAGTGGCGGGACCGTCCCGGATTCACACCGGGTTCCTGCGCGCCGCGGCGCGGCCGGGATGCTCCCGGCCGGGTACGCCCGGCGCCGGCACCGCCAACAAGAGTCTCATACCGCGCCCGTCCGGCCTCCACCGCGTCCACCGCCGCGCAGCGCAGCGGCCTCGGCGAGATCCGCCCGCCGCCGGGGCGGCGCTCCGGCGACGATCACCCTTGCGGCGGCGCCCCGATCGGGATGGGATGGCCGCACCCGGACACCAGCGCCCGCCCGGCCCGCGGCCTGCGGGGCAGCATCAGACGACCGGAGGACCCTACCGCGATGCGCGACGACGAGACCGCCGAGATCACCCGCCGACCGGCCCGCGAGCTCGCGCGGATGCTGCGCGCACGCGAGGTCTCCGCCCGCGAGGTGGTGGCCGCGCACCTGCAGCGCGTCGAGGCGGTGAACCCGGCCGTCAACGCCGTGGTGACGCTGTGCGGCGAGCGCGCCATGGACGAGGCGCACGCCGCCGACGAACTGCTGGCCTCGGGCGGCGAACCCCCGCCGCTGCACGGGCTGCCGGTGGCGCACAAGGACACCCACGAGACCGCGGGCGTGCGCACCACGTTCGGCTCGCCGGTCTTCGCCGGCCACGTGCCCGACCGCGACGAACTGGTGGTGGCGCGGATGCGCGCTGCCGGGGCGATCACCATCGGCAAGACCAACACCCCCGAGTTCGCCGCCGGATCGCACACCTTCAACCCCGTGTTCGGGCTGACCCGCAACCCCTACGACACCGCGCGCTCGGCGGGCGGCAGCAGCGGCGGCGCGGCCGCGGCGCTGGCGGCGGGCATGCACGTGATGGCCGACGGCTCCGACATGGGCGGGTCGCTGCGCAACCCCGCGTCGTTCAACAACGTGGTGGGGCTGCGGCCGTCGCCGGGGCGGGTGCCGCAGCACCCCGCACCGCTGGGCTGGTCGCAGCTGTCGGTGCAGGGCCCCATGGCGCGGGAGGTCGACGACGCGGCGCTGCTGCTGTCGGTGATCGCCGGCCCCGACCCGCGCAGCCCCGTCGCCCTCGGCGAGCCGGGATCGGCGCTGGCCCCGCCGCTGGAAGCCGACGTGCGCGGCCTGCGCCTGGCGTGGTCGCCGGACCTCGGCGGGTCGGCCCCGTGCGAGCGGGCGGTGACGGAGGCCCTGGCGCCCGCGCTGGAGGTCTTCTCCGAGCTGGGCTGCGAGATCGCCGAGGACGCCCCCGACCTCTCCGGCGCCGACGACGTCTTCCGCACGCTGCGGGCCTGGCAGTTCGAGGCGACGCTGGGACCGCTGCTGGACCGCGAGCGCCCGCGGATCAAGCCCAGTCTGGCCTGGAACATCGACGAAGGCCGCAAGCTCTCCGGCGCCGACGTGGCGCGCGCCGAGCTGGAGCGCACCCGCATCTACCACCGTGTGCGCGAATTCTTCGAGCGCTACGACGCGCTGCTGCTGCCGGTGAGCCAGGTGGCGCCCTTCGACGCGGACCTGGAGTACCCGGCCGACATCGACGGCGCCGAGCAGCAGACCTACCTCGACTGGATGCGCTCCTGCTACCACATCACCATCACCGGCTGCCCGGCGCTGGCCGTGCCCGGCGGGTTCACGCCGGGCGGGCTGCCGGTGGGCCTGCAGATCGCCGGACCGCATCGGGCCGACCGGCGGGTACTGGAGATCGGCCGCTCCTTCGAGCGCGCCACCGGCCACGGCCGCCGCCGACCGCTGCTGTAGGTCGCGGCCAGGTCGCGGCGCCCGCGACCGGATGCGGCCGGATGCGGCCAGGTGGCGGGGTCAGTCCCAGACGCGCGCCAGCAGCCATCGGTCCGTGGCGGAGTCGTGCTGGAGCTCGTAGACGCCCAGCGCGCCGGAGGATCCGGCTTCGACCCGCCAGTGGGCGCGCTGGGGCAGGTGCTCCTGCACCTCGGGTGACCAGTCGGCGCGCAGGGTGACCCAGTGGTCGACGATGTGGCGGACGTTGTAGACCCGGTGCTCCCATACGAAGCGCACCGGCCGCCCCTCGTGCTCGGTGACCGCGACCGGCACACCGTAGACGTGGCCCACTGGCGACACTCCCCTCAAGCTGCGGCGCCCTCGATCGGGCGGCCTGGGCCTGCGGGGAAGGACAGGCGCTTATTCGAACGTGTGTACTAACACTAGCCGATCCTGTGAATTCGCGGAACCGCGACGCGCCGCATCCTGTCTAATATCAGGAACACCCCGCCCCCAGTCGGCGAACTCGTGCGAACCCGCCCCGACTCGCCCTGTCCGGGGCGTCTGTACGCTGAGACCCCGAATCGCCTGCCGGCCTAAGGAACGCAGCACTGTGACGGACATCGGGCACGAGCGCGCCAAACCCCTCCGCACCGGCGACCCCCACCAGCTCGGCGACTACCGGATCGAGGGCAGGCTGGGGCGCGGCGGCATGGGGACCGTCTACCTCGCCCGCGACACCGCCGAACGGCTGGTGGCCGTCAAGCTGATCCACCCCGACCTCACCGACGACCCGGACTTCCGCCGCCGCTTCGCGCGCGAGGTCGAGTCCGCCCGCAAGGTCGCGCGCTTCTCCACCGCCGGGGTACTCGACGCCCGCCTGGACGGCGACCCGCTGTTCATCGTCTCCGAGTACGTGCCCGGACCGAACCTCGCCCAGGCCATCAGCGCCGAGGGCCCGATGAGCGGCGGCACGCTGGAGAGCCTGGCCCTGGGCGTCGCGGCGGCGCTGACCGCCATCCACCGCGCCGGCGTCATCCACCGCGACCTCAAGCCCGGCAACGTGCTGCTCTCGGCGGTGGGACCCAAGGTCATCGACTTCGGCATCGCCCGCGCGATGGACGACGAGAGCGCGGTCACCCGCTCCAGCCAGCTGATGGGAACGCCCTCCTACCTGGCTCCCGAGCTGATCGCGGGCGGCCCGATCACGCCCGCCTCCGACATCTTCTCCTGGGGCTGCCTGGTGGCCTACGCCGGTATCGGCAAGGCGCCCTTCGACGCCCAGACGGTGCCGGCCGTGCTGCACCTGATCAGCTCCGGCGAGGCCGACCTGGAGGGGCTCGACCCGCGGCTGAGCGACCTGGTCCGCAGCGCGCTGGACAAGGAGCCGGGCAACCGCCCCACCGCCCAGCGGCTGCTGAGCATGCTCGTGGGCGAGGACGACCCGGGCGAGGCGATCGTCGACAGCACCGTCGTGGAGTCCTGGACCCCGCCGTCCGTCGTCGGGGCCGCCGGGACGGCGGCCGCGGGCGCCGCAGCAGGGGCCGCCGGTGCGGCCGGAGGCGCCGCACCCGATGCCGGACCCGACGCGGTCCCGACCGAGCAGTCGACCCGTGCACTCGCCCCCGAGTCCCCCGCCCGGCCGCCGACCACGCAGCCCTCCACCCACGCCGTCCCGCCGGCACCGGAGCGGCCCGCGCCGCGGCCCCAGGCACCCTTCGGCCAGGGCGCCCCGGGACACGCGCCCGGGGGCAGCGGCTTCCCCCCGCCCGGCCCGCCGCAGAAGCCCTACGGCCACCCGTCCGGCCCGCAGCCCCCGTACGGACCGGGATCCAGACCGCAGGCGCCGTACGGGCCCGCGCCCGGCGCCGGTCCTTCGGCATCGGGGCCCTACGGGACCCCGTCCGGACCCCAGCAGCCCTACGGAGGGGGTTCCGGTCCGCAGCAGCCCTATGACGCCGGGTCGCCGCCCTTCGGACAGCCCTCGGCCGGCATCGGCGGGCCGGGCGTGCCCGGTGCGGGCGGCGCAGCCCCGGCGAGCGGCCCCGCGCCCGGCAGAGGCCGTACCGGACTGCTCATCGGCGCCGTCGCGGGAGTGCTGCTCCTGGTCGCCGGAGGCGTGCTCGGCTCCGTGCTGCTGCTCGGCGGCGGTCCGCCCGAGGGCACCCTGATCTACGAGGACGACTTCGCGAGCAGCGCCTGGGAGTCCACCGAGTACGACCCCGAGGACGAGTTCACCGAGTACGCCTACCACCCGGAGAACGGCCTGATCCTGCGCGTGTCGGAGTACAACGACTTCAACGGCAGCATCGGCGCCTTCGCGCCCTACACCGGCACCTACCCCGAGGCCGTCCTGGTCGAGGCCGAGGCCGAGGCGCTGGCCGGGCCCGCCTACAGCGAGTACGGCCTCCGGTGCTTCCACCGCAGCACCGAGGACGACGTGGTCACCCACTACGAGGGCCTGGTGCGGTTCGACGGGGGCAGCGCGCAGATCCGGCGCGTGGGCGGCGAGTCCGGCGAGGCCGCCATGGCCACCACGGACGACGTCGGCGGCTACGTCCAGCCTCCGGACAAGCTGCCCATGCGCGACGGCACCGACGACGGCAACGGCGAGTCCGTCACCAACACGGTGGCCATGGCGTGCGAGTACGACGAGGAGGCGGGGACCCTGGCCGTCAATCTGTGGGTCAACGGCGAGCACGTCCTGGAGGCGGTCGACGACCAACCGCTCGCCGGCGGCAAGACAGGCGGCACCGGCGTGACGCTCAAGCGCCGCGGCAGCGAGACCGACACGCCGATGGTCGGCTTCCACCGCTTCGAGGTGCAGCGGCTGAGCTCGGCCGGCTCCGGCGGCGACGCCTAGGGTGGGGTGCGGGCGGCCGCCGTCGCCGCCCGCACCCCACGCACACTTGGGCAACCGGGAAGGGTCAGGCATGCGCGCCATCGTCATCGAAGAGCAGGGCGGCCCCGAGGTCATGCGCCTCACCGAGACCGCCGACCCCGAGCCGGCCTCCGGCGAGGTGCTGATCGACGTCGAGGCCCGCGGGGTCAACTTCATCGACGTCTACCAGCGCAGCGGCGCCTACTCGGTCTCCACCCCCTTCACCCCCGGCGTCGAGGCGGCCGGCCGCGTCGCGGCGGTGGGCGCCGGAGTCACCGGGGTCGCCCCCGGCGACCGGGTGGCCTGGGCGATGCTGCCGGGCGGCTACGCCGACCGCGCGGCGGCCCCGGCCCGGCGCGTCGTGCCCGTGCCCGACGGCGTCACCGCCGAGCAGGCCGCTTCCACGCTGCTGCAGGGTATGACCGCCCACTACCTGACCCACTCCACCTACGCCGTGCAGCCGGGCGACACGGTGCTCGTGCACGCCGCCGCGGGCGGCACCGGGCTGCTGCTCGTCCAGATGGCCAAGGCGCGCGGTGCGACCGTCATCGGTACCGCCTCGACGGAGGCCAAGCAGGCGCTCGCCCGCGAGGCCGGCGCCGACGAGGTCATCGACTACACCCGCCAGGACGTCGCTCCCGCGGTTCGCGAGCTGACGCGCAGCCGCGGAGTGGCGGCCGTCTACGACGGCGTCGGAGCCGACACCTTCGACGCGAGCCTGGAGTCGCTGCGCCCCCGCGGCGTCCTCGCGCTCTTCGGCCAGGCCAGCGGTGCCGTGCCGCCCGTGGACCCGCAGCGGCTGAACTCCGCCGGCTCGGTCTTTCTGACCCGGCCGAGCATCGCGCACCACATAGCCTCGCGCGAGGAGCTGCTGGAGCGCGCGGCGGACGTGTACGGGCTGGTCGCCTCCGGGCGCCTGGACGTGCGCGTCGGTGGGCGCTACGCGCTGGAGGAGGCGGCGCGCGCCCACGAGGACCTCACGGCCCGGCGCACCACCGGCAAGCTGCTGCTGGTCTGATCCGCCCCGCGACCGGCGGCGGCCCGCTGCGGGCCGCCGCCGGGACCGCCCGGCGCGGGCGGTGCGGCGGGCTACTCCTTGTCGCGCGGGCGCGGCTCGGGCACCTGGCCGCTGGCGGCGCCCGCGGCGGCCTCGGCCTCCTCGCGCGCGCTCGCCACCGCCTGGGCGGCGATCTCGGCGGCGTGGCCGGCGGCCTCGGTCGGGGACTCGCGGTGCTGGCCGGCGGTCAGCTCGCCGGGCGACTCGCGGCCCTCGACCCCCTCGGCCTCCGGGCCCTCCTCCTCGGCGGAGCCGGTGGGCGCGGCCGCGCCGGCGTCGGCGGAGAACGCCTTGGAGACGTTCTGCACCGCCTGGCTGAGCTCGCCGGGGATGACCCAGAAGGTGTTGCCCTCGCCGTTGGCCAGGTGCGGCAGGGTCTCCAGGTACTTGTAGGCGAGCAGCTTGGGGTCGGCGTTGTTGGCGTGCACGGCCTTGAAGACGAGCTCGATCGCCTGTGCCTCGCCGTCGGCCCGCAAAATGCGCGCCTGCTGGTCGCCCTGGGCCTCCAGGATGGCCTGCTGGCGGGCGCCCTCGGCGGTGAGGATGCGCGACTGGCGCTCACCCTCGGCGTGCAGCACGACGGCGCGCTTGTCGCGCTCGGCGCGCATCTGCTTCTCCATCGCCTCCTTGATGGAGGGCGGCGGGTCGATGGCCTTTATCTCGACCCGGTTGACCCGGATGCCCCATTTGCCGGTCGCGTCGTCGAGGACGCCCCGCAGCATGGAGTTGATCTCCTCGCGCGAGGTCAGCGTCCGCTCCAGGTCCATCCCGCCGATCACGTTGCGCAGCGTGGTCACGGTGAGCTGGTCGATGGCGGCCAGGTAGTTGGCGACCTCGTAGGCGGCGGCGCGCGGATCGGTGATCTGGTAGTAGAGGACCGTGTCGATGTTGACGACGAGGTTGTCCTCGGTGATCACCGGCTGCGGCTTGGAGGAGAAGACCTGTTCGCGCAGGTCGTACTTGGTGTTGACGCGGTCGACGACCGGGATGATGAAGTTCAGGCCCGGCTGCAGGGTGCGCTGGTAGCGGCCGAACCGCTCGATGTTGTAGGCGCGCGCCTGCGGGACGATCCGCACGGTCGACAAGACGGCGAGTACGACCAGGACGGCGATGACGATGAAGAGGATGTCGATCCCCATGGCGACCTCCTGGGTGGCTGTGTGGACGGAGCCGAGCGGGCAGAGGGGCGAGGCGCGCTGCCCGTCGCGTTCACGGCAGCGCTTCTCTGGGGTACACGACCGCCGTCGCGCCGTCGATCTGCATGACGTCGACCCGCGTACCGGGCGGGATCACGGTGTCCTCGTCGATGCAGCGCGCCGACCACTCCTCGCCGGAGAGCTTGACCCGGCCGTGCTCGCCGGTGACCTCGTCGACCACCACCGCCGACTGGCCCACGAGGCGGTCGGTGCCCGAGCGCAGTAGGGGCGGTTGCTGCAGGTGGCGCTTGGCGATGGGCCGGACCACCAGCAGCCCGGCGGCCGAGGCGATGACGAAGGCCGCGACCTGCGTGGCGAACCCCATGCCGATGGCGCCCACGACCCCGGCGATCAGCGCGGCGGCTGCCAGCAGGCCCAGGGCCAGAGTGAGGGTGAAGACCTCGGCTACGCCCAAGGCGGCGGCCGCGATCAGCCACAGGACCCAAAACGGCATCGTTACCGACCTCCCGTCCGAGCGCGGCTTGGTCTAAACGTACCCCCTAGAAGTGAGCAACCACACAGCAGCGGGCCGCATTCCGGACACGGACCGGGCGCGGGCGGGAGGGGGCGCTCCCCGCCCGCGCGGACCGGCGCGGGCGGGGAGCGGCGCATCAGTCCTCGTCCTCCAGGTCGCCTTCGAGGGCGAGGTAGGTCTCGCGCAGCCGGTCGAGCACCTCGGGGTCGGGCTCCTCCCACAGCTTGCGCTCGGCCGCCTCCAGCAGGCGCTCGGTCATGCCGCGCAGTGCCCAGGGGTTGGACTGCTCCAGAAACTCGCGGTTCTCAGGGTCGAAGACGTAGGTCTCGGCGAGCTTGGCGTACATCCAGTCGTCGACCACCCCTGCGGTGGCGTCGTAGCCGAACAGGTAGTCGACGGTGGCGGCGAGCTCGAACGCGCCCTTATAGCCGTGCCGGCGCATGGCCGCCACCCAGCGGGGGTTGACCACGCGGGCGCGGAAGACCCGGCGGGTCTCCTCGCCCAGGGTGCGGGTCTTGACCTGGTCGGGCACGGCCGAGTCGCCGACGTAGGCGGCGGGGTTGGTGCCGGTGAGCCGGCGCACCATGGCGACCATGCCGCCGTGGTACTGGAAGTAGTCGTCGGAGTCGACGATGTCGTGCTCGCGGGTGTCCTGGTTCTTCGCGGCCACCGAGATGCGGCGGAAGGAGGCCTCCATGTCCGAGCGCGCCTCGCGGCCGTCGAGGCCGCGGCCGTAGGCGTAGCCGCCCCAGACGGCGTAGACCTCGGCGAGGTCGGCGTCGTCGCGCCAGTTGCGCGCGTCGATCAGCGGGAGCAGGCCGGCGCCGTAGGCGCCCGGACGCGAGCCGAAGATGCGGGTGGTGGCACGCCGCCAGTCGCCGTGGTCGGCGTGGTCGGCCAGCGCGTGGGCGCGCGGGAAGTTGCGCTCGGCCGGCTCGTCGAGGTCGGCGACCGCCTTGATCGCGTCGTCGACCATACCGATGACGTGCGGGAAGGCGTCCCGGAAGAACCCGGAGATGCGCAGTGTGACGTCGATGCGCGGCCGGCCCAGCTCCTCCAGCGGCACGATCTCGAACCCGGTGACGCGGCGTGAGGCGTCGTCCCAGGTGGGGCGCACGCCCAGGAGCGCCAGCACCTCGGCGATGTCGTCGCCCTGCGTGCGCATGGCCGCGGTGCCCCACACGGTCAGCCCCACCGACCGGGGGTG
Source organism: Streptomonospora arabica (assembly GCF_039531585.1). Lineage (NCBI taxonomy): Bacteria > Bacillati > Actinomycetota > Actinomycetes > Streptosporangiales > Nocardiopsidaceae > Streptomonospora > Streptomonospora arabica. Next base: position 50,034 of record NZ_BAAAQI010000014.1, on the reverse strand, counting down.
CTCGCCGTTGTCGTCGAGGTGGCGGCGCACCAGCGAGTCGGCGAGGGCCTGGCCCACGTCCCAGGAGTTGCGGGAGGGCACGGCCTTAGGGTCGACCGAGTAGAAGTTGCGGCCGGTGGGCAGCACGTTGACCAGCCCGCGGGTGGGCGAGCCGGAGGGGCCGGCGGGAACGTGCCCGCCGTCCAGCGCGTGCAGGACGGCGCCGATCTCGTCGCTGGTGGCGGCCAGGCGCGGCACGACCTCCTCGGCGGCGAAGCGCAGTACCTGCACCGCCCGGCGGGCGTGGTCGTCCCCGGTGGAGGAGCCCGCGAGCGCGCGGGAGACCACCGGCTCGACCCGGTCGGCGGCCCAGCCGCACTCCTCCATCGCCTCGACGAGTCGGCGGGCCAGCGCGTCGACCAGGTCGAGGGCGTCGGAGGCGGTGCGCGCGGGCCCGTCGACCAGGGCGGTCAAGCCCTCGGGGACGTCGGCGCGTGCGCCCGGCTCGGCGAGCAGCTCCTTCTCGTCGAGGCCGAAGGCGCCGGCCAGCACCGCGCGCAGGCCCGGCAGCGCGCCGGCCTGCCCGGCCCAGACCTGCGAGGCGCGCAGCACGGCCAGGACCAGGTTGACGCGGGCCCCGCCCTCGGGGGCCTCGCCCAGGATGTGCAGGCCGTCGCGGATCTGCACGTCCTTGATCTCGCACAGGTAGCCGTCGACGTGCATGACGAAGTCGTCGAACTCGTCCTCGCCGGGCATCTCGTCGCGGTGCAGGTCGTGGTGAAGCTCGGCGGCCTTGATCAGCGTCCAGATCTGGGCGCGCAGCGCGGGCGCCTTGTCCGGGTCGAGGTCGTTGACCATGGCGTACTCGTCGAGCAGCTGCTCCAGCTTGGCGATGTCGCCGTAGGTGTCGGCGCGCGCCATCGGCGGCACCAGGTGGTCGACGACGGTGGCGTGGGCGCGCCGCTTGGCCTGGGTGCCCTCGCCGGGGTCGTTGACGATGAACGGGTAGATCAGCGGGAGGTCGCCCAGCACGGCGTCGGGCGCGTCCTCGGCGGCCAGCCCCAGGCCCTTGCCGGGCAGCCATTCGAGGGTGCCGTGCTTGCCGAGGTGGATCACCGCGTCGGCGCCGAAGCCGGCGGCGCTCCCCTCGCCCGCGGGCTCGGCGGGGGCCTCCAGCCACCGGTAGGCGGCCAGGTAGTGGTGCGACGGCGGCAGGTCGGGGTCGTGGTAGATGGCGATGGGGTTCTCGCCGAAACCGCGCGGCGGCTGGATCATCAGCACGACGTTGCCGAAGCGCAGCGAGGCCAGGACGATCTCGGGGGTGCCGCGGGAGTCGTCGACGTAGAGGTCGCCGGGCGGCGGCCCCCAGTGCTCGGTCACGGCGTCGCGCAGCCGCTTGGGCTGCGCCTCGAACCACCGGCGGTAGTCCTCCAGCGGAACGCGGTTGGTCGCTGCGGCGAGCTGCTCCTCGCTGAGCCATTCGACGTCGTGGCCGCCGGCGCGGATGAGGGTGTGGATGAGCGGGTCGCCGTCGTCCTCGCGCCGGTCCTCCTCGGGGCCGGGCATCCGCCACAGCGAGTCGTCGCCGCCCAGGTCGTAGCCGCGCTCGGCGAGCCGGCGGAACAGGCGGACCGCCGAGGCGGGGGTGTCCAGGCCTACGGCGTTGCCCACGCGGGAGTGCTTGGTCGGGTAGGAGGACAGCACGACGCCCAGGCGCCGCTCCGCGGGCGGCACCGCGCGCAGGCGGGCGTGGCGCACCGCGGTTCCGGCGACGCGGGCGGCTCGTTCGGGATCGGCGGCGTAGACCGGGATGCCGCTGTCGTCGGCGATCTCCTTGAAGGAGAACGGCACGGTGATCAGCCGTCCGTCGAACTCGGGGATGGCCACCTGCATGCCGGCGTCCATCGGCGTCAGCGCGGCGTCGGAGGCCTGCCAGCGCTCGCGCGCGGAGGTCAGCACCAGGCCCTGCAGGATGGGGACGTCCAGGGCGGCCAGCGCGCCGGCGTCCCAGGCGTCCTCGTCGCCGCCCCCGCTGGCGTCGGCGGCCACCGCGCCGCCCGCGGCGAGCACCGTGGTGATCACGGCGTCGGCACTGTCGAGGATCTCGAACAGCCCGGGGTGGCTGTCGCGGGTCAGGCCGCGCAGCGAACCGGAGAACACGGCCAGCGGCCTGCCGCCGGCGTCCTCGACGGCATGGCAGAGGGTGTCGACGAAGGCGGTGTTGCCGGAGAGCTCGTGGGCGCGGTAGAAGACCACGGCGACGGTGGGGCGCGGGTCTTCGGCCCCCTGCCCCGGCCGCCCGGTGCCGCGCGGGGCGATCTCGTGGACCCCGTACTCGGGCATGGCCAGCGGCGGCTCGAAGGCCTCGCCGGTCAGCAGGACCGTGTCGGACAGGAAGCGGGCCAGCTCGCGCATGTTGGCGATGCCGCCCTCGCGCAGGTAGGCGTGGGCGTCGGTGGCCACGCCGGAGGGCACCGTGGAGTGCGCGATCATCTCGGCGTCGGGTGCCGCCTCGCCGCCCAGCGCGACCAGGGGCACGCCGCTGGTGCGCAGCCGCTCCAGGCCGGCGGGCCAGGCCTCGCTGCCGCCGAGTAGGCGCACGACGGCGACGTCGACGCCGTCGAGCAGGCCGCCCACGTTTTCGGGGCCGGTGCGGGCCGGGTTGGCGGTGCGGTAGCCGGCTTCGGCGGCCCGGGCCGCCAGCAGCTCGGTGTCGGCTGTGGACAGCAGCAGAATGGTAGCCACGCGTGGACGTCCTTCTCAGCAGTGCCGGGGTCCTCGCCCCGTGACCGGACATGGGCGCGACGGACGAAGTTCCTGGCTCGGGCGGCGCTCCGGCGGGGGCGCAAGGAGCGGGGCCCTGACAGTTGCGGGACAGCCGCGGACTCGCACCGCGTTCCTTCGTGCCGTCGCCGCCCATCTTGGCAGACGGCGCCGGGAGTGCCCCGGGCGGTGGCCGCCCGGGGCGGCCACCGGGGCGGCCACCGGGGCTGCGGCCGGGGGTCCGGCACCGACCCGGTTCGGCCATACGGTTCCGGCGGTGCTCCGGCTTTGCAAGAATCGACGGATATGAGCTACCCCCAGCCCCCGTCGGATCCGGGCGACCCCTACAACCAGCGGCCGCAGGGCGATCCGTACAACCCGTACGCGCCACCGGGCGCCCCCTCGGGCGGGTACCCGGCCGCCGACCCCTCCGCCGGATCGCTGGTCCCCTACGGGCAGGGCCCGCAGACGGGAGGCTGGCAGGCTCCCTACGCACCGGTCCCGCAGAACGAGGCGGTTCTGACCACCATCGGCGATATCGCCATCACCCAGACCTCGGTGATCACCCCCGGGGGCCGGATCCCGATCAAGGGCAGCACCTGGACCGTCACCGACCTCACCCACACCACGCAGGGCATCGCGACGACGGGCATCGTGCTCGCGGTGGTGTCCTTCCTCCTGTTCGCCTGGGCGTGCGGGCTGGGGCTGCTGGGTCTGCTCTTCCTGCTGATGAAGGAGGAGAAGATCACGGGCAACGTGCAGGTCACCGTGCAGGGCCACAACGTCTACCACTCCACCATGATCCCGGCGAAGGGCCAGGAGACCATCACGCAGGTGACGCAGTCGGTGAACTACGCGCGCTCTCTCGGCACCGCCTGACGAGGGCGGAGGCGGCGACGGCGGGCCGGGCCGGGGGCGGACCCCGCCCGGCCGAAGTCCGCCGCCACCCGCGCCGGCGGACCCGCGGCGCGGCCGCCGCTACCCCGGGTGGCCTCCCTCGCCCGTGTCCGCCCCCGCGGGATCGGTGCCCTGCGCCGGGCACAGGAGCCCGGCCAGCAGCTCGCGGAGGTAGTCCGCGACCGGACGGTCGCCGGCCGCATCGCTGAGCGCGCGGAACTCGGCGTCGCTGAAGCCGACGGAGACCGAGCGGGCGGCCTCCTTGCGGCGCGGCAGGCCCAGCATCCGGCGGTGGACGCGCTCCAGCGCCTCGGGCGGCAGCGGCCCATAGGCGGTCTCCAGCTGCGACAGCCAGTCGCGCAGCTCGTTCCAGCGCGCGTAGCGCCCGGCGAGGACGTAGAGGTAGGAGGCCACGTCCCGGTGGCCGGCGGCGCGCTGCAGCTCATCATGGGTGACGGGGTCGAGGGCGAGGGTCACCCGCCGAGCGAGAGGGCCCGCGGCGTCGTCGGTGGAGCGGGGGTCGCGGAGTACGGGGTTCTCCGCGCTCGCGGGTGCGGTCGGGGACGCGGGGATCGTAGCGGTGTTCACCTGTGAACCTCCAGGTCGAGTGCGAAAGCGGACTCGGCCGCGCCCTGCGCGGCCCGCGGCCGCCTCCGCGATGGGACCCGCCGGTTACCCGGCGCCCATGACCGCCTGGCCGCTGCACCACCCCCAAGGTAACCCGCCGCGATGCGGCTCGGGCGGTTGTCCACAGCCTCCGACTCTGCCGGGCAGGAGGGTTCCCCACCGCCCCGGCCGCGCAGGACCGCGTCGGGCTGCTCGCTCGTCAGGGGAGGGCACGGCGACCGGATGCGCGGCATCGGTGCGCGGCCACTCCGGCAAGAACGCCGGGAACCGCCGCCACACGTGCGGGACGGCTCGCCGGGAATCCCGGACGACCTGCGGCATCGCCCAGCCCCTCGGGGACCCGCGGGCAGGGTGAGGCGGAGGCACTTGCCGCTGATTGGTCGATCAGTTAGCATACTGATCATGCGATCAGCATCCGATGGCCCGGAGGACCTCACCGCCCGCGCACGGATCCGCGACGCCGCCGTCTCCCTCTTCGCCGAGCACGGCATGCGGGGAACGAGCATGAAGCGGGTCGCCGCGGAAGCGGGGGTCTCCCAGGCCCTGGTGTCCCACCACTTCGGCTCCAAGGAGGGCCTGCGTACCGCCTGCGACGAGTACGTGGCGGCGATCATCGAGGAGCGCAAGCGCGCCGCCCTCAGCAAGGGTCCGACCGTGAACGTGCTGGAGGCGCTGCGCGAGCAGTCCGACTCCCGCCCGCTGATGCGCTATCTGGCCCGCATGCTCATCGAAGGCTCCGAGCACGCGGACTCCCTGGTGGACGGGATCGTGGCGGCCTCCATGGCGTCGACGGAGGAGGCCGAGCGCGCCGGGATCTTCCGGCCCTCCGAGCGGCCCCGGGACCTCAACACCGTGCTGGTGCTGTGGTCGCTGGGCCTGCTGGTCCTGCACGACCAGGCCGAGCGGCTCCTCGGCATGTCCATCGACGGCCCCGCCGAGGACCAGATCCGCTACGTGCGTGCCGCCCTGGACGCCCTGAGCGGCCTGTTCACCGACGAGGCACGCGAGCGGATGCGCACCACGTTCCCCGCCGACGGGGAAGAGGAAGAAGGCAGTGATGACTGAACAGGCGCCCGCCATCGACATCCGCGGGCTGCGCAAGTCCTTCGGGGCCGTCACCGCCCTGGACGGGCTGGACCTCAGCGTCGCCGAGGGCGAGGTGCACGGCTTCCTCGGGCCCAACGGGGCCGGCAAGACCACCACCCTGCGGGTGCTGCTGGGACTGCTGCGCGCCGACTCCGGCCACGCCGCGATGCTGGGCGGCGACCCGTGGAAGGACGCGGTCGACCTGCACCGCAGGCTGGCCTTCGTGCCCGGCGACGTGGAGCTGTGGCCCAACCTCACCGGCGGCGAGGCGATCGACCTGTTCGCCCGGCTGCGCGGGTCGTTCGACCGCGGGCGCCGCGACGAGCTGTGCCGGCGCTTCGACCTCGATCCCGCTAAGAAGGGGCGCACCTACTCCAAGGGCAACCGGCAGAAGGTCGCGCTGATCTCCGCCCTGGCCTCCGACGTCGAGCTGCTGCTGCTCGACGAGCCCACGGCCGGGCTGGACCCGCTGATGGAGGCGGTGTTCCAGGAGTGCATCCGCGAGGCGAAGGCCGCCGGCCGCACGGTGCTGCTCTCCAGCCACATCCTCGGCCAGGTGGAGGCCTTGGCCGACCGGATCTCCATCATCCGGCAGGGCTCGATCGTGGAGACCGGGACCCTGTCCGAACTGCGCCACCTCACCCGGACCACCGTGGTCGCGGAGACGGCCCAGCCGCCCGACTCCCTGGCCGCCCTGCCGGGGGTGCACGGCCTGGAGCACACCGGCGGGCAGGTCCGCTTCGAGGCCGACGGCGACCGCCTCGACCGGATCGTCGCCGCGCTGGGCGCGCTCGGTGTGCGCTCCCTGGTCGCCCACCCGCCGACACTGGAGCAGCTGCTGCTGCGCCACTACGGCGACGCGCTGCACGACGGCGCCGCGAGCTCCGCGGGGGTGGCGAAATGACCGCCACCGCCGCGGAGCGCCCGCACACGGCGCACACGGCCCGCGGCGGCGGGTTCGCGGGCACCTGGACCCTGACCCGCTTCCTGCTGCGCCGCGACCGCGTGCGGCTCCCCGCCTGGACCGCGGGCTTCGCCCTGTTCATGGGCTACCTCACCGCGGCGCTGCCCGTCGCCTACGGAGACGACAAGCAGTTGCGGGCCATCGGGCAGATGTTCCGGGACCCCGTCGGCAGGCTCATGATCGGCCCCGGATACGGCTTCGAGGACCCGACCCTGGAGCGGTTCGTCGCCAACGGGTACGGGCTGTACTTCCTGGTCCTCGCGGCGCTCATGAGCATCCTGCTGGTGAGCCGGCACACCCGGGTGGAGGAGCAGAACGGCCGCGCCGAACTGGTGCGCGCCAACGTGGTCGGCCGCTACGCCGCACTGACGGCGACCCTGGTCGTCGCCGCGGTCACCAACGCGGCGGCGGGCGCGGCCGTCTTCGCGATGATGGCGGCGGTCGGCGGCTACGGCGCGGGGGGCTCCCTGGTCTTCGCTGCCGGGATCGCCGCGACGGGCCTGGCCTTCGCCGGGGTGGCCGCGGTCACGGTGCAGGTGACCGAGTACTCCCGCGCCGCCTCCGGCATGGCCGGGGCGGTCCTCGGCGCGGCGTTCGTGGTCCGCTCCGGAGGGGACATGGCCGAGCAGGGCGGATCGCCGCTCTCCTGGTTCTCGCCCTTGGCCTGGGGGCAGCAGACCGCCCCGTTCGTACTCGACCGCTGGTGGCCGCTGCTGCTCCCCCTGGCCGTGGCCGCAGGCGGCTTCGCGGCCGGCTATGCCCTACTGACCCGCCGCGACCTGGGCTCCGGCCTTCTCGCCGTGCGGGCGGGCCGCTCCCGGGCCGCGGCCTCCCTCGGCACCCCGCTGGGACTGGCCCTGCGGCTGGAGCGGGCGGGCATCATCGGCTGGGCCGCCGCGCTGGCGATCGGCTCGCTGGCCTTCGGCGCCTACGCCCAGACCCTGCTGGACGCCGCCGAGGACATGCCGGCCGCTTTCGTCCGGCTGTTCGGCGGCGCCGACGGCATGCTGGCCGGATACCTCGCCTACATGGCCGGGTTCATGTCCTACATCGTCGGCGCGTACGCGATCCTGGCCGTACAGGGCCTGCGCACGGAGGAGACCGGGGGCCGCGGCGAGCCCGTGCTCGCCACCCCGGTCGGCCGCTGGGCCTGGCTCGGCAGCAACCTCGCGGTCACCGCGGCCGCGGTCGTGGTGCTCATGGCGGCGGCCGGTGCGGCGATCGGCGCGGGCGCCGCGCTCGTCACCGGGGACACCCGGCACATCGGCGACCTCACCCTGGCCCACCTCAACCACGTGCCGGCGGTGCTGGTCGTGCTCGGGCTCGCCGCCCTGCTCTTCGGAGCGGCGCCGCGGGCGATACCGGCGGCCTGGGCCGTCGTCGGCTACGGCGCGGTGATCGGCACCTTCGGTCCGCTGATGGACCTGCCCAACGCGGCGCTGGACGCCTCACCGTTCCACCACCCCGCCCGGATGCCGGTGGAGTCCTTCGACCCCGGCCCCTTCGCCGCGCTCCTCGCGCTCGCCGCAGTGCTCGCGGCACTCGGGTTCGCGGCCTTCCGCAGACGCGGCATCAACGTCTGACCACCCCGACCCCGCCGCCGCGCCCCACCAGGCGCGGCGGCGGTCGCGTCCCACGCGCCCCAGTCATTCCACCGCGTCCGCTCCCGCCTCCTCCACTCCACATGTATCAGCGGAAAGCCGGGGGCCGTAAGCGCCCGATGCCTGCTCGCGGTCGATCCACTGCTCCCCTTCAGCGGCGATACCTTCGAGAGGTGCCATCGGACCGGCCTCGGCCGCAGTAGGCATCGACCGTCCGCGTGGCCGACCGCGATCGTGAACAGCCCCGACCACGACACCGCCCGCACACGATCGCCGACGGTCACCGCGTTGCGGCCGAAGGATGTTCGCCGTCGGCTCCGCAGACGCGACGTTCGCCCAGGCGCAGGACCCGCTCAGCCCGACCCAAGGGGCAGCGGTCCTGGCGGCCTGGGCGTGCGCGGCGGCGCCTTCGGCTGCGGCGGCCGTGACAGCGGCGCCCGGGCGACTCCGGCCGCCCGGGCGCCCCGGGAGGCCCTCAGGCGTCCGGAATTCCGGCCGGCGCAATGACCGGAAGGCCCTCGGGAACGCCCTCCTCCAGCAGCCGCATCAGCGCGCCCGTGTCCATGTGCTGCTCCACCAGGTCGCCCAGCGCGTCCAGGCGGGCGGACCGCTCCGCGGCGAAGTCGGTGTCGGGGGCGGGCACGAAGTCGCGGTCGGCGCGGCGGGCCACATCGGCGAGGAAGGCGCGGCGGAACCCGTCGTTCTCCAGTGCGCCGTGCCAGGTCGTGCCCCACACCGCGCCCCGGCGCCAGCCGTCGAGGAACGGTTCGGCATCGCGGTCGGCGCCCTCGTCGAGCACGCTGTGGCCGTGGTGGATCTCGTAGCCCTCGACCGGGTGACCGTAGGCCTCCCCCACCGGACGGCCCAGGGTCTTGTCGGCGGCGAAGGCGACCGTGGTGGGCAGCAGCCCCAGGCCGGGCACCGCGCCCGCCCCGGACTCCACGTCGTCGTGGATGCGCCGCGCCAGCATCTGGTAGCCGCCGCAGATGCCCAGCAGCGGACGGCCCTCCCGTGCGCGCGCGAGCACGGCCGCGTCGAGTCCGCGCTCGCGCAGCCAGGCCAGGTCGGCGACCGTGGCCCGGGTTCCGGGCAGCACCACGAGGTCGGCGTCGTCGGTCTCCTGCGGCGACGTGACGAAGCGCAGGTCGACCCCGGGCTCCACGGACAGGGCGTCGATGTCGGTGAAGTTGCTGATGCGCGGCGTCCGCACCACGGCCACGCGCAGCGTGCGGCCCCGGATCGGCGCCCGCGCCGGTGCGCGCTCGCCGCTCAATGCCAGCGAGTCCTCCACGTCGATCCACTGGCCGTCGAGCCAGGGCAGGACGCCGTGCACCGGGCGGCCGGTGAGGCGGCGCAGCATGTCCAGGCCCGGCTCCAGCAGTTCGGGGGCGCCGCGGAACTTGTTGACGACGAAGCCCGCGATCAGTGCCTGGTCAGCAGGCTCAAGCAGGGCGAGGGTGCCGTGCATGGCGGCGAAGACGCCGCCGCGGTCGATGTCGCCGACGACGAGCACGGGCAGTCCGGCCGCCCGGGCCAGGCCCATGTTGGCGATGTCTCCGGGGCGCAGGTTGATCTCGGCGGGGCTGCCCGCACCCTCGCAGATGACCGCGTCGTACTCGGCGCGCAGTTCGGCGAGGCTCTCGGCCGCGACCGTGCGCAGCCTGTCCTTGAACTCGCGATAGCCCAGCGCGTCGGTCTCGCCGACGGGGCGGCCGCGGACCACGACCTGGCTGCTGCGGTCGCTTCCGGGTTTGAGCAGCACCGGGTTCATCGCTGCGGTCGGCTCGATCCCGGCGGCCGCGGCCTGCGCGGCCTGGGCCCGCCCGATCTCGGCGCCGTCGGCGGTGACGACCGAGTTCAGCGACATGTTCTGCGCCTTGAACGGTGCGACCTTGACGCCCTGGCGGGCCAGCCAGCGGCAGATCCCGGTCACGATGACGCTCTTGCCCGCGTCCGAGGTGGTCCCGGCCACCAGCAGCGCGGGGGCGCCCGCGGGTCCGCGGCGCATCACGGCCGCCTCCCCGTCGGGGTGCGCGCGAGCCGCCGGAGGCCGGTGCGGCGCGAGCGGCGGGCCAATGCGCGGGCGAGGTCGCGGGCGGCTGCGCTCCGCACACCCGGCAGCGCGCGCGGACCCGGTGCGCGTGCACTCCGGGCGGCGCCCCGCTCGGTGAGCACGACGGCCGAAACCGCCGCGACGACCGCGGCTGCGTCGTTGACCGCGCGGGCCAGGCGCACCGCGCGCCGGACGTCGGCGGCCTCGGGGCGGCGCCCCTCCCCCAGTTCCGGACGATCCTCGATCCGGGATCCGTACACGTTCCTCCCTCCGAGACGCACGTCCAGCGCGCCGGCGAACGCCGCTTCGCAGTGCCCGGCGTTGGGACTCGGATGGCGGGCGCCGTAGCGCGCCCCCACACGCAGCACGCGAGCGGGGGACCCGCCCACGAGCGGCGCGGCCGCGGCGGCCAGCGCCGCGGTCAGCCGCGCCGGCGCCCAGTTGGCCACGTCGTCGAGCCGAGCTGCGGCCCACCCGAACCGCTCGTAGCGGAGGGAGCGGTGGCCCACCATCGCGTCCAGAGTGTTGACGGCGCGGTAGCCGAGCAGGCCGGGGAGCCCCAGGAGGCCTCCCCACAGCAGCGGGGCCACCACCGCGTCGGAGGTGTTCTCGGCGACGGACTCCACCGCGGCTCGTGCGATCCCCTTCTCGTCCAGGGACTCCGGGTCGCGCCCGCACAGCCCCGGCAGGCGCCGCCGCGCCTCCGCGAGGTCGCCGGCCTCCAGGGCGTCGGCGACGGCCCCCGCTTCGCGGCCTAGCATGGCTCCGCCCACGACGGCCCACGTCACCGCACAGACGGCCGCCGCACGGCCCGCGCCGGCCGTCCGCGCCTGCACCAGTCCGCCGACGGCGGCCGCCGGAGCCACGGCGAGCACCGCGAACGCGGCGCCCCGCGCACGTGAGGGCCGGTAGAGGCCCCGCTCAAGCAGGGCGGCGGCCCGGCCGTAGGCAGCCACGGGATGTCCGCGCCGGGGATCGGGCAGCACGCGGTCCAGGACGGCGCCGCACAGCATCCCCACACCGACCGGCCAGGCCGAGCGTCGATCGAGCTTCTTCACCCGCTCAACGGTAGTGCGCGGGCCGCACGCCCTCTCACCGTCCCCCGCGACACCCGAAGGATTGTGACTCTCCGTGCATGATTACTACATAGAGTAATCGACATTCGGCACGTGGAGCGCCACGGAGGACGGCCCGCCGGCCAGCGAGGAGCACCCGATGACGACCCTCACGGTGATCGCACTCCTGCTGGCCCACGGCGGCTGGTGGGCCTTCTAGCCCCTGACCTGCCGACACGCCGCACTCCCGCTCCCCCGGTTGGCGAAACACCGGTAACAGGCACCCCACCTGCGGTTAATCACGGGTAACGTGTTCCAAGAGGCCGGTAGGGACCGATTTGGTGGAGCGCGTGTGCTAACGAGACGCAACTACGAATGTCCGTAGTTGTTATAGTTTTGCCCAGCGATGGGTGACATCTTCCGAATACCCTAGAATGTCACCGCGCCAGCACCGCCCCGGCCACCACCCCGCCACCCGCAGCCCCCGGCCGCCCGGGCAAGGCACGGCCGCGCACGCGTGACACGCTCCGCCAACACGCAGGTCACGATGTCGTTACAGCCAAGGCATCCACGCCACAATTGAACCAAGCACCTGTAGCTCAGTGGAAAGAGCACCGGACTTCTAATCCGTAGGTCGCAGGTTCGAATCCTGCCAGGTGCGCCGAGTTTCCGCAGGCCAACGGCCTGCACGACACTCCAGGCGCCGCCGATTCACCCGTTTTGTCCCCCGCGCTGGCTCCGCGCTCGCTCCCCAGCTTGGACTCCGCTCGAAGCACCCCAACGGATTTCCCGATCCTCGGCGGCAGCCGGGCCACCCACGCCACCAGGCGCCGCGGCCACCACGGGCGCCCACGACGGCCCCCAGCACCGCCCACGGAACCCGGGCGCTCACCCAACGGCCAGCGCCCCCGGGCAGCCCCGCCACGGGCCCACACACGGCCACCAAAACGCCAGCGGGCGCCCCGGCCACCCGGAGCGCCCGCGAGCGCGGATTCAGCCCGGGATCACCCCGCGGACTGCGGCTTCGTCAACGGCAGCAGCGCCGCGGTCGCCTCGGCCGCCGCCTTCGCAACGTCGGGGAACACGCTCTGGTAGGTGTCCTGAGTAAAAGCCGTGGTGGAGTGGCCGAGTTCGGAGGAGACCACCTTCACATCCACCCCCGCCGCCAAGCTGAGGGAGGCGGCGCCGTGGCGCAGCCCGTGCAGGGTGATCGGTGGCAGTTCCGCCTCGGAGGCGATCCGGCAGAAGAGCCCGCTGACCCACCCTGAGCTTCCCCCTGTAGCGCGGACACTTGAGGTGAGGGCAGGCGTGATCATCAGGAAGGATGTCGTCCATGCCCTCTCCACACTCGCCCGAGTTCCGCCGCCGCGCTGTCGAGCTGGCGCGCCAGGGCAGCAAGTCCACCGTCGAGCTCGCCAAAGACCTCGGTATCAGCCGCTCCTGCCTGCAGAACTGGGTGGCCCAGGCCGCCGCCGAGGAGAAAGCGGTCGGCGAGGCCGCCCGGCCCACAAATGCGGAAAAGAAGGAACTGGCCGAGCTGCGCCGCCGCAACAAGCAGTTGGAAGCCGAGAACCAGATCCTCAAGCGGGCCGCGGCCTATTTCGCCAGTGAGAACGTACTCCCAAAGTAATGTACTCGCTGGTCCGTGAATGTGCCGCCGACTCGATCCCTGTCGCGGTGGCCTGTCGAGTACTGGACGTCTCCACGTCGGGATACTACGCGAGAATGAAGCGGACCACTACCGCGAGACGAGCGATCCGTGGAGTGATGTGTTCTTCGAGGACTCACGTCTGCGCACCCACGACCGCCCGTGATGATATTCCTGACTATCACCCGGAGATTCTTCGCGGTCTCCATATTGCGGTGGGCGCGCAGCGCCTCAGACCGGTCACGCCTGGGGTAATACCCCGACCTGGAGAAGTTGAGTACTCGACGGGCCACCGCGACCGGGACCGAGCCGGCGGCACATTCCCAAACCAGTGAGAACCTTACATTGGGAGTACGTACGCCCTGACCAAATAGTCTGCGGCACGCTTGAGGATCTCGTTCTTGGCTTCCGCTCTTGTTGCGAAGGCCCAACTCGGCGAGTTCCTTCCTTTCCGCACGTGTGGGCAGGGCGGCCTCGCCGATCATTTCTTCGCGGCGGCGGGCTGGGAGCCCAGTTCTGCAGCAAGAAACGGCAGATACCGGGGGCCTCGGCGAATTCGACGGTTGGCTTGCTGCCCTGGCGCGCCAGCTCGACAGCGCGGCGCATCGCGGTCCGCCTCGCGATGTGGGGGCCCCGGTCCAGGCGTGCCGGCCGGCATTGCGCGCGCGTCCCGATCCAACGCCACCAGCGGCTGTTGAAAGGCCGCTGACCTAAACGCGAGGATCGGGCCCTGGGCGGCCGAGAGCACACCGGAGCCCGGAGCAGCTGCGTCGCGACGTTGTCGGCGGGCGGCCAATTGCCCATGTTTTCAAGTACTTCGAAATGTGTTCCCCACGGCAGTAATGACCCCTAGATTGGCTACACCTCTTCTGTCGCTCCGCCGACGAAGAACCGACCATTCCCGGGTGTGAAACGAGCAGAGACTGAGATCATGTCGTCCGCGCAGTGGAACCCTGTTGACTATGGGGATATCTGGTCCGATCACTACGACGAAGTATTTCCTACTATCCCCGATACCGAGATCGAAATAGAGACTCTCGCCAGTTTGGCTGGCAACGGCCCTATCTTGGAGCTTGGGTCGGCGACGCGGTTCGGATGGGTAACGTGCTCGATACAGCGCACTGCGGTCTCCACTACCGAACGCCGGACGGCTGGATCTCCATGGACTGCATGAGTATGGCGATCGCTCCGGGTTCTGGCTCACTTTGTGTAGAGCCCTCGATGGGTCTCCTACGGGTGCTTCACCCGCCCCTTCGACCCCATTGCGATCTCCTGAATGGCGGGAGTTGAGACGATCACCGACTTCAAATCAACCCTGACCCTGAACCGCCCGGCCGAGGATGACCTCGCCGGGCACCCGATCTCGGCGCGTCAAAACCCTCCACCCACCGGAACTATTCCTTATATGAATCCGCACGCAGGCCAACTAGAATAGTTACACCACTTCCAATCGGCCCCACCACCCCACCAAAAAGCCCAATTACCGCGTCGACAGAATTCACCCCACTGCCAAAGGAATCAGGAAAAAGCGAAATCCAAAACAGAAAGAGAAGGCCAACTAGAATACACAAAATGGACAATGCCATCCATGAACCCCGCCCCCAACCTTGTACCCTACTCCCACCTGCACGATAAAGAAACATGAATGCAACAGCGAGGGCGCATATTCCTCCACCAACATCCGGAACTTCGATCACCGCACCAGTGTGATACGAGTACGCCTCTCCCGCCAAACTAATAACACCTGCACCCATTAGAAAAACAATAAAGCCAGATATTATCCATCGAATGCGCCTGCGTCCGCTGCTCGGATTCTTCAATTTTCATAACCCTCCCCTCTCAGTCTCGAAACTTGGGCCCGTCAGGTGCCCACTCGGGCCACGGCGCTGGCTCCTGCCACGGTTCGGGCCTGTTACCCGGCCTGTAGTTGTCGACCAACCATTGGCCAAGCCCATGCTTCCAGGCCCATTTCATATACGGAATCGTAACGTTGTCGAAAATATAGATCCGGATTCTGAATATTACAATTCCAATTCCAATCCAGATTCCAAATTTTTGGGCGTCAGCGACCTTCAAAAGGTATCCAGCCCATGTTGCCAACAATCCTCCAACGCCAGCCCACCCGCCAAGCTTTCCCATAGGATTATCAAGGAAATCTCCGATCCCGGCTCCTGTAGGCGCTTTATCGCTCTGCAGCGCCTTGGCGTCGTCCTGGGCCACATCCACCGGATCAGGCTTATAAGACTCGTTGTCGTAGGGATCGACGTATACGGGACCGGATCCGCCACCACTGCCGCCTCCCCCCGTGGGGCCGCCGTAATAGCCGCCGGTGGAACCGCCGCCACCCCAGTAGCCGCCGCCACCACCGCCGCCCCAACCCGGCGTGGTGATCACGCCGGTGAACCCACCGCCACCGCCGCCGGAGCCAGAGCCGCCGTGGTGACCAGAGCGGCCACCACCACTACCTCCGTTACCCCCGTGATTGCTTCCCTTGCACCCCCGGTCGTCCTTGCAGGGCGCCGTTCCCGCCGGGTCCGACATACTCACCGGACTGTTGTTGGCGTAGGCATAACCGTGCATCATCTGCGAGTCCGACTGGTCCATCAGCGGATCCACCGAGATGAACCGGCCCAACTCCGCGTCATAGGAGCGCGCCCCCAACCGGGTCAGCCCGATCGCATCATCCACGGTCCCGCCCACGAACCCCTTCTCACCCGGCCAGGCCTCGGTGCCGCTGCGCGCCTGGCCGAACGCGGTGAAGCGGCGCTGCTGCACCGTGCCCCATTCGGCATCCACCGCGATCTGCGAGGTGCCGTTGTGGTCGGCGAACAGCCAATGCAGCGTGGAGTCGTCCTCGCGCACCGCCACCGTCTCCCCGGCGTGGGAATAGTAGCGGGTCGCCGCCGTCCCCTCCCCCGCCGTCCAGGTGACCTCCTGACCCGGCAGATACAGCGTCCACTCACCGCCCTGGCGGCGGATCAGCCGCTGGCCGTCGGCCCCGTAGACGAAACTCGCACTACCGGCCGAACCCTGCACCGAGGCCAGGTTGCCCTCGGCATCCCAGACCATCTCCTGGTCCCGGTCGCCGGTGCTGCGCGAGACCATGTTCCCGGCCGCGTCGTAGTCGTAGGTCGAGGTGGACGCCGCGCCCCCGGAGGCCTCAGCGCCCTGGGCGGTCGTGCTGACCTCGGCCACCCCGTGGGCCGGCCCCTCCCCCTCCGCCGGCGGGGTGTAGGTCGACAGCGTCGTGCCCGAGGCGGCGTGGTTGGTCTCGCTCACCCGGTTGCCGGAGGCGTCGTAGGTGTAGGAGGTCCAATACGGGGCCGCCCCGCCCAGGCCGTCGGCGGCGGGCTCGGCCGCGCACGCGTTCTCGCCGGTGGCCTCAGGGGTCCACACGTCGGTCAGGCGGCGCAGGTAGTCGTAGTCGAAGCACTGCACGTCCGAGCTCCGCGCCTCGCCGGTGGGCTCGTCGCGGATGGAGAGGATGTTGCCCGTGTCGTCGTAGCTGTAGTGCTGGGTGGTCAGCGACCCCTCGCCGTTCTGGTGGACCAGGCTCGTCATCGACAGCCGGTCGGTGGCCTCGTCGTAGTCGCGGGTCAGCCACGTCTTCTCCGCACCGAAGGTGCCGCGGCTGAACTCGCGCTGGACCAGGTCACCGGTCTTGGAGTAGAGGGTCTGGTTGACGACGGTCTCCCACCCGGTGATGGCGGTGGGTTGGCCGAGGTCGTCGTAGGTGTGGGAGACGGTTTCGCTGTTGAGGCCGCCGGCGGCGGGGAATCCGCTGGCCTGGGTGCTGCCGTCGGGGTTGTAGGTGGTGCGGTAGAGGTAGCTGCCGGCCAGCCCTTCCTCCGACTGGGGGATGGTGATCCGCTTGCCGCGCACCCGGTAGACCTCGTCGTAGGCGACCACGCTCGTGGTGTAGGCGTCGCCGTCGGCGTAGCGGGTCGAGGAGGTGAGCTGGCCCTTCTCCAGAGTGTCGTAGACCCATTCGGCGCGCAGGGTGCCACTGGCCGAGTCGTCGCGCAGCTCGGTTTTGCGGCCCAGATCGTCGTAGGTGGTGTGCACCGTCTGCCCGCGGGCGTCGGTGGTGGCCACGAGCCGGTCGGCGGCGTCGTAGGTGAAGGTGGAGGTGCCGGTGTCGGGGTCCTCCACCCGGGTTTTGCGTCCGCGCAGGTCGTAGGTGTATTCCCAGGTGGAGCCCTCGGGGTCGGTGAGCGCTGCGATCTGGTCGTTCTTGGCGTAGGTGTAGGTGGTGGCGTCGTAGTCGCCTTGGGGCTGGGTGCCGTGGTGCTTGCGCAGCTCGGTGGTGCGTCCGCGGGCGTCGGTGAGGGTGGTGGTGCCGGTTCCGCCTTCGGGCTTGGTGACCTTGGTGCGGTCGCCCAGGTAGGCGGTGGTGGTGCGCCACTGCTCATCGCCGCGGGAGACGTGGATCATGTCGGTGGCGCGGCCGGCGCCGTCGTAGACCGTCTCACTCTGGCGGGGGATCTCGTCGTCGTTGTTGACGACGAACAACTCCTGGCCGGGGTCGGCTTCGTTGTAGTAGGCCTCGCGCTGCACGACCGTGTTGCCGCGGGAGTCGTGGAAGGTGTCGGTGATGCGGCGGCCGCCGCCGGTGGCCGGCTTCTGGGCCTGGCGCGGGCGCAGCAGGCCGTCGTAGATTTCGTAGGCGGTGGTGTAGCCGCCGTTGGGGTTCAGGACCGACGTGGTGACGGCGGCTGGGGCGTCCTTGGAGACGTGGTAGGTGAACTCCATGCTCGGGTTGTCGGCGTAGGAGTCCTTGGGCCGGTCGGCCAGCCACACCTTCCTCAGACGGCCGAAGGCATCGTAGGCCAGGTTCGTGGTGTTGGCGTTGGCGTCGGTCTCCGAGGTGACCTGGGCTCGGACGTCGAAGCGCTGGGTGGTGGTGTGGTCCAGAGCGTTGGTGGTGGTCGTTTCGGTGGCCGCGCCGCCGGCGATCGCGGAGGTGTGGTCGGTGGTGGTCGTGTTGCCCAGCGCGTCGGTCTGCGTCAGTACCCGCCCGTAGTCGTCGTAGGCGGTCTCGCTCGTGGTCTGGTACTGGGCTTGGCCGTCGGTGTAGTCGGCCAGGCGCTGGGTCGCGGTGGGCAGGCCGCGGGTGGGTTGGGTGCCGTAGTCCCGGCCGTCGTAGAGGGTGCGGTTGTCGCTGATGACGTCGGCGGGGCGCTGTACCTCGGCCGAGCAGCCGGCGTCGACGGTCTCGGTGCGGGCGACGGTATCCAGCAGCCAGTCGTCGGTGTTGCGGGCATAGGTGGTGCGGGTGCACCGGTCGTCGCCGGGGTCGTCGACATCGCCCTGATCGTCGGTGCGGATGATGTAACCGCGGTTGTCGAAATGGTTGACGGTGCGGGTGGTGCGCCAGCCCTCCTGCAGGGCGGTGTGGGTTTCGCTCTTCTTGGTGCCCGACAGGTGGGCGCGCAGGGTGCCCCAGTCGTAGGTGCGCTTTGCGGTCTGCTCCTTCCAGGGGGTGGTGACGGTGGTGGAGACGGTGTCGCCGCCGGCCCCGTTGCGGGTGATGACCTCGCGGGTGGTGCCGTTGAAGGCCTCCTTGTCGACGACGTCGGTGCCGCGGGAGTCGGTGAGGGTTTCGGAGCGGTCGCCGTCGGGTTGGTGGTCGCCGTCCATGCCGCGGTAGAAGAGGTGCTCGGTCTCGGTGCGGGTGGCGTCGGGGTGGCCGGTGCGGACCTTGACCTTCTCGTAGCCGCGGAAGAGGGACCAGGTCTTGCGGTCCTCGGGGACGATGCCGTCGGGGTCGTCGTAGTGCCAGGCCGCGTCGCCCACGTAGTCGTAGGAGGTGATGACGTCGGGCTGGTCGGCTACCCGGTCGATCTCGGCGACCTGGGTGACGACGTACTTGTGGAAGTAGTCGGTCAGTTCCTCTTCGTCTGCGGGGGTCCAGATGACCGGGTAGCACCGCTTGGTGTTGGAGTGCGGTGCGGGGGTGTCGCCGGGTTGGCACTGGGCGTCGGAGTAGGTGACGTCGATCTGGCCGCCGGTCTCGGTGTAGATCGCGGTGATGCGCCACTTGTACATCGGCGCGAGCCCGTCGGTGCGGGCATCCACCCGGTTGCGCAGCGGGGTGCCGTTGAAGGTCACCGACGGATAGGTCTGGGGTTCGCCGCCGCCGGCGTGGGCGGTGTGGGTGATCGCGTCCAGCCACAGGGCCGGGTCGGTGCCATCACCCGGGGCCGGATACTTGTGGTCCAGCTTCCAGGAGTCGACCGTGGTGTAGCCGTCGCCGTCGTGCACCCGGGTGGTGATCTGGTCCAGCTTCTTGGTGGAGAAGAACGCCGGGGTGTGGTTGCCGGTGCAGTCCTCGTTCGCGCCGCATTCGCGGTCGATGGGCACGTCGGGCCAGTGGTCGGCGTTGGCGCCGGTGCGTTTGCCGGGGGCGCAGTCGAAGTCGTCGGTGGGCAGGCACCGCTCGCTGACCTCGAACGTGATCCGGGCCGGGGCGGTGGCGAAGGGGTCGCCTTCGCGGAGCCCGTAGTCGATGCGCTTGAGGTAGCCGCCCCGGTCGTAGGGGGTGGCCTCGGACTCCA
This sequence comes from Streptomonospora arabica, assembly GCF_039531585.1. Classification (NCBI taxonomy): domain Bacteria; kingdom Bacillati; phylum Actinomycetota; class Actinomycetes; order Streptosporangiales; family Nocardiopsidaceae; genus Streptomonospora; species Streptomonospora arabica. The sequence goes on along the minus strand of NZ_BAAAQI010000014.1, from coordinate 30,804 downwards.
GGTTGCGGCCGTAGTGGTTGGTCTCCTGGCCGTAGTGGAAAGCCATCGCGTTGCCCTGGGCGTCGACCACGTAGTCCAGGTTCCACTTGTAGGCCTGCTGGCACCAGGAGCCGGAGAAGGCGGAGTCGTGGCAGGGCTCGCCGGAGTCGTCGCCGTAGACCGGCATGGTCAGCGCCGACTTCGTGGTGGGGTCACCCTCGGACCAGCCGGGCAGGCGGTTGCGGCCGAAGAAGTACTGCGTGCCGTCGGGGGTGGTGAGTTTCCAGTACTCGCCGTTGTCGTCGCCGTTGGTGGCCCCGGTGAGGCGTTCAATCCTGGAGCCGTCGTCGTCCTTGAGATGCCAGTCGCCGTCGGAGTCGATGATCAGCTCGGTGGAGGTGCCGCCCAGGGAGAGGGTGGCGTTGTGGCGGGCCCAGCACTGGTCGGCCACGTCGTGGCCGGCGTCCTGGCACAGTTCGTAGCGGCGCTCGATGTAACCGGGGTTGTAGCTGAAGCCTTCGCCGATCCAGGAGGTCTGGTTGTTGGAGCCGGCGGTGCGCCCGTCCACGCTCTGGGAGGAGTAGCCCAGCGCGACCTGCGGCACCAGGTCACCGGCCACCGGCGGAGCCGACAGAGGATAGGACCAGGAGAACGCGCCGGTCTGGATGCCGGTGTTCCACTCGGCCGAGGGCTGGAGCTTGGTGGCGGCGTAGTCGCCGGTGCCGCCCTCGCTCTGGGTGTCGGCTGCCACGGCCAGCAGGGTTCCCTCGCCTCCGGTGGCGGGGGCGGTGGCCGTCAGAGTCTGTGCGCCGGTGTCGTTGACCGACCCCAAGTCGACCGTGCGCAGGCAGTCCTCGTCGGCGCCGGGCTCGGTGCAGGCGTCGAGGGCGACCAGGTCGAGGCGGGAGCCGTAGTCGCCGCCGAAGGCGGCGGCGAAGTCGGCGTAGTTGATGCCCACCTGCACCGGGGCCGTCTGCTCGCCGCCGTCGGTGCGCGTCAGTCGAAGCAGCAGTCCCTCCACGCCTAGGCGCCGGGCGTGTTTCCGGTCCAGCACCTCCAGCTCGGCCGCTTCGACCGCGGCGGGTTCGGGGGGGGTCGGTTTCCTCGGGGGCGGGGGAGGGCGTGGGTGCGGGTTGCGGCGCGGGCTCGGCGCTCGCCGAGGGGGTCGTGGACGGTACCGGTGACGGTGCGGGAGCTGTGCCGGATTCAGGTGGCTCCGACGGCGCCTGGGGTTCGGGGGTTTGCACCGGCACGGGGTGCTCGTCGGCCGGGGCCGGGCGGGCTCGGTCCGGGTTCTCCTTCGGAGGTTCCTGCCCGCGGCCCAGCGGCGACTGCCAGTCCTTGCGGGCCTTCTCGGTCACCGGGCCCAGGGACACCGTCTGGTCCTGCTTCTTCTCCGGGGCGGCGAAGGCGCGGGCTTGCGCCTGTGTCGCCTGCCCCTCTTTGAGTGCGACGGTGGCCGGCTCGGGCCAGGACGCCGTGCCCAGCCGATTGACGGCGGCCTCGTCGACCGCGTCGTCTTCGCCGCCGGCGGCGCCGGAGGTGAAGGCCTCCCCCGCCACGCTGGTGTCGTCGGCGATCTGCGGGCGGTCGTTGACCAGCAGCGCCGAAGCCGGCATCGCATTGAGCAGGCTCGCGGCCACGACCGCTGCGGTGGCGCGGGAGAGGATGCGGTAGAGGCGCGACTTGGACGGTCCCGTCGGGGCGGGGCGATCGGACACAGGAGACCTCCGGTCCCAGCGCGGGTGCGCCGGGTGCTCTGGGGGACGAACACGGGAGTCGGCTGGGCGCCGGCGGACCGGCCACGGTCGTCACATGGGTGGCAGGTCTCCATGGCGGATAGTCGTGATCTGGCTTGGACTGAGCACGCCCTGGTAGAGATGAACGTCGTCGATGTCGCCGTTCCAGGCGTCCGATAGCGCCTCCTCGAACCGGGCGGCGCCGATCACGGCCGGCCCCGTGGCGTTCCAGGGGGCCTCGTCGACGGCGGCGGTGCCTTCGGCGACGCCGTCGAGGTAGAGCGTCATGGTGGCCTCGGTGTGGTCGTAGGTGGCGGCCAGGTGCACCCAGGCGCCAAGCTGGGGGGCGTCTTCGGACAGGGCGCGGGTCCAGTCGCCGGCACCGTTCTCGTCGGTCGGTGCCATCTTGAACACCCACTGGTCCCAGTCGTAGGTGTTCTGGTGGCCCAGGTAGAAGCCGCTGTGGACGTCGCCGTCCTGGGAGACGGCGGTGGAGTTGACCCCGATCTCGTCCAGGCGCACCCAGGCGGCCGCGCTGTAGCTGCGGTCGGTGCGGATCGCCGGTTCGGCGGTGGTGATGCGCTCGTCGACACCGTCGAGGGTGGCGCCGGGTGAGAGGGTCACCTCGTTGACGGCCCCGTTCCACACCGTGGCCGGATCGCCCTCCAGCGTGCCGGTAAGCCCATGGTCGGAGGAGTCGGCGACCTGGGTTCCCGAGCCCTCGTCCAGCTGCCAGCGCCCTTGGAGCGCGGGGGTGTTGGCCAGGTGCCAGGTCTCCGGGTGGGCGTCCTCACCGGTCTCGCCGTCGGAGGCTTGGCCGATGACCACGCGGTCCCACACGCGCACGTCGTCGACCGCGCCGGGCCAGGCGTCGGAGGGCTCGCCCTCGAACTTGGCGCCGCCGATCACCAGCGGCCCCTGAGCCTGCCACGGCTCGGCGATGGTCTCGGTGACCTCCTGGGCCACGCCGTCGATGTACAGGCGCGCCCGGCCGGAGGCCGGGTCGTAGACCCCCAGCAGGTGGGTCCATACGCCCGCTTGGGCGGGCTGGTCGGAGACGGCTCGGGTCCAGTCCGCGGCACCGGTCTCGTCGGCGGAGGGGACCTTGAACACCCAGTTGTCCAATCCGTAGGAGGACTGGTAGCCGAGCATGAAGCCGCTGTGGACCTGGCCGTCCTGGCTGACCACAGTGTGGTTGCCCGTCTTCTCGTCGAGACGCACCCAGGCCGCGACGCTGAAGGCCTGACTGGTGTCGACGACGGGCTCGGCTGTAGCCACGCGGGCGCCGTCGAGGGTGGCCGCGGTGCCTTCCAGCCGGTAGGAGCCGGAGTCGTAGGCGCCCACACGTCCGCGGTCCCACGCGAAGGCCCCCTCGGCTTCGGCCGTGCGGCCCTGCTCGGCCGCGTCTGCGGCGCTCGTGCCCTGGCCCTCGTCCAGCGGGAAGTAGGACACCGCTCCGGCGGGCTCGGCGGCGGTAAAGGTGTAGACCAGAACGCAGGCCGACGAGTTGCCGTGGGCGTCGCTGGTGCGCGCGTGGACGAGGTTGGGGCCGTCCTCGCGCGGGGTGATGAGCACGGTGGCGTCCCCGCCGGGCTGGCCGGGCTCGGCCGTTTGCGAGCAGGAGGCATCGTTGACGCTGTAGTGGTAGGCGCTGGCGTCCTCGACCCCGTTGGCGCTGAAGGTGAACTCGCCCGGCCGGCCCACCGAACCGCTCGCCTCGTCGCCGGCCGGGTAGTCCGGCGAGGCGACCTCGGGTCCGGTATCGGGTGCCTGGGTGTCGACCTCCAGGTAGCACCAGTCGGACCAGGCGCTCCAGTGCTGGGTGTCGTAGGCGCGGGCGCGGTAGCGGATCGGGGTGTGCTCGGGCAGGCCGTCGGCGGTGGCGCTGCGGTAGGACCCGTCGGGCCAGTCGTCGACGTCGGAGGCGGCGGAGTCGGCCTGGCCCAGGTCGGTACCGTCGGCCCGCTGCCATTCGAATCGGGCCTTGACCTTCTGGCCGACGTACTTGGAGTCGTAGTCGCGCACCTGGGCGCGCAGTCGCAGGGAGGTCGCGTTCACCAGCCGCGGGGAGTCGGCGTCGGTGGAGCACACCCCGCCCCGCGAGTCCGACATCTTCCCGGTGGAGGGCTGGGCGGGCTTGTTGTTGTAGTTGACGACGAGCTTGGGGTCCTTGGCGAAGCGGCGCCAGTCGTGGTTGCTGTTGGAGCGGTTCTCATTGCCGTAGAGGCCGTAGGTGACGCTGTTGTTGTCGGCCCCGGCAGCGGATTCGTAGGCCGTGGTGGCGTCGAACTCCACGCCCGAGCCGCCGCAGGCGGGCCGGCCCTTGTCGACGTTGACGGTGTCCTGCTTGCCGAGCTTCTCGGGCTGGTTGTTCCACCGGGCCTTGGACTTGGTGAGGATGCGGGTGCGCCACAGCGAGAACTTCGCGTCGGTGCAGCCGAAGGCGTGGGTGACCTTCGCCCGCAGCGTGGCGTGGTTGATGACGGTGGTGGCCTTTTTGGTGCGCTCGTAGACGCTGAAGCGCCAGAAGGCGCGCTTGGTGTTGTGGTACTGGGGCTCATAGCCCACGCCGGTGTCGGAGTCGGAGGAGTTGAAGTAGTTCGCACCCGGGTACTGCTTGTTCACATAGGCCCAGGCCTTGCGCTTCACCGACACTGACGGGTCGATGAAGACAGGGAACTCCGTGTCGGGGTCGGACAGCATGCCGGCGTCGGGCACCAACCGGATCGAGTCGAGACCGACCTCCGTCTCCACCTGCTCGAGGCGCGCGCCGGCCTGCGGGGTGGTCGCCTGCCGCTGTTCGCTCAGGCCTTCCTGGCCCGATGAGTCCCACATCGCCGGGGCCGGTGCGACGAACACGCCCTGGCCGCCCTTGTCCCCCAGGGCCTCCAGGTTGCCGTAAGCGTCCTCGCTCATCCGCACACCTACGGTGTCCATCCCCAGTTGGAGTTCGGCGAGCTCGGGGTTGGCGGCGGCCTCGGCGGAGTCGACCACCAGAACCTGCGAGAACCCGTCGGCCGAGGCGGTCAGCACCAGGTCGACGTCCGGCAGCACGTCGGGGTAGGTGGCCTGGGCGCCCTCGACCGTCGGCTCGGGCAGCGTGCCCGGCCAGTCGAGCGACACGGACTTGGCTCCCAAGCCGATCGTCACCATGGGGGTGCTTTCACCACCGGCGGAGAACGCGAGCTCGGCGGGAGCGGCTTTGGGGCGCAGGCCGCCGTCACCGTCGGATACCAGGTCGGTGTCGACGGGGGCCCACCCTTGCTCGGTGCGCACACGCTGGGGAACCGGGGACTGCTCCAGGGTGAACGAGCCGTCGGGCTCGGCGAAGACCCGGCTCTTCTCGTCGGTGAACTCCTCGATCGCAACCCGCTCACCCGTCACCTCGGCCGCGTGCTGGGCCTGGGACTGGGCCGGGTGGTCCTCAGGAGGCTGCTCGGCGGTATCGGCCCCGGCCGAGGCGGCGGGCAGCAGCGCGGCGAGCACGGCAGCAGCCGTCGCAGCCGCGCCGGCACGGATCGTGCGCAGCACAGAGTCACCCATTCTGCATCGGGGGATGTCCGCCCGGACATGGGTCATCCGGACGAAGGCGCCGGAGCGCACGGAAGATTAGAACCGTTTATTAACGGAATGCGCAACCGAGGCCCGTCGTGCCGAAGCGCCAGCGCCGACCGAGGGCGGCGATCCGTTGGGGGGTGGTGTGTACTGCAAACATGCAAGTTCGCTGAGATTCCCGTGGGGATCACGAGCGGAGGTGGGTGACCGCATACGGCCACGTGTGTTTCCGGGCCCGGCGGAGGCGGCGGAGACCGGAGAAGTCGACACGCCGCAGGTCGAAATAGCCGAGGTGCTCCACGGCCGCCGTTCCCCCTGTGTGTGTGGCGGCTGTCACCCACGTTCCGGGGTAGATGCGCTGTCACCGCCCGTCGCGGTGCCGTTCGGCCGGAGAGCGCTCGCGGCGACGACACCCGCAAACCGGAGTGAGAGCCTCCCGTTGCAGGCGATCAGCGATTGCGCCTGCCAGAGCGGGCCGGCCACGTCGGCCGCCCTGGCAGCCATGGGCCGACGCCGCCCAGCACCGCGCAGCCCGTCCTCAGAGAGACGTACCAACCGCCGTGCCCGCGCTCGCCCAACCGAGGGCAGGCGCTACCGCCTGCCCGTTGGGGTGTCCCGGCACCCGCACCGGATGGTTCCTGTATTCGATATGGCCCACCACCTCCATCCCGGTGTCCGCTACCCCGAGACTGAGCCACCGGACAGAACCCATAAGCCTGATGATCGGATTCCCACCCGGACCAGGCTGCAGCGTTACTTACACGATGGGCCTACCCGCGCCGGCAGGTGTGGCCGGACTCGGCCAACTCGCCCCGGCCGCACTGCTTCCGCCGCCCGCCGGGGAATCAACATCCACGATCCGGGAAGCCGACGAACGGTAGGTGTCCCATCGGCAGGCAGGGCTTTGGCGGGTTACTCACCGATGATCAGTGGGCGCGCTTGGCAAAAGCCGGCCGCACCAGGAGTTTTGCCGCGCAAGAGACGATGATAAGGCAGGGTGAGCGGGAGGACTCTGTCTTCCTCCTGTTGGAGGGCATGGTCAAGGTCACTATGGTCCAGCCCGACGGCACCGGCTTACTCCTCGCGCTTCGGGGGCACGGAGAGTCTCTTGGTGAATTATCGGCACTGTCCGGACTCCCGCGTTCTGCGACCGTTATGCCGTCTACGGGACGGTGCCTGACTCGCGTGCTCACCAGCGCACAGTTCCGCCTCCTCGTCAAAAGCATGGATTTGGAGCAGGTGCTGTGGCGGCACTTGGTGCGCCGACAGACGGAAAGTGATTCGCTGCGTGCCGAAATGGCGTCCTTGACGGCACGGCAGCGCCTCGCAGCCACGCTGCTGCGGCTCGCCCAGCTGATGGGTTCTGGATCGGAGAGTGCTCCCAGAAGCGCGCGCAGATCGGTCGTAGTCAGGCTGGGACTGTCGCAACGCGAATTGGGAGACTCGATCGGTCTGTCGCGAGCGGCGGTTGCCGAGGAGTTCAAACGGTTGCGGGGGCTAGGTGTAATCCGCACCGGCCGGGAGTTCGTGGCCATCGCAGATGTCGACCGGTTGCAGGCGATCGCGCAGGCCGAATGAGCCGTGGTCTCGGCCGGAGGCGCGGGTCGGCGCGACCATCGTGATTGATGTGCCTACTTCTGGACATTCTTCCATGCCGTGGACGAGCAGAGTGCTCGTTGTGCGGTGAACAGTACGGCAACGTACTCCCGCGCCCTGAACTGTCGCCACGATTCGCGAGGAATGCACAATGCCCGTCGAACCGCGCCCGCTGCGGAGCAGTTCCCCGCTTCCGCCCTACCGCGCTGTCCTGGCTGTCGACGTCGAGAAATACACCGGCAACGGCAGCTACCACCAGCAGATCATCAGCTCTACGATCGAAACGGTCCTCGAAGAGGCGTTCGCGCGCTCCGGGCTTGCCGAAGTCTGGGCCGAGCGTCGCTTCCCGCAGAAGACCGGGGACGGCTACGTCATCGGAGTGGAGCCCGAGAACCTGCCGTTCCTGATCCACCCGCTACTCGGCCACTTGCAGGAGGCTCTGGAAGACGCCCAGCCTGGCCTGGCCACCCACGACCGGGAACTGCGGCTGCGGTTGCGCGCCAGCATCGACGTGGGTCCGTTGCCCGACAGCGGTAACAAGGACGACCCGATCGACGGCATCGGCCGGGCGATGAACGACACCCATCGGCTGCTGGACTCAGGTCCCGTGCGCCAAGAGTTGCGCCTGTCGGACCGCGACATCACGCTGCTCGTCGCCATCGTGTCCGGCCGGGTCTACGACGAGGCCGTCCTCGGCAAGTTTGTCGGTGTGAACCCGCGCAAGTTCCGTCCCGTGGACGTGGAACTGCCCCAGAAAGAGTTCCGGCAGCAAGGGTACCTTTTCGTCCCGGCACCATCGCGCTCAGGGGAGGGTAAGGCGCGGGAAGCCACCGAACCAACCGGCGACACCGACGACGGGGACGACGGTTCCCCTGGCCCTCCTGACACCGCCGGACCGCCGCCCGATCCACGGTCGACCGGGCCGACCACCGGCCAGACGGCCAACAGCATCGGCGACAACTACGGCCAGGCGGTGCAGGGCGGCACCATCCACGGCGGGATCCACGGCGGCGGCCTCCGGGGGCGCCGCGATGGCTGAGGATACGCGCAAGCCTCCAAAGGAGAACGCAGAGAGCAACGCGGACGATGCGACTCGGGAGCAGTCAGCCGCAACCCCGGGGCACGACCAGGAGGCCGCCTCCTCCGCGGAACCGAGGAGAAGCACCGACGCCCAGAAGAGCTCCCCCAGCACCAACACCGCGGGCACCAACACGGGCCAACTGGTCCAGGACGCCGTCATCTACGGCGGCGTCAACATCTACGAGGTGCGCGAAAGCGTCTCCTTCGACCCGGCGACCATCCGTCAAGTCCGCGAATCCCGCCGCATGGACCCGCACCGCGTGCAGGCCATCTGTGCGACCTTCGTGGCCCCGGACGAGGATGACTACCGACGCTTCGCCGCCGAGTTTCAGGAGTTGTGCGTCGGTGTGGTCGTCGGCAACCCGGGGACCGGCCGCGCCGCCAGTGCGATCAGCGTCTTGGGAGCCACCGGCCTGGAGGTGGCGGAGGTGACCTCGGACGCCGGCGACCGCGGTGGACGCCTGGACCATCTTCCCGCGGAACCCGACCATGCATACCTACTGGACATCACAGCGCTCAAGCGCGGGCGAGTCTCCCACCATGTCCGCCGGTACGCACACCAGGTCAGGGAGTGCGGATCGCGGATCATCATCGTGGCGGAAGAATGGGACGACGACCCCGTCGACGGCTATGCCCTCCTCCGGGCACAGCCTGCATCCCCCCGCAAGGTGTTCTTCCAGCATCTGCGCTACCGCACATCGGAGGCCGTGGCCGAGCGCTGGTCGGCGGAGCCGCAGATCCGCGATCTAGTGGCCGGAAACAGCCCTGCGTATGCGGCCCGTGTCGCAAAAGAAGTGCAACAGATCTGTGCCGGCGGAAGTGACGCGGACAGCGATTGCGTGTTCGCCGAGCAGGTACGCGTCGTGCGGGGCATCTTCGAAGACCTGGCGAAGGAGGTGCGCGAATGGTTCGCCTCCCACGAGAGGCAGACGGTCGAGCGGGAGAGGAACCGCTACACCCTCCGCGATGACGAAGATAAGCAGCCGAAGCGCCGTGAGGACGTTCGGCCTGGCGACTATCTCCGGGTCCTGATCGAGGCCGTCGCCGTCCTCGAAGGCTGCCCGTCAGATGTGGTGATGGTGCAGGTGGACGAACTGGCCGAGAAGTGGAACGTGCCCGTGGCGTTCACCTCGCCGATCTCCGGCGGCGGTCTCACGAAGATGCTCGACGAGATCGGCGCCGCCGTCGACGATCGTGACCGCATCCGGTTTCGCCAACCCGGAATGGGCAACGCCGTGCTCGATCACCTGTGGCGTGAATATCCCAAAACCCGCGAGTCACTGCTGACCTGGTCCGACTGGGCTGTGCGGAAGATACCGCCGCAGGAGCGGCGTGCAGTAGCCGACCGGTGGTTCGACCTGGCTGAACGCCAGTCCGACCCCAAGCCAGTCAACGGACTGCTCGCCGTGTGGGGCCAGGACAGCGGCCTGCGCTCGTCCGCCGTGCCGGTCGTCGTCCGGGCGGCTGTGCACGATGAACTGGGGCCCGCAGTGCGGAGCTATCTCTACAGTCTGGCCCGCAACGGCCCCGACGGCGGCCGACTCGACGTCGCAGTCGCCCAGGTCTGCGGCCAGTACGGCCGGTTCGAGCCGCACGCCGCCCTGGTCCGGCTGAGCCACCTTGCTGACCGGGTGCAGGGCCACGCAGCCGAGGAGCTACACAGCGCGGTGGACGCGATCAGTGCGGAGGCCGCGTGCCGCCCGGCGCTTCTGGAGGCCTTGCTGGAGTGGGAGGCCGATGAACGGGGCCGCGGCCGCGCCGAGTTCGCCCGGGGCTACCTGGCGGAACTGCTCAGTTCCACCGACGATGCAGGTCGCCCGTTGATCCTCCAGGATCTCGGAGATGGACCGGATCGCATTCCGCTGCAGCGAATCGGAGACGCGATCGCCGCCGCACTGACCTCGACGCGCCCTCGGGACAGCAATGCGGTCGCCGACGCCTGGATCGCAGGCCTGGCCAACACCGGACATGAGGAGGGGGTATTCGAGGAGGTGCTCCTGCGCGCCGCCGCATCGCATACAGGAGCCAACGTCCGTTTGTGTCGCCGACTCCGCGAATGGGGCCGTCGGGGTTGCGCCAGCGAGCGCATGCCGTTGCTTGCGGAGCATCTACCCCGTCTGGACCCGCTGACGATATCGGCCCCCGCGGCGGAAGGAGCACGGTCATGAGTCTGCTGTGGCGCGCGGTCGCGGCCGAACCGGCAGCAGCGCCGTGGAGCAGCACCCTGCGCGGGAGAGAGGAATGGCTCAGCTTCTCTTCCCGGCTGCCGAGCCTGGACAAAGGGCTGTGGTTCACGGCCGCATTCGAATTAGCCCTGCGAGTCTCCGGCCGCTCGCGGCTGCGCCGCCAGGCGGCGGCCGGCTCGGCTCGCGCCGAGATTCTGGAGTTCGCTTGGAAAGTAGCCGAGGGGTACTCGGTTGCGGACTTCGGGATCGCCGAAGCGGATCTCTCGCGCAAACTGATCGAGGAGGACGTTGTCAGCGACTCGGAGATCACGTTCGGCAGCGTCGCGGTGAGATTGACTGCCGACTCCGAAGACGTGGAGTTGGTCAAGGAACGAGAGCGGTGGGCGCCGCGGAGCGCCATCCGGGCTGAGGAGCACCGCGCCCAGATGGAGCATCTGCAGCGGCTCACCGAGGATGTCTACAGCGATCCCGCGGTTGCGCTGCGCTGGTGGTACGACCGCAACCCGGACGGTACCGAGAAACTGGCGGCTGCCAAAGACAACCTGCGTCTGGTGATGTCCAACGCCGCAGAAGATCAATCTGTCGCAGACGCGGCGGGCCTTCTGAGCGAGCTGCTCCGTGACCTGGAGAGCGCTGACCGCGAATTCGTACTGGAACGGTTGGCGCTCCTCTTCGCAGGATTCGGCCGCCGCGACTTGGCAAGACGGGTGCGTGATCGAGCCGGTGGGGAGAACGTCGGCTGGGGGATCGACGCTACACAGTGACTAGCGCCGCTGTCAGAGCAGGCTGCATTGCAACGCCGAAGAGGACGGGGCGCGGGAGGCCAGGTTGTGGCGGGGCTTACGGTCCTTGGAGGAGCCGGGAATCTTCACGCCTGCGGCGCGGATCTGGTCGAGGGTGATCACCGGCCCGGCGAGCGCCTCGTCGAGGAGTTCGGCTTGGACGCGAGTTTGGTGGTTTCCCTCATTCATCGACCAGTCGAGGACTGACCCCATCCATTTGCGCGGCTCCAGTGACCTGGTTTCCTAAAGCTACGGTGAAAATCGAAGCAGGGTCACCTCTCCCCGGTCGGTGCCGACGAGCACCCTCGTGTCGTCGATGGCAATGCGGAGGAGTTTGCCATGCAGGACGAGACGGCCGATTTCGCGCCCGCCGACGAGGTCATGCACGACGAGGGTCCCGTCGGCCGACGTCGTGGCAAGGTAACGGCCGTCCCTGGTGATCGCGACAGCGTTTTCACAAGGGATCTCACACGGGTGCTCTCCTGGGGGTGGCCAGATCCGATCGATCCGGTGCCCGGAGGCGATCGACCACATGTCCACGGAGACCAAGTGGGGAAGCCAGAGACCGCTGACTTGGGACACGGTCACAATGTTCCGGCCGTCCGGGGTGAATCGGGCTGCAGGGATGAAGCAACCGTCCCTGGTGAATTCACGGTACAGGTTTCCAGTGTCCAGGTCCCAGGTTCGGAGCACGCCTTCGGTGGTACCGGTGACCGCAAAGCGGCCGTCGACCGACACGTCGACGGCCGCGATTGCCGATTGGCGGCCGGCGTGCAACTTAATCGGTCGCTCGAGCGGATATGGCTCTTCGAAACCAATCGGAGGAAGCATATGTTCACTCGCACCATCGCGGGATTCCCACAGCTCATCGACCGGAATTCCGTTCACGGCCAGCTTGCGCACCACGAGTTGGAGTTCCATGTCGAAGACTTCGATGTCGCCTTCGTGGCTCCCTATGATGCCGTGTCCGCCGTGGGGAGTGATGCCGACTGAGTAAACGTTCGGCTGCCCGTTGGCGGTGAGTTCAGGCCGTCCCGATGAGGAGTCCCGCACCTTCAGGGTGCCGTCAACCCCGACCGATACCGCCCGATCCCCGCGCAGGGCGACCGCTTGGACGGCCACGCTGTGGCCGTTGCGGGAGGTGCGACCAGTCCCAGGTGGCGGGGAGAGAACATAGGAGTTGCCGACTATGCAACCAACGATGACCTTGCCGCCATCAGGTGTGATAGCCAACGAATGGACATCATTGTCGAAATGTAGGCCAATGATCTCACGGCGTCGCAGTTCCCACACAGCGATGAACGGCCGCTTGAACTGGTGGCACAGGGCAACGGTGTAGCGGCCGTCAGGTGTGGTAGCGGCAATCGGTTCATTGCCGACATCTTTCACGGCATCGATGTAGATCGGCAATGAGGGTGGCGACTTCTGCGGGATGTCTTCAATGGCCGCAGATTCCTCTTTTCCGGTGGCAAGGCTCCACGCAATGATCTCGCTGTTAGGCTGGCGGACGACCACTTGTAGATCGTCGTCGCTGAAACGAATATCCGAGACGCGTCCCTCGCAGGAGAAGTTGCGGACCGCCGCGCCGGTCTCCACCTCGTGCAGGTGAATGCTGCTTTTGTCGTGATCGACGTAGGCGAACGCGACCGTGTCACTGTCCGACGACAAGGCCATTGCCTGGAAGAGAGCGCCGGTGGAGCCGAAGGTATGCGACATCAGCCAGGTGCCCTCGCTGCCCGCGCTCCACTCGATATGAACAGCGGGTTCGTCTTCACCGGCACCCACGGCGACAAGATCGGGAGCACCGGAGGAGACGCAGTCGTACCGGATCTGCCGTAGTGCCAGGGCGGGCTGCTCGTCGGGGATCCACCGGCGCAGATTGTGCGCCTGGCGGGTGAGTACCCCATAGATAGTGTCGAAGATCCCGCTTTCGCCGATGGTCAAGCGGAGGGTGCCGAGCTCCGCCAACAGGGAGTCGATGCCAGTCGCCGCCAACCGCGCGTGCAGGTACGCGGGGTCGGTGAGTGTCGCCTCGATCGCACGGAGGGCGGTGGTGGTGTCCTCGTGTTCTGCGAGCCGGTAGTAGTCGGCGAGGTAGCCGAGCAGGTGTTTGACGGCGTGCGGGTCCGTGGTCGCACTGCACAGGGCGCCGACGATCCGGCGGGTCGCCTCCAAGGGGTGGATGCCGTGCTGCGGCGACGCGCGAAGGTACGCGCGCATCGCTTCGTGATGGGGGACGAAGGGGCCGTCGGATACCCCCAGTAGGTAGGGGGAGCACCGCTCCAGGGCTTCGTCGACGAGTGACGGTGCCAGCCCCGAAATAGCGGCCAGTTGCCGGCGGGTGAACCCCTCGCCTCTGCTCTGCACGAGGAGCATAAGAACAGGGCGAACCGAGCCATGCCACCTGTTGATGTCGAGGGCCGCTGTGCGAGACAGGAACTTCTGGTATAGCTCGGCCAGGCCGACGGGCAGGGTGAGCGCACCGCTCGTCGGTTCCCTGAGATACTGGCCGACAGCGTGCACAGCGTACAGGAAGTTGCCATCCGCGGCATCGCTGATCCGCGCGGCTAAGGGTGCCGCCTCCGGGACACCGGCGTCCCGGAGGCGGCGCAGGCTATAGGTATGCACATCGTCCGCACCAGTGGACCGGATGTCCCGGAGGTTTAGGCGATCGGAAGGGAAGCGGCTGGCCGTGGTGCCGTTGCGGGTAGTTAGCACGAAGCGCAACTGTGGTATCGGGTCATCCTGGATTGTGGCCAACAGCCATGCGAGGGAATTCGTCGGGCCGCCCTGTTCATCGCTTTCGTTGATCGCGTCCACCAGGACAGTCACGTCGCGGCCGAGACGAGCGAGCGGCTTCCGGAAGAAATCGTGCAGCAGTTTGCGCGGATCGGTGGCCGGAAGGATCAGACTTCCGATACCGGTGACCGTGGACTCGTGGAGGTCACCGGAGACGGTCTGCGTGATTGCGATGCTGGTGTTGCCCACCGAGCGGGCGATCTCCTCTGCGTAGCTGGGCACGGTCCGGCAGAGTTGAGCGGCCAATCGTTCGAGCACAGCACGGGGATCGAGGGACTCGTAGCGTTGGGCTTGGCAGAAGTGCCAGGCGTGCAGCCACCCCGGCGCGAAACCATCGGGCGACGTTGCCGTGCCAAGGGAGATCTGCACGAGCCGGACGGCAATCGATGTCTTACCGAACCCGGGTTCGGCTACGAGCACCAAAAAGGGGGCGCCCTCGGAGAGCCGCTCGGCGATCCGGTCGAAAATAACCCGAGAGTCGACGAACGCATTCGATTGCGCGAGCAGTTTGTCTGGGATGCCTGGTCCGAGCGGTACCGTCATGACCGATCACCCTCGCCAAACCCGACAATGGTCGAATTGTGCACGTCCTTAAAGCGCTGCTGCACCTCCGCATCATAACCCGTGCTGGCACGGTTGATGCCGCTGATCTCGCTGTCGCGGACGCCGCCGAACGCTTGGTTAACAATCGATTTTTTCCGGGGCTCCGACCCCGGAGCGGCCATGACTCTGCGAACACTCTCTGCGACGACCTGGCACCCAATCAAGACTGCTATACCGACGCCGACCGACCATTCCCATCCGTCGGTCCACACGTTGACGAGCACTGAGACCCCGACGGCGAGCACGAAGCCGATGGTCGTTAGGATCAAATGGGAAATACATTGGAGCCACGTGCGCAAGTGATTACCCCTCGGATGTGCGGTTTCCAGTGAACGTGCCGCTGGTGGCGCGACTCATTCTATTGCCATCCGCCCCCTCCCTTTGCCTCGTAGACTTGCAATCCGGTATTGCTCGATCCGATTCCACCAACTCTTCCTTGATCTGAGGGTCCGCGACTCCTCGGGGGCGTGCCCGCTGCCCGAACAGTCGCGGCGCGATGAAGTTCCTCCTCCACTGCTCCCGGCGCGAGCTTGAGTATTCTCGCGACGCTGCGCAGGTCTGCCATTTCGTCATCGCTGACCGTTGCGTCCCCCCATGCCGCATCGGCTACCGCGGCCAGGTAGCGGCGGTGGGCCTGCGCTACGGTCGCACGCGAGAGCCCGAGGTACTGTGCGGGCTCTACCAGCTCGTTGGCCTCGGTGGCCGCGACGTGCCGATCGAGTAGCGCCCGGTCGAGCACGGCCAGGTATGGTTCGACATCGGCAGGAAGCCGCTCAACGATTCGGTCCAGGAGGTGCTCCTCTGTCTCCCCAGCGGGTGAACGCGTCACCGGGGTGAACGCCGTGCGCGGCAACGCCGGCCATGCGAGGCGTGCACAGTCGCGTAACAGTGCCGACCCCGGACTGGGAGCGGGAGTCAGATCGAGGTAGTGCTGCAGCAGTGCAGCCGTTGCGCGCGCGTCGCCCAGCGCGGAGTGCGCATTGGTGAGAGGAATTCCGACGCTGCGGCAGCAGCCGCCCAGGGAGCGCTGATGTCCGGCGGGCAGGTAGCGCCGCCCCAGGGTCATCGTGCAAGCCCGGTGTCGGTGGAGAGAGGGACCTGGACATTGAGGCGCGCGTATTCGGCGCCGAGGAAGCGGGCATCAAAGGAGATATTGCGGGCTACCACCACCCGTCCTGTGAGCAGGGCGATCAGTTCCCCGGCCACGTACTCGAACTCAGGGGCTTTGCGGACATCACACGCACGAATCCGGTGGATGTGACCGGGTCCGAGGTCGCGGCGCGGATTGATCAGGGTCGACCACTCACCGACAGTGCTCCCGGATTCGTCCAAGTACACGACGGCGACTTCCATTACACGATGGTGGCTGGCAGGTGTTATTCCGGTTGTCTCTACGTCCACGACGGCGTATCCGGTCATGTTTGACGCCCCTTCGGCGTGAGGGATAACGAGGAACTCGCCGCGGGTCGCGAGGTCGAATCAGGATACTTGCTACTTGCCCGGCGGTGGGCGGAAACGGGTGAATACGCGAAGTCTCGATGTACTTTTCAAAGTAGCTCACGGAAGAGAGAGGAAGTAGCTGGCTCCGCATTCGCTCGGGGGGTACGGACCAGTGCGGTAGGCGACGGCATGCGGCGGCACAGGACGGCCGAACTAATCGGACACGGCATCACGAAACACCACTACGCGGCAGGCCGCGGCACCCAACCAGGCAACTTCTAATCCGTAGGTCGCAGGTTCGAATCCTGCCAGGTGCGCCCATCATCGCAGGTCACACCCCTGCGGGCGCTCGCACCTCGGCGCGATCGGGGCCGTTGGTGCTCCCATGGTGCTCTTATGTTTGGACTGTGTCGTTTGCGCAGGTCAGCCCCCTGCACCCGAGTTCGCCACCAAGCGCGGCGAGACACCTGACCCGACTCCACCCCAGCACAACGCCCCACTCCCACGCCGGCAACCGCCCGGCCGAACGCCCGCCAAGCCCTGGGACGCCCCAAAGTCCGTTGGCCCATGCCCGGGCCCGAGCACTCCTCCGATCCTGCGACCGCCGTCCTCCACCCGTCCGGCGGCGAGCGCGTTGGCTGCCTCCGCAACTCATCCCCCGGAGTCGGCTGATCGCATCGGCCGCCGCCGACGGCGACTGAATCCGCATAGCCGAAAGCACCGCACAGCATCCGATCGCCTCCCAAGCCGCCCAGCGGCTGCGGCCAGCCCTTCGCCGGTGTGGCTGCGGTCACGGTGCAGGTGACCGAGTACTCCCGCGGCGCCGCCAGCATGGCCGGGGTGGTGGCGACCAGCTGGTGCTGGACGGGATCCTGTTCGTGCTGCGTTCGGGCTGCCCGTGGCGGATGATCCCCCGCGACCTGCTGCCCTGGGACGCCACCTACCGGTGGTACCGCACCTGAGCCGCCGACGGAACCTGGGACCGCATCCACGACCGGTTGCGGGAGCTGGTGCGCGGCCGCCGGGCGCGAGGCCGCGCCCTCGGCCGCAGCGCTGGACGCCCAGTCGATCAAGTCCGGCGAAGGCGGTGCCGAGAGCGGATTCGACGGGGGCAAGAAGACCACCGGCCGCAAGCGCCACCTGGTCACCGACACGCTCGGGCTGGTCCTCGTGGGCGCGGTGACCTCCGCCTCGGTCCAGGACCGGCCCGGCGGACGCCGCGAGCTGGAACGGCCGGCCGCGGCCTTCCCGTCCATAGGCCTGGTCTGGGCCGATGCCGGCTACGCCAACCAGGTCGATAACCGGCTGCTGGCCTGGGCCTACGACGGCCGGATGCGTCTTGCGCTCGTTCAACCCCTTGGGCTTGAATAGGTTGCCCACGACCGACATCTTGTACTGGTTGTCGAAGGCGGCCCTCTCGACCGTGACCCTGTCGCTCGTGTAGAAGTTGTCCGGGCCGCCGTTGCCGTTGCCCTGCGCGAAGGCCGGGGTGCCGGCGAAGGACATCGCGCCGACGGCAGCGGCACCGACCCCTGCAGCCATCAGCAGGCTGCGCCGGTCCATCGCGGGGCCCGTCGAGCCGGCTCGGTTCTCGTGCTGTGCACTCATGCCATCGTCTCGTCTCCTCAAGTCCGCGAATCGATCTCTGAACCGACGCCAGGCGCCCTTCTGGAGGAGCGCTCGGGCCCCTCAGGCTGTCCGGCCTGTGCGTCGCGCGGCCGCGTTCACCGGGCCCCGAGCGCAGTGAAGGGCGGCACCTCATCGCCCTTGGGGCCCGCTCGTCATTGAGCTGATCCCGCACATGCAGGCGGCACCCGACGTGCTCGACCGGCCCGCCTCCCCGGCCTCGGCGAGGCGGGCCGGGCCGCGGACGTGAACGGCCGCCTCAAAGCGTGAGCAGCACCTTGGTGGCGCGTCGCTCGTCCATCGCCTTGTAGCCCTCCGGCGCCTGCTCCAGCGGCAGGGTGAGGTCGAAGACCCTGCCCGGGTCGATCTTCCGGTCCCAGATGAGCTGGATCAGCTCGGGCAGGAACCGGCGTACCGGGGCGGGACCGCCCAGGGTGTGGATCCCGGCGAAGAACAACTCGATGCCGGGGATCTGGACTTCGTGGTTCACGCCCACATAACCCATGTGCCCGCCGCCGCGGGTGGCGCCGACGGCCTGCATGAACGCTTCCTGGGTGCCGACCGCCTCGACGACCGCGTGCGCTCCGTGGCCGCCCGTCATCTCCTTGATCTTCGCGACGCCTGCATCGCCGCGCTCTTCGACGATGTCGGTGGCACCGTAGTAGCGGGCCAGCTTCTGCCGCTCGGGATGGCGGGACATGGCGATGATCCGCTCGGCGCCAAGCTGCTTGGCGGCCAGGATCGCCATGAGGCCCACGGCGCCGTCGCCGACGACCGCCGCCGTCTTGCCGGGTCCCGCCTCAGCGGCGACGGCGGCGAACCAGCCGGTGCCCAGCACATCGGAGGCGGCGAGCAGGGCCGGGACCAGCTCCGGCTCGGGCCGGCCCGGGGTGGCGACCAGGGTGCCGTCGGCCAGCGGGATGCGGGCCTTCTCTGCCTGGGTGCCGATCCCGGCGTGGACGAACTCGGCGTGCACGCACTTGGACTGGAAACCGGCCCGGCAGATCTCGCAGGTGTTGTCCGAGATGACGAACGAACCGACGACGAAGTCCCCGGGTTCGACGGTCTCCACCGCCGAGCCGACCTCCTCGACCACGCCCACGTACTCATGGCCCATGAGCGTGTGGTCGGCGGGCTCGATGCCGCGGTACGGCCACAGGTCCGACCCGCAGATGCAGGTCGCGGTCAGCCTGACGACCGCGTCGGTCGGCTCGATAATCTTCGGGTCGTCTCGGTCCTCCACCCGGACGTCCCCGGCGGTGTGCATGATGACTCCACGCATGCGTGCGCCTCCTTGTCTCCTGGTTCGTGTGTGGGTGGGCCGGCGCGGTGGCAGCTGCGTCGTCGCCGACTTCACGCTCGCTGGCACCGGTGGCGCCCGCCTGTCCAGGAAACCGCCGTGCCCGCACGCGGAGAAGGTCGGACTTATCGGGGGTACCGGCTCGACCCCCTTGAGGTCATCGACGGCCCGTACCAGCACCGCAGGCCGCGGCCAGCGGTCCCGGCCCCGGACCCGGCCCGGACCGGTGCGCCCGTGCCAGGAAGCCGACCGTGCCGCGCAGGGAGGAGGCCGAGGTTATCGGGGGTACAAACTCGGCCTGCCTGCTCAGCCGTCCGCGATTACCGTGGGGGCATGGACCAGCACGATGGCAGCCGCGCCGACATCCGGGACTTCCTCATCAGCCGACGGGCGAAGATCACTCCGGAGCTGGCCGGGCTTCCCGGCGGCAGCCGCCGCCGTGTGCCCGGACTGCGCCGCGAGGAGGTCGCCGTGCTGGCCGGGGTCAGCACCGAGTGGTACACCCGGCTGGAGAAGGGCCACATCGGCGGCGTGTCCGAGGACGTCCTCGCCGCGGTCGCCCAGGCCCTGCAACTGGACGAGGACGAACGCACCCACCTGTTCGACCTCGCCCGCGCGGCCCGCGCCCCGCGCCGCAGGCCGCAGCGCCGCAAGGACGTGCCCGTTCCGCCCCGGGTCCAGTGGCTGCTCGACTCCGCGACCCTCTCCGCCGGGTTCATCCGCAACGGCCGCCTCGACGTCATCGCCCACAACGCGCTCGCCCGGTCCGTGCACGCCCCGCTGTTCGACAGCAACAGCACCGACCGGCACGGCCGCCCCAACTTCGCCCGCTTCCACTTCCTCGACCCGGCCGCCGCCGACTTCTTCGTCGACTGGGAGGCCGGCGCCCGCATCACGGTCGCGCTCCTGCGCGCCGAGACCGGACGCCATCCCGACGATCCAAGCCTGCGTCAACTCGTCGGTGAACTGTCCACCCTCAGCGGCGAGTTCCGCACCATGTGGGCCACCCACGACGTGCGGATCCGCCACGACGGCGCCAAGCGGCTCAACCACCCCGAGGTCGGCACCCTGAAGCTGGTCTACCAGTCCATGGAACTGCCCCTGCCCGGCCCGGCCGCCCACGAGCTGACCTTCTACACCGCCGAACCCGGCACCACCTCCGAGGACCGCCTCAAACTCCTGGCCAGCTGGACCGCCACCCGCCCCACGACAGCGGCACCCGCCGACCCGGCCCGCTGACGGAATCCGCCGTTCCGAGGTGCCGCCGCCGCGCTCGCGGAGGCCGTGACGGTGGTTGTCCGCAGCCCTCGGCGCATCAGCCGGTTCGAGGAGAGGTCTCCGACCGCACGCGTAGGGCCGCGGGCACCGCGATCAGTGCGGGGCCCGCGGCGTACTCACCTGGGAGCCCGGTCGGTCGGCTCCGTCGGCAGGGCCTCCAGGGCCTTCTCGACCGCTTCGAGGATGGGCAGGGGCGCCTTGTTGAGCGGCTCGCGAAGCTGCCGACCGGGTGTCCAGCGAGTCGTGCGCCGAAAGGCCTCGGCCCGTTCGGGGTCGGTGTCGCGGATCGCGGCGAGCACCGCCCGGTAGGCCTCGGGGTCGTCGACGATCTCCGCGAGGCTGCTCGACAGGTCCCGCTTGGCGCGCGGAGGCACCGACCGCGGATGCTCCTCGACCCAGTTGTGGACCCCGCTTGCGATGTCGTAGGTCGCACCGGAGGGCAGTTCGACCCGAGCCGCCGCGTTCGGCGGCACCTCGGCGTGGAAGTGGATCCGGTCGCCTTCGCGGCGCCATCCCGCTCTGGCCGTGCCGTAGGGGGTCTCGTGCCAGGCGGCGGCGTCGTCGAGATCCTCCAGCGGCGTCGGGGCGATGCGGAGGGTGCGATAGGCGGCCTCCAGCGGGGCGAGCCCGGCGACCTCCCGGTGCAGCCAGTCGGCAACGGCCCCGAGGGCGTAGTGGTTGAACGAGGTCATCTGCCCCGGGTTGATGGAGCCGTCCTCCAGCATGGAGTCCCAGCGTTCCCACACGGTGGTGGCGCCCATGGTGACCGGGTACAGCCATGAGGGGCACTCGGTCTGGGTCAGCAGCCGCGATGCCGCTGCGCTGTGCCCGGTGGCGGTGAGGGCGTCGCAGATGAGGGGTGTGCCGACGAACCCGGTGGAGATCCGGTAGCCGGACGCGCGCACGAGGTGCGCCAGCCGCTCTCCCATCGCCTGGCGCCGCTCGTCGGTGACGAGGTCGAACGCGATGGCCAGTGCGTAGGCGGTGGGCGCGTCGGACATCATCCGGCCCTGGGGCGTGACGTAGGCGTCACGGAACGCCGCGGCCACGCGCTCGGCCAGGTCGGCGTAGTGCCGTGCGTCGGCGTCGCGTCCGAGCAGGGCAGCGGCCCGGCCGGTGAGCTCCGCCGAGCGGAAGAAGTACGCCGTCGCGACGATGTCGGCGTCGACCTTCGCCGCGCCGGGGCGCTCGGGCGGGGCGTCGGGGTCGAGCCAGTCGCCGAACTGCAGGCCGTCCTGCCACAGCAGAGTCGCCCCGGCACGCGCCTCGACCAGCTCCACCCAGGAGGCCATCGCCTCGAAGCACGCACGCAGCGCGCCACGGTCTCCGAAGCGCTCCCAGAGCACGGTGGGCACGACCGTGATGGCGTCACCCCAGGCCGCGACCGGGTCGAGTAGTCCGGGAACCTGCGGGATCACCGCCGGAACGACCATGGGGACCACGCCACCCGCCGCGCGCTGCTCGCATACGACGTCGTCGAGCCAAGAGCGGAGGAACGCGTCGCAGTCGTAGAGGAACGATGCTGCCGGGGCGAACACCTGCATGTCGCCGGTCCACCCCAGCCGCTCGTCGCGTTGCGGGCAGTCGGTGGGAAGCGACAGGAAGTTGCCCCGCATTCCCCACTCGACGTTGTCGTGGAACCGTTGCAGTAGCGCGTGTGAGGTGGTGAAGCCGCCGGTTCTGGGCATGTCGCTGTGCACGACGACGGCGGTGACGCGGTCCGGGGTGAACTCGCCCGGCCAGTTCTCGACCTCGGCGTAGCGGAAGCCGTGGAAGGTCCAGCGCGGCTCCCAGGTCTCCTCGCCGTCGCCGCTCAACGTGTAGTGGTCGGTGGCTGCCGCGTTGCGGAGCGGACGCACGCCGAGTTCACCGTCCTCCAGGACCTCGGCGTGGCGCAGCGTCACCGTGTGGCCGCGTTCTCCTTCGACTCGGATCCGAAGCCGACCCACGAGGTTCTGCCCGAAGTCCAGCACCGTCCGACCGCTGGGGGTGGTGACGACCCGATGCACGGGGCGGTGCTCCACCGCCCGCACCGGCGGGGACGATCGCACCGTGGGCACTACGTCCGGGCCGTCGATGACCGCGACCGCTACCCAGTCCGAATCGTCGAATTCGGGGCTCGACCAGTCCGGTAGGCTCCGCCGCCCGTCGTAGGTCTCGCCCTGGTAGATACCGGCGGCGACGACAGGGCCTGGGGCGTACCGCCACTCAGCGCCGCTGGTGATCGTCTCCTCGGTGCCGTCGTTGTATTCCAGAATGAGCTGTGCCGCCGCCGCGGGTGGGCCCTGGTAGAAGCGGCGCGCCGCGTCGCGGAACCCGAAGCGTTCGGTGTACCAGCCGCCGGTGAGCACGATGCCGATCGCGTTGGCGCCGTGGCTCAGGTGCGCGGTGATGTCGTGCACCTCGGCGTTGAGCCGCCACTGATAGCTCGTCCAGCCGGGTTTGAGCTCGGCGTCGTCGAGTACCGCCCCGTTGATCTCGACGTCGTAGGCGCCGAGCGCAGTGGTGTAGAGCAGCGCCCGCTGGACGCTGCGATCGAGTGCGAAGGTGCCGCGGAGCAGGTGCGGCTCCTCCCCGCCCGACCCGACGAAGCGGGCCCGCCACTGCTGCGGGGGCAGGGCCGCGGCGGTCACCTCGGCCTCCTCGCTCCAGGCAGAGGCGGACCCGTCCGCCCCGTGGACACGCACTCGTACGCGCACCGTCTCGCGGGGTTCCAATGGTGCGAACGGCCAGGGGACATGGACCGAGTCCCTGCCGGTGATTTCGGCCGTGCTCGCCTGCCCGCGCCGTACGACCGCCACCTCCGCACACGCCTGGGTCCAGCCGGGAACGGCCGTGCTCATCTTCCAGGAGATGGGGGGCTCGGTCTCGGCGATGAACGGCTCGCCGCTGAGCCCGACCTGCGGGGTGTTGACTGTGACGGGAGGTTCTTCGCGCACTACCGGGCCTCCTTCGCGGCGGTTGCGGCCGTGCCTGAGACCGGCGGCCGGTGTTCGAACGCGCGCACCCGGCGGAGGATGAGGGTTCCGATCACGCCCACGGCGAGCGAGAACACCGTCAGCAGGTAGTAGAGGCCGGACGGGCTCCAGTCGATGAGAGCGGGGGTCAGGAGGGCGAATCCCGAAGCGAGGAACCTCGCCGCCGCCATGGTCGCGCCTTGGGCCGTCGCGCGGGCGTTGACGGGGAACGACTCCTGGGTCCAGATCTTGTAGAGCGCCTCGCCGATGAAGGGGAACGCGACGTTGTAGAGCACGAGCGCGGCGATCATCGCCGGCAGCACGGTGCCGCCGGTGATGGCGATCAGCAGCTGACACGCCGTGAACACGACGACGCCCCCGGCGAAGAAGCGGCTGCGCCATTTCGTGTCGGCGATGCGCGTGAACACGGCCGTACCGGCGAGGCCGATGATGGTGGTCAGAAACGACAGGGCGGTCGCCGTGGTCTGGGTGGTGTCGCCCACGGTGACGAGGAAGTAGGTCTTGTAGGCGCCGAAGGTGTTGGCGACCAGCGTGAAGAACACGTAGAAGAGGGCGGTCAGCAGGAGCATCGTGCGAAACGATCGGGTGGTGAGCAGTGTCCGCAGGGGCAGGGCGGTGGCGGCATCGATCCCCTCCGCGCTGTGGCGGGCCGCGGCCTCTGCTTCGAGTTCCTTGAACGGCGGGTAGAACGCGCGGAAGGCGCACGTGGCGACGCCGAGGACCGCGAGCAGGGCGAAGATCAGGCTGATGCCGAAAGTGCCGAGCGTCGATACGGCGAACCCGAGCGAGGTCGTGAACAGGACTCCTGCGGTCCACATGACGTGGGTGAAGGCGACCAGTCTGCCCTGCGCGCCTGTCGGGGCCCGCTCGGAGAGCACGGCGATCGATGTGGGCAGGTCGGCGCCGGCGGCGGCCCCGATCACGATCACGCCGGCCACCAGCACGGCCGCGTTCGGGGCAAGCGCGATGGCCAGCGCGGCTGCGGCGTAGACGAGGATGGTGACCGAGAAGACGCGGCCCCTGCCGAAGAGATCGGCGATCCGCCCGCCGAAGAGGGCGCCGACGGCGATGAACAGGGTCAGCGCCGAGCCGAGGACACCGACCGTCCACACGTCCAGGCCGAACTTCTCCTCCCAGAGCGCGAGGCCCAGGCCGACGGAGATGATCGCGCCGGAGTCGAGAAACGACGCCATTCCGGCAGCGACCGCGAGCTTCCAGTGCCTGCTGTCGGGACGCGCCGAAGGCGCCAGGTCCGTATCAGCCACGAGCAGTCCCCTTCCAGGTGCGGTTCCGGACGCCGCGACAGCACGTTGGTAATACGTTTCAATCGTGCGACAGCACACAACGCTGCATCAGGGACAAGCCTGCGTCAATACATCTCACCCAGGAAGTAAAAGGATTTACCAACTGCTAGGTCGAAGCGCGTACCACGAGCTCGGGCGAGAACTCCCGGTGTGGACGGACAGCAGACCGGATGCGAGGCGACGGCGCGCCGCGGAGATGATCCATCTCGTCGAAGAGCAGATCGGCCACCTCCGCTCCCAGATCGGCGTGGGGGGTCCGGATGGTGGTCAACGGCACGACGGTCGACTGAGCGAAGGCGATGTCGTCGTAGCCGACCACGGCGATGTCGTCGGGCACGCGGATGCTCTGGACAGCGACGAACGCCTGCACCACACCGATCGCGAGCAGGTCGTTCGCGCAGAAGAGGGCGTCAGGCCGGCGGGCGGGCTCGCGATCGCCGATGGTCGCGGCGCAGGCGGCTCCGGCCTCGACCGTGCGCGCGGGCGTGGGGACGACCTCCAGTGTGGCGCCGGGAACGGAGCCGATCGCCGACAGTGCGCCCTGCAGGCGGTCATCGACCTGCTGCAGCTTCAGCGATGAGGCCACGAACCCGATCCGCCGGTGGCCGCGTTCGAGAAGGTGCTGAACGGCAAGTCGGCCGCCCTCCACATGGTCGATGGATACCGAAGCCTGCTCGTCCGTCTTCGCTCGCCGCGCGCTCAGCACACTGGCGATGCCGCGCTTCCTCATCTGCGCCAGCTCCGGCTCCAGGTCGCCCAGCGGCGACACGATGATCCCGCTCACCCTCTGCTTCTCGAACAACTGGAGGTAGCTGCGTTCCCTGTCGCGCGAGCCCGCGTCGTTGGCCATGAGCAAGTGCATGCCCCGCCCGGCCACACGTTCCTCAATGGCCCGGGCGATTTCGGGCGTCGTCGCGCTCGTGAGCTCGAACGCGATGTAGCCGATCACCGCGTTCGTGCCGGTGCGCAGAACCCGCGCCGCATCGTTGGGCACGAACCCGAGCGTCTCGACGGCATGGCGGATCCGCTCCCGTGTGGCACCCGAGAGCTTCCCGGGCCGGTGGAAGTAGTTCGACACCGAAGCGGGTGACACACGCGCCAACTCCGCGACCTCGCGCACCGTTACCTTGTTCAGCAGTCCTCCCCCACCCGCTGTACGAACCGGCTGATCACCCAGGTCATCGTAGTGCGGTGGCGGCACCGGGACAGACGAGTAGAGCGGCACATCGGCCGCAGAACGGGCTCGGCCTCATGCGGTGGCCGGTGCCGGCGCATGGCCTCGTGCGCATCCGAGGGGGCGGGAATCGAAGCGGCCACGACGTACGGCGCGAACGTCCTGGTCACCGTCGGCCGGCTGGAGCGTGTCCGCGGCGACGCCGCGTCTTTGCAGTTGGCTGCCGGTGGGCCGCAGCGGCGGAGGCCCTCGCGGCTCGGCAACTGAGGGGCCCCCTCGCCGATACCGCCGGCGGGGGAGGCCGCCGGATCCGCCACCGGGGCACTCGTCCGGTATCGCGGCGCTCAGGTGGAGGACCGTTCGACCAGGCGAGGGGAGAACATCCTGCGCTGGTGGCGGTGGGCCTCCGGGGCGCGCTCCTCCTCCACCAGCAGCTGCGCCGCCGCTCGGCCGAGGTCGTAGCCGCCGACATGCACGGTGGTCATCGGCACGCCAGCGGTCACGACGGATTCGATGTCGTCGTAGCCGACGATCGCCATGTCCTCCGGGATGCGCTTGCCGCCGCGGAAGGCGGCCTGCATGACGCCGAGGGCGAGCAGGTCGTTGGCGCAGAAGACCGCGGTGACGGGATCGGTGGCCGCAAGCACCTGCTCTCCGGCCCGGCGCCCCTGTTCGATGGTGAAGTCGTCTACTTCCACCACGCGAAGGGCCTGCTCCGTCCGCCCGGAACGCAGAATCGCGCGAAGGCAGCCTTGGTAGCGGTCGCTGGGAGAGCGCATGTTCATCGGCCCGGTGACGAAGGTGATGCTCTGGTGGCCCCGGGCCAGGAGGTGTGTGGCTGCCTGCTCGCCGCCCAGGGCGTCGTCGACGGCCACCGAGCAGACGTCGGGGTGGTCGGCCGAGTTGTGGATCAGCACGCTGCTCAGGCCGCGCTCCCGCAGCCGCGCCAGCCAGGCGTCCGAAACGTGGACCGGGGTGATCAGCAGGCTGCGTATCCGCTGCTGGGCGAGTCGGTCGAGGTAGTCCTCCTCGCGAGCGGTATCCAGGTCGGTACTGCACATCACCACCAGGTGACCGGCCTGCTGCAGCACGTCCTCGGCCCCGCGCGCGATGTCGGCGAAGAAGGGGTTGCGTACGCCGAAGAGCACCAGACCGACCGCAGTGCTGCGTCCGCTGCTGAGATGGCGCGCGGCGGAGTTGGGCACGTATCCCAGGGAGTCGATCACGGCCTGGACGTGGTCGCGCGTGGCAGCGGCGACGACGTCCGGCCGGTTGATCACGTTGGAGACGGTGGCGGTCGAGACTCCGGCCTCGTTCGCGACCTCCTTGATACTCACCGTCTTCACGATGTCCGTTCCCACGTACGTGTGCGGCGGCACCGGCGCCGATCGCCGGTCGCTCCTGGAATCATAGGTCACGCTCCTGCGGACGGTGCGGCGGCTCCGACATGGCACTCCGGCGTGGCGATGGTCCGGCACGGCTGCGCCCGCAGTGGGGACCGCCGCAGGACGCCGCGGGGCTCCGGCTTCCGCCGCCCGGGTGGACGGCCGGCCACGACCAGGCGCCATGCACAGCGTGGCCCTTGCCACCGCACCGCCGCCCCGGACGCGCAGAGGGCGGCACTGGAAGGCGGGGGCTGGGCAAGCGAACCCTCATCAGTAGCGGTCGAAGCGTTTCATCTGTTTTAGAGCCAACTCTACTTCCTGCCGCCGCGAGCCGAAGTAGACCGCGACCACGCGGTCTCCCTGCAGCAGCCACGCTGCCGGGGAGCGACCCCACCCTCGCTGCAAGACGACGACCGCCGGACAGGTCTTGACGCCGCAATGTGATCGACATTAAATTTTCGCCACGAGATAAAACGTTTCAACGCAATCAGGTGTCCTACTTCCCCCGGCGACCGCGGGCACCTCCCCCGACTCATCGCGGCTCTGAGCCACTCCGGCGACGCCGCATCCGCCGGCCGTCAACAGCCCTTGGGCCCGAGTCCACCGCACGCGCTCCCACGACCGACCCACCTCCCTTCCGTCGGTGAACCGGTGCCGCCAGCGCACCCCCGGCCGACGGTGTCCCCCACCCCCTCGGGAGAGGCCGATGTTGAAACGCCCACCACTATCGCTGACCCTCGCGCTCGTGCTGACGCTGGGGCTTTTCATGGCTCCCATGCAGGCTGCGCCGGCCGCCGCAGGGACCTCCGCCGCATCACCGATCGACCTGCGAGTTGAGGACACCCCGAGTCCGCTCGGCATCGACGTCGCGCAGCCGCGGCTGTCGTGGCGCCTGAAAGCGCACAAGCGCGCCCCCGACCAGACCGCCTACCAGGTGCAGGTGGCCGGCTCGCGATCCGCCCTTGTCGACGGCGACGCCGACGTATGGGACTCCGGCAGAGTCGAGAAGAGCGCCTCCGCACACATCCCCTACACCGGGCGGAACCTGGAATCGGCCACGCGCTACCACTGGCGCGTGCGCGTGTGGGGCACGAACGGAGCCGCCTCCAAATGGAGCTCTCCCAGCTGGTGGGAGACGGCACTGCTCGACGACACCGCGTGGACGGGCGCCGAGTGGATCAGTCGCGATCCGGACCCCGGGAGTCCCGGCGCCGACCACCCGCCCGCGCCGCGCTTCCGGCGCGAGTTCGACTCGAACGGCCGGGTCTCCAAGGCCCGTCTGTACCTCAGCGGCCTCGGGTACTCCGTCGCACAGATCAACGGCCGACGCGTGGGCACCGCAGTACTCGATCCGGGCCAGACCGACTACAGCGACACTGCCCTATATGTGACCCACGATGTGACCGAGCTCGTCGACAAGGGGAAGAACGCGATCGGCGTCGAACTCGGACGCGGTTTCTACGGAATCAGCACCGGCAACTCCTGGAACTGGGACAGTGCGCCGTGGTGGTCTGATCCCGAACTCCGCGCCCTGCTGGTCATCACCCATCCCGACGGCTCGACGACCAGGGTCACATCGGACGAGGAATGGGAGACGAGCGCCGAGGGGCCGACCAGGTACGACGAGGTCTTCGCCGGTGAAACTTACGACGCCCGGCGCGAGCAGCCCGGTTGGAGCCGACCGGACTACGACGGCGCGGACGCGTGGGATGCGGCGGAGCTGTCGGAGGGCCCTGATGGCAGTCTGCGCGCCCGGCCCCACGAACCGGTCAGGGTCACCGAGACCCTCACCCCCGTCGAGATCACCGAACCCGAGCCCGGTGTTCATGTGTTCGACCTCGGAGCCCAGATCGCCGGGTGGGCCCGGCTGAAGGTCCGCGGTGAGGCCGGAACCGAGGTCACGATGCGCTACGGGGAGCGGCTCGGCGACGACGGCCTCGTGCGTGTCCCGCAGTACGACAACTTCCACGACGTGCCGCGCGCTCAGACCGACACCTACGTCCTCGGCCGAGGCAAACGGCCTGAGGTGTGGGAACCCTCCTACACCTACAAGGGATTCCGGTTCGTGGAGGTCCGCGGCCTGCCTTCGGAACCCACCAAGGCAACCGTCCAGGGCCGGCGGACGCACAACGACTTCGCATCCATCGGGCACTTCGACAGCAGCTCGGAGCTGCTCAACACCATCCGCGACAACACGCGGCGCGCCCTGCTCAACAACCACCAACACGTCCCCACGGACACCCCTGTCTACGAGAAGGCCGGCTGGACGGGCGATGCGCAGCTCACGGCATCGACCATGAGCTACGAATTCGACACGAGCCGGTTCCATCGGAAATTCCTGAACGACCTGCTGGACGCGCAGAAGCCCTCGGGCGAGCTACCGACGATCGTGCCGACTCCGGGTTGGAGCTACGAGGGCTCGCCGGGGTGGCCGGCCGTCCAAGGCCCCACCCCGGCCTGGGACATGGCGCTGTTCGTGCTGTCCCGCAACCTCTACGAGACGGAGGGCGACGTCGGGGTCCTCGAACGCCACTATGACGGCATGCAGCGGTACTTTTCGTGGCTGGAGTCCCGACGGGACGCCGACGACCTATACCCGGTCGGCCTGGGCGACTGGGTGGCTCCGGGCGGAAACCCGCCGGAGGGCCCGGTGCTGAGCTCGACGGCCCATGCCTACCGCATGGCGAGCCTGCTGGCCGATACCGCAAAGATCCTCGGCGACGGCGAACAGGCGTCGGCTTACCGGAAGCGCGCGGACAAGATCCGGGACGCCTTCAACACGGCGTTCCTCGACAAGGAGGCCGGTCTCTACCGGACCCCCGGTGTGGGTGAGTACCGGCAGACGTCGAACATTCTGCCGCTGGCCTTCGGACTCGTGCCGAAGAAGCAGGTCGATTCGGTTGTCGGCAACCTCGTCGCCGACATCCGCGAGCGCGGAGACCGGCTGGACACGGGTGTGGTCGGCACCCGCTACCTGCTGCCCGTCCTCACGCAGCACGGTGAGATCGACGTGGCCTACGCGGTGGCGACGCAGACCAAGGAGCCGAGCTGGGGCTACTGGATCGAGCTCGGACGGACGTCGCTCCAGGAGCACTGGAACGCCGACACCCGATCCTTGAACCACCACTTCTTCGGTTCAATCGGCCATTGGATGTTCGCCGACCTGGCCGGGATCACCGCCTCCCGACCGGGATATGCGACGGCGAGGATCAAACCGCACATTCCCAGTGGCCTGAACCATGCCGAGGCCGGCACTCAGACCGTCCGGGGAAAGGTCGCCTCAAGCTGGCGCCGCGACGGTGAAGGCGGCCTGCGCCTCAAGGCCGTCGTTCCGCCCAACGCCGAAGGCGAGATCCATGTGCCCCTCCTCGGTCGACGTGCCGAGCACGTGGCGGCGTCCCCGAAGGCCGACTTCCTAGAGGTGCGGGAGGGGTATGCGGTCTACCGCGTCGGCTCGGGGACATGGCGCTTCGTCGTGGCCGACGACGTCAGTGACGTCCGATTCTCCGTGCTGACAAGCGCGGCGGCTCGTTCGGGCCTCGGCCGGTAGCCGATCGCAAGGCCGCGGGGCCGCCGGCAGCCGGCGGCCCCGCGCACGGCTGGTCGAGGACACACGAACCGCGTGTACGGCGACCGTCGTGCGAACGCCGCGATCTCCGGACAGGCGCGAGCCGGTCGGGTTCCTCCCGCCCCCTCCCACGCAGGCGCGGGCGCCATCGCCCTTGTGCCCCCGGCGAGGCCGCCCTCCCTCCTTCCTCATGCCCGTTCGTGGTGCTCTCCGACGGGGCAAGGCGCATCCCGCACCGGCGAAATGCCGGTCCGGGATGCTGGCGCTCCCATCGACGCGGCGGCTCCCCACGGTCGGGCGCACCTCTGCTGCAGGAGGCGGCGCTGTACGCCGACCTCACGGAGCTACTCCTCGGTGTAGGCGTCGTCCATGTCGGCCAGCACCGCGTTGGGGTTGGCCTGGCCGGTGAGCAGTTCCTGGACGCCGGTCAGG
>NZ_BAAAQI010000013.1:0-144993 GCF_039531585.1 Streptomonospora arabica | reverse complement strand
AGCCGCCGGTCGGGGCCGGTCGGGCAGGTCAGGCCGGTCGGGCAGGTGGGCGCAGGCTCGCCGGTGGCGACGCTGCACGAGTATGCCGCACCCCGCTGGGCCCGCCGGGCGGGGGCACCCGTCGGGCGCCGCCCGCCGCGGATGTACCGTCGAACGCGACACGGAGCGGAACCGCGTCACGCCGGTGCGCTCCCCCCCGCGAATCCGGTGGGCGCGAAGCGGGCGCACCCGGGCTGCTCGCGCCGGCCCGGTGCGGACATCCGCGGCGGGTCCGGAGTGCGCGCGAGCGCGTCCAGGCCCAGGCGCGCGCGGCGGACCCGTTCGCGGGACGAGGCCGCCACCACCGCGCTGAGCTGCTCGCCCGCGGGATAGACGTCGGGCGCGTTGCGCAAGCCGAACTTCACGTACACCGGCGCCGCCGCGCGGATGATCCCGGCGATCTCGTGGTGGCGCACGAACCCGCCGATGTTGTCGGGCGCCTCGACGTAGAAGTCCAGGGTCACCGGTCCGGCCGCCCGCAACTCGGCCAGCTGGTGCAGGCTCAGGTCCGAGGGGACATTGACGGTGTCGGCGCCCAGGCGCTCCTGCACGGCCAGCGCCGCCGGGTTGACCGGGCCCGCCATCACCGAGACCTTCAGCTGCAGGTCGGCGGGCAGGTCGCCGTCGGCCCGCCTGCTGTGCAGCACCCACAGCAGGCCCTCGTCGGCCACCAGCAGGCTGCGCACGCCCAGCGACGCCGCCCGCTCGGCCTCGGCGACCCCCGCTTCGAGCTGCGCGGCGCCTCTGCTGCGGGAGGAGGCCGAGCCGGCGGAGCTGTCCCGCGCGGCGCCGATGTCCCAGTTGGCGCCAGGGCGGGCGAACAGGCACAGCTCGACGCCGACCTCCGCGCACGTCCGCACCATCTCGGTGATCTCGCCGTCGGTCAGCATGGTCACGCCCGACCCCTGCGAGACGCGGTGGATCGGCACCTCCCACTCCGCGGCGGCCGACAGCACCGCCTGCAGCGCTCCCGGGCCCTCGACGCTGGGGATCTCCAACCGCCAGGCGCCCCCGTCGGGGAACGCCAGCGGGGAGGCGGGCGGTTCTGCGTCGGTTGCGGGCAGGCCGAGCGCGTCGAGCGCGGCGCGGCCGGGGGGCGGGTGCGGCGCGGAGTCGGTCATGGCGGTCCTCACGGCGGGGGCGACGGGTCGGAGGGCGGAGTCCGCCGGCGCAGGGGCGGCGGAGCGTCCGGGATGCAATCTGTTCTGTATACCGAACGATGTTCTCTATATCGTCACTGCACCTTATGGGTGACGCGGGAGCCGGTCAACGGGAGGGTGTCCGGCGCACCCGACCGGTGATGCGCGCCACTGGCCGGGTTGACCTGCCGCACACCGCGAATCTAAGGTGACGAAATAGCAGACGTCGTCCGAAATATAGAACACCGAGGTGCGGCGGTGCACCGCCACCGCACGCCCCTCACGATCAGCGGCGCCCCCAGCCGCCCCGGCCCCCGCGCCGCCGGCGGCCGCGCCCCCCGCCCCCGACGGCGCGCACCGACGCGCGCCACCGCAACCAGCCCTCGGACAGGTCCCCATTCATGGCAGATACAGCGAACCTCCCCACGGCATGGCTCCTCGCCGTCGCCGTGCTATCCATCGCCACCCTGCTCTTTCTCATCATCAAGGTGCGCCTGCACGCCGTCCTTGCGCTGATCCTGGTCAGCGCCGCGACCGCGCTGGCCACCGGAACACCTCCGGGCAAGCTCGTACCCCTGCTCCTCGACGGGCTGGGCTCGACACTCGGCGAGGTCGTCCTGCTGATCGGGTTCGGCGCGATCCTCGGCCGGCTCATCGAGGTCTCCGGCGGCGCCCAGGTGCTCTGCGACGGGCTCACCCGCCTGTTCGGCGAGCGCCGCGCGCCGCTCGCGCTGAGCGTCGCCTCACTGCTGTTCGGCTTCCCGATCTTCCTGGACGCCGCGTTCGTGGTGATGCTGCCCATCATCTTCTCGGTCGCCCGGCGCATGGGCGGGTCGGTGCTGCTCTACGCCCTGCCGGCCACCGGCGCCTTCCTGGCCATGCACGCGCTGCTGCCGCCCCACCCGGGACCGGTCGCGGCCACCCAGCTGGTCGGCGCGGACATGGGCGTCGTGGTGCTCACCGGCCTGCTGGTGGCCCTGCCCACCTGGTACGTCAGCGGCTACCTGCTCGGCCGTTGGCTGGGCGCCCGCAACGATGTGCCCATCCCGGCGATCCTGGGCGGTCCCGGCGCCGGGTCGGACGGCTCCGCGGAGCGCAGCGGCCCCGCGGACGGCGGCGGCTCGGGCCCCGGGCAGCAGGAGCCGGTCGCCCCGCCGCGCATGCCGGTGCTGCTGTTCCTGCTGCTGCTACCGGTGGTGCTGATCTTCGTCAACACCGGACTGGAGACACTCGGCGCCGCCGGCGCCGTCGACAAGAAGGCGCTGTGGGTGCAGTCGCTGCAAGCGCTCGGCCAGACTCCGGCGGCGCTGCTGATCACCGTGCTAGCCGCCCTGTACCTGCTCGGGTGGCGCCGCCGCGGCGACGGCGCGTCGCTGGAGCGCCTCATCGACCGCGCGCTGGCGCCCGTATGCACGATCATCCTGCTCACCGGCGCCGGCGGCATGTTCGGTGCGGTCATGGCCGAGAGCCGCATCGGCGACGCGCTGGCCGACGGGCTGGACGCGATGGGTCTGCCGCTCATCGTGGCCGCGTTCCTGATCGCCGTGGTGATGCGGGTGGCCCAGGGCTCGGCGACCGTGGCCACCACGACCGCGGCCGGGCTGCTGGCGCCGGCCGTGCAGGCCGCGGGCGGGCACTCGCAGTTCGAGCTGGCGCTGATCGTCCTCGCCATGTGCGCCGGCGGGATCGTGCTGTCCCACGTCAACGACTCGGGCTTCTGGCTCGTGCGCGGCTTCCTGGAGATGGACACGAAGACGACGCTGCGCACCTGGACGGTCCAGGCCACCGCCGTGGGCCTGATGGCGTTCGCACTGGTGTGCGCGCTTTACGGGCTGTCCGTGCTGGTGTTCTGAGGACGCGCGCTCCGGCGGGTGCGGCTTTCGGGCCGCGCCCGCCGACTGCCGTGTCCGGCCGCGCCGCCGCGCGCATCCGCCGCACGCACCGATGCGCACCCGCACGCGGCCCGCCCAGCTCCGCCCCCGCTGGGCCTCGCACCCATCAGGCCCGGACGCGCCCGCCCAACGCGGTGGTGAAGCGGCGCGCCCCGTCGGCCACGAGGTCCTCCAGCTCCGCGCGGCGCTCCTCGGACCAGCGGTGCAGCGGCACCGAGACGCTCACGGCCGCCACGACCTGGTCGGTGCGGTCGCGCACGGGAGCCGCCACACAGCACACGTCGGGGTTGGACTCGCAGATCTCCACCGCGGTGCCCGCCTCGCGGACGCGCCGCAGCTCGTCGAGCAGCGCGGGCACCCCGGTGATGCTGCGCGGCGTCATCGGCTCGGGCGGAGTCCGCGCGAGCCGCGTGCGCAGCTCGTGCTCGGGCAGCGCAGCCAGCAATACCTTGCCCAGCGCGGTGCAGTGTGCCGGGATGCGCCCGCCCAGGGTGGAGACCATCCGCACCGCGTGCGAGCTGTCGACCTTGGCGACGTAGACGATGTGCACGTCGTCGAGGACGGCCACGTGCGAGGTCTCGTTGCACGCCTCCACCAGCTCGCGGGCGGTCTGCCGGCCGGTGCGCGCGGTGTCGAGCCCTTCGGCGTAGGCGCTGCCCAGCCGGAACAACTGCAGGCCGAGCCGGTAGCGGCCGGGGATCTCGGGGTGGGGATCGAGGTACTGCCGGTCGACCAGGGTGTGCAGGAGCTCGTGCACCGTGGTGCGCGGCAGGTCGAGCTCCTCGACCACCTCGGGCGCGCTGACCGACTCCCGCCCGTCGGTGAACAGCTCCAAAATGTCCAGGGCACGCAGGAGAGCGGGGGTGCGGCGGGCCATCGGCGTGCGGTCCTCCCTGAGGGCGGCGGAACGCGCCCAGGCTAGGCTGCGGACCCGCCCGGGCGCGAACGGGGTCCTTGCAGGCCGAAGTATAGAACGATATTCGATATTTGGCACAGCTACGGCAGGCGAAGGCACCGGAAGCAGGTCGGCCGGCCAGTCGCTCGGTTCCCGCCTCCGGTGCGCTCGGACCCGCACAGCCCCCGGAGGCGCACACGGCGCGCGTTCGGGGGGAGCGGGGTCAGTGGGACTCGCGCGGGACCTCGTGGCCGCTGGAGCCGACCAGGAAGTCCAGGTCGGCGCCCCGGTCGGCCTGGAGCACGCGTTCGCAGTACAGGCGCACCCAGCCGCGGTCCGAATGCGGGCGGGGCGCAGCCCACTCGGCGCGGCGGCGCTCCAGCTCGGCGTCGTCGACGTGCAGGGTCAGCGTGCGCGCCGGGACGTCCAGGCTGATCTCGTCGCCGTCGCGCACCAGCGCCAGCGGGCCGCCCACGGCGGCCTCGGGCGCGGTGTGCAGCACCACCGTGCCGTAGGCGGTCCCGGACATGCGCCCGTCGCAGATGCGCACCATGTCGCTCACGCCTTGGGCGAGCAGCTTGGAGGGCAGCGCGACGTTGCTGACCTCGGGCATTCCGGGGTAGCCGGCCGGGCCGCAGTTGCGCAGCACCAGCACGGTGTCGGCGTCGACGTCGAGCTCGGGGTCATCGGCGACCGCGTAGTACTCCTCGGGGGAGTCGAAGACCAGCGCCCGACCGCGGTGGACGAGCAGGTGCGGGCTCGCCGCCGACTGCTTGACCACCGCCCCGGAGGGCGCCAGGTTGCCGCGCAGCACGGCGGTGCCGGTGCCGGCGGGCTGCAGCGGGTCGTCGATCGGCCGGATGACCTCGCGGTTGTGGCACTCGGCGGTGCGCGCGGCCGCCCCGAGGGGCTCGCCGGTCACCGTGGGCGCGTCGGCGTGCAGCAGCCCGCCCAGTTCGGCGACGACCGCGGGCAGTCCGCCCGCATAGCAGAAGTCCTCCATCAGGAACCGGCCGCTGGGCATCAGGTCCAGCAGCGTCGGCACCTCGCGCGCCAGCACGTCGAAGTCGTCCAGGCTCAGGTCCACGCCCAGCCGCCCGGCGATCGCCAGCAGGTGGATGACGGCGTTGGTGGAGCCGCCGATGGCGGCGTTGATCCGGATCGCGTTCTCGAAGGCCTCGCGGGTCATGATGGAGGAGGGCCGCACGTCCTGCTCGACCATCTCGACGATGCGCCGGCCCGAGCGCTGCGCGGCGGCGTAGCGCCGGGCGTCCACCGCCGGCCACGTCGCGGCGTAGGCCGGCTGCATGCCCAGGGCCTCGGCCATGCACGCCATCGTCGAGGCGGTGCCCATGGTCATGCAGTGGCCGTTGGAGCGGGACATGCACGACTCGGCGAAGGAGCAGTCGGCCTCGGTCATCCGCCCGGCGCGCACCTCCTCCTCGAACTTCCACACATGGGTGCCCGAGCCGATGTCCTCGCCCCGGAACTTGCCGTTGAGCATCGGCCCGCCGGTGATCATCAGCGCGGGCAGGTCGGTGCTGGCGGCGGCCATCAGCAGGCCCGGCGTCGTCTTGTCGCAGCCGGAGAGCAGCACGACCCCGTCCAGCGGGTTGGCGCGCATCAGCTCCTCGGCCTCCATGGCCAGCAGGTTGCGGTACAGCATCGCGGTGGGCCGCAGCACCGTCTCGCCCAGGGCCATGACGGGGAACTCCAGAGGAAAGCCCCCGGCCTGCCAGACCCCGCGCTTGACCGATTCGGCGACACGGGAGAGATGGGCGTTGCAGGGGGCCAGCTCCGATCCGGAGACGGCGATCCCGATGACCGGGCGGCCGTCGAAGACCTCGTCGCTGAAGCCCTGGTTGCGCATCCAGGACCGGTAGAGCATCCCCGACCGGCCGCTCGCGCCGAACCAGTGCGTGCTGCGGCGGTCGGATTCGTTCTCGTCGGTGCTGGTCATTGCGGGCACTCCTCTGCGGTGTCGTGGCTGGAGATGGGGGCCGGCCCGGGGACCGGCGGACCTCGGCGCCCGGGCGCGGGTGTGCTGTGCTCGGGCGGCGTGTGCGGCGGCGGCCCGTGTTCAGTATGTTGAACCCGCGGCGGGGTGCCGGAAGGCGGCTCCCCGCATCGGTGATCCGACAGGCGCGGGAGGTGGCCGCGGGCATGGACGACGGAGCGGCGCAGGGTGAGCGCTCGCTGGCGCCGGCGGTCACGCGTGCGGCGGCCATCCTCGACATGCTCGCCGAGCGGCGCGGCCGGGCGGTCTCGCTGGCCGAGCTCGCGCGCGGGCTCGGCGCGGCGAAGTCGTCGGTCTCCAACGTCTGCGGCGCGCTTGCGGAGGCCGGGCTGGTGCGCCGCACCCCCGAGGGCT
Organism: Streptomonospora arabica; assembly: GCF_039531585.1. Taxonomy (NCBI): domain Bacteria; kingdom Bacillati; phylum Actinomycetota; class Actinomycetes; order Streptosporangiales; family Nocardiopsidaceae; genus Streptomonospora; species Streptomonospora arabica. The sequence continues at coordinate 138,657 of NZ_BAAAQI010000013.1, read as the reverse complement.
TCGGGCTGGGGCGGCGCCTCGTGGGCTACGCCGAGGCCTACCTGGCCGGCGTCGACATCGTCCGCGAGTTCCAGGACGTCTGCCGCGAACGCGACGACTGCCAGGAGGAGACCGTCCAGCTGGCGGTCCTCGGCGAGACCGGGCTGGAGGTCGTCTACCTGGCGCGGCGCGACGGGCGCCACCCGGTGGTGCTGGCCTCGCAGATCGGCCGTCCGCTGCCGGCGACGACCACCGCCACGGGCAAGGCCATGCTCGCCGAGCTGCCCCCCGCGGAGCTGGCCGCGCGGCTCGATGCGGCGGGACCGCTGCCGCACCCCACCGCCGAATCCATCACCGACCCCGACGAGCTGCGGCGCGACCTCGACGCGGTGCGCGAGCGCGGGTACGCCCTCGACTCCGGCGAGACCCTGGAGGGCCTGCTGTGCCTGGCGGCGACGGTCCCCGGCACCGCCACGCGGGGACAGGCGGCGGCCGTGAGCTTCACCGGGCTGGCCACCGCCGCTTCGGCGGGACGGCAGCGGGAGCGGGCGGAGCGGCTGCGCGGCCTGGCCGGCGACCTCGGCGCGCGCATGGGCGCCCCCGAGCCCCGCTAGCGCGGCGGCCGCCGCGGTGCCCGTCCGGCGTACGCGCTCCCTCACGGCCGGGGTCCCGGACGCGGCGCACTGCGCGTCGGTCCCAGGTGTTCAACATGTGGAACGGAAGTCAGCATGATGAAAGGGACGTTAAGCGGCCGTTGTGGCGCAGGTCAAATTCCCGCCCGCGGGTGATGTACGCCAGTGGCCGTTCGGTGTTACGTTCAACATGCCGTTCACTGTTCTGCATGTTGAACGGATGTGTGGAGCCGAGCGACGGAAGGGTGGAACAGTGCGCGGGATTCTCCGCTACGCCGATGCCGACGGGCGCGTGCGCGTAGGACTCGGCGACGACGATGGCGAGGCGGTCGTTCGTCCGCTCCCCGACGTGCGCGACATGGCCGATCTGCTGCGCAGGCCGCTGGCCGAGATCCGCGAACTGGCCGCCGCCGCGTCCGGCGAGCGGCTCGCCGCCCGGCTGGCGGACGTCGCGGTCCTGCCCCCCGTCGACGGAGGCACCGAGGTGTGGGCCGGCGGCGTGACCTACGAGCGCTCCCGCGAGGCGCGCGGCGAGGAGAGCGACAGCGCCGACCTCTACGACCGCGTCTACGACGCCGACCGCCCCGAGCTGTTCTTCAAGTCGGTCGCCTGGCGGGTGGTGACCGACGGCGAGCCCATCGGCGTGCGCGCCGACTCCGCCCTGGACGTGCCGGAGCCCGAGCTGGCGCTCTTCGTCAACGCCCACGCGGAGATCGTCGGATACGGCGTCTGCGACGACGTCAGCTCCCGCTCCATCGAGGGGGAGAACGCCCTCTACCTGCCCCAGGCCAAGGTCTACGCCGGAGGGTGCGCTCTCGGCGCCTTCGTCAGACCGGTCTGGGAGCTCGACGACCCGCGCGCCGGTGCCGTGCGGATGAGCGTGCTGCGCGGCGGCGAGGAGGCGTTCACCGGCGAGGTCGCGCTGGCCGGCCTGCGCCGCAGGCCCGAGGACCTGGTCTCCAGCCTGTTCGACTGCTATCCCTTCCCCGACGGCGCCGTCCTGGCCACCGGAACCGGAATCGTGCCGGACATGGATTTCACGCTGCAGGAGGACGACGTGGTCGACATCGAGATCACCGGCGTGGGCTCCCTGCGCAACACCGTGGTGCGCGGCCAGCGCGCGCTGGACTGGCTGGTCGCCGCGCGGAGCGAGCCGGCGCTGCGCGGTCCCCGCGCCCCGCTGCCCGAGTGACGTACGGAGGCCGGTGCGGCGCGGTGCAGCGGGGCGCGTGCCCTCACGCGCCCCGCCCCTGCCGCACCCGCCCTACTCCGGGGGGTCGCCGAGCAGGTCGGCGACCCAGGCGTGGAACTCGGCGATGTGGTGCTCGACCGGCACCAGCACCCCGCCCGTGCGGTAGGCGCGCGAGGACATGGCCGGCTGGCAGCGCTCGCAGGCCTCGAAGTCCTGGCGGTTGACGCGGTCGAACAGCTCCACCGAGTGGGACAGGTCGGTTCCGGACTCCACCACCTCGGGGCTGTAGAGCCAGTCGCACTCGATCAGCGTGCGGTCGGGGGCCAGCGGGAACATGCGGTGCACGATCACGTGGTCGGGTACCAGGTTGAGGAACACCTGCGGCCGCACGGTGACGGCGTAGTAGCGGCGGTCCTGCTCCTCGCCGACGCCGCCGAGCCGGCCGAACCCGGCCGTGCCGTCGACGGTGAACCCGTCGACGTCGGAGCCGAACTCCGCCCCGTGGCCCACGTGGTACTGCGCGGCGTAGCCCTCGGCGAACTCCGGCAGCACCTCGGTCAGCTCGGGATGGATGGTGCCGCAGTGGTAGCACTCCATGAAGTTCTCGACGACCAGCTTCCAGTTGGCCGCGACATCGTAGGAGATGCGCCGGCCCAGTGCCAGCCCCTCGACGCCGTAGCGCTCCACCACGTCCTCGTCGCCGAGGCGCCGCGCCACCGCGCCGCGCACCGTCTCGTCGAAGGACGGCGGCTCGTCGGCCAGGCACACCCACACGTACCCCAGCCACTCGCGCACGTGCACGCCGATGAGACCGCGCTCGCGCTTGTCGACGCCGGGCATGTCGGCCATGTTGGGCGCGGCCACCAGGCGCCCGTCCAGGTCGTAGGTCCAGGCGTGGTACGGGCACTGCAGCGAGCGGCGGACCTCGCCGGACTCGGCGGTGCACAGCTGCGCTCCGCGGTGCCGGCACACGTTCAAGAACGCGCGTACGGCGCCGGAGCGGGTGCGGCAGACCAGCACGCTCTCCCGCCCCACGGTCGCGGTGCGGAAGGCGCCCGGCCGGGCCAGGTCGGCGCTGCGCACCGCGCAGAACCAGTGGGACTCCAGGATCAGCTCCTGCTCGCGGGCGAACACCGCGGGATCGGTGTAGTAGTGCCCCGCAAGCGTGGGCAGCAGCTCCTCGGGCGGGGCCGCCGTACCGGGGGCGTCGGGGTCGGTCGCTGTCAACGGGCCACCTCCTGCGGGGCCGCCGCGGCGCGGCGCGGCCGCGGCTCGAACAGGTCGACGGGGTGGGCGGTGGTCCCCTCGGTCGCCAGGTCGGCGGCGATCTCGCCGACCACCGGGGTGAACTTGAACCCGTGCCCGGAGAACCCGCAGGCGACGGTGACCTGGGGGTGCTCGGGGTGGGCGCCGATCACGAAGTGCTCGTCGGCGGTGGTGGTGTACATGCAGGCGGCGCCGCGCAGGAAGCCGCCGGGCAGGTCGGGGATGCGGGTGCTCAGGTGGTCGGCGATCGCCGCGATCTCGGCGGGATGGATCCTGCGGTCCAGGGACTCCGGAGTGCAGGCGGTGCCGCGCCGGAAGAACGCGGTCTTGACGCCCTCGCCCGGTCCCTCATAGGCGGGGAACCCGTAGACCTGCACGCCCGCGGGCGCCTCCCACACGTAGACGGGATGGCGGTCGGGTGTGAACGGCGCGGTGCCGCCGCGCGGCGCGAACCAGTACTGCACCTGCCGTTCGACGGTGAAGTCCACGCCGAGGTCCGCCAGCAGTCGCGGCGCCCACGCGCCCGGGCACACCACCAGCCGTGCGGCGGTGTAGGAGTCCTCGGCGGTGGCGATCCGCACGCCTTCGCCCCCGGGTAGAGCGGTCCAGGTGTGCACGGGTTCGTGGAAGCGCAGGTCGGCCCCTGACCGTTCGGCCAGGCCGAGGTGCGCGGACACCGCGGCCTCGGGCCGCACGAACCCGCCGCGCTCTTCGTAGAGGGCGACCTCGTCGGCCTGCGGCGCCATCGTGGGGAAGCGGCGGCGGATGTCGCCGGCGTCCAGCATCTCGTGCGCCAGTCCCCACCGCCGGGCCGAGTCGCGGCTGCCGGCCACGGTGCGGGTTCCGGGCCGGCCCACCATCAGCGCGCCGGTCACGGTCAGCAGGTCGGTCCCGGAGTCGCGCTCCAGCGCCTCCCACAGCTCGTAGGCGCGCAGCAGCAGCGGGACGTAGTCGGGGTGCTCGAAGTAGGCCTGGCGGATGATGCGCGACCCGCCGTGGCTGGAGCCCCGGTCGTGGGCGGGGCCGAAGCGCTCCAGGCCGAGCACGCGCTGCCCGCGTGCGGCCAGGTGGTAGGCGGCGGCGCTGCCCATCGCGCCGAGTCCGATGACGGCGACGTCGTAGGAGCGGTCCATAGGGTGGGTGCCTCCTCGGCGGCGGATGCGGAAGGTGTCGCGGTCGGAGGGGCAGGTGCTCGCCCGCGGCCGCTCCTCGGTACGGGGCGCGGTGTGCGCATTCAGCGGCGGATGCGGGCCATCTGCGGGTCGAACAGCGGTTCGGCGGCCACGGTGGCGGCCAGCGGCTCGCCGAAGTACTCCACCTCCACGGCGGTGCCGGGCAGGCCCGCCTCGGCGGGCAGCCACGCGTAGGCGACGGTTCGGCCCAATGTCGTGCTGTAGGCGGCGCTGGTGACGTATCCGGCGGGCGCGCCGTCGACGAGCACCGGTTCGCGGCCCATCGCCGTGCGCTCCGGGTCGTCCAGGGTCAGGCAGCTCAGCCTGCGCCGGGGCTCGCGTTCCGCTGCGGCGGCGACGGCCTCGCGCCCGATGAAGTCGCCCTTGTCCAGCCGAACCGCGAACCCCAGACCGGCCTCGTAGGGGTCGTGTTCGGTGGTCATGTCGGTGCCGGCCAGCCGGTAGCCCTTCTCCAGCCGCAGGCTGTTGAAGGCCCCGCGGCCCGCGGCGACCGCGCCCAGTCCGCGCCCGGCCTCCCACAGCGTGTCCCACAGCCGCAGGCCCATGTCGGCGCCGGTGTAGAGCTCCCAGCCCAGCTCGCCCACGTAGGACACCCGCAGGGCGAGCACCGGCACATGCCCGATGTGCACACGCCGGGCCTTGAAGAAGCCGAAACCCTCGTGGGAGAGGTCGTCCCCGCTGAGCGGCTGCACCAGGTCGCGCGCGAGCGGCCCCCACACCCCGATGCAGCAGGTGCCCGCCGTGGTCTCGCGCAGGACCGCCGAGCCGTCGGCGGGCAGGTGAGCGCACAGCCACTCGACGTCGAGGCTGCTGCTCACGGCGACCTGGAAGAAGTCCTCGTCCAGGCGGGCGACGGTGAGGTCGCTGCGCACTCCGCCGCCGGGATCCAGCAGCAGCGTGTAGGCGACGCCCCCGGGTTTGCGGTCGAGCTGGTTGGTGGTCATGCGCTGCAGGAACGCGAGCGCGCCCGGTCCGCTGACCTCCAGCCGCTTCAGCGGCGTCATGTCGTACAGTGCCACGCCCTCGCGGGTCGCGCGGGCCTCGGCGCAGACGAGGGGGGAGTGGTAGCGGGCGGCCCAGGGGTCGCGCACGGCACCCTCGTCCTCGGGGCGCACCAGCGGGGCGTTGGCCGTGTACCAGTGCGGCCGCTCCCAGCCGCCGCCCTCCAGGAAGAACGCGCCCAGATCGCGCTCGCGCTGGTAGAAGGGGCTGGTGCGCAGCGGGCGCGGCCCTTCGATCGGCTGCGCCGGGTGCACGACGTCGTAGACCTCGACGAAGCTCTGCTTGCCGCGGTCGGCCACGTAGGCGGGGGAGAGCTGCGCGTCCTCGAAGCGGTGCACGTCGCACTCGTGCACGTCGGTCGAGGGGCGGCCCTCGGCGATCCATTCGGCGACGGCCCGGGCCGCGCCGGCGGAGTGGGTCACCCACACGGCCTCGGCCAGCCAGAACCCGCGCAGCGCCCGCGACTCGCCCAGCAGCGGCATGCCGTCCGGCGTGAACGAGAAGACGCCGTTGAAGCCCTCCTCGATCGTGGAGCCGGCCAGGGCAGGCAGCAGCTCCACGCTGTCGCGCCAGCTCGGGTCGAAGTCGGCGGGGGTGAACTCCAGTTTCGAGGGCATGTCCTCGGAGGCCTCCGCGCCGGGCTCGGCGACGTCGGCCAGGTGCACCGGCATGGGACGGTGTGCATAGGAGCCGATCCCGATCCGGTCCCCGTGCTCGCGGAAGTAGAGGTCGCGGTCCTGATGGCGCAGCAGCGGGCGGCGCGCCTCGATCTCGGGCGGGTTCTCCACCCCCTCGACGGGCGCGGTGAAGGCGTACTGGTGGGCCAGGGGCAGCAGCGGGACCGCGACTCCGGCCATCCGCCCGATCGCCGGCCCCCAGAACCCGGCCGCCGAAACCACGACGTCGGCGGGGAAGGCGCCGCGGTCGGTGACCACCCCGCGCACCCGGCCGCCGTCGCGCTCGACCCCCACCACGGTGTGGTGGTCCAAGAAGGCCGCGCCTCGCGCCGTCGCGGCGCGCGCCTGGGCCTCGCCGGCGCGCACCGCCTTGGCCAGCCCGTCGTCGGGGGTGTACAGCCCGCCCAGGACCCGGTCGCTGTCGAGCAGCGGCCACATCCGCGCGCACTCGTCCGGCCCGACGAGCTCGGCCCGCACACCCCAGGAGCGCGCAAGGCCGAGCTTGCGCTTGAGGTCGTCCCAGCGCTGGGGCGTGGTGGCCGCCTCCAGGCCGCCCACGGCACGGAAGCACCACCGGCCGTCGAGGTCGAGCCGGGAGTACTTGGCCACGGTGTACTTCGCGAACTCGGTCATCGTCTTGGACGGGTTGGTGGCGAACACCAGGCCCGGCGCGTGCGAGCTGGAGCCGCCGGTGGCGAACAGCGGCCCTTGCTCCAGGACGGTGACGTCGTGGAGTCCGCGGGCGGTGAGCTCGTCGGCCAGGGCGCAGCCGACGATGCCGGCGCCGATGATCACGACGCGCGGGCGCGGGGGGCGGTGGGTGCGTGGCGGCGGAACGGAGGCGGTCATTGGCGTCCCCCTCGGAACACGGGCAACCGGTGCGGCGCGGGCGGGTACGCCCGTCACGTTTCGTACTATGCATCTCACTGCGTTATCAGCAACAGGCTGACCCGCCGGAAAGGCCGCGTCAAGAGGCGGAATGTTAATCAATATTTCGCGGAAGTTGCTGATCACCAGGGATTCCAGAGGGCTTGACGGCGATCGGGGCGGCCGCAGACACTGTTGCGTACTAGGCGTGTAGTTGCGCATTAGGGGACGAAGATCATCCCCGTTGACGTCGTCCACCGCGGCACTCCGCCGCGGGTCCCACCACCGGAACCGGGCCCCTGCCCGCCGCATGCCCGCCGCATGCCGCACGGCATCCCGGCGGAGCGCGACCGATCAGCACACCCGACCCGAAGGAGAGGAGGAGCTCGCCATGATCTATGCCTGCCACCTGAACGACCTGCCCCAGGGCGAGTCGCTGCGTGTGATGGCCTACGTCCCCATCGCCCTGTTCAACGCCGACGGCGAGGTCTATGCCGTCGACGACACCTGCACCCACCAGAACGCCTCCCTTTCCGAGGGCTGGCTGGAGGGGTGCCACGTCGAGTGCCCGCTGCACGAGGCCGCTTTCGACCTGCGCACCGGCCAGCCGAGCTGCCTGCCCGCCAAGCACCCCGTGCGCACCTACGAGGTCACCGTCGCCGAGGACGGCGGCGTCTACGTGCACGCGGCCGCGGCCGAGCCGGCAGCCGCGCCCGCCGCCGAGCGCGTCGTCGAGGGCGCGGCATGAGGGCGGTGGCCGTGGTCGGCGCGTCGCTGGCCGGCCTGGAAACCGCCCGAGCGCTGCGCCGTCAGGGGTTCGAGGGCAGGCTGACGGTCATCGGCGACGAGCAGGGCCCGCCCTACGACCGACCGCCGCTGTCCAAGGAGTTCCTGCTGGGCAAGGCCGACACCGAGGACATCGCCCTGCTCGACGCCGACGACGCCGACCTGGACCTCGACTGGCGGCTGGGCGTGCGCGCCGCGGGCCTGGACCTGCGGCGGGGGAGTGTGCGGCTCGCCGACGAGGCCGAGATCGGCGCGGACGCCGTGGTCGTGGCCACCGGCGCCGCCCCGAACCGGCTGCCGGGCACCGCCGGACTGGCCGGGGTGCACGTGCTGCGCAGCCTGGCCGACGCGGAGGCGCTGCGCGCCGACCTCGCCGCCGGGTCGCCGCGCGTGGCGGTCATCGGGGGCTCCTTCATCGGCGCCGAGATCGCTTCGGCGTGCTCGGCGCTGGGTCTGGAGACCACCGTGGTCGAGGCGCTGGAGGTGCCGATGGAGGCGGTGCTGGGACCGGGCGTCGCCCGCGTCGCGGCAGGCCTGCACGGCGACAACGGGGTGCGGCTGCTGTGCGGGGTTCCCGTCGGCGGCCTCCGCGGGCACGACCGCGTCACCGGGGTCGAGCTCGCCGACGGCACCCTGGTGCCCGCCGACGTCGTCGTCATGGGGATCGGTGCGCGGCCCAACACCGCCTGGCTCACCGGATCCGGCCTGGAGCTGGACGACGGCGTCGTCTGCGACACGGGGATGCTGACCGCCGCCGGCCGGGTCGCCGCAGTGGGCGACGTGGCGCGCTGCCGCGGCGCCGACGGCACGAGCGCCAGGTTCGAGCACTGGACCGGCGCCGTCCAGCAGCCCGCCGTCGCGGCGGCCAACCTGCTCGCCGGGGCCACGGTCCAGGAGTACCGGCGCGCCCCTTACTTCTGGTCGGACCAGTACGGGCTGCGGCTGCAGTTCGCCGGCCGGGTGCAGCAGGGTGACGAGCTGCGCGTCGTCGAGGGCTCGCTCGACGACCGCTCCTTCGCGGCGGTCTACGAACGCGGGGGCGAGGTGACCGCCGCGGCGGCCGTGGACCGCCCGCGCGCCTTCACCCGCCTGCGCCGCGGCATAGGCCGGGCGGCGGCCCCGGTGTAAGCCGCCGCCCGGCGTCCTCGACGCGCCGTGGAGGCCGCCGCCGGCCGGAGGGGGAGCCCCGGCCGGCGGCGGAGAGGGGGCACGCCGCTCAGCGCACGCCCATCAGGTGGTCCAGGGCCAACTGGTCCAGCCGCTCGAAGTGGTAGCCGCGCTCGCCGACCGCCGGCAGGTCCAGCTCCTCGCCGAGCAGGTCGGCGACCGACTCGCCCCCGCGGAGCGTGGGCTCGGACAGCTCGCCCACCCGCGAGGCCTCCAGGGCGGCCCGGACCTCCGGGTCGGCGCGGAAGGCCGCGGCCTTCTCGCGCAGGATCAGGTAGTTGCGCATGCAGCCCGCGGCCGAGGCCCACACGCCGTCCATGTCCTCGGTCCGCGGCGGCTTGAAGTCGAAGTGCCGCGGCCCCGTGTACCCGGCGTTCTCCAACAGGTCGACCAGGAAGAACGCCTCCTTGAGGTCGCCGGCGCCGAAGCGCAGGTCCTGGTCGTACTTCACACCCCGCTGGCCGTTGAGGTCGATGTGGTACAGCTTGCCGTGCCACAGGGCCTGGGCGATGCCGTGCGCGAAGTTCAGCCCGGCCATCTGCTCGTGGCCGACCTCCGGGTTGACGCCCACCATCTCGGGGTGTTCCAGCTCGTTGATGAAGGCCAGCGCGTGGCCCACGGTGGGCAGCAGCACGTCGCCGCGCGGCTCGTTGGGCTTGGGTTCCAGAGCGAAGCGCAGCCCGTAGCCCTGCTCGCGGACGTAGGCGCAGAGGAAGTCGAACGCCTCGCGCAGCCGGTCCAGGGCGGCGCGTCCGTTCTTGCCCGCCTCGGTCTCGGCGCCGTCCTGGCCGCCCCAGCACACGTAGGTGTGCGCGCCCATCTCCGCGGCCAGGTCGATGTTGCGGAGGACCTTGCGGAGGGCGTACCGGCGTACGTCGCGGCTGTTGGAGGTGAAGCCGCCGTCGCGGAACACCGGGTCGCTGAACAGGTTCGTGGTGGCCATCGGCACGACCAGGCCGGTCTCCTCCAGCGCACCGCGGAAGCGCTTGAGGATCTGCTCGCGGGCGGCGGCGTCGCTGCCGGGCGGGATGAGGTCGTCGTCGTGGAAGGTGACGCCGTAGGCGCCGAGGTCGGAGAGGCGGCGCACGGCCTCGACGGGGTCCAGCACCGGGCGCACCGGCTCGCCGAACGTGTTGACGCCGCGCCACCCCACGGTCCACAGGCCGAAGGTGAACTTGTCCTCGCGGACGGGCTGGTAGTCGTTCATCGGATTACCTCCATCGATGCCCCCGCCGTCAGACCGGGGAGGAAGCGGATTTCGCCGTGTGGCAGGCCGGGTGACGGCGGTGCGCCGCCGGGGCGCGGCCGCTGCACGATGCCTGCGCGGTTCTGCCTGCCCAGCGGTCAGGCAAGGGCGTTGCGCGCCCGCGAGTAGCGTTCGCGGACACCGGGTGCGGGGTCGGCCTCGTAGACCTGGGCGCTGCCCGGTCCGGCCCACTCCGGCGGCTCGGCGGTGCCCGCCAGCACCCACGCGGCCTGGCGGGCGGCGCCGTCGGCGACATACTCGCCGGGTTCGGGCACCACGACGGGCCGCCCGAGGATCTGCGGCGCGATCGCGCGCACCGCCTCCGAGCGGGCGGCGCCCCCGATCAGCAGCACGCGGTGGACCGGGACGTCCTGGGCGGTCAGCGCGTCGACGGCGTCGGCCAGGCCGCAGAGCATGCCCTCGACGAACGCGCGGGCGATCGCCGCGGGGTGCAGGTTGGCCCGCGTCATGCCGTCGAGGCGGCCGGTGGCGTCGGGCAGGTTCGGGGTGCGCTCGCCGTCGAGGTAGGGGAGCAGGGTGAGGCCCTCCGCGCCCGACGGCGCCGACAGCGCGAGCCGGCCGAACTCCTCCAGGTCCGTGCCCAGCATCCGCGCGCCGGCGTCGAGGACGCGGGCGGCGTTGAGGGTGGCCACCAGCGGCAGGAACCGCCCGGTGGCGTCGGCGAACCCGGTGACCAGGCCGGAGGCGTCGGCCACCGGCTTGTCGGCGACGGCGAAGGCGGTGCCCGAGGTCCCCAGGGACACGACGACGTCGCCGGGGCGGGCCTCCAGGCCGAGCGCGGCGGCCATGTTGTCGCCGGTGCCCGGTGCCACGGTGGCGATCTCGGGCAGGCCGGGCACGCGGACCGCGCCGGCGTTCTCCGCGGGCCGGGCGACGCGGGGCACCTCCAGGTCGCGGCCGAAGGCCAGGCGCAGCAGGTCCGGGCGGTAGGTGCCTTCGGCGGTGTCGAAGTAGCCGGTGCCCGAGGCGTCGCCGCGGTCGGTGACGGGGTCGGTCTCACCGCGCAGGCGCCAGGTCAGCCAGTCGTGGGGGAGCATGACCCGGCGGGTGCGGGCGGCGTTGTCCGGCTCGTGCTCGGCCAGCCAGCGCAGCTTGGTGACGGTGAGGCTGGCCACGGGGACGCTGCCCACCGCGCGGGCCCACTCGGCGGGGCCGCCGAGTTCGGCGACGAGGTCCTGCGCGGCGCCGGCCGAGCGGGTGTCGTTCCACAGCAGGGCGGGGCGCACGACCCGGTCTTCGCCGTCGACGGCGACCATGCCGTGCTGCTGGGCGCCCACCCCGATGGCCACGACGTCGTCGAGCATTCCGTCGCCGCAGACCTTCAGCAGCGCGTCCCACCAGTGCCGCGGTTCGATCTCGGTTCCGTCGGGGTGAGGCGCCTGCGCGCGCCGCACCAGCACGCCGGTGTCCGCGTCGCGTACGACAACTTTGGTGCCCTGGGTGGACGAGTCCACTCCCGCGACCAGCATCGTCGGACCTCCAAGCGCGTCGTGATCGGGGTGATCGTTGAGGGGTACGGTGACTCGGTGCCGAGGCGGTGTGACGTTCGCCGCGCACCGCGGTAAGGATTAGTTTGGTCTCCGGACTAATCAAAAGTCAATCCCGCCGACCCAGGCGAAGGCGCTGGTTGCCGGGGAGCGGTCGGGGCCGGGCGGTGCCGGGTGCGCCGGCGGGAGCGGCGGGTCCGGCCGCCGCGCGCCCGCGGCCCGGGACCCGCCCGCCTGCCTCAGCCGAGGTCGTCGAGGATGCGGCGCAGGTAGCGAGGGGTCTCCGAGGCCGGAGCGGCCTCCAGGCAGAGCCGGTCCATGACGGCCATGTAATGGTCGGTCTCCTCGGGCTTGTCGAAGTAGACCGAGCTGGTGAGCTGCTCCAGATAGACCACGTCGGGCAGGTCGGCGCCGGTGAAGCGCAGGATGCTGAAGGGCCCGCCCGCCGCCGCGTGCCCGCCGCGCGCGAAGGGCACGATCTGCAGCGTGACGTTGGGCAGCGTGGCCATCTCGATCAGGTGCTCCAGCTGCGCGCGCATCGCGTGCGTGCCGCCGAGCGGACGGCGCAGCGCGGCCTCGTCGACCACGGCCCAAAGGCGCGGGGCGTTCGGGCCGGTCAGACGCTCCTGGCGCGTCATGCGCAGGTGCACGCGGCGGTCGATCTCGTCGACGGGCGCGTTGCCGTGGCCCAGCATGATCACCGCACGGGCGTACTCCTCGGCCTGCAGCAGGCCCGGCACGAACTGAAGCTCATAAGTACGGATGATCGAGGCGGCTTCCTCAAGGCCGACGTAGACCTCGAACCAGCTCGGCAGCACGTCGCTGTACTTGTGCCACCAGCCGGGGTTGTTGGCCTGGCGCGCGAGGGAGAGCAGCGTGCCGCGCTCCTCGGAGTCGTCCACGCCGTAGAGCGAGAGCAGGTCCGCCACGTCGCGCTCCTTGAAACTGACCTGGCCGAGCTCCAAGCGACTGATCTTCGCGTGCGAGGCACGGATCTCGTAGCCGGCGTCCTCGCGGCTGATGCCCTTTGCCGTTCGGAGCCGCCGGAGCTGGGTGCCCAGCAGAATGCGCAACACAGTCGGCCCGCCCCGTGACTGGGCGAGTACGTTCGCAGGGGGAGTGTCCTCCTCCGGCCGCGCTATCTCCATTTTGCCCCTCCGAGAGCAGCTGACCGAGACAGTGAATCAGAATAGCGGCGGGTACGGCAATTGCCGCGGAACGCCGCACACGCTCGGTGTTGTGACCGGATGCTGTTAGTTGCACACGCTGTGACCAGGTGAAGACGCATCCGGATCACTGTCGCCGGTCGGCCGGCGGGCGGCGGGCGCCGGAGGGGAAGCGGAGGCCGTCGGCACCCCGAGGGAAGCGAGTGAATTCCGCGGACATTATTGAATACCGCCACGGATTTGCGTCGAGATATCCGCGAAGTTCACCGATCGCGCTGGCAACCGCGGCGCGGGATGTGCGTCTGCGCGGATGCGCGCGGGGACGAAGGTGTGCGCTCGGAGCGGGAGAGCTCCCGGCGGCGCACGCGCCGCAGAAGGGGCGAAGCCGGCCCGGCCCTCCCCGGAGGGTCATCACGGGGGTCAATGTGGGGCGGGGGCGCTGCAAGGGAGTGGGGGATGCGTACCGTCCCGTCCTCGGACCGGTTGCGCTGTGGGCCACCCGCGCCGGGCCGTCCGCGTTCAGCGGGCGTATCAGTCGAGCAGGTGGTCGAACTCGCCCAGTTTGGCCCCGCGGACGAAGGCCGTCATCTCAGCGGGCGTGTAGATGAGGGCGGGACCGTTGGGGTGGCGGGAGTTGCGCACGGCGATCTCCCCGTCCGGCAGGCGGGCGACCTCAACGCAGTTGCCGCTGGGGTTGCTGAGCTCGGACTTGCGCCACACGGCGCCCCGGAGGCTGCCGGCGGGGATGCCGTTGTAGGTCTGCTGCATCGGTGTTCTCTCTTTCGGTCCTGTCGCCATACCAAGATCATCCGCGACTCGCGCGCAGACTACATGATGCACGTGCATATGTGCTTGCAGGGGTTCTTGCGTTGGTAAGCCACGTTAACTATGGCAATACCCGCTAAGAAGCCGCGGGTGGGGCAAGGTGGGCCGCTCGGAGCAAATCGGGACTTTCGGCCCAACTTCCGAGTCGCGTTCGGTTCGCCGTCCATCCGGGCGACCGCTGTGGCCTGCGGCGATGCCGGATCGATCCCCTGTGGCCTGCGACGACGGGGCGGCGTTGCCGGTCGAGACGCGTCCGGTGCCCGGCCGGTTCGCTTAAATTTTCATAACAACCGGCCTCAGGGAGGACATGCGGCGCACTTCTCACTAGACTGCGTTATGCACATGCATTCGTGCTTACGTCTGTAAGCGACGAGAGATAGGGATGCAAGTGGACCCGTACGGTGCGAGTAGCCCGACAGCGCAAGGAGCGCGATGACTGCGCACTCTGCCCACTTCCACGCCGGTGGCCTCTTCCTGGCGTCCGGAGGCGCCCGAGTCCCGTCGGCCCGCGTCGGCGACGTGCCCGGAGGCTGGCAAGGCCTGTCGTTGGCACCGCTGCCGGTCGGGGAGCACTTCATCCGCCCCATCACCGCGGTGTGCGGACTGGGGTTCCACCCCGCCTCGGTCAAGCGGGCCCGCGACTTCGCCGCAGGTGTGCTGGAGGACTGGGGGCTGGAGTCCCTCTCCTGCGACCTGCGCCTGGTCGTCTCCGAGCTGGTCACCAACGCGTGCCGGCACGCCGCGCCGGTGGACTCGGGGATGATCTCCGAGTGGTCCGTGCAGTTCGGCCTGGTGCGCGGCGACGGGGAGCTCACCTGCATGGTCTTCGACCCCAGCAGGGCCGCGCCTGTCATGGGCGAGCTCGACGAGGGCTGCGGCGAGGGCGGCCGGGGCCTGCGCCTCATCGACTCCTACAGCTCCGACTGGGGCTGGAACATCCTCGACGGGCAGGGAAAGGTGGTCTGGGCCGCGTTCTCCATTCCCGACGCGCCCTGAGGGGCACCACCCGATCAAACCCTCGCCCTTCCGGATAGGGCGCCGCCGCCGGTTCCGGCGGCGGCGCCCCTCATCACCCGGCGCCGCCGGACCTCCGGCCGCCCCGTCCGTGCGTGCCGTGCCTCGCTGCGCAGATGAGCGGATTCCCATCTTGTTTCATGTCGGCTCCAGGGCGCCGCCGGCAGGATCACCGGCATGAACCCGCTGTACCGCACCGCGGCGACCGCCGTCGCGGTGGTCTCCCCTCGCAGGCGTCCGCCGTGGTCTGGGCCTCCGGGAGCGATGCGCCGCCCGCCCGTCCGCCCGGCCGTGTGACCATCGGCGAGTCGCCCGTATCCTCCCCTCCGCCCCGGTCTCCTCGGGCGGCGCCGAGCCGCGGCCCACGCCGTCAGGTGAGGCCGTGGGCCCGCCCTCGCCCCTCACCGGCGACGACGGTGAGGACGGCGACGTGCGCGCCGAGCGCGGCCCCGAGGCCTCCACGCTCACCGCGGGGGAGCTCACCCTGGACCTGCGCGCCCGCCGCGCCGCCACCGGCGCGGGCACCGCCGACCTCACCGCGCGCGAGTTCGCGCTGCTGGAGCTGCCGCTGCGCCATCGCGATCAGGTGCTCACACCGCAGCTCCTCAGTCCCGTGCGGCTACGACCCGGGGTCCGACGTCGCGACGCCTCCATCCGCGCTCTGCGCAAGAAGGTCGGCGCCGAGAGGATCGAGACCGCGCGCGGGACGGGCTTCCGCCTCTGCGGGTGAGGCCGCCGGGCCGCCCCGGGTTCCACGAGCCGCCGGCCCCTTCCACCGCTCCCGCCTCCCCCTCCTCGCGTCCCGCATCCGCCGGCTCTGCGGCCGCCGCGGTGAGGCGTGTGCTATTTTGGGCATACGACCAAGTCGAACGCCCAAGTGCGAGCGCGCGGCCGCGCCGGTCTCCGGCGGTCGGCGCAGGGCAGGGAGGGCCCATGGCACGACCCACCACGGCCGAACGCGGGCGCGAGGTGCGCCGCAAGCTGCTCGACGTGGCCTGCCGGCTCATCGCCGAGCGCGGCTGGACCGCGGTGAGCACCCGGATGCTGGCCGACCGGGCCGGCGTCACGCCGGGGCTGGTGCACTACCACTTCTCCTCGGTGCAGGCGCTGCTGTCCGAGGCCGCCACCGGTGCCATGCGCGACTACCTCGCCCAGGCGCCGGGCCTGTTCGACCGGGCGGACTCCCCGCGCCGGGGGCTGGAGCTGCTGCTGGGCGAGCTGGACCGGCACACCGGCCTCGACCCGCAGTCGCTGCTGTTCATCGAGGCCTACCTCGCCGCCACCCGCGACGACGCGCTGCGCGGCGAGATCTCCGCGGTGGTGGCCGAGTTCCGGTCGCGGGTGGCCGACTGGCTGGGCCGGTGCGGCGTGGCCGACCCGGACGGCACCGCGGCGGTGCTGGCGGCCGCGATCGACGGCGTCCTGATGCACCGGGCGCTGAGTCCCGGAATGAGCGGCGCCGACGTCGCCCCCGTCCTGGGCCGCATCCTCGCGCCCGCCGCCGGCGAGCGCGGACCCCACGAAACGGAAGGAACAGGTGATCCGGCATGAGGATCGTCGTCTGCGGCGCAGGCATAGCGGGGCTCGCCCTCGCCCAGCGCCTCGACACCCTCGGATTCGAGGTGGTGGTCCTGGAGAAGGCGCCCGGCCCCCGCCCGCAGGGCTACATGATCGACTTCTTCGGCCCGGGCTACGAGGCGGCGGAGGCCGTCGGCGTGCTCCCGCGGCTGCGCGAGCTCAGCCACCGGGTCGACGAGGCCCGCTACGTCGACGCGCGCGGGCGCAACCGCGGCGGGCTCGACTACGACCGCTTCGCCCGCGCGGTCGGCGGCCGCCTGCTCAGCATCATGCGCCCCGACCTGGAGCAGGGGCTGCGGGAGCAGCTTTCGGACCGCGTCGACCTGCGCTACTCCACCTCGATCGCCGACCTGGACAACCGCGACGACGGCGTGCGGCTGCGGCTGACCGACGGCAGCGAGCTGGAGGCCGCACTGCTCGTCGGCGCCGACGGCATCCACTCCCAAGTCCGCCGGGACGTCTTCGGCGAGGAGGAGCGGTTCATCCGCTACCTGGGCTTCCACACCGCCGCCTACGTCTTCTCCGACTCCGGGCTGCGCGACGAGATCGGCGACGCGTTCCGGCTGACCGACAGCGTCGGGCGGATGATGGGCTTCTACGCCCTGCGCGGCGACCGGGTGGCCGCCTTCGCCGTGCACCGCACGCCCGACCCCGCACTGCCCGAGGACTTCCGCGCCACGCTGCGCGAGGTCTACGGCTCGCTGGGCTGGGTGGTGCCCCGCGCTCTGGAGGCGTGCCCGCCTTCCGATGAGATCTACTACGACCAGGTCGCCCAGATCAGCATGTCCCCCTGGAGCCGCGGCCGCGTCGTCCTGCTCGGCGACTCCTGCCAGGCGGTGTCCCTGCTGGCCGGGATGGGCGCGTCGCTGGCCGTTGCGGGTGCGCACGTGCTGGCCGAGCACCTGGTCCGCGAGGACACGGTCGAGGCAGCGCTGCGGAGCTACGAGGAGGGGTGGCGGCCCGTCGTCGAGGAGAAGCAGCAGGTGGGCCGCCGCGGCGCTCGCGTGTTCCTGCCCGACACGCGCTGGGCGCTGTGGGGGCGGCGGATCGCGCTGCGGATGTCGCGCATCCCCGGCGTCGACCGCTATATCGCCGCGTCGCTGACCGGCAAGCCGGTTCCCCTGCCCGAGCCCTCGGCCCCGAGCGGCGCTCGCCGCGGCTGAGTCGGCGCCGCCCCGAGCACGGAGCGCGCGGGCGGCTAGTCGCGCGGGGCGCCGAGGTGGTGGTGGACGATCAGGTCGGTGTAGACGTCGCCGAGCTCGGCGGCCGTCAACCCGTCCTCCGGGTCGTACCAGTTGACCACCGACTCCAGGGCCTCCAGCACCGTCCCCGCCGCCGCTCCGGGATCGGCCACCCGGAACCGCCCCTGCGCGGTGCCGTCGGCGACGACGGTGCGCAGGTGATCGCGGTAGGACTGGCGCAGTTCGGCGAGTTCGCGGTGGCGGCCGGGGTGGACGGCGCGCAGCGTGGGCAGCACGGTGCGGCGCAGGTCCTCCTCGGTGCGGTGGTGGCGGCAGTGGTCGATGTGCCGCCGCACCAGGCGTTCGAGCCGTTCGTGGGGAGCGCCCGGACCGCGGTCGGCAAGCTGGTCGCGTACCAGCCTCCGGGCGCTGTGCAGCGCGATGGCGCAGGCGAGGTCGAGTCTCGTGGGGAAGGCTCTGCGGAAGTCGGCGGGATCGAGCCCGGTCTCGCCCGCGACCTCGCGTGCGACGGAGGCCATGTCCGGTCCGTGCAGCCCGTGCCGGGCGAACGAGCGTGCCGCCGCGTTCAGGGTGCGGTCGAGGGTCTGCGCGTCATGGTGGGTGAGGTCCGCCGTCATGATCATCTCTGCAGGGCCGGCCCCGAGGGAAGGGGCGTAGTCGAGGGGTGCGCCGGACGAATTCGCCGTCGGCGTATTCGAGGGTAGCGATATTCTCCGGACTTCTCAGAGAAAAATGCGGGACGCGCGGCGGCTCCGATAAGGGGTGCTCCGGGGCGTACGGCAGCGCTGCGCCTGTGACATGGGCGTCGTCGGGCGTCGGCACGGGTGGCCCGGTTTCCCTCGCTGGAAATGAACTGAATTCATTTCCCGGTCAGAGAAGTTCGCCGCTCTTCTCCGCAGCGAAGACCGGGTTTTCCTGCGGTCCGGATTCCCCCGTGTGCTCGCGGTTTCGGGTCAGGGGCACCAGTTCGCCGATGTTGGCGGTGATGATGGAGTCCACGCCCATTCCCGCGAGGCGCACCATTTCCGGGAAGTCGTCGACCGTCCAAGCCGCCACGCCGTATCCGTGGCGCTGGATCTCCACCACCAGCTCCCGGGTGAGCATCCGGTAGTCGGCGCTGAAGAAGTCGGGGCGCAGGTCCTCCCAGACACCGGGCGCCGGAAGGTCGGGCCGGTCCCAGGGCAGCGCGATGGGTGCGGCGGACAGCTTCGCCCGCAGCGCCCGCAGCGTCTCGACCGGCCCGGTGTAGCGGACGTGGTCGCTCATGCCGTGCTCGCCCACCACCGCCTCGGCCGCCAGCGCGGTGTCGGCGGAGTCCACCTCGCACAACAGGGAGCAGGGAATGCGCTGCCTTCCCGCTTCGGCGAGCACCTCCATGAACGTGGGGATGCGCTGCTCGACGTCGGTGCCCAGAACCGCGAGGTCGGCCAGGCCCGCGCCCACGGCGGGCCGCTCCAGGCCCCAGTCCTCCTTGAGGCTGCTGTCGCGCACCACCACCACGTGGCCGTCGGCCGTCATGCGCAGGTCCACGGCCAGCGCGTCGGCGCCGGCCGCGATCGCGGAGCGGATCGCGGGCAGCGTGTTCTCGCGGAAGCGGGAGGTGTCGCCCCGCAGTGCGGTCGCCAGCGTCATCGGTGATCCCCCAGCCCGATCATCGGCGGCGATGGGCCGCCGGACGTGGGAACACAGTGCCAAACCGGGCAGCCCTACGTGGGCGGACTCGGCGTACTCAGATGGATTCGGCTGTAGTGCGAACGCAATATGAGTGTCTGGAACCCGAGGCGGCCTTCCCGGGGCGCCTGCGGCACGCGGACGGCCCATCCGATGGTCCGGCGAACAACGCGGAGACAGCGGGGCGGGCGGCGGACCGCTCTCGCGGACTGGGACACTTCTGTGGTAAGCACACGCGCCCGCCGTCGAGGCCGGCGCAGGTCCGACGACGACTCCGAAGGCGAAAGATGATCCCCGACCAGCGCCGCGAGCACATCCTCAAGCTCCTGCAGGAGCGGCATGTGCTGAGCATCAACGAGCTCACCTCGATGCTGTCCGTCTCGCATATGACGGTGCGGCGCGACATCCAGGCCCTGGAGAACGACGGCAAGGTGCTCTCGGTGACGGGCGGCGTGCGTCTGGCGGCGCGGCTGAAGAGCGAGCCGTCCTATCTCGCGAAGGCCCAGCTGGAGGTGCCGGCCAAGCGCGCCATCACGCGCGCTGCGGCCGAGCTGGTGCGCGAGAACTTCACCATCTTCCTCGACGCCGGCACCACGTCCCTGCAGATGGTGCCGATGCTGACCGAGAAGGTGGGGCTGACGGTGGTGACCAACGACTTCAACGTGGTCGGCCACCTCATGGAGTACCCCAACATCGAGCTGATCCACACCGGCGGCGTGGTCTCGCACGCCGACCACTCGTCCGTCGGGCAGTTCACCGCCGACTTCTTGAGCAAGGTCAACGTCGACATCGCCTTCATCGCGAGCAGCTCCTGGGACGTGGAGCGGGGTTCGACGACGCCGTCGGAGGCCAAGGTGGTGGCCAAGCAGCAGCTGCTGCGGGTGGCGTCGAAGAGCGTGCTCACCGTGGACAGCACCAAGTACGGCAAGTTCGGGACGTTCAGGGTGGCGCGCCTGGAGGAGTTCGACCTGATCGTCACCGACGACCGGCTGCCGCAGTCGGCGGCCGACGAGATCCGGGCCCAGGACGTGCGGTTGGAGCTGGTCTCCCCGGAGTGATCGCGGGACGGCGAGCCCGGGCCGAGGAACGGGACCCGGGTCCGTGACAGGCGGTCGGTCGGGCGGGCGGAGGGAAGCCGGGGCTCAGGCCACGTCGCTGCCCAGCTCGGCCGGGCAGAACAGCTCCAGCTGGATGCCGTCGGGGTCGGAGAACTGGATCATGGAGCCGTTGTCGGAGTGCACGATCGGCGAGTGGTCGATGTCCAGCTCGGTGAGCCGGTCCTCCCAGTAGTCCAGCTCGCCGAGGCTGCCGACCTGGAAGGCGACGTGGTCCATGCCCGTTCGCCGGTGGTCGAAGGTGGCCTTGAACTGGTCCTTGTGCTGAATGAAGCCCAGCACGACTCCGCACGGGTGTCGGCACTCGGTGAGCAGCCACTGCTTGCCGTCACGAGTCTTGTACTCCTTGAAACCGAGTACGGACCGGTAGAACTCGATACTGGCGTCACGGTCGCGCACTGACAGCGTGATGTGCGCGAGACCGGTCACTCGAGGCACGGAAACCTCTCTCCGGCGGTCCAGTGCCCGTTTACCGGGCGGGAACAGCGTTAGCACAATTCTTGAGAATACGCGGGTCAGAGGCACACTCAAGGGGTTGTTAATGCACGCTTAACGGGACGGGCGGGTGCGGCTCGCACCCGGGCCCCGGCGGTTGGGGCCCGCACGGCCGCTGTGGCCGGGATCGCGCGGCCGCAACCGGCCGCGTGTGAGAGCACGCACACCAAGACGGCGTCAACGGGCGGTCGGCGTCCGACCGGCCCCGCCGGCGGCGGTGGCGGGCGCCGCGCGGAACCGCAGCCGCGCCCGCCTCCGTGGCAGAGTGGCGACATGAGCGCGAACACCACACTGGACGTCGTCACCGTCTTCCTCGGCGACGGCGGCACCGGCGGCAACAGGCTCGGCGTCTTCCTGGACCCGCCCGACCTCGCCGCGGCGGACCGCCGGCGGATCGCCGCCGATCTCGGCTTCGCCGAGACCGTCTTCCTGGGACAGGCCGACGGCCGGCTGCACATCCACACTCCCGCCGTGGAGCTGCCGCTGGCCGGCCATCCGCTCGTCGGCACGTCCTGGCTGCTGGCGCAGCGGGGGAGTCCGACCGGGGTCCTCAACCCGCCGGCGGGCCCGGTGCCCACCTGGACCGAGGGCGAGCGGGTGTGGATCAGGGCCGATCCCGCCCTCGCGCCCGTCTTCGAGACCAGGCAGATGTCCTCGCCGGCCGAGGTGGACGCGCTGGCGGGCGGCGAGCCAGGCGTCGACCTGCACGTATGGGCCTGGGAGGACGAAGCGGCCGGGCGCGTGCGGGTGCGGGTGTTCCCGCACGAGATGGGTATCGGCGAGGACGAGGCCACCGGCGCCGCCGCGTTGCGGCTGGGCCGGCGCCTCGGCCGCGAGCTGACCGTGCGCCAGGGGATGGGCTCGCGTATCGACGTGCGGCCCGGGCCCGACGGCACCGTCGAGGTCGGCGGCCGCTGCGCGCATCTGGAGACCCGGGAGTACCCGCTGACCTGAGGCCGTGCGGATGCGGGTCCGGGCGGCCCCGGCCGCGCTCAGTCCGGTACCAGGCGCGCGTAGACGATCAGGTTCCGGCGATAGCGGGCGCCCGCTGAGTCGAAGGGCCCCGCGCAGGTGATCAGCCGCAGCGCCGCGTGGTCCACGGGACCGTAGACCTTCGCCGAGGGGAAGCGGGCCTTGGCGGCCCGCTCGGTGCGCCGTACCCGGAACACGGCGGTCGAGCCGTCGGCGCGGCCGATGCGCACGGTGTCGCCGGACTCCAGCTCCTCCAGCCGGAAGAACACCGACGGGCCCGACGCGGTGTCGCGGTGCCCGACGATCACGGCCGGGCCCTTCTCGCCGGGCGCGGCGCCCAGCCGGTACCAGCCGGCGGTACCCGTGTCCTCCAGCGGCGGCACTTCCAGCGCGCCGTCGGCGTCGAGGCCTACGGGGACGATCCGCGCCGACGCGCCGATCGCGCCGACGCTGATGCGCACCGGAGCGGTGGCGCGGGGCGGCACCGCCGACGGAGCCTGTGCGGCGGCCGGTGCGCGCCCCGGCGGTTCGGGCGCGGCGTCGGGCGGTTCGGGGCCGGACGCGTCGGTCCGCGGTGCGGCGGAGGATCCGGAGACCGCGGACACCACCAGGGCGGCGGCGAGCGCGCAGGCCAGGGCGTTGACGGCTCCCTCAGGCCGCACGGCGCAGGAGGCGGCGGTACGCGGCGGCCGCGGCACCCAGAGCCAGCAGTGCGGCCCCGGAGACGGTGGCGAGCAGCGGCGGGCCGGACTCGGGGGCGGCCCCGCCGCCCCCGGTCTGCGGAGCGCCGAACGGGGTCGGCGTGAGCGGGCCGCGCACGACGGTCAGTTCGCCTTCGACGGTCTCGGTGGAGCTGCCGCCCGCGCACTCGGCCATGATCCCGTAGACGCCCGGCTGCGTGCCCGGCGCCACCACGACCGGGACGGTGCCGGTGCCGCCGACCACCTCGGCCGAGGGGACGCCCTGGAACGCCCGGGAGGTGAACTCCAGCCGTTCGGCCGGTCCCTCGCACGGGGCGCGCAGCGTGACCGAGTCGCCGGGTGCGGCGGTCTCCGGAACGGCCTCGATCCCGGCAGAGGCCCCGGCTGTGCCGGCGCACAGCGCCAGCGCGCTCACCGTGAGGCCGATCGTCATCAGAAGGCGCATGTCGTCTCCCCATCGCCGCACATCGGACAACCGAACGATGTCACAAACGGTAACTAACAGTCACGCACCGTTGTCAGGAGTGTCGGCGGCTTCCGATGCGGCGCAGGCCCGGCCCTATCCTCGAAGGAAGGCGAGATTCGGGCAGGGCGGAGCGAGCGATGTCGGCCACGCGGTTGCTGGTGCTGGGAGCGGTGCGCGCATCGGGTCGGGCGCACGGGTACCAGGTGCGGCGCGAACTGCTGAGCTGGGGCACCGAGCACTGGGCCAGCGTCAATCCCGGGTCCGTCTACCACGCGCTGCGCCAGCTGCTGAAGGGCGGGATGCTGCGCGGCGCGGGCGTCGAGGAGAGCGGTGAAGGGCCCGAGCGCACGCTCTTCGAGCTGACCGAGAGCGGCGAGGAGGAGTTCCTCCGGCTGCTCGCCAAGGCGCTGTCGGACGCCTCGGCCAAGCCGGAGTTCTTCGGTGCGGGAATCGTCTTTCTCACGTGCCAGCCGCGGGAGCGGGCCGTGAGGCTGTTGCGGCACCGCCTGGCCCGGCTCGAAGGCGATCAGCGCAGCCTGAGGGCGATGCTGGACGAGGGCGCCGTGACCGGCGCCAAGCCGCCGCACGTTTGGGAGCTCTTCCGGTCGTGGGTCGTCAGCGGAGACGCGGCCGCCACCTTCACCGCCGAGCTGATCGAGCGCCTGGAGGCCGGCGCCTACACCATGTCCGGCGAGCAGGGGACCGTGTTCGGCGAGCCCAGCGAGGCCTCGTCGGCGCAGCGCTGACCGGGCCCCGGTGCAGGACCTGCGCCCGGCGGCGGGGTGGCGCGGCCAGCTAATCAAGTTTGACTACCTTGCCCGGGTTCGCCATGCTTGGCGAAGTGTTCAAGTTTGACTACCGATGTCACTCCCAGGGGGAGCAGTGATCCATACCCGTGAACTCGGCCGGACGTTCAAGACGAAGACCGGCACCGTCGAGGCGGTGCGCAGCCTCGACCTCGATATCGGGGCGGGCGAGCTCGTCGCGTTCCTCGGCCCCAACGGTGCGGGCAAATCCACCACGTTGCGCATGCTCACCACGCTCCTGCTGCCGACCTCCGGCAGCGCCGCCGTCGCCGGATGCGACGTGGTCGCCGACCCCCGCGGGGTGCGCCGGCGCATCGGCTACGTCGGCCAGGGCCACGCGGCCGGAACGGGCCAGTACGTCGCCGAGGAGCTGATCAGCCAGGGCCGGCTCTACGGGCTTAGCAAGGCCGAGGCGAGGTCGCGCGCCGCCGAGCTGCTGGCTGATCTGGAGCTGGAGGGCCTGGACAAGCGCGAGGCCGGCCACCTCTCCGGCGGGCAGCAGCGGCGGCTGGACATCGCCATGGGCCTGATCCACCGGCCCGAGCTGCTGTTTCTGGACGAGCCCTCCACCGGCCTCGACCCGCACAGCCGCGCCAACCTCTGGGCGCACATCGCCCGGCTGCGCGAGAGGTTCGGCACCACCATCCTGCTGACGACCCACTACCTCGACGAGGCCGACGGCGTCGCCGAGCGCGTGGTCGTCATCGACCACGGCTCGGTGATCGCCGACGGCACGCCCGACGAGCTCAAGGGCAAGGTCTCGGGCGACCTGGTGACCCTGGAGACCGGCTCGGAGGAGGACGCCCGCGCAGCGGCGGCCGCCGTCGAGGCGGTGCCCTCGGCGCACTCGGTGGACACCGCGGCGGCCGCGGTGCGGCTGCGTGTCGACCGCGGCGACGCGGTCCTGCCCGAGATCCTGCGCGCCGTCGACGCGCGCGGGCTGGAGCTGCGCACCGTGCAGGTGCACCGGCCCTCGCTGGACGACGTCTTCCTCACCCTGACGGGGCGCAGCCTGCGCGAGAGCGCCGAATGAGCGCCCGGCCCGCCCTCCGCCACGACATGACGGACCGAAAGGAACGCTGACGATGTCCCTCCTGCGCGACACCTGGCTGATCTGCCTCCGCCAGTTGCGCCCCACCCTGCACAGCCCTGTCACGGGCATGGGCTTCAGCATGCTCCAGCCGGTGCTCTACCTGACGCTCTTCGCGCCGCTGCTGGCGGGGATGCCCGGCGGAATGGGCCAGAACTCCCTGCAGTGGTTCGTGCCGGGTGTCCTCGCCATGCTCGCGCTGTTCGGCACGTCCTTCGCGGGCTTCGGGCTGCTGCCGGAGCTGCGCAGCGGCGCGCACGAGCGGCTGCTGGCCGCACCGGTCAACCGCGTCGCCCTGCTCCTGGGGCGGGTCATGCGCGACATCACGGTGCTGCTCTGCCAGGCGACCGTGATCCTGCTGCTGGTCCTCCCGTTCGGACTGCGGGTGTCGCCAGCGGGCGCTGTCGCCGGTCTGCTGGTGCTGCTCGTCATGGGCATCGGCCTGGGCACGCTGTCGTACATGCTGGCGATGTCGGTGAAACAGGAGTTCCTCTTCCCGGCGATCCTGCAGACCACGACGATGCCGCTGATCCTGCTGTCCGGCATCCTGCTGCCCATGGACCTGGCGCCGACCTGGCTCTATGCGCTTTCCCGCGCCAACCCGCTGAGCCACGTCGTCGACGCCGAGCGTGCGCTCTTCGCCGGTGACTTCGGCGACCCCTCCGTCTACATCGGCTCCGGCGTGGCCGTCGCGGTCGCCGTCGTCGCGCTCGGCCTCGGCACCCGCCTGATGCGCCGCCTGGCGGCCTGACCGGGCGCCCGCCCCGCACCGGGCGGCCGCGGGACGGGCGCGGGGCCTTGCGGCTGGGATGTTAGTCGCTAACATGTTAGTTACTAATATTTCTTCGGCGAGGATGTGCTCATGGGCGACGACTGGCGGGAACGGAAGAAGGCGCGGACCCGGGAGCGGATCCAGCGCGAGGCGCTGCGCCTGTTCGGCGAGCAGGGCTACGACGACACCACGGTGGCGGCGATCGCCGCGGCCGCGGGCGTCTCCCACACCACCTTCTTCCGCTACTTCCCGACCAAGGAGGACGTCGTGCTCGGCGACGATTACGACCCTCTGATCGAGGAGGCGCTGCGTAGCCGCCCGCGCTCCGAGGGCCTCGTCGAGCGGGTCCGCGGCGCGGTGGGCGAAGGGCTGGCCGCCGTCTACGCCGCCGACCGCGACGCGCTGCTCGCCCGCGTGCACCTCGTACTGGGCGCGCCGGCACTGCGCGCGCGGCTCTGGGAGCAGATGCAGGACACGCAGTCGCTGTTCGAACGGGCGCTGGCGGACACCGACGACCCGGCCGAGGTCCCGATGCGGGTCCGCATCGTCGCCGCCGCGTGCCTGGCCGTGCTCGTCACCGCCCTCACCGAGTGGAGCCGCGGCGAGGGCGGTGCCGAGCTGCCGGAGCTCGTCGACGATGCGTTCCTCCAGCTGAGCGCGGAACTGGCATGAGGCGGCACCGGCGCGGCACGCGCCCGCACGGAGCCGGCGGGGTGGACACGCGCGGACCGGACGCCGGTGCGGCGGTGATCGCGGTCGAGGACCTGCGCGTGCGCTACCGCGGCGCCGACGCGGACGCCGTCGCGGGGATGACCTTCGCCGTCGCCCCCGGCGAGGTGTTCGGCTTCCTCGGCCCCAGCGGGGCGGGAAAGTCGACGGTGCAGCACGTGCTCACCCGCCTTCTCCGCGGCTACACCGGCAGCGCCCGGGTGTTCGGCCGACCGCTGGGCCGCTGGGGCGCCGATTACCACGAGCGCATCGGTGTCGGCTTCGAGCTTCCCGTCGCGTTCGGCAAGCTCACCGCCGCGGAGAACCTCGCCGCGGTCGCGGGCCTCTACCGCCGGCCGACGCGTCCGGTACGCGAGCTGCTGGAGCTGGTGGACCTCGGCACGGCCGCCGACCGCCGCGTCGACGGCTTCTCCAAGGGCATGCGCATGCGGCTCAACCTGGCCCGCGCGCTCGCCCACCGGCCCGATCTGCTGTTCCTGGACGAGCCCACCGGCGGCCAGGACCCCGTGCACGCCGCCGCACTGCGCGACGTGGTCCGCGACCAGGCGCGCCAGGGCACGACGGTGTTTCTGACCACCCACGACATGGCCACGGCCGACCGGCTGTGCGACCGCGTCGCGTTCGTCGTGGACGGCCGGATCGCGGCCGTGGACTCGCCGCGCGCCTTCAAGCTGCGCTACGGGCGGCCGGGAGTGCGGGTGGAGTACCGCGTCGGGGGCCGACTGGACTCCCGCGATGTCCCGCTGGACGCGCTGGCCGCCGCTCCGGACCTGGCCGAGCTGTTCGCGGGCGGCGCGGTCGAGACGGTGCACACCCGCGAGGCGTCGCTGGACGACGTGTTCGCCACCGTCACCAGGACGCGGCTGTGACCGTGCCGGGTGCGCCGGCGCGCGCGGCGGCCGGACTGGCGCTGGAGTGGCGGGTGGAGCTGCGCCACGGCGTCCCCGCGGCCGCGGCCGTACTCGCCGTGCTGTGGAGCGCGGTGCTGGCCGCCGTCCCCGCCGGCGCCGCCCCCGCTGCCGCCGTCTACCTGCTGATCATCGACACCGCGGGCTTCGGGGTGCTCTTCGCGGTGGTGCTGGTGCTCTTCGAGCGGACGGAGGGCGGCCGGGACGTCCTCGCGGTGTCGCCGCAGCGTGCGGCGGAGTACGTCGGCGCCAAGCTCGCCGTGCTCACGGCGCTCTCGGCGGCGATCGCGGTCCCGGCGACCCTGGCGGCCGCGCGCGAGCGGTCCCCGGCCGCCGCCGCGGCGGCGCTGCCGCCGGTGCTGCTCGGCGTGGCACTGCTGTCCCTGCTGCTGGTCGGCCTGGCGCTGGCGGTCTGCGGGGGCGCGGGCGGGCCGGGTGTGCTGTTCACCCGGCTGCCCCTGGTCGCACCGCTGGTCGCGGCGCCGGTGGCGCAGGTCTCCGGTGCGCTCGACCACCCCCTTCTGTACGCGGTGCCCACCACGGGCGGCGCCGAGCTGATCCGCGCCGGGCTCCTCCCGCACGCGGCCCCGGGACCGGTGCCCCTGGCGCTGGGCGCGCTGTACCTGGCGGGGTGCGCGGCGGCCGCCGCCGCGACCGCCTGCCGGGCGGTGGGGCCCAGGACGGCGGCCGGCGCGCCTTCGGGCGGCCCGCCGGCGGTACGGGCGGGCGGCGCCGAGGGCGCGTCCCGCGCAGCCGCCCGCGCACCGGCAAAGGCGCGGCCGGTGCGCGCGGGCGCGCCGGCCGCGCGAGCGCGCGGCCGGGCCGTGGGCGGGCTGGCCCGCATCGACCTGCGCGGGCTGCTGCGGGATCCGATGCTCAGCGCGCTGCTGCTGGGCCCGGCCGTGCTGGCGCTGCTGCTGAGGTGGGGGCTTCCGCCGGTGAGCGGGTTCCTCGCGGACCGCTACGGGCTGCACACCGAACCCGTCACCCCGGTGCTGCTGGCGGCGCTGGTGGTACTGCACGTGCCACTGATGATGGGCGCGATCGGCGCCCTGCGCACGGTGGAGGACGCCGACGACGGCACGCTGGCCCTCTTCCGCGTCTCGCCCCTGGGCCTACCGCGGTATCTGGCCTACCGGCTCGCCGTCGCGGCGGTCGCCGCGGCCGCCGGACTGGCCGCCGCGGTGCCGCTGTCGGGCCTGGCGCCGGACGTGCCGGCGGAGGGGCTGCCCGCACTGGTGGCGGCGGTCGGGCTGGCGGCACTCCAGGCGGCGCTGCTCGTGCTGGCCGTCACCGCGTTCGCGGCCTCCAAGGTCGAGTCGCTGGTGCTGGTCAAAGCGGCCGGAGCGGTGTTCACGCTGCTACCGGCCGCGGTGTGGTGGCTGCCCTCCCGGGCGGTCTGGCTGCTGGCGCCCGTGCCCGCGTTCTGGCCGGTGGCGGTGCTGCCGGGCTACGGCGCCGCTCCGTGGCCGGCGGGGCTCGCGGCGGGGGCGGCGCTGTCGGCGCTGACGGGTGCCTGGCTGCTCCGCCGGACCCTGCGGCGCCTGGAGCGCGGGTGAGCGGGCGGCGCGCCCCTGTGCGCGGGTGCGGTGAGCGAGCGGCGGAGAGCCGCGTGCGACGGGAAGCCCCCCGCGCACCGGTCCGTGCGGGGAGCGCGGGTCAGGCTGGCCGGGGGCGGAAGGACGGGATGGCGTCGTTGACGCGGTCGTCGGCGTAGGAGGCCCGGGCCTCCGCTGCCGCCGTCACGACGGCGCCGACGGCGGGCGCACGGGCCGCCAAGGGTAGGTGCTGGAGAGCACCATCGTGCTGGACGGGCGGCCGTGCTCGGCCAGGCGGTCGATGACCTCCTCGAAATGCGCCATCGACGCCACCGCCACCAGCAGCACGCAGCAGGCGTCGCCGGTGACCCGGTGCAGCTGCAGTATCTCCGGCATCGCCATGGCCGACGCGTCGCGCAGCAGGCACAGGGGGCCGAAGCACTCCATGCGCACCAGGGCGGTCACCGGCAGTCCCGCGGCGGCGGGATCGACGTGGGCGTGGTAGCCGGTGATCACGCCGGTGTCCTGCAACCGCCGCACCCGGTCCGCCACAGCGGGCGCCGACAGGTTCACCCGCCGCGACAGCTCGTTGTAGGACAGCCGCGCGTCCTCCTGCAGTTCGGCGAGTATCCGCCGGTCGACGCCGTCCAGCATCCGCCCTCCCGTCACCCGCCACCACCCCGAGCCGGGGCGCTGCGCGCCGCGTGCCCGCAGGTCACCCGCCACCACCCCGAGCCGGGGCGCTGCGCGCCGCGTGCCCGCAGGTCACCCGCCACCACCCCGAGCCGGGGCGCTGCGCGCCGCGTGCCCGCTCTGCCGACCTCTGCCCGCCGCACGATGCGCGGCGGAAACGCCGCTTCCGGAGCCGGTTGCCGACTCGCAGGCGCCGTCTTGCATCCGTAACCCTGAAGAGCGATCTCGCTTACGCATGCTAAGCGAGACCGCCGGATCCGCAACCGCCGGCCATTCATTCAGCGGACCCGATTGGCGCATGCTGAGGATGATCAGTCCCTACGGTGCCGACGGCGAGGAGAGCGACGATGGCGATGACCGCGTCCTACGACAACGGGTGGTCCGCGGCCCGAGGCGCGGCCGCGGAGAGTGCCGGGGAACCACGGTCCTGCCCGGTGCTGGGCGCCGACGAGGCCGCCGCCTACACCGACTACGTGCACACCGAGACCCTGCTGAGCCTGCAGCGTCCGCGGACGGGCGAGCCGGCCGAACTGGACTTCATCATCGCCACGCAGGTCATGGAGCTGCTGTTCCGGCTCGTCCGCCACCACTGGGAGGCCGCCCGCGACGCGCTGGAGGCCGACGACACCGGATCGGCCCTGGCCGCGCTGCGCCGCGGCGCCGGTACGCAGGACGTGCTGGCCGAGTCGTGGGGCCTGCTGGCCACGCTGACGCCCACCGAGTTCGACAGGTTCCGCGACGCGCTGGGCGTGGCCTCGGGCGTGCAGTCGGCGTCCTACCGGCAGCTGGAGTTCCTGCTGGGCAACAAGTCGGCGGGGTTGGCGCGCGCCCACGAGGACCTGCCGCTCGCCCACGCGGAGTTGGAGCGCGCACTGGCCGAGCCCGGCCTCTACGACGCCGCGCTGCGGCTGCTGCGCCGTCGCGGACTGCCCGTTCCGCACGAGGCCGCCGAACGCGACTGGCGCCGCCCCTATACCGCCGACCCGCGGGTGGAGCGGGCCTGGGCCGAGGTCTACGCCGACGAACGCCCCGAGAACGACCTGCTGCAGCTGGCGGAGGCGCTGCTGGACACCGCCGAGCGCGTCACCCGCTGGCGGCACCGGCATTTGATGGCGGTCAAGCGCGCCATGGGAGCCAAGCCGGGCACGGGCGGTTCCAGCGGGCTGGACTGGCTGGCCCGCAACGCCGCGCAGGACGTCTTTCCCGAACTGTGGTCGCTGCGCACCGGCGTATGACGGCCCGGGCGTGAGGCGGCGGCGCGGGCGGGCATGCACACCACGTGCCGACCGTCCGCGCCCGCCCGAACGGCGGCTCCGGCCGCCGGAGCCGCCCCGCGCGGCCGGCGGGCCGCCCCACCACCCAGCTCAGGAAGGCGCACCGCGATGACACCCACCACCCGTGACGACTGCCTCCGCCGCGACGAGAAGGACCCGCTGGCCGGCTTCCGCGACGAGTTCCTGCTGCCCTCGGGGACGGTCTACCTCGACGGCAACTCGCTGGGCGCCCTGCCCGCCGCCACCCCGGGCCGCGTCGCGCGGACGGTCGAGCAGGAGTGGGGCGAGCGGCTGATCGCGAGCTGGAACGAGGCCGGCTGGTGGGAAAAGCCGCGCACGCTCGGCGCCGGGATCGCGCCGCTGGTGGGCGCCGCGCCGCACGAGGTGGTGGTCGGCGACGGCACCTCGGCCAACCTCTTCAAGGCGCTGGTGGCGGCGCTGCGGCTGAACCCCGAGCGGCACGTCGTCCTGGGCGAGCGGGGCAACTTCCCCACCGACCTCTACATCACCGAAGGCGTGAGCGAAATCATGGGCGCCGTCGAGCGCCGGGTCCACGCGGACAACCGCGCCGCCCTGGCCGGCGCGCTGGCCGCGGGTGACGTCGCGGTCCTGCTCCTCAGCCATGTCGACTACAGCACGGGCGCCCTGCGCGACATGGCCGAGATCACCCGGTTGGCGCACGCCAACGGAACGCTCGTGGTGTGGGACCTGTGCCACAGCGCCGGCGCGCTGCCCGTCGAGCTCGCGTCCGACCGGGCCGACTTCGCGGTGGGCTGCACCTACAAGTACCTCAACGCCGGTCCGGGTGCGCCCGCCTTCCTCTTCGCCGCCGAACGCCACCACGCCGCCTCCCGGCAGCCGCTCACGGGTTGGCACGGCCACGCCCGCCCGTTCGACTTCTCCGCCGGGTACGCGCCCGCCGAAGGCGCGAGCCGGTTCCTCAGCGGGTCGCAGCCGGTGGTGGCCGCAGCCGCTCTGGAGGCGTCCCTGGAGCTGTGGCAGCGCGTCGACCTCGGCCTGCTGCGGGAGAAGAGCCTGGCGCTGACCGACCTGTTCATCGAGGCGACCCGCCCCGCCGGGCTGCGGCTCGCGACCCCGCGCGAGCCGGAGCGGCGCGGCAGCCAGGTGTCGCTGCGCCATCCGGACGGCTACGCGATGGTCCGGGCGCTGATCGAGCGCGGCGTCGTGGGCGACTTCCGAGCCCCCGACATCCTGCGCTTCGGCTTCGCCCCGCTTTACCTGCGCTATGCCGACGTGTTCGATGCGGCCCAGGCGCTGGTCGAGGTGGTGCGGAGCGGGGAGTGGCGTGACCCTCGCTTTGCCGTCGCCACGGGCGTGACGTGACGCACGGACCGCCGCCCTGAGGGGGCGGCCCCGCCCGGCACTCGTCAAACTGTGACGGGTGCCATATTTTTCGCGGTTTAAACCGCCGAACAGCCGTGTATGCGGGCGTTTCGTATGGCGCGGTCCGCAGTCGGGTCCGTCCTGATCTGCGACTTTACGTTCCTGCTTGTGGCGTTTGACTTTTTCGTGGGCTACAGTCCTTCGTGATCGGTTCGTGACCTGGTCATTACCTTTCCAGGATCCAGGTCTGCCTAGCCGATGCCGAGCCCCGGGATCTGACCCCGGGGAGGAGAGGCCCCCGACCTCTTGCGGGTGGGCCGCGCATCCAGCGCCTGCCCCGGTGCGCCGTCGTTCGACGGCGGCCGGCGATCCCGCCGCTCCTGGCCATCCAGTCAGGAGTCCCCACCAGGTACATCCGGCATTCGGACGCCCCTGTCTCCGGCGTATCCGAAATGCCCGGTATGTCGTGCCTGCGCGGCCTCGCTCGGCCCCCGCTCAGTCGAATTGGGTTTGCGTTTCTATGAGTTCTGACCCCATCCAGTACGGCCAGACCACCGCCTCCTACTTCTGGGACGACGGCTCCGGGATCAACGGCGACACGGGCGCCCCCGCATCCGGCCTGCCGATGCAGAAGGGCATGGCGGCCAGCCCGAGCTGGCCCCTCGGCACCGAGGGCTACGTCGAGTACAACGGCAAGAAGGCCGAGTTCTTCATCGGCGACCGCGGACCGGGCGACCCCGCCGAAGGCTGCGGCGTGATGCTCGACCTTGACGGCCAGACCTTCGCCGACCTGGTCGGATCGAGCTGGAACGACTCCAGCTACACCGTCGCCAGCGGCCAGGGCCACATCGAGCTCGAGTACTACATCACCGAGTGGGGCGACGGCGCGGGAACGCCCGGCGCGCCCATGCCGATGAGCGAGTCCGAGGTCTGCGACGGCCGCGAGGTCCAGCCCGTCCCGGCCTCGGCCAAGGACAACGGCGACGAGAAGAAGCAGAGCAAGGAGAAGCCCGAGCAGGCCTCCTCCGAGCAGAACAAGGACGACGGCGGCGACGACGGCGGCTCCGGCGGCGAGTCCAAGGCGCAGGAGTCCGAGGAGTCCGGCGGCGACGGGTCGAAGACCCAGCAGGCCGACGGCGACCAGCAGCAGCAGAGCGGCGCCGCCTCCGGCAAGGACGACGGCGGGTCCGGCAAGGGCCTCACCGCTGAGACCGCGGCCAACGACGTCTCCGGCATCTCGCTGGCGGGCAACGACCTCCCCATGGCCGCCGGTGTCCTCACTCTGGCCATCCTGCCCGCGCTGCTGGTGGCCTTCCTCTTCGCGCGGCGCCGCCACGCCACCGACTACGCCGGCTCGGGCCGCCACCGCGAGGCCTCGCTGCTCTCGGCCGAGGGCATGCGCGGGACCGCGCAGAGCGTGCGCGAGACCGTGGGCGCCTACTGGGAGCGCGCCGCCCGCGCCGTGCGCGAGCGCGGCTCCGGGCGCACCGGCCGGGAGTAGCCCCCGGCCCTGCGGCGCACGCGGCCGCGCCCCCGCCCCGGCTCGACCGGTCGGCGGGGGCGCGGCCGCCGCGTCGTCTCCGGGCTCACATGTCGCCGACGAGGAGCGCCGGCCGCTCCACGCAGTCGGCGAGGAAGCGCAGGAACGCCCCGGCCTGCCCGCCGTCGCACACCCGGTGGTCGAAGGCCAGCGTCAGCTCGGTCACCGGGCGCAGCGCCACCTGGCCGCCGTGCGCCCACGGCCGCTCCACGATGCGCCCCATGCCCGCGATCGCCGACTCGGGGTGGTTGATGACCGCAGCCGCGCCGTCGACGCCGAACACGCCGTAGTTGTTCACGGTGAACGTGCCGCCGGTCAGCTCGGCGGGGGGCTGGGTGCCCGCCCGGGCCCGCTCGGTGCGTGCGCTCAGCTCGGCCGCAAGCTGCCGGGTGCTCAGCCGGTCGGCGTCGTGTACGACCGGCACCACCAGCCCGCGGGGCGTCTGCGCGGCGAAGCCCAGGTGGACGCCCGCCGGGCGGACCAGCTCCTCGCGCTCGGCGTCGAACCGCGAGTTCAGCGCGGGCCACCGCTGGAGCCCGAGCACGCAGAAGCGGGCGACCAGCGCCAGCAGACTCACCGGGCGCTCGGGGTCGGCCTCGTTCAGCGCCGTGCGCAGCTCCAGCAGGCCGGTCGCGTCGGCGTCGACCCAGACCGTCGCCTCGGGGATCTCCCGCCGGGACCGGGCCGTCCGGCGCGCCATCTCGCGGTGCGCGGCGGAGAGCGCGACGCGCTCGGTTCCGGCCGCGTGCGCGTCGGCCGCCGCTCCGTTCGGTGATGCGGAGGTGCGCGCGACGCCGTTCGCGCTCGGTCCGGGAAGCGGCGGCGCCGGCGGCCGCTCGGCCGCGGCGGCGGCCGCATCGGCGCGGGCGGGAGGCGCCATGGCCGCGGCGGCCGCCTCCACGTCGCGCCGCAGCACCAGCCCGCCTTCGCCGCTTCCGGACAGCGCGGCGGCGTCGATGCCGTGCTCGCGCGCGATCCGGCGCACCAGCGGCGAGATGACCGGTGCCCGTTCCCCGGGACCCGGCCGGGGGCGGGGAGGCGCCGCCGACGCCGTTGTCGGCGGCGCCTCCTCCATGGCGTCCCACCAGGGGAGGCGGCGGCGGGACGGGCTTTCCGGACGGGTACCGAAACCGACCAGGACTGCACCGGAACCGGCCGCATCGCCGCGGGAGTCCTGCGTGTCGGCGGTGTCGGCGGTGTCGGCGGTGTCGGCGGTGTCGGCGGTGTCGGCGGTGTCGGCGGTGTCGGCGGTGTCGGCGGTGTCGGCGGTGTCGGCGGTGTCGCGAGTGTCCGGCGCGTGTTCCGGACCGCCCGCGTGTCGGCCAGTCCCGTCCCGCTCGCCGGTATCGGCGGCTCCGGTGTCGGCCGCGGTGCGCACACTGACCAGCGGCGACCCCACGGCGACGGTGTCGCCCGGGGTGCCGTGCAGCTCCTCCACGGTCCCGCTGAACGGGCACGGCACCTGCACCGCCGCCTTCGCGGTCTCGACCTCGGCCACCGGCTGGTCCACGGCCACCGCCTCGCCCACCGACACCAGCCACTCCACGATCTCGGCGTCGGTCAGCCCCTCGCCCAGGTCCGGGAGCAGGAAGCTGCGCACCGGGCCCCGGTCCGCCGCGCTCACGCGCCCACCTCCGAACGCTGCGCCGCAGCGCGGACCGGTGCCGCGCCGGGCACCCAGGACGACTCCCACTGCAGCCGGTCGACGGCGGAGAGGATGCGGTCCACGCCGGGAAGGTGGAACTCCTCCAGGTGCGGCGGCGGGTAGGGGATGTCCAGGCCGCACACCCGCAGCACCGGCGCCTCCAGGTAGTGGAAGCACCGCTCCGTGACGCGCGCGGCGACCTCGGCGCCGAAGCCGGCGAACCCGGGAGCCTCGTGCACGACGACCGCTCGGCCGGTGCGCCGCACCGACGCGGCCACGGTCTCGTCGTCGAAGGGGGAGAGGCTGCGCAGGTCGACCACCTCGGCGGAGCGCCCCTCCTCGGCCGCCGCCTCGGCGGCCAGCAGCGCGGTGTCGACGGTCGGGCCGTAGGCGACGATCGTCAGGTCGCTTCCTTCGCGGCGCACCACGGCGCGGTCCATCGGCTCGGTGCGCGCCGGGAGCTCCACATCCTCGCCGGCCCAGTAGCGGCGCTTGGGCTCCAGGAACACCACCGGGTCGGGCGACTCCACCGCCTCGCGGAGCATGGAGTAGCCGTCGGCCGCGGTCGCGGGGGTGACGACGCGCAGGCCCGGTGTGTGGGCGTAGTAGGCCTCGGAGGAGTCGCCGTGGTGCTCCACGGCGCCGATACCGCCGCCGTAGGGGATGCGGATGACCAGCGGCAGCTCCAGGCGACCGCGGGTGCGGTTGCGCATCTTGGCCACGTGCGAGACGACCTGCTGGAAGGCGGGGTAGGCGAAGGCGTCGAACTGCATCTCGATCACGGGTCGGCGGCCGTACATCGCCATGCCCACCGCGGTCCCCGCGATCCCGGACTCGGCCAGCGGGGAGTCGAAGCAGCGGTCCTCGCCGAACTCCGCGGACAGGCCGTCGGTCACCCGGAAGACCCCGCCCAGCGGTCCGACGTCCTCGCCGTAGACGACCACCTCGGGGTCGGCGGCCATGGCGTCGCGCAGCGCAAGGTTGAGTGCCTGGCCGAGGGTGGTGCGCGCCATCAGCGGCCTCCGTCCGGCTCGCCGGCCCGCTCGGCGTGTGCCGCGGCCTCGCGTACGGCGGCGCGCTGCCGGCGCAGGGCCGCCGTGGGCTCGGCGTAGACGTGGGCGAACAGGTCGTCGGCGCTGCGCCGCGGCGGCCGCGAGAGGCGGTCGCGCACCGACGCGGCCAGCCGGTCGGCCTCATCGTGGAAACCGGCCATGCCCGCGTCGTCGAGCAGGCCCTCGCTGCGCAGCAGCGCCTCCAGGCGGGCCAGCGGGTCGCGTCGGCGCCACCGCTCCACCTCGGCGTCCTCGCGGTAGCGCTTGGGGTCGTCGGAGTTGGTGTGCGGCTCCACCCGGTAGGTGCGCGCCTCGATCAGCGCCGGGCCGCCGCCCGCCCGGGCCTCGGCCAGTGCGCGCGAGACCACCGCGTGCACGGCCGCGGCGTCGTTGCCGTCGACGTGGTAGCCGCGCATGCCGTAGCCGATGGCCTTGTGCGCCAGTGTCGGGGCCGCGGACTGCTTGTGCAGCGGCACGCTGATGGCCCACTGGTTGTTCTGGATGAGGAAGACGACCGGGGTGTTCCACACCGCCGCGAAGTTGTACGCCTCGTGCGCGTCGCCCTCGCTGGTGGCGCCGTCGCCCATCAGCACCAGCGCCGCGGTGTCGGCGCCCTTGCGGCGGGCGGCGTAGGTCAGCCCCACGGCATGGGAGGCGTTGGTGGCCAGCGGCGTGCACTGCGGCGCGCAGCGGTAGGCCTTGGGGTCGTAGCCGCAGTGCCAGTCGCCGCGCAGCAGGGTCAGCACCTCGACCGGGTCGACACCGCGGGCGACCAGGGAGACGCAGTCGCGGTAGGTGGGAAACAGCCAGTCGTTCTCGGCGAGGGCGAGCACGCCGCCGACCTGGCAGGCCTCCTGGCCGCGGCTGGAGGGGTAGACCGCCAGTCTGCCCTGCTTGGCCAGCGCGCCGGCCTGGCCGTCGAAGCGGCGGCCGACGACCATGGCGCGCAACAGCGCCTCCAGGGTGTCCGGGGCGGGCAGGTCGAAGCCGGCCCGCACCGCCGGGTCGGCGGTGCGGCGGCCCTCGGCGTCGATCAGACGGATGGGCTCCGCGGAGGGGACCGTGGGAACCGCAACCGGTGGCGCGTCGCTGGTCGTCATGGTCCGAATATGCGGCTGGGTGTCGCATAATGTCCATAATGAGCCGCGTATCGTAGACGGATGGCTAGACCTAGCGACCGTGGAGGCGGATCCGTCTCGATGTGCTCCCACTCCGCCGGTGTGAGGTGAGACACATGGCCACCGCTTTGGACGACGTCGACCACGTGATCATCGACCTGCTGCGCGCGGACGGCCGCATGTCCATCCGCGCGGTGGCCGAGCACGCGCACATCTCCCGCGCCAACGCCTACGCCCGGCTGCACCGGCTGCGTTCGAGCGGCGTCATCCGCGGATTCACCGCGGTCATCGACCACGAGAAGTACGGCAACGGGCTGGCCGCCTACGTGTCGGTGCGCATCGAGCAGCACTCCTGGGAGAGGTTCCGCGACCACCTCAGGGACATCCCCGAGGTCGACCACGCCGCGCTGGTCTCCGGCGACGTCGACCTCCTGCTGCTCGTCCGGGTGGCCGACGCCGCCGCGCTGCGCACCTTCGTGCTGGAGCGCCTGCAGCGGATCCCGGAGGTGCGCAACACCCAGACCATGTTCATCCTCGACGAGCCCGCGCTGCGCGAACCGGACTGAGGCGCGGTGCGCGGGGTCCGCGTGCGCCCGCCCCGGCGGCGCGGCGCCGCGCCGCCGAGTCCCGCCGCATCCGTCCTGAGCGGCAGCGGGTCCATCGGCCTCACCCGGCTTCCCATTCGTCCAATACGGCGGAGCGCACGGAGCCTAGCTTCGGACCGAACGCATCGCACAGGCGCAGGGATGCGCGCGAGGAGGGATTCCGATGCACGAGGCGAACGGGGCCGCGACCGTGTGGCCGGTGCTGCTCTACCGCGACGCCGCGAAGGCGATCGACTGGCTGGTCGAGGCATTCGGCCTCACCCGGAACCTGGTCGTGCCCGACGACGGCGGCCGTATCGTCCACGCCGAGCTGGGGTGGCGGGGCGGTGTGATCACCCTCGGCGGCTACGACGAGGACGCGGCCTTCTCGAATCTCAAGCCCGGCGGCGGCGCTGTCTACCTCGTCGCCGCCGACCCCGACGCCCGGTTCGCCCGCGCCACCGCGGCCGGGGCCGAGGTCGTGCGCCCGCTGAAGGACGAGGACTACGGTTCCCGGACGTTCACCGTGCGCGACCTCGAAGGCAACTCCTGGACCTTCGGCACCTACGGGGGAGCCGCCCCGCCGCAGGCCTGATCGCCGGCGGGCGGCGCGGCGGGTGCGGGGCGGACGGTGCGCGCCGCGCCCGCCGCCGCGAGCCGGGGCGGAGCCGATCCGGATGCCGGGCGTTAGGGTTGGCAATCGGCCGCGGTGGCCGATCCGGGCGGGGGCGGGGGAGCCGAACGCACGCCCGCGGGAAGGCCCCGCCGGCGGCCCGGCGGCCGAGTGCCGTCCGGGTCCGGAACGCGGCGCCGCGCATGCCGCACCGCCGAGCGGGCAGCCGACCCGCGCGCCCGTGGGCCGGAGCCGCCCGGCACAGGCGAAGCCCGACGCACGAGAACACACCATCAGGAGGGATCCGACCGATGCCTGGACGGTACGGGGGCCAGGAGCGCCGCCACGGCGGAGGACGGCCGGAGCGGCGCGGCGGTCCGGGTGGCGGAGGCGGCCGCCGCGACGAGCCCGAGATCCGCGGTCGGCGCGACGACGCCCGCTTGGCCGAGGAGCTGCGCAAGATGGACGGCTCCTCCTACGGCCGCTACAAGTCGCTCACCGGCGACTGGTCCTTCCCCGACTTCACGCTGACGGTCGACCGCGTGCAGTCCGACCCCTTCGCGCCGCCCTCCCGCGTGTCCGTGCGCATCCCCGCCGACGTCGCCGAACTGCCCGACTCCGCCTGGCACTCGCCGGTGCGCCGCCGGGCCACCGCCGACTACCTGGTGCGCCGCGCCTACCGCGAGCTCAAGGGCGCCCGGCTGCGCATCGACGCGGGCGGCCAGGAGGTGCTCGACCGCGCCGCCTGCCAGATCCGCGACGGCGAGGTGCTGCTGCGGCTGGGTATCGAGATGCCGGGCCACGGCCGCAGGATCGACGGCCGCACCGCCGAGCGCGAGCTGTGCGAGCGGCTGCCCGACATGGTCGACGCGCTGCGCTGGCCCGCGCTCGACGCCGCCGAGGCCGCCGCCTTCGCCGACACGGTCGAGGACACCTGCGCGCTGCGCGACCGCCTGCCCGACCTGGGCCTGGTGGCCTTCGTCGCCGACGGCTCGGTGCTGCCGCGCCGCAGCGGTGTCAGCGACCTGCCCATGCAGGGCAGCGCCGTGCCCTTCCGCTCACCGGAGAGCATGCGCGTCTCCGTCAGCCTGCCGCACGCGGGCGAGGTCAGCGGCCTGGGCATCGCCGAGGGCATCACCCTCATCGTCGGCGGCGGCTTCCACGGAAAGTCGACCCTGCTGCACGCCCTGGAGCGCGGGGTCTACGACCACGTCCCCGGCGACGGCCGCGAGCTGGTGGTCTCCCGCGCCGACGCGGTCAAGATCCGCGCCGAGGAGGGCCGCCAGGTCGAGCGCACGGACATCGGCGCGTTCGTGCGCAACCTGCCCACCGGCGCCGACACATCCGACTTCTCCACCGAGAACGCCTCGGGCTCCACCTCCCAGGCCGCCAACATCGCCGAGGCCCTCGAAGCCGGGTCGACGGCGCTGCTGATCGACGAGGACACCACCGCCACCAACCTGATGATCCGCGACGCCCGGATGCAGCGCCTGGTGCACGGCGACCGCGAGCCGCTGACCCCCTTCGTCGACCTGGTCCGCCCGCTGCGGCGGGACCACGGGGTCTCCACGGTGCTGGTGATGGGCGGAAGCGGCGACTACTTCGACGTCGCCGACCAGGTCGTCATGCTCGACGGCTACCGCCCCTACGACGTCACCGACCGCGCCCGCGAGCTGGCCGCCGAACGCGCCGACGCCGACTTCGCCGCGCCCGCCGCCCGCGTGATCGACCCCCGCTCGGTGGACGCCACCGCGCGCGGTCGCTCCCGCATCAAGCGCCGCGACATGGACGTGCTCACCTTCGGCGAAAACGAGATCGACGTGCGCAACCTCGCGCAGCTCGTCGACTCCGGCCAGATCATCGGTGTGGGCCTGGCGATGCGGCTGCTGGCCGAGGGCGGCCTGCTCGGCGACGACCGGACGCTCGCCGAGGCGCTGGACGCACTGGAGGAGCGGCTGGAGGGCGACGGGGT
Source organism: Streptomonospora arabica (assembly GCF_039531585.1). Taxonomy (NCBI): domain Bacteria; kingdom Bacillati; phylum Actinomycetota; class Actinomycetes; order Streptosporangiales; family Nocardiopsidaceae; genus Streptomonospora; species Streptomonospora arabica. Next base: position 98,259 of record NZ_BAAAQI010000013.1, on the reverse strand, counting down.
GACGGCACTCGGGCGCGGCTATGCGGGCGACTACGTGCTCCCGCGCCGCTACGAGATCGCCGCCGCGCTGAACCGGCTGCGCAGCCTGCGGGTGCTGCGTTCACAGTGACGGGGCCGACTCCGGCGTTGGGGGCGGGGCGGTCGCGCTCGACTATTCTGGACAGCGAATCCGACCGCGCGCGCAATCGCCGCGCGTGTGTCGCCGCCGCCCCGCCGCCCCGTGTGCGAATGGAGACCCTGCCAGGTGCGTGACCACGCTGACCTCTACCAGCTCCGCCAGGCCGCCGAGGAGGCCGCCGGGACCGTGATGCTGGTCGTGCTCGACGGGTTCGTGGACGCCGGTACGGTCGGCCGCCAAGCCGCCGACGCCCTCTTCGCCGCGTTCGAGGCCGAGGAGATCGCGGCCTTCGACGTCGACCGGCTGCTGGACTACCGGGCCCGCCGCCCCGTGCTGACCTTCGTCGAAAGCGCCTATACCGAGTACAGTCCGCCCAAGCTGTCGCTCTACCAGATGCGCGACACCGAGGGCACCCCGTTCCTCCTGCTGCACGGGCTCGAACCCGACCACGAGTGGGAGGCCTTCGCGGCGGCGGTGCGCGACCTCGTCGAGCGGTTCTCCGTGGGCCTGGCCGTCGGCCTGCACGGGATCCCCATGGCGGTACCGCACACGCGGCCGACCACCGCCACCGCCCACGCCACGCGCGCCGAGCTGGTGTCGGGGCACACGCCCTGGATCGGCCGCGTCAACGTGCCCGCCAGCGCCGCCGCGCTGCTGGAGTTCCGACTGGGCGAGTGGGGCCACGACGCCCTCGGCTACGCCGTGCACGTGCCCAGCTATCTGGCCCAGTCGGAGTACCCGCGCGCAGCCATCGCCGCGCTGGAGTTCGTCTCGGGCGCCACCGGCCTCGCGCTGCCCAGCGCCCGGCTGAAGGAGGCCGCCGAGCAGACCGACGAGGAGATCGAGCAGCAGGTCGAGGCCTCCGAGGAGGTCCGGCGCGTGGTCGCCAACCTGGAGCAGCAGTACGACGAGTTCATGGCGGCCCGCGAGAGCGCCGGCGAGGCGGGCTCCGAGCGTCCGATGTTCGGCGAGGACGGCACCGACCTGCCCACCGCCGACGAGCTCGGCGCAGAGCTGGAGCGATTCCTCGCCGACCGCGAGGGCGGCGACGGCTGAGTCCCGCCGCCGGCGGGCCGCGCCCGCCGGCGCCACCCGCACACCCGCGCGCGGCCCCGGCGGGACCCCGCGCGCTCGACACGACACCGGGAAGCCCGTGCTCTACCAGCTCCTCTTCTCCGCAGTCCTGCGGCGCACCGACGCCGAGTCCATCCACCGGATGAGCTTCGCGGCCCTGCGCGGGCTCGCCGCGGTGCCCGGCGCCCCCGCGGCCATGCGCGCCGTCCTCGGCCCGCGCGAGCCCGGACTCGCCGTGCAGGCCTTCGGGCGGGAACTGCCGGGGCCGCTGGGCCTGGCCGCCGGCTTCGACAAGAACGCCGAGGGTGTCACCGGCCTCACGGCGCTGGGTTTCGGACATGTCGAGGTCGGCACCGTGACCGCCCACCCGCAGCCGGGCAATCCTGCGCCGCGCCTGTTCCGGCTCCCGGCGGACTCGGCGATCGTCAACCGGATGGGCTTCAACAACCACGGCTCGGTCGTGGCCGCCGACCACCTGCGCGCACTGCGCGCCCGGCGCGGAGGGGGACGTCCGGTCGTCGGCGCCAACATCGGCAGGACCAAGGCGGCGCACGAGTCCGAAGCGGTGGCCGACTACGTCGAGAGCGCCCGCCGGCTGGCGCCCTTCGCCGATTACCTGGTGGTCAACGTCAGCTCGCCGAACACCCCCGGACTGCGCGACCTCCAGGCCGTCGAACGGCTGCGGCCGCTGCTGCGCGAGGTCAAAGCGGCGCTGGACGGCGACGGGCACGGCACGCTGCCGCTGCTGGTCAAGATCGCCCCGGACCTCGCCGACGACGACGTCGACGCCGTCGCCGATCTCGCCGTCGACCTGGGGCTGGACGGCGTGATCGCCACAAACACCACCATCTCGCGCGCGGACCTGCGCAGTTCCGACGAGGAGGTCGCGGCAGCCGGGGCCGGCGGGCTCTCCGGCGCCCCGCTGCGGCGGCGGTCCCTGGAGGTGCTGCGCCGACTGCGGGCCCGTGCGGGGGAGGGCCTGTTGCTCATCGCGGTCGGCGGGATCTCCACCCCTGAGGACGCCTGGGAGCGCATCCGGGCCGGCGCGACGCTCGTGCAGGGCTACACCGGGCTCGTCTACGGCGGGCCGCTGTGGCCGCGCCGCATGCACCGCGGCCTGGCACGGCTGGTGCGCTCGGCCGGATACACGTCGGTGGCCGAGGCCGTGGGGGCCGACGCCGGCACCGACGCGGCCCCGCTGCCCGGCTGAACGCCCGCCCGCCCGTGCCGTGCGCGGTGCTCCCTCCGTGTCTCCGCCGGCGGCGCCCGCGCACGGGCGCCGCGCGTCAGATCGGGCAGCCGTCCAGGAGGATGCACTCCTCGTTGGCCACCGGGTCCCTCGTGTAGTACGGCCGGCCGGCCTCGGTGTCGCCGAGCAGGTCGGGGACCGTCACCGCGGCCCAGCCCTGCGACTCGAAGTGGTCCAGGATCTTCGGCAGGGCCTCGACGGTGGTCCGCTCGGTGTCGTGCAGCAGCACCAGGCCGCCGGGCGGGGTCGCGGCGACGTTGGCGGCGATCTCCTCGGCGCTGATCCCGGTCCAGTCCTCGGAGTCGGTGTCCCAGACGATCTGCGCCTGGCCGTGCTCCTTCGCCACCTCGCCGACGGCCTTGCCGGTGTCGCCGTACGGCGGGCGCAGCAGGTCCACCCGCACCCCGGCCTCGCGGCGGATCAGCGCGTCCACGGTGTCCAGCTCGGTGTCCAGCTCTCCGCGGGACAGGTCGGTGAACCGCTCGTGGGTCTCGCCGTGGCTGCCGATCGCGTGGCCCGCCGCCCAGGTGCGGCCCGCGAGCGCGGGCCGGTTGCGGATCGCGTTGCCCGACAGGAAGAAGGTGGCCGCGGCGCCGCGGCGGTCGAGCAGGTCCAGGACCTCGCCGGTGTGCGGGCTGGGGCCGTCGTCGAAGGTCAGGGCGACACACACGGTCTCGACGCCGCAGTCGTGGTCCTCGCGGGGCGGGACCGCCCCAGGTACGCCGGGGCCCGGGGGAGGCGGCTCGTCCGGCGGCGGGTCCTGGGGCGGGGAGTCCACGGAGAACGCGCGGGGATCGGTCCGCGTGGCGGCCAGCACCCGATCGCCCAGCTCCGACAGCAGCGGGCGGGCGTCGGCGGCGGCGACCACGGCGGCGACGCGGCCCTCGGCGACCGGCGCGACCCGCCCCGCGTCGAACTCCACGAGGAGGGCGCCGTCCGGGTTGAACCCGATGGAGTCGTAGAGCCGGAAGCCGGGGTGCAGGCGCCGCGGGTCGCCGGCGCCGTGCTCCAGCTCCTCGGCGACGAGCCCGTTCAGCTCGCGCAGCTCGGCGTCGCCGGCGAGCAGCTCCGTGGAGTAGGCGGTGCGTCCGGTGCGCACGTCGTAGTAGTAGGTGGAGTAGGCGTCGTGGCGGCCGCGGTGGTCGACCTCGGTGCGGACCATGCGGACACCGACCAGCCCCTTGGCGGCCGCGGTCAGCTTCCAGCCGACCTCCATCCGCTCGGCCTCGTCATAGGCGTTGCGGAAGTCCGCGGCCTCGCGGTCGGCGATCGCCGCCAGGCGGCCGGTGAGCGGCTCGGCACCGGGGATCTCGGGGACCGACCCGCGGAGGTCGAAGCCGCCGGATTCGTCCTCGACGCTGCGCTCGCTGAGGCCGGGCACGTTCTCGGCCGCGAACGACGTGAACGCGGTCGGCGGCGGAACGGGCGGTGCGAGCGCGTTGCATCCGGTCGCCGCGGCGAGCGCGGCCGCCAGGACGAGCACCCGGCCGCGCGCCGGGGCGCTCGGAGCGGAGGCCGCGGGAGATGGGGACATGCGCCGGAGGGTTCCTTCCACGTGGCCGACAGCGCCGCTCCGGGCCGGGGCGGCGGGTCGCCTCATCCGGACCCCGTCGGCGTCCATGCAAGAAACGTAGGACACCCGGTGCCGCCGAAGAAGCAGCGTCGCTGTATGTGACCACAACAGGTCAGCGGCCTGCGCAGGACAACGCACTTCCGTCCTCGGGCGTCGCCCCGCCGGCGGTCCGGCGCGGCGGCGGGCACCCCTGCGCGCGGGGACGGACCGCCCGCCGGCCTCGGAGGGTCCGCCGCGTCCTCGCGCCGGGCCCCCGTCGGTGTCGGGGCGGGGAGGTTCAGCGGGGCGTCAGGGGCAGAGCGGAGTCCAGTTCGGCGCCCAGCAGGGGGCCGGCGAGGTGGGAGGAGCGGATGCGCACGCCGGTCACCCGGTCGGCCAGCGCCAGCACCGCGGCTGCGGGCTCGGTCTCGGCGACCGTGCCCCCCAGGCCCACGGCGCCCATGTGGGCCTCCAGGGAGTCGGGGCGGGTGCCGCGGCGCACCCGCGGCGTGCGGGCGTCGAAGAAGGTCTGCAGCACGCCGTCGATGACCCAGCGGAACTCGTAGCGGTGGTCCATCAGCACGCGCACGGAGACCAGCTCGGTCTCGGCCGAGAGCGCGCGGTAGCACTCGGGCCGGGTGGCCCGGCAGCCGGTGGGCTCGATGATCACCGTCCAGCCGCCCAAAGACAGCGCGTGCACGGTCATCGGCGGGCGGTCGTCGGCGCAGCAGAGCGCGGCCTCGACGGCCTCGGCGATGGGCAGGCAGCGCATGTCGCGCTCGGCCACTCCGAGCCGCCCCAGAGCGGCGGCCTTACCGAGTCCTCGGACGTAGGAGAGGCAGTACGCTTCGGCGAGGTCCGGCTGAGTCTCCCGCAACCAGGCATAGTCGCGGGCCAACGCAACGGCCATCGGAATTCCCTTCACGTCCACGGGGCACGCTGTGGTGGCTGCTCACATCGTCGGGAACGACCGCCCTCATCCTTCGCGTTCCCCAGGGAGCCCCGCTCAAGCGGGCCGGTAGAGGACACGTCGGCGCGGTTCGGCGGTCCCTGCGCGGGTACCCGGGTATCCGGCGGGGGGTCCGTCCCAGTGCCACGGCGCCCCAGCCTACGCGCGCACGCGGGGTGCCCCGCACTGGGGACACCCCGCGTGGTGTCGCCGCTCATCCGCGGTCGGTCAACCCTCCGCTTCGACGAAAGCCCGGGTCACGGCCTCGCGTCAGTTCGACGGGCTCGCCGAGGCCGACGGTTCGGGCTTGGGCGGGTGGCCGTCGATGTACTTCTTTCCGGGGTCGGTCTCGCCGAGCAGTTGCGACACCGTGACCATGGTGTAACCCTTCTTGTCCAACCGCTTGAGGATCTCGGGTACGGCGTCGATCGTCGAGCCGTGGATGTCGTGCATCAGCACGATCGACCCGGGCCGGGCGCGCTCGACGGCGCGGTCGCTGACCAGATCCGCATCGTGGTCGCGCCAGTCGTTGGTGTCGATGCTCCACAGGATCTGCGCCTGGCCGAGCTCCGCGGTGACGTCGGCGACCCCTTCGTCGGTGGCGCCGTAGGGCGGGCGCATCAGGTCCATGCTGTAGCCGGTCTGGCGCCGGACGAGCCCGTTGACCGTCGCCAGCTCGTCGTCGATCTCGCCCTTGCCCAGCGACGTGAGGTCCGGGTGGTGGACCGTGTGGTTGGCCAGCTCGTGTCCCTCGGCGTACTCGCGGCGGACCGTGTCGGGGAACTCGCGCACGGGCACGCCGGTGACGAAGAACGTCGCCTTTGCGTCGTACTTCGCCAGTGCGTCCAGCAGCTCCGGCGTGCGCCCTCCCGGACCGTCGTCGAAGGTCAGAGCGATGCACTTGGAGTCGGGATCGTCGCAGTCGACCTCGTCGGGGTCCGTGGCGAACGTCCCCGGGACGCTGCCCTCGGGCGGGCTGTCCTTGGGGGCGCTCGCGGCGTTCTCGATCTCGAACTCGGGCGTGACCACCACGGCCGCCTCGCGGGCCCGCTCGCCGAACGAGGACAGCAGCGGCGCCGCCTTCTTGCGGGGCACGACGGCGCGGACCCGGCCCTTCTTCGCCGGGGCGATCTGGCCCTCGTCGAACTCCACCACGAGGCCGCCGTCGGGGTTGAACCCCACGGAGTCGTACATCTCTGCGATGGGGTGCAGCTTCGAAACGTCGACCCCGTCGCGGTCCTTCAGCCGCTTCTTGACCAGCCCGTCGAGCTCCTCCAGGCTGCCCTGGCCGTCCAGCAGCTCGGTGGAGTAGGCGGTGCGGCCGGACTCGGTGTTGTACCAGTAGGTGGAGTAGCCGGTGCGCTCGCCGTCGCCGTCCTTCTCGTGCTGGGTGAGGCGGACCGCCAGGACGTTGCCGCCCGCGGCGCTCACCTGCCAGTCGACGGTGTAGGACTTCGCGCCCCGCTCGGCGCTCGCGAAGTCCCGCGCCTCCTGCGCGGTGATCTCGCCGAGCCGCTCGGTGAACGGGCCGGCCTTGGGCACGCGCGGGTAGGACACGTGCGTCTCCACACCGCCGTCGAGGGTCTTGGTGGAGGTCTGCTCCTCCAGGCCGGGGATGTGCTCCGTGTCGACGGCGGTCAGCTCGTCCGGTGCGCCCGTGGCGGGCGTGGCCCGAGGCGAGGCCGACGCCGAGGCGTCCGACGCCGCCGGGTCCGCATCGCCGCCCGTGCAGGCGGTCAGCGCCAGAAGCAGCGCCAGAGCCGCCGCGCCGGGTGCCGTACGCACGGTTGCTGATCGGGAACGGGGCGTGACGGCGCCTGGCCGTGACCCCGGATGCGAGCCGACTGGCTGGTGCTTCAACTGGTGCGCGTCCTTCACGGTTCTGGAGTCGGGTGCCGGTGAATGTGTCGCCCTGGGAATCCGCGCGGGTTCCGCGAATGACATATCGATTCGGACACGGTCCATCGGTCGAGGGTAATCTCCGCAGGGGCGAATTAGGCGACAGAAGACGTCATGTTGCAGCCAACAACCGCACAAGGTTGGCAAAGCCCGCCGCAGCGGATCGGTCTCGCGTTCCGTCGGAGCGGTTCGGGGCGGCGGCCACCAGGCCTCGTCCGGTCGCTGTGCGGGCCCGGGAACGCTGTGTGGGGAGGCGTCCACGGGCGGCCGTGACTGCCTGGACTATAGTTGCAGCCGCGGTCGGTACACGCATGTTGCGCCGTGCGTGTCGCAAGAGGGAACCCGGTGCGAATCCGGGACTGCCCCGCAGCGGTAAGTGGGAACGAAAGCCGTCATCGGCACTGGGCGTACGCGCCTGGGAAGCGGCGGCCGGTAGGAGGAGCGGCCCGAACGGGCCGTGCCGTGCCCACGAGTCCGAATACCTGCCACCGCCCGCGGGCGAACGCGCCCGCGGTGGTCCGTGCGCCTCGAGGGAGGGCCAGGGCGGTGACGCGCGTGCGCTCGCACACCCTCTCCCGCGGCCGCGGATCGTCCGGCTGATCGACGAGGGAGAGAACAAGCCATGCGAGAAGGCCACACGTCCGCGGGCGGTGCCGCATGATGCCCACGACCGTCCACGGATACCCGCGCATCGGCGGCGACCGGGAGCTCAAGCGCGCCTGCGAGTCCTACTGGGACGGCCGCTCCAGCGCAGCCGACCTGGACGCCGTCGCCGCACGCCTGCGCCGAGGAGTCTGGGAGTCGCTGCGCGACGCCGGGATCGGCGCGATCCCCTCCAACACGTTCTCCTACTACGACCACGTCCTCGACGCCGCGGTCCTGTTCGGGCTGGTGCCCGAGCGCTTCCGGGCGGCGTTCGAGGCCGCCGAGGACCGCGAGTCCGAGCTCGCCGCCTACTTCGCCATGGCGCGCGGGACCGGCGACCTCCCGCCCATGGAGATGACCAAGTGGTTCGACACGAACTACCACTACCTGGTCCCCGAGCTGTCGCCCGCGACGCGGCCGCGCCTGGCGGGCGGCAAGCCGCTGTCGGAGTACACCCAGGCCAAGGGGCTGGGCGTGCCGACCCGGCCGGTGCTCGTGGGGCCGCTGACGCTGCTCATGCTGGCCAAGCCCGCCGCGGACGCCCCTGAGGGCTGGCGGCCCCTGGACCTGCTCGACGACCTGCTGGGGTGCTACTCCGAGCTGCTCGCCCGGTTGTCGGCCGTGGGCGCCGAGTCGGTGCAGATCGACGAGCCGATCCTGGCGAGCGACGAGGGCCGCGCCGAGCTTGCGTGCCTGGAGTACGCCTACGGCCGCCTGGGCGACCAGGCCCGGCGGCCCGACCTGCTGGTCTCCACCTACTTCGGCGCGATCGGCGCGCAGGCGCTGGAGGTGCTCAAGGGCACCGGTGTCGAGCGGATCGGCCTGGACTTCGTCAGCGGCCCCGAAGGGGTCGGCGAGCTGGCGCGGGTCTCCGGCCTGGGTGACAAGACACTGGTCGCGGGTGTCGTCGACGGGCGCAACGTCTGGCGCGCCGACCTGCCCGCCAAGCTGTCCACACTGGGCTCGGTCCTGGGGCTCGCCGGCCGGGTGGAGGTGAGCACCTCGTGCTCCCTGCTGCACGTGCCGATCGACCTGGACGCCGAGCCCGGCATGGACCCGGCGGTGCGCGAGCGGCTCGCGTTCGCCAAGCAGAAGGTCGACGAGGTGGTGCTGCTCGGCCGCGCGCTCTCCGAGGGGGACGAGGCCGTCACGGCGGAGCTGAAGGCCGCCCGCGGCGCCCCGCCCGCGTCCTTCACCAACTCCCGCGTGCGCGCCCGGTTGCAGGCGCTGGGCGGCGAGACCAGCCGGGTGGGTGACGAGCAGCGCACGGTCGCCGGCAAGGAGCCCGTGCTGGCGACGACCACCATCGGCTCCTTCCCGCAGACGCCCGAGGTCCGCAGGGCCCGCGCCGACCACCGGGCCGGGCGCATCGGCGGAGCGGAGTACGAGCGCCTGATGCGTGCGGAGATCGACCGCGTCATCAAGCTCCAGGAGGACATCGGCCTGGACGTGCTCGTGCACGGCGAGCCCGAGCGCAACGACATGGTGCAGTACTTCGCCGAGCAGCTCGACGGCTATGCCACCACCGCCAACGGCTGGGTCCAGTCCTACGGGTCGCGGTGTGTGCGCCCGCCGGTCCTCTACGGCGACGTGTCGCGCCCCGAGCCGATGACCGTCGACTGGATCACCTACGCCCAGTCCCGCACCGCCCGGCCGGTCAAGGGCATGCTCACCGGCCCGGTGACCATGCTGGCGTGGTCGTTCGTGCGCGACGACCAGCCGCTGGGCGACACCGCCCGGCAGGTGGCGCTGGCCCTGCGCGACGAGATCGCCGACCTGGAGAAGGAGGGCATCCGCCACATCCAGGTCGACGAGGCCGCGCTGCGCGAGCTGCTGCCGCTGCGTGAGGAGGCGCGTGCCGGCTACCTGGCCTGGGCCGTCGACTCCTTCCGGCTGGCGACCTCGGGCGTGGCCGCGAGCACCCGGATCCACACGCACATGTGCTACTCGGAGTTCGGCAGGATCGTCGGGGCGATCGAGGCGCTGGACGCCGACGTCACCAGTGTGGAGGCCGCCCGCTCGCACATGGAGCTCGTCGGCGACCTCGCCGCGAAGGGGTACCGCCGGGCGATCGGCCCGGGTGTCTACGACATCCACTCCCCGCGGGTGCCCTCGGTTCCGGAGATCGAGGAGTCGCTGCGCAGCGCGCTGAGCGCGCTCTCGCCGGAGCAGCTGTGGGTCAACCCCGACTGCGGACTGAAGACCCGCGGGTACGCGGAGGTCGAGCCGGCGCTGCGCAACATGGTCGAGGCGGCGCGGCGGGTCCGCGCCGAGCTGGGGCGTGCTTGACGGGCCGCTGAGGTAGGGCGGCCGTAGGCGGGCCGGGGCGCCGCCCCCGGCCCGCGACCGCGCACTCGGCGGCCGCAGGAACCGGGCACGCGGGCACACGAACCCGCGGGCACACGAACCCGCGGGCACACGAACCCGCGGGCACACGAACACGGACACACGAAGGGGGTGCGGCCCGCGGGCCGCACCCCCTTGCTCGGCTCGCGCGCAGTGCGCGGCGGCCGTCAGCCTCCGATGGGGCTGAGCGACTCCTCGCCGAGGTCGTGCATCAGGCTCTCGACGTCGGAGAACTCCAGCGGCGCCGGAGTGTCCTCGTCGGCGGAGAGGCCGGGGGAGAGGGAGTAGCGCACCTCGACGTTCATGTTGCCCTGGCGGATCAGCATGGTGGAGACCGAGTCCTGAGTGCTCAGCACGACCTCGGTGGAGAACACCAGCACGGCCTCGTCACCCAGGTCCGCCTCCTCCTCGTTGTGGACCTCCAGCTCGCTGTAGCTGTTGCTCTCGTCGGTGGCGTAGTCCAGGTTGGACTGGAACTCCTCCTTGGCGCCCTCGATCGAGTCGGAGCCGCCGTAGGGGGTCTGGTAGGTGAGCGAGAGCCCGCCGTAGGTCTCGCCCTCGCCGTCGACGTACCAGTTGCACGACGAGGAGGAGTCGGTGAGGTTCTTGCTGCCGTCCTGGATGCCGTGCTCGGCGAGCATGTCCGCCGGGATCGCGGAGCAGGGGTCCTCGGGCAGCGCGTAGGGCGGACCGCCGGCCTGCTGGGTGTCGTCCCCGGTGTCGCCGCTCGGGTCCTCGTCCGGGGGCTGGGTGGTCTCGTCCGGCGTGTGGGTGGGGTCGGTGACGGGGGGCTGCTCGCCGGGGGTGCGCAGCAGCACCACCAGCACGGCGATCACCAGTACGACGATCACCGCGCCGCCGCCGATGACGATGAACAGGCCGGCCTTGCTCTTCTTGGGCGGCGGGTAGCCGCCGCCGGGGTCCATCGGCCCGCCCGGCCCACCCGGCCCGCCGGGGCCGTAGGGCGGCTGGCCGCCGGCGAACATCTGCTGCTCGGCCGGCTGCTGGAACTGCGGCCCGCCGGGAGGGCCCTGGGGGGCGTAGCCGCCGGGAGGGCCGTAACCGGGCTGGCCGCCCGAGGGATCGTTGTAGGGGTCGCCGTAGGGACCGCCCTGGGGCTGCTGGGGGTACGGCTGCTGCGGCGCCTGGTAAGGCCCGCTGCCGTAGGGCTGCCCGGGAGGGGGAGGAGGCGCACCCTGGTCGGGTCCGGGCTGGCCGTAGCCGCCGTAGGGCGGCTGCTGCCCGCCCGAGCCGCCCTCGCCTTCCGGATACTGCGGAGGCTGTGTGTAGGGCCCGTTGTCGCTCATGACTCCCCTCGCGCCAGCTGAATTCGAAACGCTGTCTGAGACGCGCGTCGGCGTGCTTCTGGTTCCACCACCCCTGCGGCCGCCCTCGGTCGCCGTGGGCGGGCCGCGGGGGGACGCGCGTGCTCCCGGACCGGTTCCGGGCGCAGGTGTGACCGCGCCGAAGGCACGGGTCGTTCACGGCCCCCGGCCGCGTCGCGGCCGACCGTGCCCGCGGGTGGAGGTTCGCGGACCGGGGCCGGGGTTCGCATCCTAGCGTCCGAGTGTGCACGCGAGAGTGACGGGGGAGGGCCGAACCTGCGGATATCGTCACCGTTTCGTGCCAGGACCGTACTCTTTCGTGTCCTGGGCAGCGAGGTTTGCGGTACCCGGTAGGCGGTGCAGCAACCGGGGCCGGAACCGGACGCGCCCGCGGGGACCGTGCCGCGGCGGCGGATCGTTGCCCGATCGCAACGGCGGAGGGAGTACGGGACCTGGCGGCGGACTACGGTGGAAACCGCTTCCTCTCATCCGTCCGGGACAGCCCCCGGTCCGCGCGGCCGCAGGGGCGGGAAGGCCCCCATTGCCATCGTCGGACTCCGGCGGCCCCGCGCCGCCCTCCAAGCAGCGGCGCCGAAGCGGCTACGGGCCCTTCGCCTGGACCGTCTTCGTCCTGGCGATCGTCTCGGTCCTGGCCCTGCTCGGCGGCTGCGTGTCGGTCCTCTACGGCCCGCTGGTCACAGGCGGCACCTGAGCGCCGGGACCCGTCGACGGGGACCGGGCCGCCGCTCGGGAAGCGGCGGCCCGAGCGTCGGAACGGCCTTAGAACATCGAGATGTGCACGTGGTCGTAGTGGTTCTCGGTGATGCTGCCGCGGTCCTCCATGGGGCGCCAGCCCTCGCCGCCGCGGCGGATGTCCCAGATCTCCTGGCGGTAGATGACGTACATGATCCCCAGCCGATCGGCGTTCTTCTGCGCCCAGTCGGCGATCCGCTGGCCGCGCTCCACCTGCTCGGGTGAGGGCATCTGCCCGTTGGCGTCGACCATGAAGTCGCAGGCGCGGCCCTTGGGGTGCTCGCCCACGACCCAGCCGCCGTCGGGCCGGTAGCAGCCCACTCCGCCGGTGCCGGGGCTCTCGCCGAACTTCTCGATGACCAGCCTGCGCATCTGCTCGGTGCGCGGGGTGATGTTGTAGGGCCCCTGCATCTCCTGGACGGGGTAGTCGGCGATCATCTTCTGCACGTCGGCGCGCCGGTCCTCCAGTTCGTCGAGGTCCTTCTCGACCTCGTCGACCTTCTCCTCGGCGTTCTGCTGCGCCTTCTCGTCGCGTTCGATGGCCTGTTCGAGCTGGTCCACCTTGTCCTGGTTGGTCGCCGAGAGGTGGCCCACGAGCTGGGCCTGGTCGATGATGGCCTGCGGGTCGTCCTCGACGAACATGGCCAGGGCGGGGTCGAGGCCGCCGCCGGTGTAGCTGGCGACCGCCAGCTGGCGCACCTGCTTCTGAGCGTCCCCGACCTCTTCGCGGGTGCTGTCGGCGCGCTCCTCGGCGGCCTGGGCCTCCTCGATCACCGCGTTCATGTCGTTCAGCTCACCGCGGTACTCGTCGCTCAGGCTGTCGGCGCGGTCGCGGAGCTCGGACAGGCTCGGGTCGGCGGGCAGTGGCGCGGCGCTGGACGGCAGGGAGACCAGCGAGCACGCCGCCAGCACCGCGGCGGCCAGGGCCGCGGCCGTGCCGCGGCGGCCGGCTCCGGGCGGGTCGTCGAGGTCGCGCGGGCACGGGGGATCAGGCGCCCAGAAGTCGGCGAAGTCGTTCGCTCGGTCGGGTCGTTCGGACTCCACGTGGGTCGCTCTCCTCGGCTGGCGCGCCCGCCGGACGGGGAGGCGCGCTCTCGATCGGATGCGCGGTGCGACTCGGCGCGGCCGCGTAGGCGGATCAAGGGCGCGCCGAGCGCCTGCGAACAGGCCGGTGTTTAACTTGTCGCAGGCTAGGGCAACTATCTAGGTTTGCCAATCGATGGCCCGCCTGAGGGGCGCCTTTGATTCTACGGAGGCTCCGGGGGCGGGCGGGGCGGGCGCGCCGGAACGGATCCGGGCCGGTGGGAGCCGTGGAGGGAGTCCGCGTCCCGGCGCCGGGCGCCGGGACGCCGTGCGTCGCGGCCGGGTGCGGCCGAGCGGGACCTTCTTCGCCCGTCCAGCCGATTCCCAGGTCAACCGTGGGTCACCAGTGTGTTCGGACGGTGTGTCCGAACGCGCCCCGCGGTGCTGAAGGGGGTCGTGGGACGTCATCACGGTAACGGTTGGGTTTCGTCGAGGGGTCCGGGCATTGACTGCGCGAGTGTGACCCGATTCTCTTATGGGAGCGCTCCCAAGAGGGGGTACGGGGACGCGGTCAGATTGGAATCCTCGTGTGACGTAAGGGGTCGCAGATGTTTAAGCGTAGGCGCGGTGCCAATGTGGCCACCGCGATGCTGGGCGGCGGAGCACTGCTCCTCGCCACCGCATGCGGTGGCGGAGGAAGCGCCGGCGACGGCGGTGAGATCGAACTCGTCCTGGACACCTTCGGCGTCATGGGCTACGACGCGCGGATCAAGGCGTTCGAGGAGGAGCACCCCAACGTCACGGTCAAGGAGCGCAACGTCACCGACCTGGCGAACTACACCCCGCAGCTGCAGCAGAACATCGCAGCCGGCAGCGGCGCGGGCGACGTGGTGGCCATCGAAGAGGCCAACGTCGCGCAGTTCTTCGCCCAGCCCGACCAGTTCGTCGACCTGAACGACCACGGCGGCGCCGAGCTGGAGGACGACTTCCTGGCGTGGAAGTGGGACCAGGGCCACGGTGCCGATGGGCAGCTGCTGGGGCTGGGCACCGACATCGGCTCCATGGGCATGTGCTACAACGTGCCCCTCTTCGACGAGGCGGGCCTGCCGACCGAGCCGGACAAGGTCAGCGAGCTGTGGCCGACCTGGGACGACTTCACCTCCACCGGTGAGGAGTTCATGGACGGCGACACCGGGGCCTCCTTCGTCTCCTCCATCCAGCCCTACTACCGGGCGGTGCTCGCCCAGTACGGCGGAGAGCCCTTCCAGAACCGCCAGGGCGATCTGGTCATCGAGCAGACCGACAGCACCCGCGAGGCCTACGACACGGTGACCGCTATGGCCGACGCCGGCCTTTCGGGCAGCCTGCCGATCTGGTCCGAGGAGTGGAACGCCGGCATCCAGAACAACTCCTTCGCCACGCTGCCCTGCCCCTCGTGGATGCTCGGCCACATCGAGTCGACCGCGGGCGACGAGGGCAACGGCCAGTGGAACGTCGCCGAGGTCCCCGGCGAGGGCGGCAACTGGGGCGGCTCGTTCCTCTCGGTCCCCTCGCAGGGTGAGAACCAGGAGATGGCCGTCGAGCTGGCCAAGTTCCTGACCAGCCCCGAGGGCCAGCTGAGTGCCTGGGAGGAGGCCAACGTGCTGCCCTCCAGCCCGCAGGCGCTGGAGGACCCGAAGATCACCGAGTTCACGCGCCCCTACTTCAACGACGCGCCCGTGGGCGAGATCTACAGCTCCACCGCGATGGAGCTGAAGCCCGTCTACTACGGCCCCGACACCCAGGCCATCGACGACGCGTTCCGCGCCGCACTGGAGTCCGTCGAGCAGGGGCAGGCCTCGCCTGACGAGGGCTGGAACGCGGCTCTGGAGGAAGCCAAGCGCGCCACCGGCGAAGGCTGACCCTTCCCGCCCGGCGGCCCGGCCTCTCCCCTCCGGCGGTGACGTTGCGTCCACGCCCGTCACCGCCAGGCCGGGCCGCCTTTCACGCTGGCATGACCCGCCCGGGCACGATCTGCCCGCCTCAGCAGCCCTGGACGCCTCCAGGGCGATTCGAAAGGAGTGCGACGTGACCTCCCTGCAGCACGGCGCCCCGCCGTCACCCTCCCCGGGGTCGCCGGACGGTGCCGGTCCCCGCCCTCCCGGTCCACGGGAGCGGGCGCGTGCTCGCCGCAGCGAGATGCTGAGCAAGCTCGACACCCGAACCTCGCCGTACCTGTTCATCACCCCGTTCTTCCTGCTGTTCGGGGTGTTCGGCCTCTTCCCGCTGCTTTACACCGTGTGGGTCTCCCTGCACGACTGGAGCCTCATCGGGGGCAACGAGGGCTTCACCGGCCTGGACAACTACGTCCGCCTGGTCGGCGACGAGAAGTTCTGGAACGCGCTCTACAACACACTGGGCATCTTCGTCATCGCGGTCGTGCCCCAGCTGCTCCTCGCCCTGCTGCTGGCCGACACGCTCAACCGCCGGATCCGCTTCGCCAACCTCTTCCGGATGACGCTGATCCTGCCCTACATCACGTCGATCGCCGCCCTGGCGATCGTCTTCAGCGTGGTCTTCGGCGGCGAGCAGTTCGGACTGATCAACCAGCTCCTGACCGCGCTGGGACTGGACCCGATCGCCTGGCAGGGCGACCGCTACTGGTCCTGGGCCGCGATCGCGACGATGATCGACTGGCGCTGGACCGGCTACAACGCGCTCATCTACCTGGCCGCCATGCAGTCCATCCCCAAGGACGTCTACGAGGCCGCAGACCTCGACGGCGCCTCGCGCATGCGGCAGTTCGCGCAGATCACGGTCCCGCTGCTGCGGCCGACGATCATCTTCACGGTCATCATCTCCACGATCGGCCAGATGCAGCTGTTCACCGAGCCGACGATCTTCGGGACCAACGGCTACGGCGGCGGCAACCAGGGCCAGTTCCAGACGGTGATGATGCTCGTCTTCCAGGAGACGTTCGACTACCAGAACTTCGGCTACGCCGCCGCGGTCTCCTGGGTGCTGTTCCTGATCGTGGTGGTCATGGGACTGATCAACGTGTGGCTCACCAGCCGGATCAAGGGGGCGGAATGACGGCCACGACCACCGGGCGGCCCGCGCCGGCGCACGCGCCGCAGCGCCGCCGCCCGCAGAGCCGGCGCCGGGGCGGCGGTCTGCGCCGCATGCGCCAGGCCACGCCGCTGACCTACTTCGCGCTGCTGCTGACCTTCGTCCTGTCGGTCTTTCCGCTGTGGTGGATGTTCGTCGTCGCCACGCGCACCACGACGGCCGCCTCGCAGTTCCCTCCGGCGCTGGTGCCCGGCGGGAACTTCTTCGCCAACGTCGAGCGCCTGTTCGCCAACACCTCGGCCAACTTCACCACCGGCATGCTGAACTCGGTCATCGCCTCCACCTCGGTGGCGGTCTCGGTCGTGTTCTTCTGCTCGCTGGCCGGGTTCGCCCTGGCCAAGCTCAAGTTCAAGGGCCGCGGGTTCTTCACGGTCGCCGTCGTCGTGACCATGGCCGTGCCCGTGCAGATCGGCCTGGTGCCGCTGCTGATCCTGATGGACTGGCTGGGCTGGCGGGGCGAGCTCCAGTCGGTGATCGTCCCGTTCATGGTCAGCGGCTTCGGCGTCTTCATGATGCGCCAGTACGTGCTGCAGACCATCCCCGACGACCTGATGGAGGCCGCGCGCATCGACGGCTGCTCCACCTTCCGGATCTACTGGAGCGTCGTGCTCCCGGCGCTGCGGCCGGCGATGGTCGTGCTGGCGCTGCTGACCTTCATGCAGACCTGGAACGAGTTCATCTGGGCGCTCGCGGTGCTGACCCCGGAGAACCCCACGGTGCAGTTCTCCATCCAGCAGCTGAACCAGTCCGCGTTCGCGCGCGACTTCGCCCTGATGTTCACCGGCGCGACCTTCGCGACTCTGCCCCTGCTGATCATTTTCTTCGTGTTCGGCCGCCAGCTGGTCGGGCGCATCATGGAAGGTGCGATCAAAGCGTGACCCAATCACACGTGTCCACCGTCGCCGATCCGACCGCCGACACCGAGACCGACCCCGGCGCCGATCCGGCGGTCCGATTCCCCGAGGGCTTCGTGTGGGGCGCCTCCACCGCCTCCTTCCAGATCGAGGGCTCGACCACCGCCGACGGGCGCGGCCCCAGCATCTGGGACACCTTCTCGGCGACCCCGGGCAAGGTGCTCAACGGCGACACCGGCGACCCCGCCGTCGACCACTACCGGCGCTACGCCGAAGACGTCGAGATCATGCGGGACATGGGCATCGGCGCCTACCGGTTCTCCGTCGCCTGGCCGCGGATCCTGCCCGAGGGCGGCGGGGCGGTCAACCGGGCCGGGCTCGACTTCTACGACCGGCTGCTGGACAACCTGCTGGAGGCCGGAATCACGCCCTGGCCCACCCTCTACCACTGGGACCTTCCCCAGGCGCTGGAGGACAAGGGCGGCTGGCCCGAGCGCGACACCGCCTTCCGCTTCGCCGAGTACGCCGAGGTGCTGCGCGACAGGTTCGGCGACCGCGTCCGGGACTGGACGACGCTGAACGAGCCCTGGTGCGCGGCGTTCCTCGGCTACGCCGACGGCGTGCACGCACCGGGCCGGCGCGACCCCGCAGCCGCGCTCGCCGCGGCGCACCACCTGCTGCTGGGCCACGGCCTGGCCACCGCGGTCCTGCGTGAGGGGGGTTCCGACCGCCGTGTGGGGCTGACGCTGAACCAGACCACCGTGCGGCCCTACACCACCGCGCCCGCCGACGTGGCGGCGGCCCGCCGCGCCGACGCCGTGCGCAACCGGGTCTTCACCGGTCCGCTGTTCCAGGGGCGCTACCCGGCCGACCTGCTCGACGACCTCGCGGCCATCACCGACTTCGGCTTCGTCCACGACGGCGACCTCGAGCTCGTCTCCGCGCCGCTGGACCACCTGGGGGTCAACTACTACACCCCCGAGTGGGTCTCGGCCACCACCGAGGGCGTGGACCCCGCGCGCATCGAGAGCGGCGGCGACACGGGCGCCTTCGTCGGCTGCGACGACGTGGTGTTCGTCAGCCAGGGCCTGCCGCGCACCGGCATCGGCTGGGAGATCGACGCCACCGGGCTGTACGAGGTCCTGGTGCGGCTGGCGGCCGAGTGCCCCGGTGTGGACATGTACGTCCACGAGAACGGTGCGGCCTACGAGGACGAGGTCGGCCCCGACGACCGGGTGCACGACCCCGACCGGGTCTCCTACATCGACGCCCACCTGCGTATCGTGCACGAGGCCCTCAAAGCCGGTGTGCCCATGCGGGGCTACTTCGTCTGGTCACTGCTGGACAACTTCGAATGGGCCTGGGGCTACTCCCAGCGCTTCGGCGTCGTCCACGTCGACTACGAGACGCAGCGCCGCCGCGTGAAGGACAGCGGCCGCTGGTACGCCGATGTGGTGCGAAAAGGTGGCCTCCCCGGCTAGCGGCGGATGCGATCCTGGTAGGGGTGTGGACGAGCCCGGCGCGGCGGTGATCGGGGAATCGGGGAGAGTGTTGCGATGAGTGGGGTCCGGCGGCCGACGCTGGAGATGGTGGCCACGCGCGCCGGTGTCGGGCGCGGCACGGTCTCACGCGTGATCAACGGGTCGGACCAGGTCAGCCCGGCGACGCGCGAGGCGGTGCGCAACGCCATCGCCGAGCTGGGCTACGTCCCCAACCACGCGGCGCGCACCCTGGTCACCCGCCGCACGGACACCGTGGCGCTGGTGGTGCCCGAGCCCAACGACCGGCTGTTCGCCCAGCCGTTCTTCGCCCACATCGTCCGCGGTGTCAGTGCCACGCTGAACGAGCGCGACCTGCAGCTGCTGCTGACCACGGTCCGTTCCGCGGACGAGTACGGCAGGCTCGGCGACTACCTGACGGCCCACCACGTCGACGGCGTGCTGCTGGTCTCGCTGCACGCCGACGACCCGCTGCCGGACCGCCTGGCCGAGGCGGGTGTGCCGTGCGTCATCGGCGGCCGGCCGTCGTGGCAGACCAGCCACCCCATCCACTACGTCGACATCGACAACGTCGGCGGGGCGCGCACGGCGACCCGCCGGCTCGTCGAGACGGGGCGGCGGTGCATCGCCACGGTGGCCGGCCCGCCGGACATGGTCGCCGGCGAGGACCGGCTGGAGGGCTACCTCAAGGCCATGCGCGAGAGCGGGCTCGCCACGCCGCCGGAGCGGATCGTGCGCGGCGACTTCAGCTACGAGAGCGGCGAGGCCGCGATGCGCGAGCTTCTGGAGGCTGTCCCCGACGTCGACGCGGTGTTCGTGGCCTCCGACCCCATGGCCCTGGCGGCGATGCGGGTGCTGCGCGACAACGGGCGGCGCATCCCCGACGACGTGGCGGTCATCGGCTACGACAACTCCTCCTTCGCCTCGCACAGCGACCCGCCGCTGACCAGCGTGCACCAGCCCACCGAGCGGATGGGCGGCGAGATGGCGCGCATCCTGGCCGACGTCGCCATACCGGGCGAGGCCGAGTTCAGCGAGCAGGTCCTCGACACCCACCTGGTCGTCCGCGAGTCCGGCTGAGGGGCGCCCGGCGCCCCCGACGCCGCCCCCGCGCGCCGGGCCGCGCCGCGGGCTCTCCCGAGGCTGCTCACGGCCCTGCCGCCGGCGGTGCGGCGGCTCCGTGCACCCGGGTGGACACGGACGGGAGACCTCCGCCGCCGGGATACCGTGAAGCCGGGAGGAAAAGGGCCGAAAGGCCCGGCGGCCACTGCTGGGAGGGGAGCATTCGATGCGGTGGGTCACCTATCTTTCGCCGAGTGGGGGAGAGGAGCGCTCCGGGGTCGTCGACGACGGCTGCGTCTTCGGCTACCCGGGCGCGCAGAGTGTTCCCGAGCTGCTCGAAGAGAACCGCGACACCCTCGCCGACGCCTACCACAAGGCCCTTGCGGCACCGGTGGAGATCATCGTCGAGTTCGAGACCCGCCTGTGCGCGCCGGTGCGCCCGGAGCGCCCGGTGCCCGCCCGCCTCGAAGGCGTGTGGACGCGCCTCGCCCCCGCACTGGTGCGCGGTACCGACGACGGGGTCGTGCTGCCCGCGGGCGAGACGGCGCTGACCGCCTCTGTCGGCGTGCTGGCGCTGTTCGGCGGCCAGGGCAGACACGCCGGCTACACCCCGGCGTGCCTGTGGCGGACGCCCGGCGGCGGCCCGGTCTCGCTGAGCGTGGGGCCGGCCATCGTCACCCACGACGAGTTCGACGGCTCGCCGCTGGTCGTGGAGGCCTCCGTCGACGAGAGCGGCGTCGCGCGCGCCGAGCTGGACGGGGGACTGGCCTGGGCGGCCGAGGCCCGCGACGGCCGCGCGGCCGCGGCCCTGTCGGAGCGGAGCCGGCCTTTGGAGCGCGGCGAGGAGGTCTACGTCGACGGCGGGCCGCTGGGCGAGTTCGAGCTGCGGGTGGGCTCGGGCGCCTGAGGACCGCTCAGGCGGTGTACTCCCAGTGCCACGGCTCGAAGCCGCCCCGGGCCCACGGCGGGTTGCGCCATCCGAAGCCGGGGGCGTGCGCCGCCATCCACGCGTGCTCGGCCGCCCCGAGCCGGTCGACACCGCCGCACAGGTCCACCGCCGTGCCGCGGCCGTGCGCGCTGGTGCCCGGGCTCGCCGCCATGCCCGCGGCCTTCTCGCGGAAGAGCCGGACCTGGTCGGAGAAGGGCCGGTAGGCGTCGGTCACGCACATGGGGCGTCCGAAGCGGTCGCGGAACGCGCCGTCGAGCTCGATGAACGCGGCCGCGGCGTCCGCCCGCAGCATCTCGCCGCTTTTGGGGAGCGGACACAGCGCGGACGCGGGGATGCGCCCGTTGGCGAAGCCCTCGGCGCCCGATGCGGCACAGGTCCCTTCGGCGGGATCCGCGGCACCACCGCCGCGCCCGTCCGAGCCGCCCTCGCCGCCTGAGGAGCCGCCCGGCCCGCCCTGCGCGCCGGCGGCGGCCCGGGCCCGCTCCAGGGCCCGCTCGCGCTCCTGCTCCTGCTCCCCGGTCTCCCCGGCGCCGCCGCGGACCCGCTGCAGCGCCACGTGCACCCTCGACTGCTCGGCGGTGATGCCGGCGAGGGCGTCCTCCTGCTCGGCGACCGCCTCCAGGGCCTCGTCCTTGGCCTCGGCGGCCTCGTCGGCCGCCTCGCGGCGCTCCTCCTCGGCCTCCTCGGCGCGGTCGCCGAGCGTGTCCGCGGCGCTGAGAGCGGCGCCCGCCGTCTCGACCGCGCTGCCGCGGCGCTGCCCGACGTGGGCCAGGCCGGCTCCGCGGTCGAGGACCTCCTGGGGCCCCTCGGCCGAGCTCCAGGCGAGGGCGGGGCTGAGGTCGGCGCCCATGTAGGCGGCCGCGGCGTAGTCGGCGGCCTCCTCGCGGACGTCCTCGGTCCGCACGCGGGCGCGCTCGGCGGCGAGCGCGGCCGACGCGCTCTCCTCCTCGGCGTCCTCCAGCCGGTCGGCAGCCGCGGTGTAGTCGAGGATCTTCTCGTCGGCACGGTCGTAGAGGCCCTCCAGGCGTGCTCGGATGCGCGCCGCCTGCGTGTTCAGATCGGCCAGGGTCTCCTCGTGTGCGGCCGCCTCCGGCCCGTGGCCACCGTCGCCGGCGGCCCCGGCCGGCGCGGCGGCCGGGGCGGACGCCCAGAGCGCCAGGCACAGCGCGCCGGCGGCCCGAGCGGCCGCGCGGCGGCGGGCTCTCCCGCCGCGGGCGGGGACGGGCGAGGGCTCGGGAAGCGGTATCTGCCAGCGGTCGGACGGCACGGGCACCCCTCCGATGTCACGGTGCTCACCAGGCACGATGACATGACGGAGTGGTCGTTTCACCCCAAGTCGGGGGTGTGTCCGAAAAGTTATCTAAGTGATTTCGGGGGTCCGATACCCGGCCCGTCTCCGGCGCCTTCGGTGCGGGTCGGGCCAGGTAAGGGGGGTTTCACGGTGGTCGCAGCGGCCGCGGACGCGCCGTGGTGCCGCTCACGGGAACCGTGGCATCTGCACGGATTGGTACGCTATCAACCTCACGTGCACCATTTTTGGTTTATGGTGCACAACGCCTCTTCATTCCCCCTGAGGGTGCGTCAAGGCGCGGAACCCCACTCTATTCCGCGCTGACCGCCGCGCGCGGCCGGCCCGATCGGGCCCATCCGGAATCACTCAGGCTCCATCGGCCGCCCTCCGATCCGGTATCGCCCGCAGGGAACAGGAATCCGGCGGTTGAGGCGGTGAACACGAAAGGTTGCGAGGGTCCGTGTCGACACGAGCGACAGATGACGGAGGCGGCGCCGCACGGGGCGCGCCTCAGGCCGACCGCGCGGCCGAGCCGGCGGAAGGCCGGCGGCGCTGGTGGGCACCGCGTGAATGGCGCGTACGCCCCCGGTTGATCGCACTCATCGTGATCCCCACTGCGGTCGCCCTGATTCTGGGCGGGCTGCGGATCTCGGAGAGCGTCGTCAACACGGTCACCCACGACCGCATCGAGAAGGCCGCCGCGCTGGGCGAGGCCGTCGTCGACCTGTCGACCGAGCTGGGGCGGGAGCGTCTGATGGCCGCCGCCTTCATCGCCGACGACCCCAACTACGAGCAGCGCTCCGACGAGACGCTGGGCGCCCTCCAGGACCAGATCGAGGAGAGCCGCCAAGCCGAGCAGCGGGTGCAGAGCCTCATCGACGGCCTGGGCGACCCCGGCAGCCAGCTGATGGCCACCCGACTGGCGACCATGCAGGGCAGCCTCGGCAACCTTGACCGGGTACGCGACGAGGTGCAGAGCACCCGCCTGACCGTGCTTCCGATGGTCACCAAGTACACCCAGGTGCTCGACTCGCTCTCCGACTTCAACCAGGTCATCGCCGAAGGAACGAGTGACACCGAGCTGCGGTCGAGTGTGCGCGCGCTGACGGGAGTGGCCAAGGCGCGCGAACAGCTCTCCTACGAGGGCGCGCTGATGCTGCACTCACTGATGCGCGGCAGCATGTCCGAGGGCATCCGCTCCGAGATCGAGGACAGCCGGGCCACCTTCGAGAACGAGCGCGACAACTTCCGCAACGCCGCCACCACCGGCCAGCGCCAGATGTACGAGGAGACCTTCGTCGGCGCCGAGGTCAGCCAGATGGCCACCACCCGGCTGCGGATCATCATGCGCGCCCGGGACGACCAGGACCTCTCCGGCGTGACGCCGGGCGACACCCCCAAGTCCTACCAGGAGGTCACCGGCGTCGTCCTGGACAAGATGTCGCAGATCGAGTCCAACCTGGCGACGTCCGTACGCGCCCAGGCCGACTCGCTGCGGTCGGGCGCCTTGAACCGGGCCGTGATCGAGTCGATCCTGGTGCTGGCCGTCCTCATCACCGTCTTCACGCTGACCTCGATGGTGGTGCGCTCCCTGGTGCGGCCGCTGCGCGCACTGCGCGAGGGCGCGATGCGCATCGCCGAGGACGACCTGCCCGGCGCGATCTCCCGCATGCAGGAGTCCAGCGCGGCCGGCGAGGTCGAGGTGACCCCGATCGAGGTCAAGTCCCGCGACGAGATCGGCGAGGTCGCCCGGTCCTTCGACGAGGTCCACCGCGTGGCTCTGCACCTGGCCTCCGACGAGGCCGCGCTGCGCAGCAACGTCAACGCGATGTTCGTCAACCTCTCCCGGCGAAGCCAGACCCTGGTGGAACGCCAGCTGCGGCTGATCGACGGCCTGGAGCAGGGCGAGCAGGACGACGAGCGCCTGGGCGACCTGTTCCAGCTTGACCACCTGGCCACGCGCATGCGCCGCAACAACGAGAACCTGCTGGTCCTCTCCGGCCAGGACAACACCCGCAAGTGGGCGCAGCCGGTCCCGCTGGTCGACGTGCTGCGCGGCGCCATCTCCGAGGTCGAGGAGTACGAGCGCATCAACGTGCGCGCACCCTCGCACATCTCGGTGCTGGGGCGCCCGGTCAACGACGTCATCCACCTGGTGGCCGAGCTGGTCGAGAACGCCACGGCGTTCTCCTCCAGCGAGTCCCCGGTGGCCGTCACCGCCCAGGTCCTGGAGAACGGCGGTGTGCGCGTCGAGGTCACCGACAGCGGCATCGGCATGCCGCCGCAGGAGATCCGCGCCGTCAACGCCCGCCTCGCCGAGCCGCCGGTCATCGACGTCGGCGTCTCCCGGCGCATGGGCCTGTTCGTGGTCAGCCGCCTGGCCGCCCGGCACGGCATCAGCGTGCAACTGTACGAGGCCCACAACGGCGGCATCACCGCCTACGCCGTGCTGCCCCCCGACCTGCTCATCACGCCGGTGGAGTCCCAGCAGGCGCTGGAGTCCCCCAGCGCTCCGGGCGCACCCGACACCTACGCCGAGGCCGCCGCCGCGTTCGCGGCCAACCCGGCCCCGCCCGAGCCCTCCGTCTGGGGCGACCGCCGCGACTCCGCCGCCGGCCCGCAGCTGCCCAAGCGGGAGCCGGGCATCAACCGCGCGGGCGGCTCCGCGGAGGAGCATCCGCCCAGCGGCGAGGACCTGTGGCAGGGCTCGGGATGGAACCTGCCGCCCGCGCAGTCGCAGAGCCGCCCGCCGCAGCCCCCGGCGGCCGCCGAGCCGCCGGCCGCACCTCCCCGCCCGTCCGCCGCGCAGCCGCCCGCCCGTCCGGAGCAGAGCCGGCCGCCGCAGCAGCCCGCCGAGCCGCCGACCTACGCGTCGGAGCCCCAGCCCGCGGAGCCGCCGCGCGCCGAGCAGCAGTCGGGCGGCCCGCAGTGGGACGCCTGGGACACGCGCCGCTGGCGGGAGCAGCCGCGGAACCAGCAGCAGCGGCCCGACGAGCGGTACCGCGAGGAGGCGCCCACGCAGTCCTTCGCCCGTCCCGCCGACGAGGCGGCCCCTCGGGCGTCGGAGGCCGGCCCCGCCGAGCACGGCTGGGCCAACGGGGCCAACGGCCACTACCCGCAGCAGGCGGGCGGCCGGCCCGAGGAGCCCCGCCAGCAGCCCGCTCGTGCGGAGGCGGGCCGCCAGGAGTGGAGTGAGCCCGAGAGCCGCGAGGGCTACGGCTCCACCGCCTACCTTTCGCGGCGCTACGGCGGCGGGGGCGGCGCAGCAGGGCAGAACACCGTCGTTCCGCCTTCGCCCGACGGCGGCTCGGAGACGCTGCCGATCTTCGACGCCATCGAGTCCAACTGGTTCCGGCGGCGCAGCGGCGGCCCCGCGACCGAGCCCGAGACGGGTCCGCTGCCGCGCTTCGGCGCAGAGCCGGACGCCGGCGGCGACCGGGGCCGGTCCGAGCGGCCGCAGCAGAGCCCTCCGGCCGCCCAGGCGCCGCAGCGCGGCGCAGCCGAGACGGCGGGCGCCAACGGCGCCTCGGCGCGACAGGGTGATCAGTACATGCACCACGACCAGGGCGCTCACCAGTCCAACGACGGCCACGACCCCGCGACCGCGCAGTCCTACGGAACCGAGGACGACTGGCGGTCCGAGTCCGACCGCGGTTGGCAGGCGGCGCAGACCGCCGCCGAACCCATCGCAGGCGGATTGACGACTTCGGGCTTGCCAAAACGCGTTCCTAAGGCAAACCTTGTGCCCGGAACGGCTCCCACGCCGGAGAACGTCAAGCAGGTCCCGAACCGCTCCGCAGACCGGGTGCGCAACCGCTTCTCAGGCTTCCAGCGTGGGGTCCGCGAAGGCCGCAACCAGATCGGCGATGCGCCGAACGAGGAGAACTAGTGCATTGTGCGGGTACGGTCAGGCGCGCTCCGACTCGCCGCGGGCCGCCGGGTCGGGGTCCTGACATATCACGGAACAGCGATGGATTAGCATCATCCGCACCTCTCGTGATGATCAGCAGCAAGCAACCGAATAAGGTCACTACAGGAGCCCATTCGGCCGCCGACGTGAGGCCTGCGGGCCGCGGTCGATCCCCCGGCCGATACGGACAGGAGAACAGATGAATCAACCGGTGAACGAGCTCAACTGGCTGATCACTGACTTCGCAAATCGAGTGCCGGACGTCGCACACGCGATCGTCGTCTCGTCGGACGGGCTCCCACTCGCCTCCTCGACCGGCTTTCCCGCTGACCGGGCCGACCAGCTGGCCGCCATCGCCTCGGGGCTCTCCAGCCTGACCCAGGGCGCCTCCCGGGTCTTCGAAGGCGGCGCCGTGTCGCAGACGGTCGTGGAGATGGAGCGGGGGCTGCTGCTGATCATGTCGATCAGCGACGGCTCCTGCCTCGCTGTGCTCGCGGCCGCCGAGTGCGATCTCGGCCTGGTCGCCTACGAGATGACCCTGCTCGTCGAGCGGGCGGGGCGTGCGCTGACTCCGGCGGCGCGTACCTCGGGAATCCACTGAACCACCACCGACAGGAGGAAGTGGTGGCACCTCACAGTCGAGATGCCGGGAGCGCCTCGTGGTTCGGACAGCAGCCCGCCGGCGCCTCCAGGCCGCCGGCGGCAGGCCCGGGCGGCGCGGATGTTCCACGACCAACCCAGAACAACAACGCCGACCAGCAGGCGGCGGCCAACAGTTCCCCCAGTTCGCTGGTCCGCCCCTACGCTGTGACGAAGGGGCGCACCAAGCCCAAGTCCGAGCTGCCCCTGGAGACGCTGATCTCCTCGACGGACACGGCGCGAAACGAGTCGGGGACCCTCACCCCCGAGTGCCAGGCCATCAGCGACCTGTGCCGCGAATGGCGCTCCGTGGCCGAGGTCTCAGCTCTGCTGCGCATCCCGCTCGGTGTAGCGCGGGTGCTCGTGGCGGACATGTCCGAACAGGGACTGCTGCAGATCACCTCGTCGACCAACACCGACAGTCGGCCCAACGCCAACCTTCTTGAAAGGGTGCTCAGTGGACTTCGCAAGCTCTAGCGCGGCCGACGAGGGCGGTGCCGCGGCGAGTGCGATGACGTCGGTCAAGATCGTCGTCGCCGGAGGCTTCGGTGTAGGGAAGACGACGTTCGTCGGCTCCGTCTCCGAGATCGTGCCGCTGACTACCGAGGCGGTCATGACCAGCGCCAGTGTCGGGGTCGACGACCTCGCGAAGACGCCGGACAAGCAGACCACCACCGTGGCCATGGACTTCGGCCGGGTCTCGCTGGACTCCGACCTCATCCTGTACCTGTTCGGCACGCCCGGCCAGCACCGCTTCTGGTTCATGTGGGACGACCTGGTCAAGGGCGCCATCGGTGCCGTGGTGCTGGTCGACACCCGCCGCCTGGCCGACTGCTTCCCGGCCATCGACTACTTCGAAGAGGCCCGGCTGCCGTTCGTCGTGGCGGTCAACGGCTTCGACGGGTACTACCCCCACGCAGCCGAGGAGGTGCGCGACGCGCTGACGCTCAGCCCGGAGATCCCCATCGTCCAGGTGGACGCGCGCGACCGCTCCTCGACCAAGTCGACCCTGATCACGCTCGTGGAGCACGCCATAACCGTCGGCGACCCCGGAGGGGCGGGCCAGCCCACCTCCACCGGCGGACAGGGCTCCTGGCGCTGACCGCCCCCCGGCCCGCCGCGGGAGTCGGCGCGGCCGGGGGACGGTCCGGCCGCGCCGGCGCCCGCCTCAGTCCAGCCGGGCGGCCACGGCCCGCACGGGCGCTCCGTCGCCGCCGCTGAGGCGGATCGGCAGTGCCATGAACAGCGGGTCGGCGAAGTCGACGCGCTCCAGCCCGCGCAGGTTCTCGACGATGACGGCACCCGCCCCCAGCAGGACGGAGTGCGCCGCCCAGTCGCCCGGGGCGTGCGGACCGTGCGGCGTGGAGTCGGGACTGGGCGAGTCGACGCCGACGCAGCGCACCCCGGACTCGGCGAGCAGCCGCGCCGCGCTCGCGTCGAGGTAGGGGTGGTCGAAGTAGCGCGGCGTGCCGTAGTGCCCGTCCCATCCGGTGCGCACCAGCACCGCCGCGCCCGGGACGAAGCGGTTCCGCCAGGGCTCCAGGTCGGCGGCCGTGACAGGCGCGCGATCGGGGAGCCCCGTCGCGTCGACCACCACCGCGGGACCCGTGAACCGCTCCAGCGGCAGGTCCTCCAGCCGCTGCCCGCCGTCCAGGAAGTGGAAGGGCGCATCCACGTGGGTGCCGCTGTGCGAGCTCATGTGCACCGCGCTGGAGTTGAACCCCTCCACCGGCACGGTGGCCGAGCGCTCCACGCTCGGTGCCCGGTCTCCGGGGAACGCCTGCGTCCGGGGCCCCACGGTCCGGCTCAGGTCGACGATGCGGGTTAACTGCACGGGAATCCTCCACTGGTTCGCGGCCGCTGTGTGCGCGAGCGGGCCCCCGCGGCGGGCACCCCGCCTGTGCACACGGGGGTGCGTCGCGCGCGGTGACGGTGCAAGATAGCAGGCGATGACTTCCGATCCTTCCCGCGATCAGCCCGAGCCCGGCGCCAACGCGATGACCGACCGCTTCCACGCGGTCGGCGAGGGCATCCTCGACGCCCTGCTCGAAGAGGCGCCCGAGTGGGCCGACGACCTCGGCGACCACCGCTTCTCCGACCGCCTCGCCGACCACGCGTCCGAGGCCGACGCCCGGCGCGCCGGCGTGCTCACCGACGCCCTGGGCGCACTCGACGAGATCGACGACCTGCTGCTGCCCGCCGCCGACCGCGTCGACCTGGAGATGCTGCGCAACCGCGTCTCGGCCGACCTGTGGCAGCTCACCGAGCTCCGCCCGCAGACCTGGGACCCGCTGGTGCACCTGCCCGGCGACGCGCTCTACGGCATCCTCGCCGGCGAGGACCTGCCCGCTGAGGACCGGCTGCGCGCGATCACGGCGCGCTGCGCCGCCGTCCCCGGCTTCCTCGCCACCGCCCGCGAGCGGCTGGAAGGCGGCCCCGGTATGCCGCGCGTGCACGTCGAGACCGCCATCGGGCGCGCCGAGGGCACTCTCGGGCTGCTCGGCGACGGCATCGACGGCCTCGCCGAGCAGGTGCGTACCCCGTCGCTGCGCTCCGGCGCGGAGGACGCCCGCGGCATCGCGGCGGCCGCGCTGCGCCGGCACATCGACTGGCTGCGCTCCCGTGTCGAGACCGCCGACGCCGACCCCCGCCTGGGCGCGCGCGACCACGCCGCACGGCTGTGGTACACGCTCGACTCCGAGCTCTCCCAGGACGCACTGCTCACCCGGGCCGAGAGCGACCTGCTGGCCACCGAGGAGGCGATCGCCGAGGCCGCCTCCGACTTCGCCGGCGCCCCGCCGCGCCCCGGCCGGGTGCGCGAGGTCCTCGACCGCATCGCGGCCGACTCCGCGACGACCGAGGAGACCGTGCGGCCCGCCTGCGAGCGCGCGCTGGAGCACCTGATCGACCGCACCCGCGAGCTCGACTTCGCCACCCTGCCCGACCGGCCCGTGCGCGTGATCCCCATGCCCGAGTCCCGCCGCGGCATGGCGGTCGCCTACTGCGACCCGCCCGGCTCGCTCTCGGCCGCGCCCGAACGCCCCACCCTCGTCGCCGTCGCCCCGCCTCCCGCCGACTGGCCCGCTGAGCGGCGCGCGTCGTTCTACCGCGAGTACAACGCCGACATGCTGCGCGAGCTGATGGTGCACGAGGGCGTGCCCGGCCACGCGCTGCAGCTCGCGCACGCCGCGCGCTACTCCGGCGGCACCCGCCTGCGCCGGGCGCTCTTCAGCGACACCTTCATCGAGGGCTGGGCCGTCTACGCCGAGGAGGCATTGCACGCCGACGGCTGGTGCGCCGACGACCCCGGCCTCAACCTGCGCATGCGGCTGGTCCAGCTCAAGACCCGGCTGCGGATGATCATCAACGCCATCCTGGACGTGCGCGTGCACGCCCACGGCATGACCGAGTCCGAGGCCATGTCGCTGCTGGTCGAACGCGGCCACCAGGAGGAGGGCGAGGCCGCCGGGAAGTGGCGCCGCGCCCGGCTCAGCAGCGCGCAGCTTTCCACCTACTACACCGGCTACCGCGAGGTGTCGGAAATCGTGCGCGACTCCGCCGCTGCACGGCCCGGCGCCTCCCGCCGCGAGCTGCACGACAGCGTCCTGGCCCACGGTTCGCCGGCTCCGCGCCATCTCCGCACCCTGCTCGGCGTATGAGCGGCCTGATCCGGCCGCCGCGACGGATGTCCTTTTACCAAGGGCACACATCGGCATGATCTAGACTCCACACGCCCGCACTTGTCCCCCGACCGCAGATCCCCGGAGCTGACGACCCCGCCATGACCACGGACCTGATCGTCGGATTCTTCACGCTGACCGCGCTGGAGATCGTCCTCGGTATCGACAACCTCGTCTTCATCTCGATCCTGGCGAACAAGCTGCCCGAGCACCAGCGCGCCCGCGCGCGCCAGCTGGGTATCGGCCTCGCCCTGATCAGCCGGTTGCTGCTACTGGCCTCCATCACGTGGATCATGCGGCTGACGGCCCCGCTGTTCTCCCTCGGTTCGTTCGAGTTCAGCGGCCAGTCCCTCATCCTGCTCGTCGGCGGGCTCTTCCTCATCGCCAAGGCGACCTACGAGATCCACGAAAGCCTCGAAGGCGAGGTGGACCACGCGGGCTCGCAGGTGCGCGCCGCGATGGGCGCCGTGCTGATCCAGATCGTCGCCCTGGACATCGTCTTCTCGCTGGATTCGGTCATCACCGCGGTGGGCATGATCGGCGACCAGCCCAACGGCATCTGGGTGATGGTCGCGGCGGTGGTCATCGCCGTGATCGTCATGCTGGTGCTGGCCGCGCCGCTGAGCCGCTTCGTGAACAACCATCCGACGATCAAGATGCTGGCGCTGGCGTTCCTGCTGCTCATCGGCATGACCCTGGTCGCCGACGGGCTCGGCTTCCACGTGCCCAAGGGCTACATCTACACCGCCATGGGCTTCTCGCTGTTCGTGGAGATCCTCAACCTGCTGCGCCGGCGCTCCAAGGGCGCCCCGGTCAAGCTGAGCAGCCGCTACGCCGAGGAGGGCACCGGGGAGGGCGCGGCCGGCGGCGCAGCGTCCGGCTCCGGCGAGGAGTCCGCCAAGGCCGAGTGACCCGCGGCGGGGATCTTGCGGACCCCGCCGGACCGCCGCGGCCTGCGCGGCCGACCGGCGGGGCGGCGGGCTGTTCGGCCCGCGCGGCCCGGGCGTCCTATGCTGGAGCCAGCACGGCCGCCGCGGTGCGGACCGCACACGGTGGCGGCGTCGAGACGCGGTGAGGTGAGCCGACGATGAGTGAAGCCGAGCGGGAGGCCCCCTTCGGCGACCCCGACGGCTTCGAGCGCCTGTGGACCCCGCACCGCATGGCCTACGTCCAGGGCGAGAACAGGCCCAGCGGACCGGCGCCCGACGACGGCTGCCCCTTCTGCCGCGCCCCCGGCCGCGAGGACGCCGAGGCCCTCGTGGTGTCCCGCGGCACGACCGCCTACGCCGTGCTCAACCTCTACCCCTACAACAGCGGCCACCTGCTGATCTGCCCCTACCGGCACATCGGCGACTACACCCTGCTCGACGGCGCGGAGACCGCCGAGCTCTCCTCGCTGACCCGGTCCGCCATCACCGCGCTGCGCCGCGCCTACGGGCCGCAGGGGTTCAACGTCGGGATGAACCTCGGCGAGCCCGCCGGGGCCGGGATCGCCGCCCATCTGCACCAGCACATCGTGCCGCGCTGGGGAGGCGACAACAACTTCATGCCCGTGATCGGGCGCACCAAGGTGCTGCCCGAACTCCTCCAGCAGACCCGCGCGACCCTCGCCGAGTCCTGGCCCCAGGAGTGACCGCCGCGGAGGAAGAGGTGAGTCCCATCGCCCCACAGCGCCCCGCACCCGTGCTGGTCTTCGACGGCGACTGCGGCTTCTGCACCAGCAGCGCCCGACTGGCCCGCCGCTACGTCGAGCCACGGCTGCGCACCGTGCCCTGGCAGCGCAGCGGACTGTCCGCGCCGGCCCGGGCCCGCGCCCAAGAGGAGGTCCTGCTGCTGGACGCCGCCGGCAGGCGGCTGTGGGGCGGCATCGACGCGATCGCGGTGCTCATGCTCGCCAGCCGGCGCCCGCTGTGGCCGCCCGTGGGGTGGCTGCTGCGCCGCGCGCCCCTGCGCGCGCTCGGCGCCGCCGCCTACCACTGGGTCTCCCGGCACCGCCACCTGATGCCGGGAGGAACCCCGGCCTGCCGCCTGGACCCGGGAGAAGCGCCCTAGCGCCGACCCCTCCGCCGACCGTGGCGGCGGGCGGCCGAGGCGCACCGGGCGACGCAGGGCCGGTGCCGCCGGAGCGCCGCGTGGCCGCCTTCGCCTCCTGCGCAATACGATCTTGAGAGATCATGCTGAGATATCTGCGTCCCCTGTTCAGCCGACTGCTCCTGCCCGTCGGCCGGCTGCTGGCCAGGCTCGGGGTCACTCCGAGCATGGTCACCCTCGTCGGTGCCCTCGGCGTCGTCGTCAGCGCACTCGTCTTCTACCCCCTGGGCGAGCTGTTCGCCGGCTCGGCCGTCATCACCGGCTTCGTGCTGCTGGACATGCTCGACGGGGCCGTGGCCCGCGCCTCCGACAACACCACCAAGTGGGGCGCCTTCCTCGACTCCACTCTCGACCGGCTCTCCGACGCCGCGATCCTCAGCGGCCTCATGCTGTGGTTCTTCGGCGGCGGCGAGAACCCGACCCTGGGCTGCGTCAGCCTGTTCTGCCTCGTCGCCGGGTTCGGCGTCTCCTACATCAAGGCGCGCGCCGAAGCGCTGGGCGCCAACTGCGACGTCGGTGTCGCCGAGCGCGCCGAGCGGCTGGTGATCCTGCTGGTGGCCGCGGGGCTGGGCGGCCTGGACGTGCCCTACGTCCTGCCCGCCGGGCTGTGGATCCTGGCCCTGCTCAGCGGCATCACGGTCGTCCAGCGCCTGATCGAGACCCGCAACCGGCTCACCCGGCCGCGGCGCACCGCCGGCGACACCGGCTCCGTCTGAGCGAGGGAGGGACGGCATGGAAGCCCGGGAGCGCGCCACCACGGCGCTGTACACGGCGGGCTGGGCCGTGCTGCGGCGCGTCCCGGAGCGCGCCGGGCGCGCCGCGTTCCGCGCCCTGGCGGACTGGAGCTGGCTGCGGCGCGGTCCCGGCGTGCGGCGCCTCGAAGCCAACCTGCGGCGGGTGGTCGGCCCCGCCGCCGGCGAGGACCGCATCCGGGCGCTCTCCCGCGCGGGCATGCGCTCCTACCTGCGCTACTTCTACGAGATGTTCCTGCTGGAGGCGCTCGGCGAGGAGCAGGTGCGCGCGCGGGTCGAGTGCACCGGCATCGAGCGGATCGACCGCATCATGGCCGGCGGCCGCGGCGTGGTCGCGGCGCTGCCGCACATGGGCAACTGGGACCTCGCCGGCGCCTGGGTGAGCCGCTACGGCATCCCGCTGACCACGGTGGCCGAACGCCTGAAGCCCGAGCCGCTGTTCGAGCGCTTCGTCTCCTTCCGCGAGCACCTGGGCATGGAGGTGCTTCCCCTGACCGGCGGGAACGCCCACAGCGCCGGTGTGCTCGCGCAGCGGCTGCGGCGCGGCCGGTTGGTCTGCCTGCTCGCCGACCGCGACCTCACCGAGTCCGGGGTGGAGGTGGAGCTCTTCGGCGAGCCGGCGCGCCTGCCGGCCGGGCCCGCCGTTCTCGCCGACCGCACCGGCGCCGCCCTGGTGCCGGTGTCGCTGTGGTACGAGGGCGGGCGCATGCGGGTCCACGTGCACGAGGAGGTCGCCCCGGCCGGCGGCGACTCCGGCGCCGACCGGGTGCGGGCCACCACCCAGCGGTTGGCCCGCGTGTTCGAAGCCGCCGTCTCCGCCCACCCCCAGGACTGGCACATGCTCCAGCGCGTGTTCACCGCCGACCTCGACCACCGGGCCGGCGGCGAGGCCGCGGACGGCCGGGGTAGCGTTGAGGAGCCCCCCGCCGCACCGCCGGCGTCCGCCCCGCGGCGCGGCCGCACTCCGAGTCGGAAGCGAACGAGGCCATGAGGGTCGGTCTGGTCTGCCCCTACACCTGGGAGGTCCCCGGTGGCGTGCAGCAGCACGTCGGCGACCTCGCCGAAGCCCTGATACACCTGGGCCACGAGGTGTCGGTCCTGGCGCCCTGCGACTCCGAGACCCGGCTGCCCGACTACCTGGTCTCGGCCGGTGGCGCGGTGCCGGTGCCCTACAACGGCTCGGTGGCCCGGCTCTCCTTCGGGTTCCGCGCCGCCGGCCGGGTGCGCCGCTGGATCCGCGACGGCGCCTTTGACGTCCTGCACGTACACGAACCCGCGGCGCCCAGCCTGTCCCTGCTCGCCTGCTGGGTGGCCGAAGGCCCGATCGTCGCCACCTTCCACGCCTCCACCCCCCGCTCCCGGGCCCTGGCGGCCTCCGCCGGCGTGCTGCAGTCCGCGCTGGAGAAGATCAACGGCCGCATCGCCGTCTCGGACGCGGCCCGCAAGACGCTCGTCGAGCACCTGGGCGGCGACGCCGTGCTCATCCCCAACGGTGTCGCCGTCGACCGCTACACCGAGGCCCGGCCCTTGGACGGCTGGCCCGGCGAGGGAGGCGCGATCGGCTTCCTCGGCCGGCTGGACGAGCCGCGCAAGGGCCTGGGCGTGCTGCTGGACGCCTTCGACTCCCTCGCCCGCGAGCGCCCCGGACTGCGGCTGCTGATCACCGGCCCCGGCGACACCGACGAGGTCCGCGAGCGCGTCGCGCCCGAGCTGCGCGACCGCGTGGTGTGCCTGGGCCGGGTCGACGAGGTCGACAAGGTGCGCGCCTACCACTCGGTGGACGTGTTCTGCGCGCCCAACCTGGGCGGGGAGAGCTTCGGGATCGTGCTCGCCGAGGCCATGTCGGCCGGCGCGCCCCTTCTGGCCAGCGACATCCCCGCCTTCGCCCGGGTCCTGCGCGAGGGCGAGGCCGGCCGGCTGTTCGCCACGGGCGAGCCCGCCGATCTGGCGCGCGGCGCCGCCGAGCTGCTCGACGACCCCGAGCGCCGCCGGGCCCTCTCCCACGCGGCGCGCAAGGCGGTGCGCGCCTACGACTGGACCACGGTGGCCGCCGACGTCGTGCGGGTCTATGAGACCGTGCTTCCGCTGGGCCGCGACCACGGCCCGGTGACCGCCGGCCGCGCCGAGATCGTGTAGGCGCCGATGCCCACGTGGATCTCGATCGCAGCCCTGGCCGTCGCGGCGCTGGTACTCCTGTCGGCGTACGTGTCCTGGCGGGCGGGGCGGCTCGACCGGCTGCACACCCGCGTCGAGACCGCCTGGGCCGCGCTGGACGCGGCACTGCTGCGGCGCGGCGCGGTGGTGCTGGAGCTCGCCGGCTCCCAGGCGCTGGAGCCGGCCTCGGCCCTGCTGCTGGGCGACGCCGCCGCCCGCGCCCGCCGCGCCCACGGCGACGGCCGCGCTGCCCGCGAGCTGGCCGAAAGCAACCTCTCGCGTGCCCTGCGCGCCGTGCTGGGCGAGCCCGGGTTCGCCGTGGAGATGGCGGGCCGGCCCGACGGCGCCACCGCCGGCGTCGTCGCCGAGGTCGAGGCCGCCGGCAAGCGCGTGCTACTGGCGCGGCGCTTCTACAACGACGCCGTGGCCGGCATCCGCGAAGTCCGCGCCGGCCGGCTGGTGCGGCTGCTCCGCCTGGCCGGAAGCGCGCCCATGCCGGAGTTCTTCGAGATGGACGACGAGCCGCCCTCCGCCGAGCACCTCTAGCGGAGCGGCCGCACCGGACTCCGGCGGGCAGCCGTCCGCTCCGCGCGCGGGCGCCGGCGGAACAGCGAACGGGCCCGCACTGTTGCCACCACAGAGCCATCCGAACGGGTGAACTACCATGGAAACCGGGACAGCACCGGCGGCACGCCGCTGACGTGCCACGTCGACCTACCAGCGCGCACCGGGCCGCCCGCCCCGGTCCGCCCGAATGACTAATTGGGAGTCCGCAACCGTGACCAACACCGTTGACACCCCGGCAGGCAGCGCCGTCGGTACCACCCGCGTCAAGCGCGGGATGGCAGAGCAGCTCAAGAACGGCGTGATCATGGACGTGGTCACCCCGGAGCAGGCCCGGATCGCCGAGGACGCCGGTGCCGTGGCGGTCATGGCCCTGGAGCGGGTGCCCGCCGACATCCGCCGGCACGGCGGTGTGGCCCGCATGTCCGACCCCGACATGATCGACGGCATCGTCGAGGCCGTCTCCATCCCGGTGATGGCCAAGGCCCGCATCGGCCACTTCGTCGAGGCCCAGGTGCTGGAGTCCCTCGGCGTCGACTTCATCGACGAGTCGGAGGTGCTGACCCCCGCCGACGAGGCCCACCACATCGACAAGTGGGCGTTCACCGTCCCGTTCGTCTGCGGCGCCACCAGCATCGGCGAGGCCCTCCGCCGCATCGCCGAGGGCGCGGCCATGATCCGCTCCAAGGGCGAGGCCGGCACCGGCAACGTCGTCGAGGCCACCCGCCACATGCGCGCCATCCGCAGCGAGATCGCCCGGCTCGGCACCCTCGACGAGCCCGAGCTCTTCGGCGCCGCCAAGGAGATCCAGGCGCCCTACGAGGTCGTCAAGGAGGTCGCCACGCTCGGCAGGCTGCCCGTGCCGCTGTTCTCCGCCGGCGGCGTGGCCACTCCCTCCGACGCCGCGCTGATGCGCCAGCTCGGCGCCGAGAGCGTCTTCGTCGGCTCGGGCATCTTCAAGTCCGGCGATCCCGCCAAGCGCGCCGACGCCATCGTCCAGGCCACCCTGCACTACCGCGACCCCGAGGTCATCGCGAAGGTCTCGCGCGGCCTCGGCAACGCCATGGTCGGCATCAACCTGGACGACCTGGAGGAGTCCGAGCGCTACGCCGGACGCGGCTGGTAGCCCCGCCGGCGCCGCCGGCGCGGGAGCGCCCCGCGCCGGCGCAGCGCTGCGCGTGCACCGGCGACCGAGAGCCACCGAAGCGAGGAAGCACGTGTCCGCGACACCCACCGTCGGCGTTCTCGCCCTGCAGGGCGACACCGCCGAGCACCTGCGCGTGCTCGGCGGACTCGGCGTCCCGGCCGTCCCCGTCCTCCACCCCGAGGACCTCGACCGGGTCGACGGGCTGGTCCTGCCCGGCGGGGAGTCCACCACGATGTCGAAGCTCGCCGCGCGCTACGACCTCGTCGAGCCGCTGCGCAAGCACATCGGCGACGGCATGCCCGCCTACGGGACCTGCGCCGGCATGATCCTGCTGGCCGACCGCATCCTCGACGGCGCCGCGGACCAGCAGACCCTGGGCGGGCTCGACATCACGGTGCGGCGCAACGCCTTCGGGCGCCAGACCGAGTCCTTCGAGGCGGGCATCGACCTCGACGGCGTCGGGGGCGACCCCTTCGAGGCGGTCTTCATCCGCGCGCCCTGGGTCGAGGCCGTCGGCGAGCGCGTGCGCGTCCTCGGCCAGATCGCCTACGGTGAGCGGGCCGGTAGGATCGTGGCGGTACGACAGGGCGGCCTGCTGGCTACCTCTTTCCATCCCGAACTCACCGGTGACCCGCGGATACACCGGCTCTTTGTCGACATGGTGAAAGGACAGGCATGAGCGGCCACTCCAAGTGGGCCACCACCAAGCACAAGAAAGCCGCCATCGACGCCAAGCGCGGCAAGCTCTTCGCCAAGCTGGTGAAGAACGTCGAGGTGGCGGCGCGCACGGGCGGCGGGGACCCGGAGGGCAACCCCACCCTGTTCGACGCCATCCAGAAGGCGAAGAAGAGTTCGGTCCCGCTCGACAACATCGAGCGCGCCCGCAAGCGCGGCTCCGGCGAGGAGGCCGGCGGCGCCGAGTGGCAGACCGTCATGTACGAGGGATACGCCCCGGGCGGCGTCGCCCTGCTCGTCGAGTGCCTCACCGACAACCGCAACCGCGCCACCTCGGAGGTGCGCGTGGCGGTCACCCGCAACGGCGGTTCGATGGCCGACGCCGGCTCGGTGTCCTACCTCTTCAGCCGCAAGGGCGTCGTGCTGGTGTCCAAGGAGGGCGTCAGCGAGGACGACGTCACCCTCGCCGTGGTCGAGGCCGGCGCCGAGGACGTCAACGACCTGGGCGAGTCCTTCGAGGTCGTCAGCGAGCCCGGCGAGCTCGTCAACGTGCGCACCGCCCTGCAGGAGGCCGGCATCGACTACGACTCGGCCGACACCTCCTTCCTGCCCAGCGTCGAGGTGCAGGTGGGCGAGGAGGACGCCAAGAAGGTCATGCGCGTCGTGGACGCCCTGGAGGACTCCGACGACGTGCAGAACGTCTTCACCAACGTCGACATCCCCGACGAGATCATGGCGAAGATCGGCTAGCGCCCGCGCCGCACACACCTTCGCCGCACGCCCCGCACCCGGAGACCGGACACGGGGCGTGCGGCGTTTCGCCCCCGCCGCCCGGCGGGCCCGCGCCCGCCGCGGCCCCCGCCTCATCCGACAGCCCGGCGCCCCCTCGCCGCGCGCGATAGAGTGGCCACTCGCCGAAGCAGTCAGCACCGCCCCCCGTGAGGAAAGCTCCTGATGAATCCCCCCGGCGAGAACCCCTACGAGCCCGGCCGCCCCGACTACGGCGGCCAGTACGGACAGCCCGGCCCGGACACCCCGGGCCCCTCCGGCGCCGGCGGCTACCCGGGACCGCAGCCGGGGCAGCCGGGCACGCCTCCGCCGCCCGGCGCATCGGGGCCCCAGCAGGGCTGGCAGCAGCCGCCCCAGCAGCCCTACGGCGGCCCCGGGGGGCCCGCACCCGCCGCACCGCCTCCCGCGGCCGACGGCGCCGGCTTCTTCGCCGCGCTGTTCGACCTGCGGTTCCGCAGCTTCGTCACCACCCGGATCATCCACGTCCTGTTCGTCCTCTGGCTGGTGCTGATCGCCATCGTCACCCTCAGCGGCGTCGTCAGCTCCTTCGGGCTGATGGGCTTCAGCCCTCTGACCGGGCTGCTCACGCTGCTGGGCTCCCTGGTCGGCGGCGCCGTGGCGGTGCTGCTCACCCGCGTGGGCCTGGAGGTGCTGATCGTGCTGTTCCGCATCAGCGAGGACCTCACCGCGATCCGCTCCCGCAACGGCATGTAGCCCGGGCTTCCCCGGCGCACCCCCGCCCCCGGCCCGTGTCCCCCGAGCGCGGTGGAGCCTGCGGGCGGTAGGCTCTGCGAACGGACGTTCGAGGCCCGGGCCGGAAGGGAGCCGCCGACCATGCGCGTGCTGGGGGTCGACCCCGGGCTGACCCGGTGCGGGGTGGGGGTCGTCGACGGCTCCGTCGGCCGCTCGCTGACGCTGGCCGCCGCCGGTGTGGTGCGCACCGACCCCGGGAGCGACCTCGCCGAGCGGCTGCTGGGCGTGGAGCGCGGCGTCGAGCGCTGGCTCGACGACCACGCCCCCGACGCCGTCGCCGTCGAGCGGGTCTTCGCCCAGCACAACGTCAGCACGGTCATGGGCACCGCGCAGGCCAGCGCGATCGCCATCACCTGCGCCGCGCGCCGCGGGCTGCCGGTCGCGCTGCACACGCCCAGCGAGGCCAAGGCCGCCATCACCGGAAGCGGCCGGGCCGACAAGGCGCAGGTCCAGGCCATGGTCGCGCGGCTGCTCGGCCTCGACGCCGCGCCCAAACCCGCCGACGCCGCCGACGCGCTCGCCCTGGCCATCTGCCACATCTGGCGCGGCGGCGCCCAGGACCGCATCGCCCGGGCCCAGCAGGACTTCGCCCGCAAGGTCGAGCTCGCGCGCCGCTCGCGCCGCGCCCCCGACCCCCAGGGAAGGTGACCTTCGCAGTGATCGCGTTCCTCAGCGGCCGGGTGGCCGCCCGCGCCGGCGGCACCGCCGTGATCGAGGTCGGGGGTGTCGGCATGACGGTGCACTGCACACCGGCGACCCTCGCCGGACTGCGGGTGGGCGAGCACGCCACCGTCGCCACCTCCCTGGTGGTGCGCGAGGACTCGCTGACCCTCTACGGCTTCGCCGACGACGACGAGCGCGACGTGTTCGAGCGCCTGCAGCAGGCCGGCGGTGTGGGGCCGCGGCTGGCGCTGGGCATCCTGGCGGTGCACACCCCCGACGCACTGCGCGCCGCCGTGGCCGCCG
The DNA here is from genome assembly GCF_039531585.1 of Streptomonospora arabica. Lineage (NCBI taxonomy): Bacteria > Bacillati > Actinomycetota > Actinomycetes > Streptosporangiales > Nocardiopsidaceae > Streptomonospora > Streptomonospora arabica. Next base: position 58,443 of record NZ_BAAAQI010000013.1, on the reverse strand, counting down.
AGGACACCGCCGCCCTCACCCGGGTTTCGGGCATCGGTCCCAAGGGCGCCCAGCGCATCGCTCTGGAACTGCGCGACAAGCTCGGCCCGCCCCCGGCCGCCGACCCCGCCCTCGCCGAGTACGGCGCCGCTCCCGCCCCCGAGGCGCCGTGGCGTCCGCAGGTGGTCTCGGGCCTGGTCAACCTGGGCTGGTCGGCCAAGGACGCCGAGGCCGCGGCCGACGCCGTCGCCTCCGAAGCCGCCGACACCCCCGATGTGGCCGTGCTGCTGCGCAGCGCCCTGCGCCGCCTGAGCCGCGCCTAGGAATGGCGAAACCATGAGCGACTACGAGCGGGACGCCGTCTCGGCCGACGCCGACACCGACGAGCGCGCGCTTGAGGGTGCGCTGCGGCCGCGGCTCCTGGAGGACTTCGTCGGCCAGGAGCGCGTGCGCGAGCAGCTGAGCCTGGTGCTGCGCGGCGCCCAGCGGCGCGGCCGCGCCCCCGACCACGTGCTGCTGTCGGGCGGGCCCGGCCTGGGCAAGACCACGCTGGCCATGATCATCGCCGCCGAGCTGGGAGCGCCGCTGCGCATCAGCTCGGGGCCGGCGATCGAGCGTTCCGGCGACCTCGCCGCCGTCCTGTCGACCCTGCACGAGGGCGAGGTGCTGTTCCTCGACGAGATCCACCGCATGGCGCGTCCGGCCGAGGAGATGCTCTACGTCGCCATGGAGGACTTCCGCGTCGACGTGATGGTGGGCAAGGGCCCCGGCGCCACCGCCATCCCGCTGGACGTCGCCCCCTTCACCCTGGTCGGCGCCACCACCCGCGCGGGCCTGCTGCCCGCGCCGCTGCGCGACCGCTTCGGCTTCACCGCGCACATGGACTTCTACGCCGCCGCCGACCTGGAGCGCATCCTGCACCGCTCGGCCGGCCTGCTGGGGGTCGAGGTCGACGGCGACGCCGCCGCCGAGATCGCCGGGCGTTCGCGCGGCACACCCCGCATCGCCAACCGGCTCCTGCGGCGGGTGCGCGACTACGCCGAAGTGCACGGCGACGGCCGCCTCACCCGCGACACCGCCTGCGCGGCGCTCGCGCTGTTCGAGGTCGACGGTCACGGGTTGGACCGCCTCGACCGCGCGGTGCTGGAGGCGCTGTGCGGCAAGTTCCGCGGCGGGCCGGTGGGTTTGTCGACCCTGGCCGTGGCGGTGGGGGAGGAGCCCGAGACGGTCGAGGTCGTGGCCGAACCCTTCCTCGTGCGCTCCGGTTTCGTCGCCCGCACCCCGCGCGGGCGGGTCGCCACCCCCGACGCCTGGAGCCATTTGGGCATCGCGCCGCCCCCCGACGCCGCCTTCGGCGCCGCCGCTGCCGCCGACAGCGCGGCCGCCCCGCGCGCCGCCGAGGCGCCCGGAACAAGCGGCTCCTAGCCGGTCCGGTCCCACCGGCCCCCGGCTCCGGAACCGGGCCGCCGACACCGCGGTGAGTGCCCGGGCGAAGCCGGACCGCCGGTAGGTAAACTGAGTGCCGGACCTTGCGAAACGGCAACGATGCCCACGGGCGTGCGGCCGATGGGAACACGCGCCGCCTGCGGAGCGTTGACCTGCGGCGGCGACAGCCGCGGACACGGCCCCGCCACCGGCGTGGCGGCGCGGCCGCGAAGGTCGGAACAAACGATGGAAGGACACCCCGTGCTGGCTCAGACAATTTTGGCCGATGGCGCCCAGGGACAAGGCGGGCTCCTCGGGATGATCCTGCCGTTCGTGCTGATCGCACTGGTCTTCTGGCTGCTGATCCTGCGCCCGCAGCAGAAGCGCAAGCAGCAGGAGTCCAAGATGCAGGGCGAACTGCAGCCGGGTGTCGAGGTGCTGACCAAGGCGGGCTTCTACGCAACCGTCGTGGAGGTGCGCGACAGCGAGATCGAACTGGAGATCTCCCCCGGCACGCGGATCCGGATGCTCAAGGCCGGCGTGGGCGACGTGGTCCGCCCCAACGACGGCGTGAGCGACGACACCCCGGTCGAGGACCGGCCCGACTTCCCGGGCAACGACGACAAGAACGACGGCCCGAGGTAGCAGGCGAAGCGACCGCACGGGTCCCCGGGGCGGGCCCGTCGCCTTCGCGTGTCCGCGCCCGCCCCGTGCCGCCCGAACCGCCGGCCGGGTCGGGCGCCGCGCGGCCCCCCGAGCCGCCGTGCCCACCGACCAGACGAGGAGACTCCCCCTGCCATGCCCGCTGACCTGAGCGCCCTCATCAAGGCCGGCCTGCGCGACGTTCCCGACTTCCCCGAGGAAGGGGTGGTCTTCAAGGACATCACCCCGCTGCTGGCCGAGCCCTCCTCGCTGCAGGCCGTCGTCGAGGGCATCGCCGCGCGCTACGAGCAGGCGGAGGTGGACGCGGTGCTCGGGCTGGAGGCCCGCGGTTTCATCCTCGCCGCACCGGTCGCCCTCGCGCTGGGCGCCGGCTTCGTACCGGTGCGCAAAGCGGGGAAACTCCCGCGCGAGACCTACCGCGCGTCCTATGATCTGGAGTACGGCTCGGAGACGGTCGAGATGCACGCCGACGCGCTCAGCCCGGGCAGCCGCGTGGTGATCGTCGACGACGTGCTCGCCACCGGCGGCACCGGACGGGCCGCGGTGGAGCTCGTGGACAAGGCCGGTGGTACGGTCGTGGGATTCTCGGTCCTCGTGGAACTCGGCTTCCTCCAGGGCCGGCGGAGACTGACCGACGTGGAGCCGCACGCACTGGCCGTGGTCTGAACGGGCCGGAGTCCGGCGCACCCTGCCCGGCCCCGCTCCTTCTGCAGCCCTGACATGCGAAGACCGCTGCGGCGCAGCAGTAGACTCGCGGGCATAACGGAGCTGCGGCGACGCGTTGGTACAGGTGACACCTGACGTTTACGACGCAGACGTCGACCCGGCGGGCCGAGCGGCGGCAACACCGCCGCGCAGCGGTGGCCTCCCGCACGACGGGCGGAGCGCACCCGGTCCCCGGGACTGGCCGCGGGAGGGATGTCCATGGCAGGCGATGCGGTATCGGCTGAGGCGGCCTCCGCGCTGCGCGGGGCCTCCCTGAGCGGGCAGGAGCGCCCTGACGACCCACCGCGGACACCCGCGCCCCCCGCAGCGCAGGCCGCCGAGCCCGCCGACCCCGGAGCCCGGTCCGACGCAAGCCCCGGCCCCGGCACCGGCGCCGACGGCGGGAGCGCCGCACCGGCCCGCTCCAGCCCGTCGTCCAGCGTGCGGGTACGCCGCAGACTCGCACGACTCGGTGCACAGCGGGGGGTATCAATGAACCCGGTCCTCGAACCACTCATCAAGACCGTCCGGGCGACCCACCCCAAGGTCGACGTCCGGCTCATCGAGCGTGCCTACGAGGTCGCGGCCTACCACCACCGCGATCAGAAGCGCAAGAGCGGCGACCCCTACATCACGCACCCGCTGGCGGTGGCGACCATCCTCGCCGAGCTGGGTATGCAGGAGCCCACGCTGGCCGCCGCGCTGCTGCACGACACCGTCGAGGACACCACCTACACCCTCGACCAGCTGCGCGACGACTTCGGCGACGAGATCGCCGAGCTGGTCGACGGCGTCACCAAGCTGGACAAGGTCAAGTACGGCGAGGCGACCCAGGCCGAGACCGTGCGCAAGATGGTCGTGGCCATGTCCCGCGACATCAAGGTGCTGGTCATCAAGCTGTGCGACCGGTTGCACAACATGCGCACCCTGCGCTACCTGCCCCAGCCCAAACGCGAGAAGAAGGCCCGCGAGACCCTGGAGATCTTCGCGCCGCTGGCCCACCGGCTGGGCATGAACACGATCAAGTGGGAGCTGGAGGACCTGGCCTTCGCCACGCTCTACCCCAAGCGGTTCGACGAGATCGCCCGCCTGGTCTCCGAGCGGGCACCGCGCCGCGACGTCTACCTGCAGGATGTCATCGAGGCGGTCTCGGCCGACCTGCGCGAGGCCAAGATCAAGGCGACGGTGCGCGGCCGGCCCAAGCACTACTACTCGATCTACCAGAAGATGATCGCCCGCAACTGCGGCTTCGACGAGATCTACGACCTCGTCGCCGTGCGGGTACTCGTCGACAGCGTCCGCGACTGCTACGCGGCCCTGGGCACGATCCACGCGCGGTGGAACCCCGTCCCCGGACGGTTCAAGGACTACATCGCGATGCCCAAGTTCAACATGTACCAGTCGCTGCACACCACCGTGATCGGCCCGTCGGGCAACCCGGTGGAGCTGCAGATACGCACCCGCGCCATGCACCGCCGGGCCGAGTACGGGATCGCGGCGCACTGGAAGTACAAGGAGGAGCGGGCCTCGGCCAAGGACAGCGCCAAGTCCCGGGGCACCGCCGACATGGCCTGGCTGCGCCAGCTCATCGACTGGCAGCAGGAGACCAAGGACCCCGGGGAGTTCCTGGAGTCGCTGCGCTTCGACCTGTCGGTGCAGGAGGTGTTCGTCTTCACCCCGCAGGGCGACGCCATCGCGCTGCCGCAGGGCGCCACCCCCATCGACTTCGCCTACGCGGTGCACACCGAGGTCGGCCACCGCACGGTGGGCGCCCGGGTCAACGGCCGGCTCGTCTCGCTGGAGAGCGAGCTGCACAACGGCGAGACCGTGGAGATCCTGACCTCCAAGGCGAGCGACGCCGGCCCCAGCCGCGACTGGCTGCAGCTCGTCAAGAGCGCACGCGCGCGCAACAAGATCCGCCAGTGGTTCACCAAGGAGCGCCGCGAGCAGGCCATCGAGCAGGGCAAGGACGCCATCGCCCGGGTCATGCGCAAGCAGGAGCTGCCGATAAAGCGGCTGTTCAGCGGCGAGGCGCTGATCGCGCTCGCGCGCGACCTGCGCTACGGCGACGTCGACTCGCTCTACGCCGCCGTCGGCGAGGGGCGCATCGGCCCGCAGAACGTCGTGCAGAAGCTCGTCGAGTCCATGGGCGGCATCGAGAGCGCCGAGGAGGACATCGCCGAGTCCTCACTGCCCACGCGCTCGCGGCCGCGGTCGCGCCCCGCCGGCAACCCCGGCGTCGTGGTCGAGGGCGACTCCGACGTGTGGGTGCGGCTGTCCAAGTGCTGTACGCCGGTCCCGGGCGACAGCATCGTCGGGTTCGTGACCCGCGGAAACGGTGTGTCCGTGCACCGCAGCGACTGCGTCAACACGCGCGCGCTGGACCGCGACCGGATGGTCGACGTCGACTGGCAGCCCACCGAGGACTCCATGTTCCTGGTCGCGTTGCAGGTCGAGGCGCTGGACCGCTCCCGGCTGCTGTCCGACATCACCCGCGTGCTCTCCGACCAGCACGTCAACATCCTCTCGGCCACCGTGCAGACCAGCCGCGACCGGGTCGCACTGAGCCGCTTCACCTTCGAGATGGCCGACCCCACCCACCTCGGACACGTCCTCAAGGCCGTGCGCGGCGTCGACGGCGTCTACGACGTCTACCGGATGAAGAACTGACACCCCCGCCGGCGCGGCGCGCCGCCGGCACCGGGCATGCGCGGCGTTTTGCGGCGTGTGAGCCGCCGTCCAGCGGTCAGACTGCAGTCATGAACAAGTTGTCGCTGGACGCCCTGGCACGCAAGCACATGGAGACCGCCGCGGCGGCTTCAGCCGGCCGCAGCTCCGAGACCTTCTACGGCGGGCACGAGCAGACCCTGCGCCAGACCCTCATCGCGCTGACCAAGGGAAACGCCCTCTCCGAGCATCCCAATCCCGGCGAGGCGACGGTGCTGGTGCTGCGCGGACGCGTGCGGCTCAAGGCCGGCGGCGACACCTGGGAGGGCAGGACCAACGACCTGCTGGTAATGCCGCGGGGGGAGGCCTCACTGGAGGCGCTGGAGGACTCCGCGGTGGTGCTCACCGTCGCCAAGCACTGAGCGCGGCCGGCGGCCGCGCCGGGGCGAGCGCGGAGCCCGCCCGGGGCGGCCGCCGGGCGCCCCGGCTCAGCTCATCTCGTCCAGCGCCTTCTCGGCCTCGTCCAGCCAGGACCGGCGGGCGCTGAGCGCCTCCTCGACCTCGCGGATCCGGCGCTCGTTACCGCGCGCCCTGGCGTGCTCGAGGTCGTCCTCCAGCTGGGCGATCGAGTCGCGCAGCCGGCTGGCGGTGGACTCGGCGCGCGCACGCCCCTCGGGGTTGGTGCGCTGCCACTCGTGGTCCTCGGCCCGGCGCACCTCGTCCTCGAGCTTGCGGAAGGCGCCCTCCAGCCGGTCGCGCTGGTCGCGCGGCAGCGGGCCCGCCTCCTCCCAGGCCTCCTGGAAGTCGCGCAGCCGGGCGCGGGCGGCCCGCGGGTCGGAGATCTCGGCCAGCTCGCTGCGTGCGTCCTCCAGAATCCGCTCCTTGGCGTCGGCGTTGACGCGCAGTTCGGCGTCGCGCTCGGCGAAGGCGGCGTTGCGCGCCTGGAAGAACCGGTCCTGGGCCGCCTTGAACCGCCCCCACAGCTTGTCCTCGCTGGCGCGGTCGGCCCGGCCGCTGGCCTTCCACTGCTGCATCAGATCGCGGTACCGCGCGGCCGTGCCGCCCCAGTCGGTCGAGTCGGCAAGCGACTCGGCCTCGGTGACGATGGCCTCCTTGTCCTGGCGGACCTGCTCGCGCTGCTGGTCCAGCCCGGCGAAGTAGGCCTTGCGGCGCTTGGAGAAGGAGTTGCGCGCGGCCGACATGCGCTTCCACAGCGCCTGCTCGGTGGGCCGGTCGGTGCGCGGCGCGGCCTTCCACTCGTCGATCAGCTGCCGCATCCGCTCGCCGCCGGACTTCCAGTGCGTGGTCTCGGCCGCCACGCGCTCGGCTTCGGCGACGATGCGCTCCTTGACCTCGCGGGCCTCGGTACGGGCCTGCTCCTGGGCCTGCTTCTGCTCGACCCTGCGCTCCTCGGCCTGCCCGGTCAGCGCGTCCAGGCGCCGCGAGAGCACGTCGAGGTCGCCGACGGCGTTCGCCTCGCGCACCGCGGTACGCAGCTTCTCCACGCTCGACAGCGCCTGCGAGGCCGACAAGTCGGTGGTGCGCAGCCGCTTCTCCAGCAGGTCGACCTCGGTCACCAGGGCGTCGTACTTGCGGCGGAAGAACGCGAGGGCCTCCTCGGGCGCGCCCGCCTGCCACGATCCGACGACGCGCTCGCCCTCGCTCGTGCGCACGTAGACCGTGCCGTCGTCGTCAACGCGGCCCCAGGGGTCCGTGGTCACCGTGTCCTCCAGCAGTCATGAGCCCGGCGCATCGCGCCAGGTCCGGGTGGTCCGGCGGCGGCTGGGTGAGAGCCGGTGTGAACCGCCGTGACTAAGCACGATATCCGCACACCCCACCGGATATCGTCCGCCTCCTGTCAGCGTCGTCGCACATCAACGGCCCAAGCCGTATCGGGGCATGCCGTCCGGACACACCGGACGGGTGCGACGCGACCAATATGACACTGACGGGGCGTTTGGCAAAGAGTCGTGAGTCTGGCGGTGATCGAATGGTGATGTGACGGCGCTATACGTGCGGAGGGGCGGGCACGACCCGGTCGCCGCCGCGCCCGCGCCTCGGTAGGCTCGGTCGGGCGGGGCGCGGTTCGGCGGCCGCCCTCCGCGCCCGCCAGGCAGGACGTTCGAGAGGAAGTCAGCGCTCACCGTGTTCATCTCCGCTTTCCCAGCCGGGCCGCTCGCCGCGAACTGCTACGTGGTCGCCGCGGCCGCGGATCGGGGAGCGGAGTGCGTGGTCGTCGATCCCGGCCAGGACGCCGCCGGGCAGCTCTCCTCCCTTCTGGCCGAGCACGGGCTGGCCCCCGCTGCGGTGCTGCTGACCCACGGCCACTTCGACCACGTCTGGTCGGCGACCGAGGTCGCCCGCGACCACGGCGTCCCCGTCTACGTGCACGCCGCCGACCGGCCGCTGCTGACCGACCCCGCCAAGGGGCTCGACCCCGCCCTGGCCGTCCAGCTGTCGGCACTGCTGGGCCAGGCCGCGCTGGAGGAGCCCGACGACCTGCGCGAGCTCACCGGAGGCGAGACCCTCGCGCTCGCCGGGCTGGAGCTGAAGGTCGAGCACGTACCCGGCCACACACCCGGATCGGTGTGCTACGGCCTGGCGCCCGACGGCGCGGAGCCCGTCCTGTTCACCGGCGACCTCCTCTTCGCCGGCTCCATCGGCCGCACCGACTTCCCCGGCGGCGACCACGGCGAGATCATGCGCAGCCTGGAGCGGGTCTGCCGCGACTGGGCCGACGGCACCGACGTGCGCCCCGGCCACGGGCCGCAGACCACCATCGCCCGCGAGCGCGCGACCAATCCGTTCCTCGGCGATATCCCGGGGCGCTGACCCTCCCCGCGACCGATGCGCGCCGCGCCGATGGCCCCGGCCTGCGCGCGGGATCAGCCGCCCCCAACCGCGGGCCGCGAACCGGCGGGCACGCCGGCCACAGACCCCGCCTGCTCCGCACCGACCGCGGCACCGGCCGACCACCCCGGCGGGCGCCGGCAGCGCCGGTCCCCGCACGGGAACGGACGGCACGCAGGTCAGGCAAGATGAGTAGGTACCTGAGACACCTGAAGGAGAACTCCGTTGATCCGCACGCATGACGCCGGCGCCCTACGCGCCGAGCATGCAGACGCGACCGTCGTCCTTGCCGGGTGGGTCGCCCGCCGGCGCGACCACGGCGGCGTCGTCTTCCTCGACCTCCGCGAAGCCTCGGGCGTCGTCCAGGTGGTCGTCCGCGAGGACGACCTCGCCCACGACCTGCGCGCCGAGTACTGCATCAAGGTCACCGGCCGGGTCCGGGTGCGCCCCGACGGCAACGAGAACCCCGACATCGCCACCGGCGCGGTCGAGGTCGTCGCCGACGAGATCGAGGTCCTCAGCGAGTCCGCCCCGCTGCCCTTCCCGCTCGACGGCTCCCAGGATGTCTCCGAGGAGGCGCGCCTGCGCTACCGCTACCTGGACATGCGGCGGCCGGAGACGGCCTCGGCGCTGCGGGTGCGCTCGCACGCGGGCTACGTCGTGCACGACGTTATGCGCGACCACGGGTTCGTGAACGTCGAGACCCCCTACCTGACCCGTTCGACCCCCGAGGGCGCGCGCGACTTCCTCGTGCCGGTGCGCCTGCAGCCCGGTCACTGGTACGCGCTGCCGCAGTCGCCGCAGCTGTTCAAGCAGCTGCTGATGGTCGGCGGTATGGAGCGCTATTACCAGATCGCCCGGTGCTTTCGCGACGAGGATTTCCGGGCCGACCGCCAGCCGGAGTTCACCCAGATCGACCTGGAGATGAGCTTTGTCGACCAGGACGACGTCATCGGCGTCGCCGAGGACCTCGTCGTGCGCCTGTGGCGCGAGGTGCTGGGCTACGACGTCCCGACCCCGCTTCCGCGCATGCCCTTCTTCGAGGCGATGGCGCGCTTCGGCTCCGACAAGCCCGACCTGCGCTTCGGTCAGGAGCTGACGGAGCTCACCGCGTTCTTCGCCGACACGTCGTTCCGCGTGTTCCAGGCGCCCTACGTCGGCGCGGTGGTGATGCCGGGCGGCGCCTCGCAGACTCGCAAGGAGCTGGACGGCTGGCAGGACTGGGCCAAGGCCCGCGGCGCCAAGGGCCTGGCCTACGTGCTGATCCAGGAGGACGGGACGCTGGGCGGGCCGGTCGCCAAGAACCTCTCCGAGCAGGAGCGCGCCGGCCTGGCCGCGGCCGCGGGCGCGGGTCCGGGCGACGCCGTGTTCTTCGCCGCCGGCGCGCGGCGGCCGTCCCAGGAGCTGCTGGGCGCGGCCCGGTTGGAGATCGGCAACCGGCTGGGCCTGGTCGACACGTCGCAGTGGTCGTTCCTGTGGGTTGTGGACGCGCCCATGTTCGAGGAGGAAGGCGAGGGCGGCTGGACTCCGGTGCACCACCCCTTCACCGCGCCGAAGCCGGAGTGGGCGGACTCCTTCGACCAGGACCCGGCCGGCGCCCTGGCCTACGCCTACGACATGGTCTGCAACGGCAGCGAGATCGGCGGCGGGTCGATCCGTATCCACCGCGGCGAGATGCAGCAGCGCGTGTTCGAGGCGCTGGGTATCAGTAAGGAATCGGCCGAGTCGAAGTTCGGATTCCTGTTGGACGCCTTCCAGTTCGGCCCGCCGCCGCACGGCGGCATCGCCTTCGGCTGGGACCGGATCATCGCGCACCTGACCAGCGCGGAGTCGATCCGCGAGGTCATCGCCTTCCCCAAGACCGCCTCCGGCGGCGACCCGCTCACCGGGGCGCCAACCCGGATCACGCCCGACCAGCGGGAAGAGGCGGGCGTCGACTTCGTCCCCGAGGATGACGGGGCCTGACCGGCGCCCGACCGCGAACAGCCGCCCGGGGAACCCCCGCGTCCCCGGGCGCTTCGCCTCGGGGCCGGGTACGGTTCCGCCGTGCGCATCCGGCTCCGCTCCGCCGGTCCCGCCGGCCGGCCGCGCGGTCGTTCCTGCGTCTTGGTGCCGGGTGGGGCCCTGCGGCGGGAGAGAGTTCGTTCGAGCGGGGCGCGCAGGGCTACCCGGGGGTGTGCGGGGTGCGCTATGGTGCGCGGCGGCGGGCTACTTCTTCGCGGCGCCGCAGCGCTGGCAGCAGATGTCCTCGCTGTCGGGGTTGCTGTAGGTGCAGAGGCGGCAGGTCCAGTTGCGGACGATGATCGCGTTCCCGAGGGCGGGTCCCGTTCGTGTAGTTGGTTCACACATGACCGAATTTTAGGCCGGTCTTTCCTCGCGCTCCCGTGACGCGATGCGCGGCGCGATCAGTGGTTTAGGCTGTACGCGGCCTTTGCGCAGATATGCGGCGATGGTCACGCGCGCGTAACGATTCCCCGAATGTCACGGGGTGGAACCGTGTGATTCGTTGGTATTCCTGGTGCTCGGGTTGTTTTTTGTATTCCTGTGTGCCGAATGGTGTGCGGTTTCGCAGGGAGTAAAGGGGCTGCGGGGCACGCCTCGGACAAGCCATCCTTCACCTGCACGGACAGGCGGTGATCTGGCTAGACTGAGCCGAATCGGATGTCCCCGGGAGGAGCGCGCAATTGCGCGAAAAGGACGTCTGTGACGATACAGGGATGATCTATTCGTGAACGGTGCAACCGGCTCTACCGACGGCTTCGCCGGTGCTTCGGCGATACCCGGGGGTGAACAGCTCCACCGGGCCGGCGCCGCTTTCGGCACGGCCCCGGCCGCCATGGTCGTGGCCGATCGCGCGGGCGGCGTCACGCTCGCGAACCACGCGTTCACCGAGTTCACCGGGCGGACGCAGGACGAGGTCCTCGGCCGCCCCTGGCCCGAGGTGTGCGACCGGGCCGACCCCGAGTCGGCGTGGAAGCTGCACCGGGCCGCACTCGGCGGCGCACCGGTCCACCAGCGCGCCCTGGTCTCGGCCGACTACGGCGGAGTGTCCCACCGCATCGTCGCCGAGGCCCGCGCGCTGCCCGGGACCGGGACCGAGGGCAAGCCCGACGGCGTCGTCGTCGTCTTCCGTGAACCGCTGCGCGAGGAGGAGACCCTCCGCGTCATCAGCGAACTGCGCACCGAGAACGCCGACACCGCCCTGTGGACGCTCGACCTGCGCAGCGGCCGCCTGCAGGAGCTGTTCGGCCCCTCGCCGCTGGGCCGGCTGCTCGCGGGCGACGCCCGCGGGCTGGACGAGCTTCTGGCCCGCGTCCACCGCGACGACATCGCCCGCGTCCGCGACGCCATCGAGGCCTCTCACCAGGGACGCGACTACGAGCAGCGCTTCCGCATGTTCGACCACGTCGGCGACGAGCGCTCACTGCACGCCCGCGCCCGCTACATCCCCGGCGACCACCCCCGCCTCGTCGGCACCATCGACGACGTCACCGAGCACGTCCAGCTCATCCGCCGCCTGGCCGACCGCCGCCGCATCGAGGCCGCCCAGGGGCGCCAGGTCACCGACCTCGCCGCAAAGCTGGTCTCGGCGACCACCGTCGAAGAGGTCACCGGCCTGCTCACCGACGAGTTCGCGCCGATCTTCGGCGGAGCGGGCGCCGCGGTCATGCTCGTCGAGGAGGGCAGCCTGCGCCCGTCGCCCGCCCCGCCGGAGGAGGACGCGGGCCACATGGGCCTGGCCGAGGAGCACGACGCCTCCGACATCGCCCACCCCGTCGGCGCCGTCGTCTCCGACCGCCAGCCCCGCTTCTTCGAGAGCCGCGCCGAGATCCTGGAGCGCTTCCCCGGAGTCGCCGAGTTCCTGCACCGCACCAGCGCCCAGTCGTGGGCGACCATCCCCATCTTCGGGGACCGCCGTGTGGCACTGGGCGTGTGGCAGGTCTCCTGGGGCGAGCCCCACCACGCCACCCCCGACGAGCGCGCCCTGATGCTCACCCTGGCCGGCCTGGCCGGCCAGGCCCTGCAGCGCGTGCGCCGCCAGCAGGAGGAGCTCCAGCTCGCCGACGCCATCCAGCGCCGCATGCTGCCGCCCCAGATCGCCCGGTTCGACGAGCTCAGCATCGCCGTGCGCTACCTGCCCGCCCGCGCCGGGTGGCGGGTGTGCGGCGACTTCTACGACGTCATCCGCCTGCCCGGGCGCCGCGTCGGCCTGGTCGTGGGCGACGTCCAGGGCCACGGTGTCGAGGCCGCGGCCGCCATGGGCCAAATCCGCGTCGCCTTCCGCGCCTACGCCAGCAACCAGGTCGATCCGGGCGCCGTGGTCGCCGAGACCAACCGACTGCTCTCCGAGACCGGCGAGATCGTCTTCGCCACCTGCGGCTACCTCGTGCTCGACCTCGACAACGGCGAGATGCAGGCTGCCTGGGCCGGCCAGCCGCCCGCCGTCATCGCCACCGCCGACTCCTACGACCTGTGGGAGCCCGAGACCGGCCCGCCGGTGGGCGTCGACTCCGACAGCAAGTACCCGGTGACCACCCGCCGGCTGCGGGCCGGCGACACGCTGCTTATGTGCTCCGACGGGCTCGTGGAGAGCTCGGGGATGCCCATGGACGAGGGGCTGCGCATCGTCGGCGAGAACCTGCGCGGCCGCGCCGAGGACGTCGAAGGCGCCGCGGCCTCCCTCATCGGCCTCACCCCGGCCGGGCGCGGCGACGACATCGCCCTGCTCATCGTGCGGATGAACGGCGGCGGCTGAGCACGTCGCCCCGTTCGCGCGCCGTGCGGCCGCCCGGGGCGCTCGCTTAGGCTGGGAGGCGTGTCCGAAACACTGTTCGACGACGCCGGCGCCGAAGCCCAGCGCGGCCAGGAACCGCTCGCCGTGCGCATGCGCCCGCGCACCCTGGACGAGGTCGCCGGCCAGGCCCACCTGCTGGGCGAGGGCAGCCCGCTGCGCCGCCTGGTCGAGGACGACGCGCCGATGTCGCTCTTCTTGTGGGGCCCGCCCGGAACCGGCAAGACCACCCTGGCCACCGTGGTCAGCCGGGTCACTCAGCGGCGGTTCGTGGAGCTCTCGGCCGTCAGCGCCGGGGTCAAGGACGTGCGCGCCGTCATCGACGACGCCCGCCGCCAGATGGGCATGCGCGGAACCCGCACGCTGCTGTTCGTCGACGAGGTCCACCGCTTCAGCAAGACCCAGCAGGACGCCCTGCTGCCCGCCGTGGAGAACCGCTGGGTCAGCTTCATCGGCGCCACCACCGAGAACCCGTTCTTCTCCGTGATCAGCCCGCTGCTCTCGCGTTCGCTGCTGCTGAGCCTGGAGTCGCTGACCGACGACGAGGTGCGCGGCGTCGTCGACGCCGCGCTGCGGGACGAGCGCGGGCTGGGCGGCCGCTACACGCTGGCAGGCGACGCCGCCGACCACCTCGTGCGCCTCGCCGGCGGCGACGCGCGCCGCTCGCTGACCTACCTGGAGGCCGCCGCGCTGGTCGCCGGCGGCCGCACCGAGATCGGCTCCGCCGACATCGAGCGCGCCGTCGACCGCCACGCCGTGCGTTACGACCGCACCGGCGACCAGCACTACGACGTCATCAGCGCCTTCATCAAAAGCATGCGCGGCAGCGACCCCGACGCCGCCCTGCACTACCTGGCCCGGATGATCGAGGCGGGCGAGGACCCCCGCTTCATCGCCCGCCGCATCGTGGTGCACGCCAGCGAGGACGTGGGCATGGCCGACCCCACGGCGCTGCAGGCCGCGGTCGCCGCCGCCCAAGCGGTCGAGCTCATCGGGCTGCCCGAGGCGCGGATCAACCTCGCCCAGGCGGTGGTGCACATCGCCCTGGCGCCCAAGTCCAACGCCGTGATCAGCGCGATCGACACCGCGATGGCCGACGTGCGCCAAGGGCGCGCCGGCCCCGTGCCCGCGCATCTGCGCGACGCCCACTACAAGGGCGCCCGCGAGCTCGGCCACGGCGTCGGCTACACGTCCGCCCACGACCATCCCGGAGGGGTGGCGGCCCAGCAGTACGCACCCGACGCGCTGGTGGGCCGCGAGTACTACACCCCCACCACTCACGGCGCCGAGCGCCGGTTCGGCGAGGTCCTAAAGCGCATCAGGGGCGTCCTGCGCGGCGAGCCCGGCGAGCCCGGCGAGCGCTGAGACCGGCCGCCGCGGTCAGTCCGGCGGTGTGGGATAGACCTCGACGATGCGGGTGAGCTCGCGCGGGCGGTCGCCGCCCTCGTCCTCGGGTCCGGCGAACTCCACCTCCGCGATCACCGGCTGACCCCAGGCGAGGTAGTCGATGAAGTCCTGGCCCTCCATCGGGAACGTACCGCGGTCGTCCTCGACGTAGCCCGGCCCGGGAACGCAGAACCGGGCGCAGAGCACCTCGGTCTCCTCGGTGATGAGCGCCTTCCGCTCGGCGTCCTCGCCCACCGGCTGCCACTGCTCGCTCCAGGCGTCCGGCGCCAGCGTGGCCGCGGGCGTGGCCGGCGCCGAAGGGCGGCGCTCCACTTGCGTATACACCCACGGCCCGTCGGCCGGGTTCTCCTGCTCGGCCGGATCGAACCGCACGATCGTCGGGCCCTCCGGGCCGCCGGCGGAGGCCGAGGGCGAAGGAGAGGGAGACGCCGTGGGCGCGGCCGGTCCGGGCAGGAGCCCGTTCGCCGCGGCGTAGGCCGCGAGCCCTCCGCCGCCGATCAGCGCCAGCGCCACCACCGAGCCGCCGGCGATCAGCAGGCCGCGCCCGGCGGTGCGGCCGCGGCCGGTGCCCAGCCGCACCAGCCGCGGCAGTCGGTCCGGCTCCACGACGCCCCGCCACTCCCGCGAGAGGACCTGGGTGACCGCCGTGCCCTGCACCGGTGCCGCGTCGGAGCCGCTGATGGCCTCCCACGCGGCGATGGTCGACCCCAGCACCTCGCGCACTGTGGGCCGGTCGCGGGGGTCCTCGGAGAGCGCGCGGCGCACGATCGGGCGCATCTCCGCCGGTACGCCCTCCAGCCACGGGCTCGCCGACGCGGGGGCGCCCTCCTCCGCGACCGGGGGCCTGCCCGTCGCCGCGAACACGGCGATCGCCGCCCAGGAGAAGATGTCGGCGGGCGAGGAGGGCTCGCCGCCCTCCAGCCGCTCGGGAGCGGTCCACGGGGCGGCGTTGCGGCGCAGCAGCTCGCCCTCGCCCGGCAGGGCGCAGTCCAGCACGCGCGGGCCGCGCCCGCTCAGCAGCACGTTGTCGGGCGTGAGGTCGCCGTGGGCGACCTGCTTGCTGTGCAGCGCCGAGAGGACCTCGCCGACAGCCGCTGCCAGCGCGATGAGCCGGCCCCGGCCCAGCGGCCCGTGGTCGTCCACGAAGCCGTCCAGCGGCAGGCCCGCGACATAGGGCATGACCAGCCACGGTTGCCGGGCCTGGACGTCGAACGCGACCGGCGGGACGTAGGTGCGCCCGTCCACGTCCGCCAGCGCCGCGAGGCGCGCCCGCAGGCGCGCGCGGTCCTCCGGCTCCTCGGCCGACCAGGGGTGCAGCACCTTCACGGCCATCAGGTCGCCGCTCGCCTCGTTGGCGTCGATCGCGGCGAAGACCGTTCCGGTGCCGCCGGCGCCGAGGCGGCCGATGAGCACATAGGGTCCGACCGAATCCGGGTCTCCGGGTGCGAGAGGGTCGAGATGCGGCGGTACCAGAACGGTGATCTCGCGCTCGGAAGGGCGGCTCATGGGCATCCTGTCTGCACGGGGGGTCAGGCCATCTCGCGCCGTCGGGCGGGCGTGGCGGGAATCGATGCCCTGATTCTGCGACATATGCGGAATTTCGTCGACGCCGGGACGTCCGACGCGCACGCGCGCGTCGGACGCCACACACCGGCCGCACGCGGGCACACCGGCGCCGAACGCGGTAGGGTCGGCGTATTCGGATCTCCGCATTCCGTCGGCCCGGTGCCAACCGGAGGCGCCGATGCGGCCTCCGCCGCCGCGGCGGAGCGGGCAGACCCCCAATGCCGCCGATGGAGATTCCGCCACCCCGATTTCCCACGGAGTCCCGCATGCTGACCGCAGGAGACGTAGCAGCGCTCATCGCGGCGGTGGTCTGGACGGTGCTGGTCGCGTTCATGTGCGTGGCCCTCGTCAAGCTCACCCGTCTGCTGTCGGAGACCACCAAGGTCGTCGCGGAGCTCGGCGAGCGCGCCCGGCCCATGCTCGACGACGTCGCCGGCACCGTCGAACGCACGGGGGCGTCCCTCGACCGGGTCGAGGAGATCACCGCCAACGTGGCCACCGCCACCGAGGACGTCTCGACCGTGACCGCGCTGACCCGTTCGGTGGTCGCCGGCCCGCTGGTGAAAGCGGCGTCGTTCTCCTACGGGGTGCGGCGGGTGCTCGGCCAGCGCCGGGCCCTGGCGCTGGTGCGCGGCCGACGCAGGAGGGAGCGCCGATGATCCGCCGCCTGCTTTATCTTGTCGCAGGTGCCGCGCTCGGCGGGTATGTTGTGCACAAGCTCAACCGCACGGCCCGTGCGTGGAGCCCGGCGGGAATCGCCGGCCGCGTCGAGGACCAGGTCGCCGACTACCGCGCCGCCCTCCGCGAGTTCAACGAGGACGTCCACGACGCCGTGCGGCAGCGCGAGGCCGAGCTGCAGAGCCGCTACGACAGCGAACGCGGACGTCCTGCGCTGCCCGGCGCCCCTCCGGGCCGATCCACCCGACCCAGCGGCGCAATCGACGCCCCCGACATGAAGGACGGCACCTGATGGAGACGGCAGAGATCGCCCGCCGCTTCCTCTCTTTCTTCGAGGAGAACGGACACACCGCGGTGCCGTCGGCCAGCCTGGTCGCCGACGACCCCACGCTGCTGTTCGTCGCGGCAGGAATGGTGCCGTTCAAGCCGTACTTCCTCGGCCAGCGCACGGCGCCCTACGACCGCGCGGCCAGCGTGCAGAAGTGCATCCGCACCATCGACATCGAAGAGGTCGGCAAGACCTCGCGGCACGCGACCTTCTTCCAGATGCTCGGCAACTTCTCCTTCGGCGACTACTTCAAGGAGAAGGCCATCCCGCTGGCCTGGGAGCTGATGACCAAGCCCGTCGCCGACGGCGGCTTCGGCATCGACCCCGACCGGCTCTGGGTGACCGTTTACCTCGACGACGACGAGGCCGAGACGATCTGGCGCGAGAAGGTCGGCGTGGCCCCCGAGCGCATCCAGCGCTTCGGCGTCGAGGAGAACTACTGGTCCATGGGCGTTCCCGGCCCCTGCGGACCGTGCTCGGAGATCTTCTACGACCGCGGCCCCGAATACGGCGCCGAAGGCGGCCCGGCCGCCGACGAGGACCGCTACGTCGAGGTCTGGAACCTCGTCTTCATGCAGTACGAGCGCGGCGAGGGCGGCGCCAAGAAGGACTTCCCGATCCTCGGCGACCTGCCCCGCAAGAACATCGACACCGGCATGGGCCTGGAGCGCCTGGCCACCGTGCTGCAGGGCGTCGACAACATCTACGAGACCGACACCCTCGGCCGCATCCTGCACGACGCCTCGGAGCGCACCGGCGTGGCCTACGGCGCCGACGAGCGCTCCGACGTCATGCTGCGCGTCGTCGCCGACCACGTCCGCAGCGCCACCATGCTCGTCTCCGACGGCGTCCGGCCCGGCAACGAGAAGGCCGGCTACGTCCTGCGCCGCATCCTGCGCCGGTCGATCCGCAACCTGCGCCTGCTCTCCGGCACCGACGCCTCCTACCTGCACGGCCTGACCGAGACCTGCATCGCCGCCATGGAGGGCATCTACCCGGAGCTGCGCGCGAACGCCGAGCGCATCCACGAGGTCATCGAGACCGAGGAGAAGAACTTCTCGGACACGCTGCGGTCGGGCACGGCGCTGTTCGCCCGCGCCGCCGAGCGCACGCGCGGCGGCGGCTCCACGGAGATCTCCGGCGCCGACGCGTTCCAGCTGCACGACACCTACGGCTTCCCCATCGACCTCACCCTGGAGATGGCCGCCGAGCAGGGCCTGGGCGTCGACGAGGAGACCTTCCGAACGCTCATGGCCGAGCAGCGCGAGACCGCCAAGCGCGACGCCAAGGCGAAGAAGCTCGGCAACGCCGACGTCAGCGTCTACGGCCGGCTGCTGGAGAACGCCGGCGCGACCGACTTCCTCGGCTACACCGACCACGAGGCCGAGTCCCGCGTGCTGGGCCTGATCGTGGACGGCGAGTCTGTGGGCGCCGCCTCGGCCGGCGACGCGGTCGAGCTCGTACTGGACCGCACCCCCTTCTACGCCGAGAGCGGCGGCCAGCTCGCCGACAAGGGCACCGTCTCCGCGCCCGGCCGCGGGACCGTCGACGTCGAGGACGTGCAAAAGCCCGTCCCCGGCCTGTTCGTGCACCGCGGTACCGTGCGCGAGGGCACCGTCGCGCTGGACGACCGGGTCGAGGCCGCGATCGACACCGGCCGCCGCGGCTCGGTCTCCCGGTCGCACTCGGCCACGCACCTGATCCACTCCGCGCTGCGCAACGCCCTGGGCCCCTCTGCCGGGCAGGCCGGCTCGGAGAACCAGCCGGGCCGGCTGCGCTTCGACTTCACCGCGAGCAAGCCGCTGGGCACAGCGGAGCTCAGCGAGGTCGAGGACGAGGTCAACACGGTCCTGGCCGGCGATATCCAGGTGCGCGACTTCACGACCTCGCTGGACGAGGCGCTGTCCATGGGCGCGCTGGCGATGTTCGGCGAGAAGTACGGCGACCGCGTCCGCGTGGTCGAGATGAGCGACTACTCCCGCGAGCTGTGCGGCGGCACCCACGTTGGCGCCACCGGCCAGCTGGGCGTCGTCAAGCTGCTGGGGGAGTCCTCGGTCGGCTCGGGCGTGCGCCGCGTCGAGGCCGCCGTCGGCATCGACGCGTTCCGCCGCCTCTCCAGGGAGTCACTGCTGGTCGGACAGCTCTCCGAGCAGCTCAAGACCCCGCGCGAGGAGCTGCCCGAGCGCATCGACTCCATCGTCACCCGGCTGCGCGGCGCCGAGAGGGAGATCGAGCGCCTGCGCGCCGCCCAGGTGCTCCAGCAGGCGGGCGAGCTGGCCGAGAGCGCCCGCCCGCACGGCGACACGCTGCTGGTCGCCCACCGCGCACCCGACGGCACCACCGCCGACGACCTCCGCCGGCTGGCCTCCGACGTGCGCCAGCGCCTGGGCGAGGACCGCCCGGCCGTCGTCGCCCTCGCCGCCGTCCCCGAGGACCGCCCGGTCGTCGTGGTCGCGGTGAACAAGCGCGGCCAGGAGAGCGGCATCAAGGCCGGCGACCTGGTCGGCCCGGCCGCCCGCGCCCTCGGCGGCGGAGGCGGCGGCAAGCCCGACCTGGCGCAGGGAGGCGGAAGCGACCCCTCCGCCGTCGACGACGCCCTGCGCGCCGTCGAGAATCGGGTCGCCGAAACCTCCTGACCCGCCCCCACGGGCAGAAAGGACACCCCGAGTTGAGCAGGACCCTCCCCAGCGCGCCCCCGTGCGCACTGCCCTGTCCCCGCATGGGGGAGCCCGATTCTTGAGGCACGGCGTGCGTATCGCGGTGGATCCCGGTAGTACCAGGATCGGGGTCGCACTCAGCGATCCCAGCGGCATGCTCGCGACCCCCGTCGAGACCGTCCGCCGCGGAGACGGCGACCTCGACCGGATCGCCGAGCTCGTACTCGAACACGAGGCCCGAGAGGTCGTCGTCGGCTACCCCGCCTCGCTCTCCGGCGAGGCGGGGCCCTCCGCGCGGCGGGCGCGCTCGTTCGCCGAAGCGCTGGCGCGCAGGCTCGCGCCCGTGCCGGTGCGTCTGGTGGACGAGCGCATGACCACGGTCACCGCGCAGGAGCAGCTGCGCGCCGGCGCCTCCTACGGTCGGCGCGGCGCCCGCGGCGGCAAGGCGCGGCGCTCGGTCGTCGACCAGGCCGCGGCGGTCGTGCTGCTGCAGAGCGCCCTGGACGCCGAGCGCCAGACCGGGCACCCGCCCGGCGAGACCGTGGGGGGCGGCGCATGAACGACCGCACCCCCTACGACGACGGCGACCACGACCGGGGCCGGCGCGGCCGCCGTCGGGCACCGGGTCCCGACCCCCTCGACGACGGCCGCGGCGGGCCCCCCGCCGGCGGACCGCAGGGGCCCGACCCCTACGCCGACCCGCGCACCGATCCGTGGCGCTCGGCCCCGGCGCGGGCCGGGCGGGTCGCCGACCCGCTGACCGACCCCTGGCCGCGCGGGCCCGAGGCGCCCGGCGGTCCCGACTACGGCACCGACCGGCGCCCGCCCCGCTGGGAGGACGTGCAGGCCGCCCAACCCCGCGGCCGCCGGCACCGCGACCCGGCCGAGGCGGGACCGGCCACCGGGCCGCACTCCTCCGTGCCGCCCGACGACGGCGCACCGCACCGCCGCCGCTCCCGCTCCGCGGACGAGGCCGAGGAGCACCTGGCATGGAGCCGGCCCGAGCCCGGCGACTCCGACGACGACTTCCGGCCCGTGCCGCCGCGGACACTGGACTTCGACGCCGTGCCGGTGCGCCGCAAGCGACCGCGCGACGACGCCGCCCGCGACGAGGGGCGCGGCGGACGCCGCCGGCGCACGGGCGACACCGGGGCGTTCCCGGCCGTGCCCGAGCAGGGCCCCGCGGAGGCCGATGACGGCCGACCGGGCCGCCGTCGGCGCTCTCCGGAATCGGGCGCCTTCCCCGCGGTGGACGAGCCGGGCGAGGGTCCCGGCGACCCCTCCGGCGAGGAACCGCGCGGCGGCCGCAGGCGCCGGAGGGCCGACACCGGCGCGGCCGCGCCGGCGGACCCCGCCGAAGAGGAGGCGCCCGCGCCCCGCCGCGGCCGCTCCCGGCGCGAGTCCCCCGACCGCCCGAACGACACCCCGGCCGGCGGCGAGCACTTCGGGGCGCCCTCCGGTCCGGCGCACGACGACGGGGCCGAGGAGGCCGCACCCCGCGGGCCCCGGCGCCGCCGGGCGCGGGAGGCTCCGCCGGAGGAGCCCGGCGGCCGCAGGCGGCGCAGGGGCGCCCCCGCGGACGAGCCGCCCGAACCCTCCGACGGCGAGGACGGCGACCCCGGACGCCGCCCGAGGCGCGGAGCCCGGGCCGACGGGGGGCGCGGCCGCACGCGGCGCCCGGGCAAGCAGCGCAAGCGCCGTTCCCGGAAAGGTCCGGTGATCCTGCTCTGCGTCGTCCTGGTCGCCGTGCTGGGCGCGGGCGGCTACGTCGGCCGCGCGTACGTGTTCCCGCCCGACTACGAGGGCAAGGGCAGCGGCTCCGTCCGGATCGAGGTCGCCGAGGGCTCCTCGGGCAGCGCCATCGCCCAGAACCTGGCCGACCAGGGCGTTGTGGCCAGCTCCCAGGCGTTCCTCAACGCGCTGAACGCCGCCGAGGGCAGTGTCGCGCCCGGCACCTACCGCCTCCGCGAGCGGATGAGCGGCGAGGCCGCGGTGGCCATGCTGACGGACCCCTCCACCCGCATCCGGGCCCACATCACCTTCAAGGAGGGCCTGCGCTCGGAGGAGATCCTCACCCTGATCTCCAAGAAGACCGACATCCCGATGAAGGAGTTGCGCTCGGCCTTCGCGGACGGGGACAAGCTGGGCCTGCCCGACTACGCCGAGCAGGGGGCCGAGGGCTACCTGTTCCCGGACACCTACCACATGCCCGCAGACAGCGACGCCTCCGCGCTGCTCAAGCGCATGGTCGACCGCTTCCACACGGTGGCGGGCGAGGTGGAGCTGGAGAAGAGGGCGGAGGCGCTCAACCTGACGCCCAACGAGGCCATGTCGGTGGCGGCCATCGTCCAGGCGGAGTCGGGCTCGGCCGAGGACATGCCCAAGGTCGCGCGCGTCGTCTACAACCGGCTGCAGCAGGGCATGGAGCTGGGCATGGACAGCACCTGCTTCTACGTCCTGGACGAGTACGGGATCGCGCTCACCAGCGCGCAGGTCGCGGAGTGCGAGAGCAGTGGCAGCGAGTACGCCACCTACGGCCGCAAGGGCCTGCCGAAGGGCCCCATCGTCAGCCCCGGCGAGGACGCCATCAAGGCCGCGCTGAACCCGGCCGAGGGCGACTGGCGCTACTTCGTTGCCACCGATCCGGAGAACGGCGTGACCGAGTTCGCCGAGACCTACGACGAGTTCCTGCAGCTCAAGCAGGAGTTCCAGCAGAACCGGGGTGACGCGTGATGCGGGCGGCGGTACTGGGCTCGCCGGTGGGCCACTCCCTGTCGCCGGTGCTGCACACGGCCGCCTACAGCGCGCTGGGCCTGGCCGGGGAGTGGTCCTACGAGAGCCGCGAGTGCGCGGAGGCGGAGCTGGCCGGCTTCCTCCAGGGAAGCGACGACAGCTGGGCCGGGCTCAGCCTGACGATGCCGCTCAAGCGCGAGGCGCTGCGGCTCGCCGACGAAGCCGAGCGCGTCGCCCGCGAGGTCGGCGGCGCCAACACCCTCGTCCTGGGCGGCGGGCGGCGCAGCGCCTACAACACCGACGTCCACGGGATCGCCGCGGCGCTGCGTGAAGCGGGAGTGGAGCGGGTGTCCTCGGCCGCGGTGCTGGGCGGCGGCGCGACCGCCGCCTCGGCGGTGGCCGCGCTGCGCGACCTCGGCGCGGACGCCGACGGCGGGATCGCCCTGCTCGCACGCGAGCCCGCGCGGGCCGCGGGCACAGTCGAGGCGGCCGAGCGCATGGGCGTGCGGCCGGCGGTCGCGCCGCTGGCCCGGATCGACGGCTTCCTCGGTGTGGACGTGGTCGTCTCCACGCTGCCCAGCGGGGCCGGCGACGCCTACGCCGGGGCGGTCGCCGGGTGCGGCGCGGCCGTGTTCGACGTCGTCTACAGTCCGTGGCCCACGGCGCTGGCCGCGGCCGCGCAGGAGGCCGGGCGCACCGTCGTCGGCGGCTTCGCGATGCTGCTGCACCAGGCGGCGCGCCAGGTGGAGCTGATGACCGGCGCCGAGTCGGCCCCGGTCGAGGCGATGCGCACCGCGGGTCTGGCCGAGCTGGACCGCCGCAACGGCTGAGGCGCCGGGCGGGCGCCTGCACCATGCCGATGGCGCGCGGCGCCGCTTCTCGGGGTGGTGGCGGGTGACGGGTGGGCATGTGGCGCGCGGCGCCGCTTCTCGGGGTGGTGGCGGGTGACGGGTGGGCATGTGGCGCGCGGCGCCGCTTCTCGGGGTGGTGGCGGGTGACGGGTGGGCATGTGGCGCGCGGCGCCGCTTCTCGGGGTGGTGGCGGGTGACGGGTGGGCATGTGGCGCGCAGCGTCGCATCTCGGGGTGGTGGCGGGTGACGGGCGGGAATAGCCGCACACGCCGCGGATGTTGAACGCAGCAGTCGAGTGCAGACTGCAGGTGTCACCCGGCGCTCGTGGCCGAGCGCAGCGGAACTGCTGGTATGATTGTGGCCTGACCTGATCCGGTGCCCATCGCACCGGACACACGTAAGCGGAGGCGGATCCTCCCACCCGTCGGGGCACACCCGTCCGGGTCCCGGTCGGCGGCGCACTGGGTGCGCCGTTCGGCGCCGCCGGTTTCGGCGGCGGCGCGTCGCGGCGACGGTCGAACCGCTCGCCGGCGGACGCGCTTCGGTGGATCACCCCGCTTGCACACCGCCGGCGGGGTTTTCGCTTTTCGGTTCCGTTCAGGGCCGGGTGACCCCCCACAAGATTCACGACAATGCTAGGGAGGGGTCCCATCAGCGCTGAGCCCCGCATCAATGACCGCATCAGGGTGGCCGAGGTCCGACTCGTCGGTCCGAACGGCGAACAGGTCGGCATCGTGCCGGTCCAGGACGCGTTGCGCCTCGCCGAAGAAGCCCAGCTCGACCTCGTCGAGGTAGCGCCCACGGCCCGCCCGCCGGTCGCGAAGCTGATGGACTACGGCAAGTACAAGTACGAGTCCGCGGTCAAGGCGCGCGAGTCGCGCAAGAACCAGTCGAACACGATCATCAAGGAGATCAAGCTCCGTCCGAAGATCGACCCGCACGACTACGAGACCAAGAAGGGTCACGTCGAGCGGTTCCTCAAGGGCGGGGACAAGGTCAAGGTGACGATCATGTTCCGCGGCCGCGAGCAGTCGCGGCCGGAGCTGGGGCGCCGGCTCCTTGCGCGGCTGGCCGACGACGTCGCGGATCTCGGGGCGGTCGAGTCGCAGCCCAAGCAGGACGGCCGCAATATGGTCATGGTGCTCGGACCGCACAAGCGCCGCTCCGAGCACAAGGCCGAAGCGCGCGCCGGCGCCGCCAAGCCGCGGCGCGAGCAGCGCCAGGAGGAGCAGGCCGGCCAGGGGACCTGAGCCCCGGCGGACCAGGCCGGGCGCACAGCGCCCCGGTACGTTGATGCAGCGCGGTGTGCCGCCGCCGAACCCGCGGGGGAGAGGCGGGGGCGCACCGCGGTGTGCGGAACGCCGTGCGCACCCGTGCCGCCAAAGGACCGGCGGCACGGGTGGGTACCGAGAACTGAGTAGGAGACGACGGCGACTATGCCGAAGAACAAATCCCACAGCGGAGCCGCCAAGCGCTTCCGGGTGACCGGCTCGGGCAAGATCATGCGCCGCCGTGCCAACAAGAACCACCTGCTCGAGCACAAGCCGAGCAAGCGCACCCGCCGCATCAGCGGCGAGATCGAGCTCGCCCCCGCCGACACGAAGAAGATCAAGAAGCTGCTCGGCTAGCGGCTGAGTTCCATTCCGTCCGATCCGCCCGGCCGGATCCGTCCGGCGGGGGCACCGCGCGCCCGCGCCGACCGGGGCCGCGCGGCGGATACCGACGCCAACCCATTAGGGAGTCACTGTGGCACGCGTGAAGCGGGCTCTCAACGCCAAGAAGAAGCGCCGGGTCGTTCTCGAGCGGGCCAGCGGCTACCGCGGGCAGCGTTCGCGCCTGTACCGCAAGGCCAAGGAGCAGATGCTCCACTCGATGACCTACTCCTACCGCGACCGCAAGGATCGCAAGGGGCAGTTCCGCAAGCTGTGGATCCAGCGCATCAACGCCGGCGCCCGCGCCAACGGCCTCACCTACAACCGGTTCATGCAGGGTCTCAAGCTCGCCGGCATCGAGGTCGACCGCCGCATGCTCGCCGAGATGGCCGTGAACGACGAAGCGGCCTTCGTCTCCCTCGTCGAGACCGCGAAGAGCGCGCTGCCCGGCGACGTGCAGCAGAAGACCGCGGCCTGACCGGGCCCACAGCACGACGCGATGGCGAGCCACGAGTTCACAAGCGCCAGGTCTCCCCGCATCAAGGGGGCTCGTCGGCTCGCCAAGCGCGCGTTCCGTCGCCGTGAGCGGCGGTTCCTGGCCGAAGGCCCGCAGGCGGTACGTGAGGCGCTGGCCGCGCCGGGGCGGGTGCACGAGCTGTTCGCCACCGCCGAGGCCGCGCAGCGCCACCCCGAGCTGATCGAGGCCGCCGACGCGCGCGGTGCCGCCGTCCACCGGGTCACCCTCGAGGTGATGACCGAGCTGGCGCAGACGGTGACCCCCCAGGGTCTGCTGGCGGTGTGCGACTTCGTCGACGTCCCGCTGAGCGGGATCGGCCCGGCCCGGCTGGTCGTCGTGCTCTCGCACGTGCGCGACCCCGGCAACGCCGGGACCGTGGTGCGCACCGCCGACGCCGCCGGCGCCGATGCGGTCGTGTTCACCGACGCCTCGGTCGACCCCTACAACGGCAAGTGCGTGCGCGCGTCGGCCGGCAGCCTGTTCCACCTGCCCGTCGTCGTGGACGTGCCGGCCGCCGACGTGCTGGGCCGCCTGCGCGGCGCCGGCTCCCGCGTGTTCGCGGCTGACGGCGGCGGTCGGCGCGACCTGCACGAAGCCGCCGACGCCGGCGAACTCGACGGCCCGGTGTGCTGGGTGTTCGGCAACGAGGCCTGGGGCCTGCCCGAGGAGACCGTCGGGCTCACCGACGGCGCGGTCGCGGTACCCATTTACGGCGCTGCAGAAAGCCTGAATCTGGCTACCGCCGCGGCGGTGTGCCTGTACACCACTGCGCGCCAGCAGCGCGCCAACCCCGCAGCTCCGGCCACCGCACAGCGTTATGCGGCAGAGGCGTAGCAACCCGCGACGCGGGTAGTCCGGTGTTTCGGGCCCAAGGCCCCTGGTGAGACGTCCCCGCGCCGGTGTTTCCGGCGTATGCCCAGGTTTTCCCGCGTTCGGCGGGTTGCCCGCATCCCCCTTGTTGCCGATACGCTCAAGCCCTCATCTACGGGTCGCCGGCACAGCGCGGCGGAACCGCTCGGCCGTCGTGGGCCACGGGTCACAAGGCCCCGGAGCGTAGCGGGCGGAGACTGCGGGTAATGATCCCCGGCGGGCAGTCACATCAGGGCGTGGGGAGGCGGTCGTGGGCGGCGACCAACCAGGGGAGCTCGGCGGCTCGGACGCGCCGTGCGCGGTGTCCGGGCTCTCGGCCGAGGACCTTCCCGACGGCCTCGTCGTCGCCGACGGCGAGGGCCGCGTGGTCACGTTCAACCGCATGGCCCAGCGCCTCTCCCGCATCGCGCGCCAGGACGCCCTCGGCCGCGACTTCCGCGACGTCCTCCCCCTGCACGACGCCGACGGCCGCGACTGGTGGAAGTGCAGCGACCCCTTCGGCGGCCTGCGCACCCGCACCCGCCAACCCGAGCGCCCGCTGTTCCTGGTCGACGGGCGCGAGATCCTGGTGGCCGCGCGCTACGTGCGCGGCACCCCCGGCGGCGACCTCACGCGGCTGGTCGTCACGCTGCGCGACGCCTCGCACCGCGCCCGCGGCGAACGCAGCCGCGCCGACCTGGTCTCCACTGTCGCCCACGAGCTGCGCTCGCCGCTGACCAGCGTGAAGGGTTTCACCGCCACACTTCTGGGCAAGTGGGACCGGCTCACCGACAAGCAGAAGATGTTCATGCTGGAGACGGTCAACGCCGACGCCGACCGCGTCACCCGGCTGATCACCGAGCTGCTGAGCGTCTCGCGCATCGAGTCCGGGCGGGTGGAGATCCGCAAGCAGGTCGTCGACCTCCCCGAGCTCGCTCGCACGCTGATCGCCGGCCGGGTGACCGCCGGCGAGCCGGCCGACCGCTACCGCCTGGAGGTCCGCGCGCCGCTTCCCGAGCTCTGGCTCGACGCCGACAAGATCGGCCAGATCTTGGCCAACCTGCTGGAAAACGGGGTACGGCACGGCGCTGGTACTGTCACCATTGTGATCGAGCCGTACGAGGATGGAGCCGTTGTGTCGGTGCGCGACGAAGGCAAGGGGATCGCACCCGACGCCGTTCCGCGTGTCTTCCGGCGGTTCTGGCGCACGCGGCGCCGCGGCGGCACCGGTCTGGGGCTGTTCATAGTCAAGGGCCTCATCGAGGCCCACGGCGGCGAGATCACGGTCGGCCGCGCGCCCAGCGGCGGTGCCGAGTTCCGATTTACCGTGCCCGCCGGCACCCCCGAGTTCGCTTAGGCGCACCCGGAGCGGCCGCGGCGGGCGGTCTTCCACCCAGGTCCCTGTCGGCTTGAGCCCATGCGAAGCGCTGGGCCGTGACGGCCGCCCCGCCCACGCGGGCGCGGGCGGCGAGGCGAACATCCATGTCTGCACCCAATAACCAGTACGATCCGGTTGAAGTGACCCCCCTGCATCCCGACGAGGTCGCCCGGATGCGCGACGAGGCGCTGGAAGCCGTCGCGGCGGCCGCCACGCTTGAGGAGCTCAAGCAGGCGCGCCTGGCCCACGTCGGCGACCGCTCCCCGCTGGCCCTGGCCAACCGCGAGATCGGCGCGCTGCCGCCTTCGGGCCGCGCCGAGGCCGGCAAGCGGGTCGGCGGCGCCCGGCGCGACGTCGGCGAGGCGCTGAAGAAGCGCCAGGCGGAGCTGGAGGAGGAGCGCGACGCCCGCGTCCTCGTCGAGGAGGCGGTCGACGTCACCCTGCCGACCGGCCGGCTGCCGCAGGGCGGGCGCCACCCGGTGGCCACCGTCGCCGAGCGCATGGCCGACATCTTCGTCGGCATGGGCTTCGAGATGGTCGAGGGCCCCGAGGTCGAGGCGGAGTGGTTCAACTTCGACGCGCTCAACTTCCTGCCCGACCACCCGGCCCGCACGATGCAGGACACCTTCTTCGTGGAGTCGCCCGCCGGCGGCGAGTCCGGCCTGGTGCTGCGCACCCACACCTCGCCGGTGCAGGTGCGCGCGCTGCTGGAGCGGGAGCCTCCGGTCTATGTGGTCGCCCCCGGCAAGACGTTCCGCACCGACGAGCTGGACGCCACCCACACACCCGTCTTCCACCAGCTGGAGGGCCTGGTCGTGGACGAGGGCATCACGATGGGCCACCTGCGCGGGGCCATCGACGCCTTCGTGGAGAACATGTTCGGCAGCGGCCTGGGCACCCGCTTTCGGCCCTCCTACTTCCCCTTCACCGAGCCCTCCGCCGAGGTCGACATGGAGTGCTTCGTGTGCCGGGGGGCGTCGGTGGGCGACCCCGCCAACCCCTGCCGCACCTGCTCCTCCGAGGGCTGGATCGAAGTCGGCGGCTGCGGCGTGGTCAACCCGCGCGTGCTGACGGCGGCGGGTGTGGACACCGACCGCTACAGCGGCTGGGCCTTCGGCCTGGGCGTGGAGCGGACCCTGATGTTCGCCCGCGGAGTGGAGGACATGCGAGACATGGTCGAGGGCGACGTCCGGTTCACCTCGGCGTTCGGGATGGAGATCTGATGCGCGTCCCCGTTTCCTGGCTCAGGGACTACACCGACCTGCCCGAGGGCGTCACCGCCCGGGACCTCGCGGCCGCGCTCGTGGGCCTGGGGCTGGAGGTCGAGACCGTCGACAGCGTCGGCGCCGACATCAGCGGGCCCATCGCGGTCGGACGCGTGCTGTCGATCGAGGAGCTCACCGGGTTCAAGAAGCCCATCCGGCACTGCCGGGTCGACGTCGGCGGGGCCAACGGCACCGGCGAGCCGCAGAACATCGTCTGCGGCGCGCGCAACTTCGGCGAGGGCGACCTGGTCGTGGTCGCCCTGCCCGGCGCCGAGCTGCCCGGCGGGTTCGCCATCAGCTCGCGCAAGACCTACGGCCGGGTCTCCGAGGGCATGATCTGCTCGGCCGCGGAGCTGGAGCTGTGGGAGGACCACACCGGCATCGTCGTGCTGCCCGCCGGCAGCGCCGAACCCGGCGAGGACGCCTACGGCCTGCTGGGCCTGCGCGAGGACGTGCTCGACATCGCGGTCACGCCCGACCGCGGCTACGCCCTGTCGATGCGCGGCGTGGCCCGCGAGGCCGCCACCGCCTACGGCACGGCCTTTCGCGACCCGGCCGACGCCGCGCCGGCCGGGACCCCCGGCGGCGGGTACCCGGCCGCCGTGGCCGACCCGGCGATCTGCTCGCGCTACGTGCTGCACGGGGTCACCGGCTTCGACCCCGAGGCGCCCACACCGGCGTGGATGAAGCGCCGCCTGGCGCTGGCGGGCGTGCGGTCGATCTCGCTGGCCGTGGACATCACCAACTACGTGATGCTGGAGCTGGGCCAGCCGCTGCACGCCTGGGACCGCTCCGCGCTGAGCGGCCCCGTCGAGGTCCGCCTCGCCCGCTCGGGCGAGAAGCTGGAGACCCTCGACCACGTGACGCGCGCGCTGGACCCCGACGACATCCTCATCACCGACGACTCCGGGCCGATCAACCTGGCCGGCGTTATGGGCGGGGCGGCCACCGAGATCGGCCTGTCCTCCACCGACGTGCTGGTTGAGGCCGCGCACTTCGCCGAGACCCACATCGCCCGCGCCTCGCGCCGCCACCAGCTCTCCTCGGAGTCCTCGCGGCGCTTCGAGCGCGGCGTCGACTCCGCGCTGCAGCCCGCGGCCGCCGCCCGCGCGGTCCGGCTGCTGGCCGAACTGGGCGGAGGGGAGATCGACCGGGGCTACACCCACATCGCCGACGAGTCCGCCGCAGGTCCGCGGCCCATCGCGGTCGCGGCCGACCTCCCCGACCGCGTCGCCGGGGTGTCCTACGGGACCGGGCGCGTGCGGGCGGCGCTGGAGCGGGTCGGCTGCACCGTCGAGGAGGACGCGGGCGGCCTGCGCGTCACCCCGCCGACCTGGCGTCCCGATCTGACCGACCCCAACGACCTCGCCGAAGAGGTCGTCCGCATCGAGGGATACGACAACATCCCGTCCATCCCGCCGCGTGCTCCGGCGGGGCGGGGACTGACCGCGGGCCAGCGGCTGCGCCGCTCCGTGTGCCGGCGGCTGGCCGCCACGGGCTTCACCGAGGTACTCACCTACCCGTTCATGGGCGAGCGCGACCTCGAAGGCCTGCAGGTCGGCGCCGACGATCCGCGCCGCCACGCGCTGCGGCTGTCCAACCCGCTCAGCGAGGACGAGCCGCTGCTGCGCACGACGCTGCTGCCGGGGCTGCTGAAGACCCTGGTGCGCAACGTGGGCCGCGGTTTCAACGACGTCGCCCTCTTCGAGACCGCGCTGGTCTACATCCCGCGGCCCGGCGCGCCCGACAGCGCGCCCATGCTGCGTGTCGACCGCGGCCCCACGCCCGAGGAGCGGGAGTCGCTGGCCGGCGCCCTGCCCGACCAGCCGCGCCGCGTGGGCGCGGTCCTGGCGGGCGACCGCGAGCCCGGTGGCTGGCAGGGCCCGGGCAGCCCGGCGACCTGGGCCGATGCGATCGAGACGGCACGCGAGGTGGCCCGCTCGGCCAACGCGGAGCTGGTCGTGCGGGCGGCGCAGTTCGCGCCCTGGCACCCCGGCCGCTGTGCGGCGCTGTACGTGCGCATCGGCGGCGAGGAGCGCCTCGTCGGCCATGCCGGCGAGCTGCACCCCCGTACCGTGGCGGCCTACGGGCTGCCGGAGCGCACCGCCGCCGCCGAGATCGACCTCGACGCCGTCGAGGAGGCCGGGGGACCGGCGACCGCCCCGCACGTCTCGGGCTATCCGGTGGCGCTGCAGGACGTCGCACTCGTGGTGGAGGAGGGCGTCCCGGCGGCCGACGTCGAGGGCGCGCTGCGCGCGGGCGCCGGCGACCTGCTGGAGGACGTGCGGCTGTTCGACGTCTACACCGGCGAGCAGGTGGGCGAGGGCCGCCGCTCGCTGGCCTACTCGCTGCGCTTCCGCGCCCCCGACCGCACGCTCGCGGCCGAGGAGATCGCCGGTGCGCGCGACGCGGCGGTGGCCGCGGCCGCCGAGCGCACCGGAGCGGTGCTGCGCGGCTGAACGGCCGCGGCCCGGCGCCGCTGGCTCTGCGTGTCGGCCCCGCCCCCTGTCAAACATCGGAGGGGCGGGGCCGAAGACGTTTTCTCAGAAGAATTTTCCCCCCGTCGTCGCAGGTCAAAGGGTATTCAATGCCGTGAGGTCAAAGGTAGGATGAATGCTGCCGGTTAATGCGGGGATTATTCTTTGTTTCGTCTCTTGAACCGGGCCGCTCCCAGAACTTAACCTGCAGTCACCTGCCGCGATCCGGGGTCCCGGGCACTCGCGGAACAGCTGTTTCAATCGGCGTTGCGTGTCTGCACGCACAGCTCGGCTCGGAGGTCGCTCTATGACCGAAACAGTGGTTTCGTATGCGCGCACACCGATGGAGCGGCTGGAGCCCAGCCGCTTCTGGCACACCTTCAGCGATATGAACAAGGTCTCCCAGGGGCCCAAGTTCGTCGTCGAGCGGGCTGAAGGGGCCTGGCTCTGGGACGACAACGGCGACCGGTTCCTCGACGGCACCGCGAGCCTGTGGTACAGCAACGTCGGTCACGGTCGCCGCGAGATCGCCGACGCCGTCCACCGGCAGCTCACCACCCTCGACGCGTTCACCGTCTACGGCGACTTCGCCAACCGGCCCGCGCTGGAGCTGAGTGAGCGCCTGGCCTCCCACGCCCCCGTGATCGACCCGCGGGTGATTTTGACCTGCGGCGGCGGCGAGTCCATCGAGACCGCCGCCAAGCTGGCCCGCCGCTACTGGGCCACCCAGGACCGCTCGGCCAAGCGGCACCTGATCAGCCGGACCGGCGGCTACCACGGCCTGCACGGCATCGGCACCGGGATCATCGGCATGGACCGCTTCCGCACCGGCTTCGGTCCCATGGTCGAGGACGCCTCGGTGGTGCCCCACGACTCCGTGCGCGCGCTGGAGGAGGAGATCCTGCGGGTGGGCCCGGAGAACGTCGCCGCGTTCTTCGCCGAGCCCGTCATCGGCGCGGGCGGGGTCTACGCCGTCGACGCCGCGTACTTCACCGGGGTCTCCGAGGTCTGCCGCCGCCACGGCGTGCTCTTCATCGTCGACAGCGTCATCTGCGCCTTCGCGCGCATGGGCGACTGGTTCGGGATCGAGCGCTACGGTGTGCGCCCCGACATGATCGTCTTCGCCAAGGGCGTCACCAGCGGGTACCAGCCCCTGGGCGGCGTGATCACCAGCGGCGAGGTCGCCGAGCCGTTCTGGAACCGCTCGGGCAACCCGTTCCACCACGGCACCACCTACGCCGGCCACCCGGCCTGCAGCGCGGCCGCCTCGGCCAACCTGGACATCCTGGAGCGCGAGGACCTGTTCACCGTCGCCATGGAGCTCGAGACCCAGCTCGACGGCGCGGTGCGCACGCTGGCCGACCACCCGCTGGTGGCCGAGGTGCGCTCGGGCACCGGGGTCATGGCCGCGGTGCAGCTCACCGAGGAGGCGCTGGGCGAGCGCGGAATCACCACGGCCGCGGTCTTCGCCGAGGCGCGGGCCCGCGGCGTGATCCTGCGGGCCATCCCGCACTCGCTGCTGATCTCGCCGCCGCTAATCACCACCTGGGAGCAGATCGACCACCTCGTCTCCACGCTCCGCTCCGCACTGGACGCCGTGGCAGAGCGGCACCAGTGACCCACCCGGCCGGGCAGGGCGCCGCATCCGCCGCGGCGCCCCCGCCGCTGTGCGGTCCCGGCGCCGCGCAGGGGCTCGGTGCATTCATCTGACGAGCAAGATACTTCTCTTGGATAATGTTGGTACCGCAGGGTCGCTAGGAGGTCGATGAAAGCGGGGGCCGGACACGTGAGCGGGGACGCGGACTCTCCCACCGGCGGCGCCATGAGCGACGACGAGGTCATCACGGCGTGGGGGCTGCTGGTCGAGGCGCAGAGCGAGACCTCGCCGCTGCTGCTCCGCGGCGTCGACCCCAGCGGCGGCGACATGTCCGGCCCCTGGTTCGAGGTCCTGATCCGGCTGCAGCGCTCACCGGGCAACCGGCTGCCGATGAGTGCGCTGGCCCGCGAGGTCAGCCTCAGCAGCGGCGGGTTCACCAAGCTGGCCGACCGCCTGGAGCGCCAGGGCTACCTGGCGCGCACCTCGTGCCCCGATGACCGGCGCGTCGTCTACGCCGAGCTCACCCCCGCCGGCCGCGAGTTCGCCGACAAGGCACGCGCCCAGCACGTCGTGCTGCTGCGCGAGCACGTCCTCGGCCCCCTCGGCGAGGACGGCCTGCGCCGCCTCGGCGAGCTCGCCCGCATCCTGCGCGACAGCTCCCGCAAGGGCTGAGCACGACCCGCAGCGAGGGGAGGGCGGCCGCCGCGGGGCCGATCCCAGGTCCGGGGCCCGAGCGCGCGTCCGGGCCCCGGTAGTCTGGTCGGCCCTTACCGCAGCACGACCCGACCAGCCGGGGGCCGCACAATGACACCGTTCGCCACCGCCGCCGAGATGCGCGCCGTGCCCCGTTCATCGGGCTTCCGCAACGGCGGGGTCTCCTACTGGTTCCGCGACGTCGGCATGCCCGAGCGCCGCACCGCCCTGCCCGGCGGCGCCGACTACGACGTGTGCATCGTGGGCGCCGGGTACACGGGGCTGTGGACCGCCTACTACCTCAAGAAGGCCCGCCCGGACCTGCGCGTGGCCGTGCTGGAGCGCGAGTTCGCCGGCTTCGGCGCCTCGGGCCGCAACGGCGGCTGGCTCTCGGCCGAGTTCGCCGGGTCCAAGCGGCGCTACGCCGCCACCCACGGCAAGGGCGCGGTGGTCGCCCTCCAGCGCGCCATGATGGCCTCGGTCGACGAGGTGATCTCGGTGGCCGAGCAGGAGGGCGTCGACGCCGACATCGTCAAGGGCGGCATGCGCCTGGTGGCGACCAACCCGGCGCAGAAGGCGCGCCTGCAGGAGGAGGTCGCCGACCTGCACGAGTGGGGCTACTGGCCCGAGGACCTCCACCTGCTCGACCCAAGGGGCGAACCGCGGCTGCAGGTCGACGGCGCGGTGGCGGCGGCCTACAGCCCGCACGCCGCGCGCGTGCATCCGGCCAAGCTGGTGACCGGCCTGGCCGCGGCCGCCGAGGCGCTGGGCGCGGACATCTTCGAGGACACCGCGGTCTCCGAGATCCGCCCGCGCACCGGCGGAGAGCGGCCGTGCGCCGTCACCCCCGCCGGGACCGTGCGCGCCGACCACGTCATCCGCGCCACCGAGGGTTTCACCTCCGGCCTGAACGGGCAGCGCCGCCAGTGGCTGCCCATGAACAGCTCGATGATCGCGACCGAGCCGCTCTCCGATGTGATGTGGCGCCACATCGGCTGGGAGCGCCCGGAGGTCCTGGGCGACACGGCCCACGCCTACTGCTACGCCCAGCGCACCGCCGACGGCCGCATCGCCATCGGCGGCCGCGGGGTCCCCTACCGGTTCGGCTCGGCCCGCGACTCCAACGGCGCCACCCCGCCCCAGACCATCGCCGAGCTGTGGCGCGTGCTGGCGCGGCTGTTCCCCGTCGCGGCGGAGGTGCCCATCGTCCACGCCTGGTCGGGCGTGCTGGGTGTGCCCCGCGACTGGTGCCCCACCGTCGACCTCGACCCCGAGACCGGCCTGGGCTGGGCCGGCGGGTACGTCGGCAGCGGCGTGACCACGAGCAACCTGGCCGGGCGCACGCTGCGCGACCTGGTGCTGGGGGAGCGCACCGACCTCACACAGCTTCCCTGGGTCGGCCGGCGCGTGCGCGGCTGGGAGCCCGAGCCGGTGCGCTGGGCCGGCACCCGCCTGGTCTACGGCCTCTACCGCGGCGCCGACCGCCGCGAGTCCGACCGGGTTTCGCGCACCTCCCGCCTGGCCGGAATCGCCGGCCGGCTCGCGGGCCGGGACTAGCCCGGCCGGAACGGCGGAATGCGGCGCCGACCGCCCGGCGCGGCGGCCCCGGCCGCCTGCCCCCGAGTAGCCGCCGCTTGCATAATTTTGCACGGTGCTGCATTATGGTTCAAGAAATGCGGAGGGTGCACCACGGGGGGCGAGCATGGGATACACGGCGGCCGTCGCCGGAGCCAGCGGCTACGCCGGCGGGGAGCTGCTGCGCCTGCTGCTGGCCCACCCCCGGATGGAGATCGGGACGCTCACGGCCGGGGGCAGCGCCGGCAGCCGGCTCGGTGAGCACCAGCCGCACCTGGTACCGCTGGCCGACCGGGTGCTGGCCGAGACGACGGCCGACACCCTCTCCGGCCACGACGTCGTCTACCTGGCGCTGCCGCACGGCCAGTCCGCCGCGATCGCCGAGCAGCTGGGCCCCG
Organism: Streptomonospora arabica; assembly: GCF_039531585.1. Taxonomy (NCBI): domain Bacteria; kingdom Bacillati; phylum Actinomycetota; class Actinomycetes; order Streptosporangiales; family Nocardiopsidaceae; genus Streptomonospora; species Streptomonospora arabica. Next base: position 22,741 of record NZ_BAAAQI010000013.1, on the reverse strand, counting down.
AGGTCCTCGTGGTCGACTGCGGCGCCGACTTCCGCCTGACCGACGCGCAGGACTGGGAGCGCTACTACGGCACCCCGCACGCCGGCACCTGGCCCTACGGGCTGCCCGAGCTGCCCGGCGCGCGCGAGGCGCTGGCCGGCACCCGCCGCATCGCCGTTCCCGGCTGCCACGTCACCACCGCCACCCTGGCCCTCTTCCCGGCGCTGGCCGCGGACCTGGTCGAGCCCGAGGCGGTCGTCGTCTCGGTCACCGGGACCTCCGGGGCCGGCAAGGCGCCCAAGCCGCACCTGGTCGGCAGCGAGGTCATGGGATCGGCCAGCCCGTACGGCGTCGGCGGCACGCACCGCCACACACCCGAGATCGTGCAGAACCTGACGCAGGCGGCCGGCTCCCCGGTGCGCGTCTCCTTCACGCCGGTGCTCGCGCCCATGGCGCGCGGCATCCTGGCCACCTGCACGGCACCGCTGCGCCCCGGCGCCACCGCCGAGGGGATCGCCGCCGCCTACCGCGAGCGCTACGCCGACGAGCCCTTCGTGCACCTGCTGCCCGAGGGCAGCTGGCCCGCGACCGCCATGACGCTGGGCGCCAACACCGCGCTCGTCCAGGTCGCCGTCGACCCCGGCGCCGAGCGCATGGTCGCCGTCGCCGCTCTGGACAACCTCACCAAGGGCACCGCCGGCGGCGCCCTGCAAAGCGCCAACATCGCCCTGGGGCTGCCCGAGACCGGCGGACTCCCGGTCACCGGCGTCGCGCCCTAGGACACCGCCTTCGAATCGTGAAAGGCCCACTGTGAGCGTCACCGCACCCAACGGGTTCCGCGCCGCCGGCGTCAGCGCCGGGCTCAAGCCGGACGGCGCACGCGACGTCGCCGTCGTCGTCAACGACGGGCCCTCACGCGCCGCCGCGGCGGTCTTCACGCGCAACCGCGTCAAGGCCGCCCCCGTCCTGTGGTCGCAGCAGGTCGCCGCGGGCGGGCGGGTGCGCGCGGTCGTGCTCAACGCCGGCGGAGCCAACGCCTGCACCGGCCCTGCCGGGTTCCAGGACGCCCATGCGACCGCCGAGCACGTCGCGGCCGCCATGGAGGACTCCGCGGGCGAGATCCTCGTCTGCTCCACCGGCCTCATCGGCGAGCGGCTGCCCATGCCCGCGCTGCTCGACGGCGCCGGGCGGGCCGTCGAGTCGGCCGCGCGCGACGGCGGGCCCGACGCCGCCGACGCCATCCGCACCACCGACACCGTCGCCAAGATCTCGTTCAAGCGCGGCAGCGGCTACACCATCGGCGGCATGGCCAAGGGCGCCGGCATGCTCGCGCCCGAGCTGGCGACCATGCTCTGCGTTGTCACCACCGACGCCGACCTCACCGCCGCCCAGTGCGACAGCCTGCTGCGCGCCGCCACCCGCCGCACCTTCGACCGGGTCGACAGCGACGGCTGCGCCTCCACCAACGACACCGTCGTGCTCATGGCCAGCGGGGCCTCGGGCACCGCACCCGACGAGGCCGAGTTCGGCGCGCTGCTCACCGAGGTCTGCGACGACCTGGCCCGCCAGCTCGTCGCCGACGCCGAGGGCTCCACCAAGTCCATCGCGGTCGAGGTCGTGGGGGCGGCGAGCGAGGACGACGCCGTCGAGGCCGCCCGCGCCGTGGCCCGCAGCACCCTGTTCAAATGCGCCGTCTACGGCGAGGACCCCAACTGGGGCCGGGCGCTGGCCGCCGTGGGCACCACCCGGGCGGTCTTCGAACCCGACGAGGTCAACCTCGCCGTCAACGGGGTCTGGGTGTGCCGCCGCGGCGCCGTCGGCGACGACCGCAGCAAGGTCGACCTCAGCGGGCGCGACGTCACCGTCACCGTCGACCTGGCGGCCGGCAGCGAGGCCGCAACGGTGTGGACCAACGACCTGACCACCGCCTACGTCCACGAGAACTCCGCCTACAGCTCCTGACAGCACCCGTCCGACCGCCGGGCGGCCGCTCCAGGCGAACACGTTGGAAAGGGAGGGAAGAACGGTGCATCCGGGCCCCGCCGACAGGGCGGCGGCCGCACCGCGAATCCGATGAACTCTCGCAAACAGGCCCTGGACAAGGCCAACACGCTGATCGAAGCCCTTCCCTGGCTGAGCCGGTTCCACGGCAAGACCGTCGTGGTCAAGTACGGCGGCAACGCCATGACCGACCCCGCGCTGCGCGAGCGCTTCGCCGAGAACATCGTGTTCCTGCGCTACGCCGGGCTGCGCCCCGTGGTGGTGCACGGCGGCGGCCCGCAGATCAGCGCGCACCTGGACCGCCTCGGCGTCACCAGCACCTTCGCCGCCGGCCTGCGCGTCACCACGCCCGAGACCATGGACGTCGTCCGCATGGTGCTGGTCGGCCAGGTCAACCGCGACATCGTCGGGCTCGTCAACGCGCACGGGCCCTTCGCGGTCGGCATCTCCGGCGAGGACGCCCACCTGTTCACCGCCGAGCGCAAGGCCGCCTGGATCGACGGCGCCCCGGTCGACCTCGGCCAGGTCGGCGAGGTCGTCGACGTCCAGCCGGGCGTCGTGCGCACGCTGCTCGACGACGGGCGGATCCCGATCGTCTCCAGCGTCGCCCGCGCCGACGAGGGCGTCTTCAACGTCAACGCCGACACCGCCGCCGCGGCGCTCGCCGTGGAGCTCGACGCCGCCAAGCTCGTCGTCCTCACCGACGTCGAGGGCCTCTACGCCGACTACCCGACCTGTGAGGAGCTGATCAGCAGGCTCACCGCCGGCGAGCTGGAGGCCATGCTGCCCGAGCTGGCCTCGGGCATGGTGCCCAAGATGGAGGCGTGCCTGAAGGCCGTGCGCGGCGGCGTGCCCCAGGCCCACGTCCTCGACGGACGCACCCCCGACTCCATGCTGCTGGAGATCTTCACCAACGAGGGCATCGGCACCATGGTCGTCGCCGAGGCCGCGGAGCCCACCGAACCTGTGGACATCTTCGAGGGCAGTGACGAATGAGCGCCACGACCGACCTCCAGGCCCGCTTCGACGCGGTGCTGATGCCCAACTACGGCACCCCGCCCGTGGCGATCGCCCGCGGCGAGGGCTGCCGCGTCTACGACGCCGACGGCAAGGCCTACCTCGACCTCATCGCCGGCATCGCCGTCTCCGCGCTCGGCCACGGCCACCCGGCGCTGGTGGCGGCGGTGGCCGACCAGGCCGCCGCCGTCGCCCACACCAGCAACCTGTTCCTGCACGAGCGCGAGGTCGAGCTCGCCGAGCGCCTCGTCGGCCTCCTCGGCAGCGAGGGCGACGGCGACGTGCGCGTGTTCTTCGCCAACTCCGGCACCGAGGCGAACGAGGCGGCGCTCAAGCTCGTCAAGCGCGCCGCGGACGAGGGCCGCCCCCGGATCGTGGCCGCGGACAACGGCTTCCACGGCCGGACCCTCGGCGCGCTTTCGCTCACCGGCAAGGCCGCCATCCGCGACCCCTTCGGCCCCTACGGCACCGACGTGGTCTTCGTGCCCTACGGCGACGCCGACGCCCTGCGCAAGGCCGTCGACGCGACCTGCGCCGCCGTCTTCGTTGAACCGGTCCAGGGCGAGGCCGGCGTGGTGCCCGCGCCCGAGGGCTACCTCGCCGAGGTCCGCCGCGCCTGCGACGAGGCGGGCGCCGCCTTCGTCCTCGATGAGATCCAGAGCGGCATCGGCCGCACCGGCCGCTGGTTCGCCCACCAGGCCCACGGCGTCACACCCGACGTGCTCACCCTCGCCAAGGGGCTCGGCGGCGGGCTGCCCATCGGCGCGTGCGTGGGCTTCGGGCGCTACGCCACCGCCTTCGCCAAGGGCGACCACGGCTCCACCTTCGGCGGCAACCCCGTCGCCTGCGCCGCCGCCCTGGCGGTGCTCGACACGGTCGAGAACGAGAACCTGCTGGCCTCCGCCGCCGAGCTCGGCACCCTGCTGGAGCGCGAGGCCGCGGCGATCGACCACCCGCTGCTCGCGGGCGTGCGGGGCAGCGGGCTGTGGCGCGCGCTCGTGCTGAGCGCGCCCGCCTCCGCCGCCGTCCAGGCCTCCGCCGCCGCACACGGCTTCCTCGTCAACGCCCTCGCACCCGACGCGGTGCGGATCGCGCCCCCGCTGACGATCTCGCGCGACGAGGTCCTGGAGTTCACCGCTGCCCTGCCCGCCATCCTCGAGGAGGCACGTTGACCACCCCGTCCCCCCGGCAGGTACGGCACTTCCTGCGCGACGACGACCTCACCTCCGCCGAGCAGGCCGCCGTCCTCGACCTGGCCGACGCCATGAAGAGGGACCCCTACGCCTACCGGCCGCTGGAGGGCCCGCGCACCGTCGCCCTGCTGTTCGACAAGCCCTCCACCCGAACGCGGGTGTCCTTCGCGGTCGGCGTGTCCGAGCTGGGCGGCCACCCGCTGGTGATCGACGCCCAGGGCAGCCAGCTCGGCCGCGGCGAGCCGGTCGAGGACACCGCCCGCGTCCTGGAGCGCCAGGTCGCGGCGGTCGTGTGGCGCACCTTCGCCCAGGCGCGGCTGGAGACCATGGCCGCCGCCGGCGGCGTGCCCGTCGTCAACGCCCTCACCGACACCTACCACCCCTGCCAGGTCCTCGCCGACCTGCAGACCGTGCGCGAGCGCAAGGGCAGCCTCGCCGGGACCACGCTGACCTACTTCGGCGACGGCGCCAACAACATGGCCCACTCCTACCTGCTGGGATGCGCGCTCGCGGGCATGCACGTGCGCATCGCCGCACCCGACGGCTACCGGCCCGAGGCCGGCGTGCTCTCCCGCGCCGAGGACATCGCCCGCGGGACCGGCGCCTCGATCACCGTCACCGGCGACGCCGCCGCGGCCGCCGACGGAGCCGACGTGCTGGCCACCGACGTGTGGACGTCGATGGGCCAGGAGGACCAGGCCGATCAGCGCGCCGCCCCCTTCCGCGACTACGCCGTCGACGAGCGGGCCCTCGCCGCCGCCGCGCCCGGCGCGATCGTGCTGCACTGCCTGCCCGCCCACCGCGGCGAGGAGATCGCGGCCTCGGTCATCGACGGTCCCAACAGCGCCGTGTGGGATCAGGCCGAGAACCGCCGCCACGCCCAGAAGGCGCTCCTGCACTTCCTGCTCGCCGGGGGCACCGCGCCTGCAGCGGGCAGAGAGGGCGACCGACGATGACCGTCGACGGCGCCGGCTCCGCACCCATGACCAAGACCGCCCGCCACGCCCGCATCAGCGAGGTCCTCACCCGCCACGACGTCCGCTCCCAGGCGGACCTGGCGAGGCTGCTGGCCGAGAGCGGCGTGCAGGTCACCCAGGCCACGCTCTCGCGCGACCTGGACGAGCTCGGAGCGGTCAAGCTGCGCACCGTCGACGGGGAACTCATCTACGTCCTGCCCGGGGAAGGCGGCGAGCGGCTGCAGCGGGCCCGGCCCGACGCACTCGACCTGGAGCACGCCTCCAACGCCCGCCTGACCCGCCTGGCCGAGGACCTCCTGGTCTCGGCCGAGGCCTCGGCCAACATGGTCGTCGTCCGCACACCGCCGGGCGCCGCCCAGTACCTGGCCTCGGCCATCGACCACACCGACTTCCACGCCATCCTCGGCACCATCGCCGGAGACGACACCATCCTGGTGATCTCCCGCGACCCCGAAGGCGGCGGGGAACTGGCATCAGCGCTGCTGCGGCTGGCCGACCGGCGCCCCTGAGGGCACCGGCCGACCGGGGGCGGCCGCGGCCGCGACGCAACCGGGACCGTACAAGCAACAAGCAGGGAGAAGGACATGACCGAGCGGGTCGTACTCGCGTACTCGGGGGGCCTGGACACCTCCGTCGCCATCGGCTGGATCGCCGAAGAGACCGGTGCCGAGGTGGTCGCCGTGGCCATCGACTGCGGCCAGGGCGGCGAGGACCTGGACGTGGTCCGCCAGCGGGCCCTCGACTGCGGTGCGGTCGAAGCCGTCGTCGCCGACGCCAAGGACGAGTTCGCCGGGGAGTACTGCGTCCCCGCCCTGCAGGCCAACGCGCTCTACATGGACCGCTATCCGCTGGTCTCGGCGCTGTCGCGGCCGCTGATCGTCAAGCACCTGGCCGAGGCCGCGCGCTACCACAACGCCACCATGGTCTCCCACGGCTGCACGGGCAAGGGCAACGACCAGGTGCGCTTCGAGGCCGGTCTCGCGGCGCTGTTCCCCGAGCTGAAGGTGGTCGCGCCCGTGCGCGACTCCGGCATGACCCGGGACAAGGCCATCGCCTTCGCGGAGGAGAAGGGCCTGCCCATCGACGTCTCCAAGAAGTCGCCCTACTCCATCGACCAGAACCTCTTCGGCCGCGCTGTGGAGACCGGCTTCCTGGAGGACATCTGGAACGGTCCCATCGAGGACGTCTACGCCTACACCGACAACCCCGCCGAGCAGCGCGAGCCCGACGAGCTGGTCATCACCTTCACCGCCGGTGTGCCCACCGCCATCGACGGCAAGGAGCTCTCCCCGCTGCAGGTCGTCGAGGAGATGAACCGGCGCGCCGGCGCCCAGGGCGTGGGCCGCATCGACATGGTCGAGGACCGCCTCGTGGGCATCAAGAGCCGCGAGGTCTACGAGGCGCCGGGCGCCGTCGCGCTCATCGCCGCCCACCAGGAGCTGGAGAGCGTCACCGTCGAGCGCGAGCTGGCCCGGTTCAAGCGCGGCGTCGACCAGCGCTGGGGCGAGCTGGTCTACGACGGCCTGTGGTTCTCGCCGCTCAAGGAGGCCCTCGACGGGTTCATCGCCCAGGCCAACCGGCAGGTCACCGGCGACATCCGGATGGTCCTGCACGGCGGCCGGGCCGTAGTCACCGGGCGGCGCAGCGACTCCTCGCTCTACGACTACGACCTCGCCACCTACGACACGGGCGACACCTACGACCAGTCGATGGCGCGCGGCTTCATCGACGTCTGGAGCATGCCCGCCAAGATCGCCAACCTGCGGGACCGCCGCCAGGGCTGAGGCCCGCGGGAGTCCGCGCCGCGGGCCGCTTTCGGACCCCCGACCTCCTCCGCACCCCGGGCCCGCCCCGGTGCGGGCGCGCGCCCGCACCGGGGCGGGCCCGGCGACCGAACGACAGAACGCAAAGGACCCCGACCGTGGCCAACGAGAGCGACACCGAGGTCACCCGCCTGTGGGGCGGCCGCTTCGCCGGCGGCCCCTCCGAGGCGCTCGCCCGCCTCTCCCTCAGCACCCACTTCGACTGGCGCCTCGCCCGCCACGACATCGCCGGCTCGCGCGCGCACGCACGTGTGCTGCACACCGCGGGGCTGCTCACCGGCGACGAGCTGGCGGCGATGCTGGAGGGCCTGGACCGGCTGGAGGCCGACGTGGCCTCGGGCTCCTTCACCCCGGTGCTCGCCGACGAGGACGTGCACACCGCCCTGGAGCGCGGCTTCATCGAACGCGTGGGCCCCGAGCTGGGCGGGCGGCTGCGCGCCGGGCGCTCGCGCAACGACCAGATCGCCACCATGGTGCGCATGTACCTGCGCGAGCAGGCGCGCGCCGTCGCCGGTGAGCTGCTCGACCTCGCCTCGGCGCTGGCCGACCAGGCCGAGGCCAACATCGCCGTGCCCATGCCCGGCCGCACGCATCTGCAGCACGCCCAGCCGGTGCTGCTGGCCCACCACCTGCTCGCGCACGCCTGGCCGCTGCTGCGCGACGTGGAGCGCCTGCGCGACTGGGACGGCCGCGCCGCCGTCTCGGCCTACGGGTCGGGCGCGCTGGCGGGCTCGTCGCTGGGCCTGGACCCCGAGGCGGTCGCCGCCGAGCTGGGCTTCCCCGACTCGGCCGAGAACTCCATCGACGGCACCGCCGCGCGCGACGTCGTGGCGGAGTTCGCGTTCGTCGGGGCGATGACCGGCGTCGACCTGTCCCGGCTGGCCGAGGAGATCATCCTGTGGGCCACCAAGGAGTTCTCCTTCGCGGTCCTGGACGACGCGTTCTCCACCGGCTCCTCGATCATGCCGCAGAAGAAGAACCCCGACGTCGCCGAACTGGCCCGCGGCAAGTCCGGCCGCCTCATCGGCGACCTGGCCGGCCTACTGGGCACCCTCAAGGGGCTTCCGCTGGCCTACAACCGCGACCTGCAGGAGGACAAGGAGCCCGTCTTCGACACGGTCGACACCCTGACCCTGCTGCTGCCGGCGTTCACCGGCATGGTCGCCACCCTGCGGTTCAACGGAGAGCGGATGGCGGAACTGGCCCCGCAGGGGTTCTCCCTGGCCACCGACATCGCCGAGTGGCTGGTGCGCAAGCGGGTCCCCTTCCGCGAGGCGCACGAGATCGCGGGAGCCTGCGTCCGCGTGTGCGAGGAGCGGGGTATCGACCTTCCCGACCTCACCGACGCCGACCTCGCCGGCGTCTCTCCGCACCTCGACTCCGGAGTCCGCGGTGTCCTGACCGTCGCCGGGTCGCTGGAGTCGCGTTCGGCCAAGGGCGGCACCGCGCCGGCGCGCGTGGCCGAGCAGCTGGAGCGCCTCCGCTCCCGGATCGCCGGCCACCGCGCGTTCGCGGAGGCGAAGCCGGAGTAGCCGCGCTCGAACCGCGCCGGACCCCAACCGGCGGACGGGGACACGGGGACCGGAGCGGCCGTGCGGGCCGCGCCGGTCCCCGTCGCCGTCCGCGCGGCGCCTCGCACGGCGTCCGCAACCGCGGTCGCGGCCGCCCCGTCCTCCCCCCGCTGCCTGCGCCACCCCGGTTCACCCGGGACTTCGCGCAAACCCCCGGCACGGCCGAAGCCGGTGATGTAGCGTCCTGGACAGTGGGCACCACGGGTATTCGCTCCTACGCACGTTGTGACTGAGGGGCGTCATGGCAGGGGAGGCGCCGGCCCGTCGGGGGGACCGAGTCCGCGGCCGGCAATGGGAGCGCTCGCCGCGTGGATCCGAATCCGGTGCCCGCGTCCGCGTACGCGTCGTGGGGGGAACTCGATGAGCGAGCACAGCGGCTCCGATCGCGGTATCAGAGCCCAGCTCAACAGGATCGTGCTGATTCCCAGCATCACGTTCCTTGCGCTGTTCGCCGTGCTGAGCACGGCCACGCTCACCCAGGCGGTCTCGCTGCGCGTGGCCACCGGCGACGGGCGCACGGGCGTCCACCTCTACCACTCGGTCGTGGAGCTCCAGCGCGAGCGCCGGCTCGCCACCGAGTACGCCAGCGCACCCTCGCAGGACGCCGTCGAGGCGCTGCGCCGCCAGACCTCCGTCACCGACGAGGCGCTGCAGAAGGTCGAGTCCCGCGCCGGAGGGCTGCGCGGCCACTCCGAGGCCGACACCGCCCGCATCGCCGACGAGTACCTCGCCCGCATCGACGGGCGCACCGGCGTCCGCGACTCCGTGATGGCCGGCGAGACCGGCCCGGAGGCCGCCCTCACCGCCTACGACGGCATGATCGCCGAGGCCGTCCGCCTCTACGACTCCATCGCCCACAACCTCGACGACGGCCCCTCCGCCTCCGCCGGCGCCGACGCCGTGGGCCTCATCCGCGCCCAGGAGTCCTTCACCCGGGCCGACGCGCTGCTCAGCGGCGCGCTCGCCGCCGACAGCCTCCGGATCCGCCGGCAGACCGAGTTCGCCTCCCGGATCGAGGGCGCCCGCAGCCGCCTCTCCGGCCTCTCCCACGCCCTGGAGGGCGAGACCGAGCGGGCGCACGGGCGCATGGTCGCCGGCCCCGCGTGGGAGCGGATGAACGACCTGGCCGACACCGTCATCGGCTACGAGCCCGAGATCGAGGTCGACCCCGTCACCGGCTCCGGGGCCGCCGACCGGAGCGCCCCCGACGGCCTGGACGGCTGGCGCTCCACCGCCGACGAGGTCAACGCCGACCTGGTCGACCTCGCCGACGCCCAGGTCCACTCCGTCATGGCCGCCACCGACGCCGCCAGCACCTGGATGTTCAACCTCGCGCTCGGCGGCGGGATCCTCTCCCTGTTCGCCGGGACCGTCGCCTACGGCGTGGCCTCCCGCTCCGCGGCCCGGCTGACCGCGCGGCTGAGCCGCCTGCGTGCCGACACCCTCAGCCTCGCCCGCGACGAGCTGCCCCGCATCGTGCGGCGGCTCTCCGACGCCGAACCGGTCGACCTCGACACCGAGCTGCGCCGCCTCGACCACGGAACCGACGAGGTCGGCCAGGTCGCCGACGCCTTCAACACCGCCCAGCGCACCGCCGTCAGCGCGGCCGTCAAGGAGGCCGAGACCCGCGCCGGCGCAAACCGGGTGTTCCTCGCCATCGCCCACCGCAACCAGTCGCTGGTGCAGCGCCAACTCCAGCTGCTGGACCGCGTGGAGCGCGAGGAGGACGATCCCGACCTGCTCGAAGACCTCTTCCACCTGGACCATTTGGCCACCCGCGGGCGCCGCAACGCCGAGAACCTCATCATCCTCGGCGGCGGGCGCCCCGGCCGCCGCTGGCGCAACCCCATCCCGCTCGTGGACATCCTGCGCGGCGCCATCTCCGAGATCGACGAGTACACCCGGGTGAAACTGCGCGGCGTACCCGAGCTCTCCCTGTCGGGCTCGGTCGTCGCCGACGTCATCCACCTGCTGGCCGAGCTAGTCGAGAACGCCACCGCCTTCTCGCCGCCGCACACCGTGGTGCACATCCACAGCGAGGTGGTGCCCAAGGGTGTCGCCGTGGAGATCGAGGACCGCGGCCTGGGCATGAGCGCCTCCGTGCTGGAGGCGGCCAACGCCACCCTGGAGCAGGTGCCGGAGTTCGACGTCATGGCGCTGAACCAGGACTCCCGACTCGGCCTGTTCGTGGTGGCCCGGCTCGCGGCCAAGCACGACATCAGGGTGCGGCTGTGCCCCTCGCCCTACGGCGGCACGCGCGCGGTCGTCCTCGTCCCCGCCGCGCTGATCTCGCAGGCCGAGATCCCGGGGCCGGAGCGTCCCGGCGGCGCGCCCGCGCCGACCGGTCCGGTCCGCACCGACGGCGACCCGCTCACCGCGGTGCGCGCCGCCGGACGCAGCCCCGCCGACGAGCCGTCCGGCGCCCGGCAGGTGCAGCAGGGCGGGCTGCACGGGCCCGCCCAGCCCGCCCTGCCGATGCGCCGGGAGAGCTCGGCACGGCACGGACTTCCCGACAACGGCGTCTCGGCAGCGGGAGGCGGACACCCCGAGGCCGGCGAAAGCCCCGCCCAGCGGGAGCCGGCCGATCGACACGACGCACCGGGCCAGGACGGCGCCGCCGCTCCGCCGCCGGCCGAGGGCGGCGACGGCGGGCGCCCGTCCCTGCCCCGCCGCCGCCGGCAGGCCAACCTCGCGCCGCAGCTGCGCCAGGAGCCCGATCCGGGGGGCACCGACGATCCGGGCTCCGGCGCCCCCGTGCGCGCCCGCGCGCCCGAGGACGCCCGCCGGATGATGAGCGCCTTCCAGATCGGCACCCGCAGGGGGCGCGAGGAGTCCGACGACGCGGACGGGCCGGAGGGGGCCGCGGCCGGAGAACGGGCCGAACCCGCCGAGGCGGTCGACGGGCACCGCCCCGACCCGCGCGCGGCGGAGGGACCGGCAGGAGCACATCGCCCCGACGGTCCGGGCGATGACACGGGGGGAGCCCGACGGCCGCCCGCGCCGGTCGGCGCGGCAGGGGAGCGCCCCGCAGGGCGGTCGGCGGGCCTACACACGGGAGAGAGCGAATGATGATGCAGAACAACCACGCCGCAGGCGATCTGAACTGGCTGCTCGACGACCTCGTCGACCGCGTCGTCGGCGCCGAGCACGCGATCGTGCTGTCCGCCGACGGCCTGCTCATCGGGCGGTCCCGCGGACTCACCCCCGAGGACGCCGAGCACCTCTCCGCGGTCGCCTCCGCCTTCCAGAGCCTGGCCCGCGGTACCGGCCGGCAGTTCGGGGGCGGAGCCGTGCGCCAGACGGTCGTCGAGATGGAGCGCGCCTACCTGTTCGTGACCGCGGCGGGCGAGGGCGCCTGCCTGGCGGTGCTCGCCGACGAGACCGCCGACGTCGGCCTGATCGCCTACGAGATGAACATGCGCATCAAGCGGGTCGGGCAGTTCCTCAGCTCGGCACCGCGGTTCCCCGAGTCCATGGCGGCGGGGAGCTCCGGATCATGAGGGGAGCGGGCGAGCACCGCCGCGGTGGACAGCGCCCCGCGCACGTCCGCGAACCCGCGGCCGAGCGCGAGCCCCCTCCAGCCGCCCCGGCACCCCTCGGCGGCTGGGACGCCGCTCCCGGCGCCGAGGCGGTGTGGGGCGCCTCCGCCCCGGCCGGCGGCGCCCGCGACGCGGCCGAGGAGCTCCTGCGGCACCGGCGCCAGCGCGGCGGCCACGACGGGTCGCTCCCGCGCCACGGCGCCGCCGGACCGCTGGTCCGGCCCTACACCGTGACCGGCGGCCGCACCCGCCCGGCCGAGGCCGGGCTGGACATGATCAGCATCGTGGTGGCCACCCGGGAGCGGGTGGACTGGGGCCCCTTGGAGCCCGAGCACGCCGCGATCCTGCGGCTGTGCGGCCGCCCGGTGTCCGTCGCCGAGCTCTCGGCCCAACTCGACCTTCCGATGACCGTGGTAAAGGTGCTGCTGGGCGACCTGATCGCCAACGGCGACGTCCTCGCCCGCGCGCCGATGCCCGCGTCGGACCCACCCCACATGAGCGTCCTGCAGGCGGTACTCGATGGCATCCGCAGACTCTGACAACGGCACGGCCCCCGGCGCAGACCCCGGCGGCGATCCCGGCGGGCACATTCCGCTGGCCGTCAAGATCCTGGTGGCCGGCGGCTTCGGCGTCGGCAAGACGACCCTCGTCGGCTCGGTCAGCGAGATCGAGCCGCTGAGTACCGAGGAGGTGATGACCGAGGCCAGCATGGGCGTCGATGACCTCGGCGGCGTCGAGGAGAAGACCACCACCACCGTCGCCCTCGATTTCGGGCGCATCACCGTGAATCAGCAGGTCGTCCTTTACCTGTTCGGTACGCCCGGCCAGGGCCGATTCTGGTTCATGTGGGACGAGCTCGCCGAGGGAGCCCTCGGCGCGGTGGTGCTCGCCGACACCCGGCGGCTCGACACCTGCTTTCCGGCGGTGGACTTCTTCGAGCGGCGCCGGATCCCCTTCGTCGTCGCCGTCAACCTCTTCGACGGCGCCTACGACTACGGCACCCAGGAGGTCCGCGAAGCGGTCGACGTAGGCGCGGACGTCCCCATCGTGCTCAGCGACGCCCGCGACCGGGAGTCGAGCAAGGCCGTCCTCCTCGCACTCGTGGAGCACGTGATGCGCCGACGCAGCCCGGCGACGACCGGCAGACCGCTACCATAGGCCCACGTTCCTGCCCGCGATCCCCCCCGCAGTCCGAGGTCCGGCGCCGTTTCGGGCGACGAAGACCGGGCTTCGGGCGAGATCATCACTCACTAGTCGTTAGCATTCTTCGCGTGAACCCTGACAGTATGCATAACCCGGACAGACTGCCCCCTCGGGATCTTCCGCGGCGCCGCTCCGGCCGCCACCGCAACCCGCTGTCCTTCGACAGCTGGGTGGGGACCCCGACCCTCGTCCTCGCCGTCCCCGCCGCCGCCGACACCGGGGCCGAGGGATCCGACGGCGCCGGCATCGGCGAGCAGATGGCCGACCTCGTCCGCTCGTACCGGCCCGAGGTCACCATCAAGCACGGCCGCGCCGGAAGCGGCGACCTCGTCGAAGCCCTCGCCGACCTGGAGGAGCGCGACGACCACCCGCTGCGCGGTGTCGTCGTCCCCCTGGTCACCGGACCCCACCGGGCCACCGCGGAGGCCGTGGCCGCCGCCGTCGAGGAGGCCGGCGCCGACGCGCGCGTCACCGAGGCGCTGGGCCCGCACCCGATGCTCGCCGAGACGCTGCACCTGCGGCTGGCCGAGGCCGGCTTCGTGCGCGCCGACCGGATGCGCCTGATCAGCGTGGTGGCGCCCGGAACCCAGATGACCGACGGCGTCGTGGTGGGCGCGGTCGGCGGCCCCGAGGCCGTCAACGCGGCGGGGGTCACCGCGGTGCTGCTGGCGGCCCGGCTCGGCATCACCGTGCTGCCCGCCGACATCGAGGACCGGGCGAGCATGGACGACGCCTTCCACCAGCTGTCGACCGCCGGCTGCGCGCGCCCGGTGATCGCGCCCAGCGTGGTGGGCCCGGAGGTCCCCGCCGCTCGCCTGGAGCAGCTCGCACAGCACTACGGCGCCCGTGCGAGCGCTCCTCTGGGCGCGGGCAGCACCCTCGCCAAGATCGCCGCGCTGCGCTACGCCGAGGTGCTGAACACCCTGGGCGCCGAGACCCCGCCGACGGCCGAGGACATCCCCGCGCCGGTGGGCTCGCGCCACCGCCCGGAGAGCTGACCGGCGCCCCGCTGCCCTCGGTGGCGCGAGCACGCGCGCCGCCGAGGACGGCGGGGTCCGCTGTATTCCTGTCACCGAATGTGATCGTTCTGCAACACGGCGGGGCCGATCTTCGGTAGCGTCTGTGGTTCCAGGTTGGGGGGACCATGGACGAACATCGACCGACCATACGCAGGCAGCTCACCCGTATCGTGCTGATACCCGGCGTCAGTTTCCTGGTGCTGTGGGCGGCCACGGCGGCCGTCGAGACCTACCAGGCGGGCTCGCTGCTGCTGTCCGTCGCCCACGGACGCGACGGCATCGCCGCTTTCGACCGCCTCGCCGACGACCTGCGGAGCGAGCGCCGCCTCACCCAGGTCCACCTCGGCGATCCCGACGACGCGCGGGTGCGCCGCGCCCTGGAGGACCAGCGCGAGCGCACCGACGCCGCCGCCCAGCGCGCGCACGGGTTCGCCGCCGGCCTCGGCTCCGCTCCGCAGAGCGAACCGCTGCCCGGCACCCGCGCCTTCGCGCCGGACAACGCCCGCCTCGACGACGTGCGCGCCGCGGTCGACGACGGCGGAGCCGGCCGCAGCACCGCGCTGAACTCCTACAGCGACCTCGTCGACGCGACCGCCGCGGCCACCGGCGCCCTGCTGCGCCCGCTGGAGCGGGGCGCGAGCCTGCCCGAGGCCGAGCTGGCCCGACGGCTGGCCACCGCACACGAGCAGTTCGCCCGCTCCGACGCCCTGCTCGCCGGCTCGATCGCGGCCGGCGGCATGGGTTACCAGGAGACCGCGCACTTCACCTTCCTCACCGCCTCCTACCGCGACACCCTCGCCGACGCCTCCGACGACATGAGCGGCGCGACCCTGCGCCGCCACGAGTCCCTTGTGGCCTCCAACGCCTGGAGCGCCGCCGAGCGGCTCAGCCGCTCCGTGGTCACGCGTCCCCCGGTGGCCGACGGCGGCGAGGCCGCCTGGAACTCCGAGGTCGGCGTGGGCGCCCGCGAGTGGGACCGAGCGGCCGGCGCGGCCGAACCCGGACTGGGCGCGATGGCCTCCGCCCAGACCGACCGGGCCGTGGACTCCGCGTGGAACGCCGCGGTGCGCCGCCTGGCCGCGGGCGCCGCCGGCGGAGCGCTCACCCTCGCTGCCGGAGCCGCCGCCATCTACGCGGCCATCCGCTCCTCGCGCAGGCTCACCGCCCGGCTGCGCCGCCTGCGCGACGACGCCCTCGCCCTGGCCGAGACCCGCCTGCCCGCCATCACCTCCCGCGCCCGCTCCGGTCGCAGCGTCGACGTCTCCGCGGAGCTGCCGCGGCTGGACTACGGCGGCGATGAGCTCGGCCAGGTCGCCGAGGCCTTCGACACCGCCCAGCGCACGGCGGTCGGCGCCGCCGTGAAGGAGGCCGAGATCCGCCGCGGCGCCAACCGCGTCTTCCTGGGCATCGCCTACCGCAACCAGACCCTCGTCCAGCGCCAGCTGCGCATGCTGGACGAGATCGAGGCCGACGAGGAGGATCCCCGCTCCCTGCGCCGCCTGTTCGCCCTCGACCACCTCGCCACCAGGGCGCGCCGCTACGCCGACAACCTGATCATCCTCGGCGGCGCCGGCTCCGCCCGCCGCTGGCGCGAACCCCTGCCGCTGGCCGATGTGCTGCGCGGCGCCATCACCGAGACCGAGGACTACGACCGGGTCCGGCTGACCTCCGCTCCGCGCGCCCGGCTCAGCGGCGCCGCGGTCGCCGACGTGGTGCACCTGCTGGCGGAGCTGATCGAGAACGCCACCCAGTTCTCGCCCCGCAGCAGCACGGTCGACGTCAACTGCGGCCGCGTGAGCGGCGGCGTCGCCGTCGAGGTCGAGGACCGCGGCCTGGGCCTGACCGACCAGGGCTACGCCGAGGCCGCCCGCGTGCTGGGCGAGCCGCCGGAGTTCGACGTCATGGCCCTGCCCGAGGAGCCCCGCCTCGGCCTGTTCGTCGTGGCGCGGCTGGCCGCGCGCCACGGCGTGGCGGTACGGCTGCGCCCTTCGCCCTACGGCGGCACGAGTGCCACGGCGGTCATCCCCGACCACCTGCTGGAGTGGGCCCCGGCCGGGGTCGAGCCGCCGCCTGCCGCACCGGCCGACCTGGCCGAGCACCGCTCGGGCGTCGGCAACGGCCATGGAGAGCGCGATGGACGCGGGTAGACGCGCGCCCGATGCCGACCCCGGGCGCCTGGTCCGCCCCTTCGCGATCGGCATCGACGGAGCACCCGCCACCAGTGGGCTGGACCTGCTCACACGCGTCACGGCGCAGCGGCCGCCCGGCTCCGACGACCACCTGCGCCCCGAACGCGAGTCGCTGCTGCGGCTGGCCGCGTCGCCGCAGACCGTCGCCGAGCTCGCCGCCCTGGTCGGGCTGCCGCTGAGCGTGGCCAAGATGCTGATCGCCGACATGGTCGAGGCCGGCGACCTGACGTTGTGCGCCAACGCCCAGTCCGTTCCGGGCGAGGACGTCCTGCACATGCTCCTGGAGGGACTTCGCGCCCTGTGACACCGCCGTGCGGGCGCGCGCCGCCCGCCGGGGCGGCCCCCGGGCAGCGCGCGCGGCCTTGCTACGTTTCGCGGATGAGCATCGAACGCATCGGGATCATCGGTGGCGGGATCATCGGACTCGCTCTGGCCAGGTGGGTCACGCAGAACCGGCCCGGCGCCCGCGTCACCGTCCTGGAGAAGGAGGACGCGGTCGCCCGGCACCAGACCGGGCACAACAGCGGAGTCGTGCACGCCGGCCTGTACTACCGCCCGGGTTCGCTCAAGGCCCTGCTGTGCAGGCGGGGAACGTCGCTGCTGCGCGAGTACTGCGCCGAGCGCGGCCTGCCCTACGAGGAGGTCGGCAAGGTTCTGGTCGCCCACGACGACGAGGACGCGGCCCGGCTGGACGACATCGAGCGCCGCGCCGGGGCCAACGGGGTGCCGGGCGTCACCCGGCTCGGTCCTGAAGGGCTGCGCGAGATCGAGCCGCACGTCAGCGGCGTGGCCGGCCTGCACTCGCCCACCACCGCGACCACCGACTTCATCGCGGTCGCCGAGGCGCTGGCCGACGACGTGCGCAGGGCCGGCGGCCGCATCGTGCTGGGCGCCCCCGTGATCGCGCTGCGCCAGGACACCGACAAGGCGGAGGTACTCACCGGCGACCCGCGGGGCGAGCGGGTCCGGCGCTCCTTCGACCGGGTGATCATCTGCGGCGGCCTGCACAGCGACCGCCTCGCCCGCATGGCGGGCGCGCCCGCCGAACCCCGCATCGTGCCCTTCCGCGGCCAGTACCACGAACTGGCGCGCGGCAGCCGCTATCTGGTGCGGGGCCTGGTCTACCCGGTGCCCGACCCGCGCTACCCGTTCCTGGGCGTGCACCTGACGCGGCACGTCCACGGTGAGGTGATGGCCGGACCCAACGCGATCCTGGCCGCCGCACGCGAGGGCTACCGGCTGCGCGACGTGCTGCCGCGCGACCTCGCCGACATCGCGGCGGCGCCGGGGTTCTGGCGGCTGGCCCGCCGCCATTGGACCATGGGCGTGCGCGAGATGGCGGTCTCGGCCTCCTCCGCCGTGTTCGCCCGCCAGGCCCGCCGCCTCATACCGGCGATCACCGCCGCCGACCTGCGCCCGGCGCCCTCGGGGGTGCGCGCCCAGGCGCTCACCCGCCGGGGCGAGCTGCTCGACGACTTCGCGGTCGACGCCTACGGGCGGTTCTCCTGTGTGCGCAACGCGCCGTCCCCGGCGGCGACGTCGTCGCTGGCCATCGCCGAGCACCTGGGCGAGAACGTGCTCTTCGGCTGAACAGCGGCGCGGCGGCGGTGCGCGCCCGAGCGCGCACCCCCGCCGCGGAGTGGGGCGGTGAAAGCTCAGCAGGCGGAGTCGAGCAGGTCCTCCAGCGCTGCGACCTCGGCGGAGTCGGCGCTGAGGTCCCACTCGTACTTGACGTTGATCCAGCTCTTGGCGTAGTCGCAGTGCACGGCGGTGCGCTCGGGCATCCACTCCGCGGGGTCGTCGGCGCCCTTGGAGCTGTTGCTGGAGATGCTGACGGCCCACAGCTGCGGCGTGGACAGGTCGTTGGCGAAGGACTCGCGGCGCGACGTGGACCAGGTGTCGGCGCCGGAGTACCAGGCCTCGGCCAGCGCCACCATGTGGTCGACGCTGACCTCGGAGGGGTCGGAGGTGGTGAAGCCGTCGTAGGGGCTGGTCCAGCTGCCGGAGTCGGGGTAGCAGTCGGCGCCGACCTGGACGCCGGATCCGTCCCGGCGCAGCACCGTCTCGCGTGCGTTGCAGTTGCCCTCGACCGCCGACCAGTGCGGGAACAGGTCGCGGTCGTAGTCGGAGGAGGAGCCCTCCGGCTCGGTCCGCAGCTGTGCGAGCTGGTCCCGGGCCTCAGCGAGCCCGGGCGGCGGTGGGGGCGCCGCCTGGGCGGGAGCGGCCGCGGACAGGAGCAGGGCGAGGGCGGCGAGCACGGCCGCGGCCGCGGACGCGGCGGGACGCAGGGGGCCTGGCATTCGGCTCTCCAAAACCTGAGCGGGGGTTTTCGGACACCACGAGGCTGCCCCGCGGTCGGTGATCGGCGAAACACGCGGGGTGTGAACAATCCCTTACTCCGGATGACCGTAATCCGACACGGCAGGCCGGGCGGCCCTCGCGCCGGCGGCCCCTGCCCCGAAACGGCGCGGCGGTCGCCTGCTCAGCCGGGTTCGGCCGCCCCACCCGGTCCCTGCTCGGAACCTCCAGCGTGCGGCCACTCCCGCAGCGACCGCACCAGCGCCTCCACAACGACCTCGAAACTGCCGTCCACGCTCTGCGGGAGACCGAAACCTCCGCGCAGCTCCAGGTCGACGAAGCCGTGCAGCGTACCGCGGAGCCAGCGGATGACATCGATCAGCGCTTCGTCGGGCAGACCGAAACCCGCGAGAATTGAGGCCAGGACCTCGACCGAGCGGTAGAAGACGGCCGCGGCCTCCTCGTCCTCCTCGGGCCGCGGCGCCTGCTGCAGCGCCGCGTACCGCCCCGGGCTCGTGCGGGCGTAGTCGCGGTAGGCCCGGGCCACCGCCCGCAGCGCGTCGGCGCCGGAGCGGCCGATCGCGGCGTCGCCGAGCACGCGGGCGAACTCCGCGGCCGCCGCCGTCGCGACCTCGCGGCGCAGCGCCTCCAGCCCGCCGACGTGCTTGTACAGGCTGGGCACCGCGACACCGCAGCGCTTGGCCACAGCGGCAAGGGACAGCCGGTCGAACCCCTCTTCGTCGCAGACCCGCGCGGCCTCCTCGGTCACCGCCGCGGGGCTCAGCCCGGCCCTAGCCACGGGGGTGGGGGAGCCCGGGCTCGCCCCGGTCCGCGGGCGCAAAGGCGAGGACGGCGCTGGCGACGGTCTCGGCCTGCTGCGCCTGGGGATAGTGGCCGGACTCGGGGACCATCAGCACCTCCGCGCCCAGCCGCTCGCCCATCCAGGCGGCCTCGGCGGCCGGGTCGGGCCAGTCGGAGTCCAGCTCGCCCATCACCACCAGGGCGGGTGCGCACACGTCGTCGAGGCGGGCGGGCACGGGCCGGTAGGAGTTGGCGATGACGGACCGGACGGCGCGGTAGCGCTGCGGCGGCGAGAGCTGTGCGCGGATGGCGGCGAGGTGGTCCGCGTGGTCGTCGGCGGTGCGTCCGGCGAAGAGGCCGGAGAGGTACTTGTGCACGAGTCCGGGGCCCCACGGGCGAAGGAACATCGCCCGCATGGACTGCTCCTTGAGCCGGCCGGCGCCGTCGCCGCGCAGGAACGCCCCGATCAGGACCAGGCCCTGGACCAGCTCCGGGCGGGTCGCGGCGAGCCAGGCCGCGGCGGTGCCGCCCAGGGAGTTGCCGACGAGCAGAGCAGGGCCGCCGCCCAGCTCCTCCACGAGGGCGGCCGCGTCTCCGGCGATCGCCAGGGTGGAGTAGTCGGTGAACGAGATGTCGCTGTCCCCGTGGCCGCGCAGGTCCATCGCGGCCACGCGGTAGCCGGCCGCGGCCAGCTCCGGCGCGAGGTGGCGGTAGGTGCCGCGGACGTCGGCCATCCCGGGGATGCACACGACCAGCGGGCCGGTGCCGTCCGCGCCGTGGAGGTCGTAGGCGATCCGGCCCTCGGGGCGCTGCAGGTACCTCATGTCGGTCTCCCTTGTTCGGCTCGGCGATCGTGGCTAATGCCTATAGCCAATAGGCTAATGGTATTAGAGAAGCCTGTCAACGCTCCAGGTGAACCTCGTGGGGCGACATCCGCGGGCGCAGTCCGGACGCAGCGGATACGGTGGACGGAGTTCGACCGCAACCACGACGGCCCCGCGCCGCCCCGGCGCGGAGGGCCCTACGACGGAAAGACGACCGTGACCGACATCATCGACGAACTCGAATGGCGCGGACTCCTCGCGCAGACCACCGACCTTGACGAACTCCGCAAGGCACTCGCCGATGGCCCGGTCACCGTCTATTGCGGCTTCGATCCCACAGCGGGCAGTCTGCACGTCGGCCACCTCACCCAGATCCTCTCCCTGGCCCGGTTCCAGCGGGCCGGACACCGGCCGATCGCGCTCGTCGGCGGCGGCACGGGGCTGATCGGCGACCCCAAGCCCAGCGCCGAGCGCGCCCTGAACTCGGTCGAGACCGTCGAGGAGTGGGTCGGCACCCTCGGCCGCCAGCTCTCGGCGTTCCTGCGCTTCGCCCCCGAGGGCGCCGGCGCGGCCACCGACGCCCTGATGGTGGACAACGGCGAATGGCTGCGCGCCATGAGCGCCGTCGACCTGCTCCGGGACGTGGGCAAGCACTTCAGCGTCAACCAGATGCTGGCCCGCGAGACGGTGCGCAGCCGCCTCGACGGCGAGGGCATGAGCTACACCGAGTTCAGCTACGTGCTGCTGCAGTCCTACGACTACGTCGAGCTCTACCGCCGCCACGGCACCACGCTGCAGATCGGCGGCAGCGACCAGTGGGGCAACATCACCGCGGGCCTCGACCTGATCCGCCGCATGGAGGGCAACGAGCCGCACGGGCCGGCCCACGGGCTGACCACCAACCTGCTCACCAAGGCGGACGGCAGCAAGTTCGGCAAGACCGAGTCCGGGACGGTGTGGCTGGACCCCGGCCTCACCAGCCCCTACGCCTTCTACCAGTTCTGGTTCAACGCCGACGACCGCGACGTCGCGCGCTACCTGCGGGTGTTCAGCTTCCGCTCCCGCGAGGAGATCGAGGACCTGGAGCACCATACGGAGGAGCGCCCGGCCGCCCGCGCTGCGCAGCGCGCCCTGGCCGAGGAGCTGACCACCCTGGTGCACGGCGAGGAGGAGTGCCGCAAGGTGATCGATGCGAGCCGCGCGCTCTTCGGGCAGGGCGACCTCGCGGCACTTGACGCCCGGACCCTGGGTGCCGCGCTCGCCGAGGTGCCCCACACCACCGCGACCGGTCCGGTGGAGGACGGCCCCGCGGTGGTCGACCTGCTCGCCGAGACCGGCCTGGTGCCGAGCAAGTCGGGGGCCCGGCGCACGATCCAGGAGGGCGGGGCCTATCTGAACAACACCAAGGTCGCCGACGTCGACGCCCGTATCGGCCCGGACGACCTGCTGCACGGGCGCTACCTGGTGCTGCGCCGGGGCAAGCGAAGCGTCGGCGGGGTGATCCTCGACCGGGGCTGAGCGCGACCGGGGCCCGCGGCGCGATCACAGGCGCGGCGGCCGGCGGCGGGGGAGCGGGGCACCGAGGGCTCCCGCCCGCCGCCGCCGAGGTTCCGGTCCGCGGGCCAGGCGAGCGGTACCGGCGGGAACAACGGCTCGGGCGGATGTGTTTAG
The DNA here is from genome assembly GCF_039531585.1 of Streptomonospora arabica. Classification (NCBI taxonomy): domain Bacteria; kingdom Bacillati; phylum Actinomycetota; class Actinomycetes; order Streptosporangiales; family Nocardiopsidaceae; genus Streptomonospora; species Streptomonospora arabica. The sequence continues at coordinate 636 of NZ_BAAAQI010000013.1, read as the reverse complement.
CCCGTGTGACCGAGGGGCAGGACCCTCGGTGGAACAGAACGACTTGACCTACCGCGCGGCGAGCGCCGACCTGCCGAAGGCCGACCCCACCGCGTGAGCGCGGGACCGGAGCCCGATCCGCCCTCCGACCGCCCCCCTGGACGGTCTGCGGAGCAGGATGATCGGCCTGATTTGACGTCTCCGCGCGCGGAGCCTATCGTATGTAGGCCGATGCGGGCCGGTGGACAGCCGTCGAAGGCGTCCGAGCCGAACCGCAGTCGAGACCCAGGAAATCAAGGCATGCGCGATCAGTGTGCCTGGTAACCTCGAATGAAGAAACCGGCCGCCGCAATCGGTGCGCCGGCGACTTCGGAGAACAAGTCGGAGCCAACGGCGGCCAATTTGGCCGTTTCGCGGCGGACTGGTAAATTCGAAGAAGTCAGAGCGAATCCGCCGAAACGAACGAATCGGTTCCCGGATTCGCCGGGAGATTCCGTCTCTTGGGAAGAGCCTGAGCGGGCCCGCAGGGGTGCGGGGCCGGGGCTTGTACCGGATGAGCGGTCGCTTCTTGAGAACTCAACAGCGCGTGTTTATTCTTTGTGCCATAGTTTGTTTTGGCCCCGAGGAGCCACCCCGCCGTCGGTGGGATGTGGTTTC
>NZ_BAAAQI010000012.1:0-158093 GCF_039531585.1 Streptomonospora arabica | reverse complement strand
GGCTGGTGCGCAACCGGCGTTTGGCCCGTGATTACGAGCGTCTGACCGGCAACTCCGAGACCATGGTCAAGATCGCGATGATCCGCCTGATGGCGACACGGCTGGCTGGTCAGAGCGCACGCTGGAGTAATCGCCCTGCCACCCGATCCGCGTAATCACCCGCATACCCAACAGTCACTTAGACGAAAGTCAGGGATGGCAGGCGACGATCGGATCGGGTGCGCAGGGGGCGTGCGGCCATAGGTTCTCCGGCATGATCCGACTGAGACGCCTGACCAAACGCTACGGCGGCACCACCGCCGTCGACGGGCTGGACCTCGAACTCCACCCGGGGGCCGTCACCGGCTTCCTGGGGCCCAACGGCGCCGGCAAGTCCACGACGATGCGCCTGATCCTCGGGCTCGACACGCCGACCTCGGGCAGCGCGCTCGTCAAAGGCGTGCCCTACGCCCGGCTGAAGCAGCCGCTGCGGACCGTCGGCGCGCTGCTGGATGCCACGGCCGTGCATCCGGGCCGCTCGGGACGCGACCACCTGCGGGCCATGGCCCTGAGCCAGCGCATTCCGCTGCGGCGGGTGGAGGAGGTGCTCGAGACCACCGGAATGACGCAGGCCGCCCGGCGCCGGGCCGGCACCTACTCGCTGGGGATGAGCCAGCGGCTGGGCATCGCCGGCGCGCTGCTGGGCGACCCCGAGATCCTCATGCTCGACGAGCCCGTCAACGGCCTCGACCCCGACGGCGTCCGGTGGATCCGCACGCTGCTGCGCAGCCTGGCCGCGCAGGGGCGCACCGTCTTCGTGTCCTCCCACCTGATGAGCGAGATGGAGCAGACGGCCGACCGGCTGGTCGTGGTGGGCAGGGGGCGGCTGCTCGCCGACGCCGCGATGGCGGAGCTGCGCACCGGTACCGGGACCGCGGTGCGCGGCCCGGCGCTGCAGCCGCTTGCCGACGCGCTCGACGGCGCCCGATGGGCGGGGCCGCAGGAGCTGCGGGTCGCGGACCGGCGGCCGGAAGCGGTGGGCGAGCTGGCGCACGAGCTGGGCGTCGTCCTGCACGGCCTGGCGGCCGTGGAGCCCTCGCTGGAGGAGTCCTACCTGAGCCTGACCGAGGAGAGCGTCGAGTACGCCGCCGACCGCACCGGGCCGGCGCACGGGGGAGGGACGCCGTGACCGCCTCCCCCGCCGCGCAGACCCCCCGAGCCGCGACCACCTTCGCGACCACCGCCGCCGAGCTCCACAAACTGGTGACGGTCCGCTCCACCTGGTGGTTCGTCGGCGGCGCTGCCGCCGCCATGCTCGCCGTCACCGTGCTCGCCTCCGACGACCGCGACCCCGCCACCGTGCTCGCGGTGCCGGTCGCCGTCCAGGCGCTGGCCAACTTCGTCCAGTACATCCTGGGCGCGCTCGGGATCGCGGCCGTCACCGGCGAGTTCGCCTCGCGCAGCATCACCGTCACCTTCGCGTGCACGCCCTCCCGCCCCCGCGTCATGGCCGCCAAGGCGCTCGTGGTGGGCGGCGCCGTGCTCGTCGCCGGGACCGCGATCGCGGCGCTGGGGGTCGGCGTGGCCGCGGCGCGGTTCGACGAGCTCGGGGACCTGGGCGCCGCCGAGGCCGCCGACGTGGCCAGGATGGGCCTCTACCCGGCCTTCCTGGCGACGCTCGGCCTGGGCATCGGCACCCTGGTACGCCGGACCGCCGGCGCGCTGACGATCTTCGTCGTGCTCCTGGTCCTGGTCCCCGAGCTGCTGGGCTTCGCCGCCGACAGGTTCGGCCTGGCCTGGCTCACGACCGTCGCCGACTACACGCCCTCGCCGGCCGGCTGGCGGTTCGTGTCCGGCCAGTGGGAGGAGGCGCTGGTGCTGCTGGCCTGGTCCGGCGCGGCGGTGGCAGCGGCTGCGTGGACGGTCCGGATCAGAGACGTGTGACCTATCCGCCCGCGGGGTCGGCGTCGGACACGATTCCGGCCTCGTGGGCCAGCACCGCCGCCTGAACGCGGTTCTGCGCCCCGAGCCGGACGAGGAGGGCGCTGACGTGCGCCTTCACCGTCCCCTCCACGAGGTGGAGCCGTCGGCCGATCTCGGCGTTGGACAGGCCGGCGCCCACCAGGGCGAGCACCTCGCGCTCGCGCGGCGTCAGCGGCTCCAGGCGGTTGCGGGCCGCGGAGCGCCGCGTCATCGCGCTGCCGCTGACCTGCTGCATGACCCGGCGGGCCACCTTGGGGGAGAGGTAGGAGGCGCCCTCGTGGGCCGCGCGGACCGCCGTCACGAGTTCGTCGGGGTCGCCCGACTTCAGCACGAACCCCGCTACGTCGGCGTCCAAGGCGCCGGCGATGTACTCGTCCTCGCAGAAGGTGGTCAGGATGACGACGGCCGCGGCCGGTACCAGCCGCCGCAGCTCCGCGGCCGCGCTCAGACCGTCCATGGCGGGCATGCGGATGTCGAGGAGGACCACGTCGGGTCTGAACGCCAATGCGGCGTCGACGGCGGAGCGTCCGTCGCCCGCCTCGGCGACGACGCCGATGTCGTCGGCGGCGGACGAGATGATCGAGCGGAGCCCGGCTCGCATCATGGACTCGTCGTCGGCCAGGAGTACGCGGATCACACCGGTCATACTAGAACCCCTCGCCCGGCGCCTCAGGGCCGAAGGGGCGCGGGCGGACCGTCGCGGCGGCCAGGAGCACCATGAGCCCGCAGGCGGCGGCGGAGACCCGTCCGGCCCGCACCGCCTCGGCCGGTGCGTGCGCTTCCCGTCCCCCTCGTCCGCGCAAGGGCGGCGGCCGGTCGCCCGCGGGCGGAGGGCACGGGTCTGCGAGCCGGTCCGGGGCGGCTGGACCCCGGCGAGCACGATGGCGGTGATGCGCTCCGCATCGCTCCGGGAGAACGCGGGATCGCCGCGGCCGGGACGGGCGTGCACCGGTCCACCGCCCGGTCTGCGAGGGGCGCGGGGCCCACCGCTGAGCGGCGGGGTGCCACCGGAGCGGGCCGTGCGGGCGGGGCGAGGGCGGCGGCCACGGGCCCGGCTCCGCGCGCGCGACGTTCGCGCACGCCCCTCCGAGGGTCGACGACGCCGCCCGTCGAGAGCCCCGCCGGCAACGGGCGGCCGCCGCTGATCATCGGAGGCCGGGCGCGGCGGAGACCGGCCTTTGGCGCCTCCTCGCCGGAGGAGCGTGCCGGCTCAGCGGTCCCGCCGGCGGTCGTGGCCGTCGGGCCGGTGCCGCGGGTCGCGCTTGCCCGGAGCGCCGCGCCCCCCGCGCCCGCTCTGCTTTGCGAGGTACCTCGACGCCGCGCCGGTGGCCTTGTCGATCTGCCGGTTGTACCTGCCGCCGGTGCGCTTCTTCACCGTCTCGCCGACCGTGTGCAGATGCCGGTTCGCCTTGCCGGGGTTCTTGCGGATGTAGCCGAAGACCTGCCGGAGCAGGCGTTGCAGGTTGGCCATTGTGCTCACCTCGTGGTCGAAGGCTCTCGGGGGCGCGCATTCTCCAGCACGTCCCCTGACGCGACATGTCGCGTCACCGTCGAGTGTAGGCAACGATCGGTGCCGAGTCCCGGAGGAGAGCCGGTCGGCCGGGGGCGCGGGTGCTCCGGTGCCCGCCGCGCGCCTGCACACCGCGTCGTCGGCGGGGCCGCCTCACGGGGAGGTCAGACGTCGCAGCAGCCGGTGCTCATGTACTTCACCAGACCGCTCGCCGCTGACGCGGGGGAGGCGGTAGGCGCAGGCGCGTCGCTGGAGGCGTCGTAGACCACGTCGCCGCCGACCACGGTCATCGATACGGGGATGTCCACGATCTCCTCCGCCGGTGTGTCCAGGAGGTCGCCGTCGAGAACCGCGAGGTCGGCCGCCATGCCCTCGGCGAGCGTGCCCTTCCAGTCCTCGGCGCGGTCCTGCCACGCGCCCGCGGTCGTGTAGGTCGCCAGGGCCTCTTCGAGGCCGATGACCTGATCGGCGCCGAACACCTCGCCGGTCGCCAGGCTCTTGCGCGTCAGCATCGCGGCCAGTCCCTCGCGGAAGTCCCCGACCCCGACCACGGGGGAGTCGGAGGCGCTTCCCACGGAGACCCCGAGATCGAGCGCGCTGCGGTACGGCCACTGGTAGTCCGTGCGTTCCCGGCCGATCACATCGACCAGTTGGTGCGAGAGGGAGCGCTTGATCTGGGGGTTGAAGCTCGCCGGGAACCCGGACTCGGCCATGCGCTCCAGGTCTTCGGGGGTCGTCAGGTCGCCGTGGATGATGTAGTGGCGCAGGCCCTTGCCGCCGAATTCGGCGATCGCGGCCTCGTAGGCGTCGAGCGCCGCCGCGATCGCCCTGTCGCCGGTGGTGTGCGAGCCCACCTGGAACCCCAGCTCGTGTGCGGTCATGACCTGGTCGTGCAGGGTGGCGAGCTGCTCCTCCAGGGTGTCGCCGGGAAGAACCGGGCCTCCGGTGCCGCCGCCCACATACGGCTCGGACAGCCAGGCGGTCCGCGCCTGTGTGGGCACCCCGTCGACACGGACCTTGACCTGGCGGACGTTCAGCCAGGCCGGGTCCGTCTCGACCTCGCGCACACCGAGCAGCGCCGCGCGGAGATCGGCGGTGGCCGCCGAGATCATCACGGTCACCCGCTGCCGGATGTCGCCCGAGCCCTGCAGGTCGCGGTAGAGGTCGACCATTCCGGGGGCGACTCCCGCGTCGGTGATCGAGGTGATGCCGTACCTGTGCATGATGTCGACGGCCATCCGCATGCCCCGGCGCTGCTCCTCCTCGGTGAAAGGGGGGACGCTGACGAGGCCGGCGGCCCCCTCCAGCAGCAGGCCGGTCGGCTCGCCGTCGCCGTCCTTGACGATCTCGCCTCCGGGCGGTGCCTCGGTGTCGCGGGTGATGCCGGCGAGCTCGAGCGCCTCGGTGTTCACCCACAGGGCGTGCCCGGACCATTCGCGCAGGGCGGCCGGATGGTTCGGGGAGACCTCGTCGATGTCGTGCCGGGTGGGGTAGCGGCCTTCGGCGAGGTACCCCTGGTCCCAGCCGAATCCGCGGATCCATTCCCCCGGCTCCTTGCTCTGGGCGGCCTCGGCGACGAGGTCGCGGATCTCGGCGATGGAGCTGACCGCGTCTCGGCTGAGATCGAGGGTGAGCGGCGGCTGGTTCGTGCCCAGCCCCATCGGGTGGAAGTGCGCGTCGTTGACGCCGGGGATGACCGTGCGGCCGCGGAGGTTGACGACCCCGGTCCGCGCGTTCGTGAATCGGCGCAGCTCAGAGGTGCGCCCGACCGCCTGCACCACGCCGTCCTTGACGGCTATGGCCTCGGCGGCCTCGAACCCGCCGGCCATGGTCACGACCCGGCCGTTGTGCAGCAGCAGGTCCGCCTTCCCGCGCCCGGCGGCGTGGCCGGGGCCGGCCGCCGCCGCGGTCGCACCGCCGAGTGCCCCGAGTGCGATTCCGGCTCCGGCGCCTTGCAGGAACCTGCGGCGTCGGACGTTCTTCGGTCGTTCGGTCACGGTGGCCTCCCATCCCACGGTGCCGCCACGGCGCCGCGAGGGCGATGAGTGATTGGCCCGCATCCTGCGCTCAGGCGGGCCGCGGCGTCTTGCGCCCGGCTGCGGCGTGCTTGTCCCTGAGCGCGCATCGGAGGTCACCGGCCCCGGCGGGACCGTGCCGCCGCTCGATAAGACGCGCGTCGGTGGACAAGGCTTCTGCGCGCTCGTCCTAGCCCTTTTCGCCGGGGCTCCTTCATGGTGAACGGCATCCGGCTCCACCGCTCGACGACACGGAATGCCCATGAACGGCTCATTCATCCCGGTCGGCGCCCTCGGCGCGGAGTTCTCCCCCGAGGGTGACCTCCTGGACGCGACCTCCGACCTCGACGGCCAGACCTTCACCCTGCACTTCGACGCTCCGACCACGCTGCGCATCGCCGAGGGCCGCGCCGCGTGGGGCGGGCACGGCGCCACCGACGCGCGGGTGACCTCGATCCGCTCCGGCGTCTACCTTGTCGACGGCGTAGCGGGCGGGGTGTCCACGAGCTTCGTCCTCGACCTCGACACGGGGGCCGCCACCCGTGTGGAGGGCCGGCTGCCGGACGCGGAAGCGAGGCGGGAGTCCGCCTACACCCGCATCCGGAGGGGAGCGGAGCCCACCGGCGTGACCGCGCGCATCGTCCACGGCGGCATCGGCGGCCCCGCCGCGGCCCCCCACGCACCGACGGCGGCACTCGTCGGACTGCGCAACACCTACACCTACTCGCCGAGTGAGGTCTACGAGCACATCTACCTCACCCCGGAGCTGTACACCTGGCACTGCCTGAGCGGGGCCGAAGCGGGCCTCGCCGACACCGACCGGTGCCACCACGTCGCGCTCCGGGAGCGGCTGTCCCTTTTCGTCTGGCGAGAGAAGGTCGTCCCGACCCTCGGCCTCGTCCTGATCGACCTCGGCAGCATGCGCACCGACGGAAAGATCTTCGGCCACGCGGGCTTCGACTCCGAATCGCTCGTCAACTTCCCGGTCGGAGCGCGCGCCGAGATCCTCAACGCCACCGAACACTGACGCCGCGGCGTCCCGACCGGCAGGGAGAAGGAAGCAGACGATGTCCCCCACCCCAGAAACGAGACTCCAGGGACACCTCGGCGTGCCGGGGATCGTGTTCCTCGTCCTGGCGGCCGTCGCACCGCTGACCGGCATCATCGTCATCGGCGGAATCAACCTCGCCGTGGGCGCCGGCGGCGGGACGCCCATGATGTTCCTCCTCGCCACCGGCGTCTTCCTGCTCTTCGCCGTCGGCTACGCCCAGATGGCCAAAGGCCTCGTCAACGCCGGCGGGTTCTACGCCTACGTCGTCCGCGGACTCGGACGCCTCCCGGGACTCGTCGGCGCCTTCATCGCCCTGGTCGGCTACAACTGCTTCGTCGCCGGGGCGGTCGGCGCCAGCGGGTTCTTCACCTCGCTGGTCGTCGCCGACGTCTTCGGCCTGAACCTGCCGTGGTGGGTCTGGAGCCTGGCTTCGGTCGCGGCCGTGTGGCTGCTGACGCGCAGCGGCATCGACCTCTCGGCGAAGGTGCTGGCCGCCGCCCTGATCCTCGAGGTCGCGATCCTGGTCGTCCTCGACGTCGCCGTGCTCCTCACCACCGGCTACTCCTTCGAGCCCTTCCTGCCGGAGGTGTTCCTCGCAGGCTCGCTGGGGCTCGGGCTGCTGTTCGCGGCCAACGCGTTCGTCGGCTTCGAGGCCACCGGGCTGTTCGGCGAGGAGGCGCGCGACCCGAAGCGCACGATCCCGCGCGCCACCTACATCGCGATCACCTTCATCGGCGTGTTCGCCGCCGTCACAACGTGGGCGATCGTCTCCGCCCTCGGTGTGCGTGAGACCCGGGAGACCGCTCTGCAGCACCTCGAGGCCGGCGACCTCGTCCTCGTCGTCTCCCGCGAGTACCTCGGCGAGGGCATGACCGACGTGATGATGCTGCTGCTGGTGGTGAGCCTCTTCGCGGCACTGCTCGCGTTGCACAACGCCGCCACCCGCTACCTCTACGCCCTGGGCCGGGTCGGCGTGCTGCCGCGTCCGCTCTCCCACACCCGGCGCGAGAACGGGGTGCCGGTCGTCGCCTCGACGACACAGCTCGTCTTCGCCACCGCCGTCGCGATGGCCCACGCGATCGCCGGCCTGGACCCGGTCGGAGACCTCGTCGCGGTCTTCACCGGTATCGGCACACTGGGCATCATCGTGCTCCAGGCGCTCGCGGCGACCGCCATCGTGGTGCACTTCCGGCGGGTCCGGGACCCGCGCCGGCTCACGACCTTCGCGCTCCCGCTCGTCGGCGGTGCGGGGCTGTGGACCGTGACGGTCCTCGCCTTCGCCAACTTCCCCGAGCTCGCGGGCAGCGACAGCCGGGTCATCACCCTGCTCCCCTGGCTGGTGCCCATCGCCGCCGTCCTCGCCGTCATCCTCGGGTTCCGGCTGAGGTCGTCCCGACCGCAGGTGTGGCACTCCCTCGACCAGGACCTCGACCGCGTCGCCCCCGGCAGAACGATCACGGAGGCGGCCGAATGAGCGGATACCTGGTCACCGGCGGCGGCACCGGGATCGGCGCCGCGATCGCGGCCCGCCTGGCCGCGGACGGCGGCGACGTCGTCATCGCCGGTCGGCGGCGCCAACCGCTGGAGGAGGTCGCCGCGACTCACCCGCGCATCACCGCGATGGTCGCCGACGCAGCGGACGGCGCCGCCATGCGCCGCGTCGTCGACGAGGCGGGCGAGCGCTGCGGGAGCCTCGACGGCGTCGTGGCGAACGCGGGAGGACACGGCTACGACACCATCGGCGCCACCGGTGACGAGGCCTGGCGCGCGAGTCTGGAGGGCAACCTCACGACGGCGTTCGTCACCGCCCGCGAAGCGCTGGGGTCTCTGGAGGCGTCGCAGGGGAGCATCGTGGTCGTCTCCTCCCTCTCGGGATTGCGGGCGGCACCGCAGACGGCCGGATACACGGTCGGCAAGCACGCGCTGCTCGGGCTCGTGCGGTCGCTGGCGCGCGACTACGGGCCCCGGGTGCGGGCCAACGCCGTGTGCCCGGGCTGGGTCCGCACGCCCATGGCCGACGAGGAGATGCGGGTCCTCGTCGACGGCGGGGGCGCCGCCGACATCGACGCCGCCTACGCCGCCGTGACCCGCGACGTGCCGCTCGCCCGGCCCGCCGCCGCGGAGGAGGTCGCCGGCGCGGTCGCGTTCCTGCTCGGTCCCGACGCCGGCTACGTCAACGGAGCGACCCTGGTGGTCGACGGCGGCGCGCACATCGTCGACGTCCCCACCCTGGCGTTCGGCTGAGGGGAACGGGAGACCACGGTGACGAGCACATTCCCGGACCTCGACGGCGCCGTCGTCCTCATCACGGGAGCGGCGAGCGGTATCGGCGCCGCCGTCGCCCGCCGGGCCGCCGCCCGGGGGGCGACACCGGTGCTGCTGGACCGCGACGGCGCTGGTGCGCAGGAGCAGGCGCAGGCACTGCGCGCGGGCCGGGCCGGACCGGCGCCGGCGATCACCGCGGACGTCGCGGACGAGGCGTCGATGCGTTCGGCCGTCGCGTCGGCGCTCCAGCGCCTCGGGCGCATCGACGCCGTCGTCACCTGCGCCGGTGTCTCCGGTCCGGTGGGCAGCCGGCTGGAGCAGGTCTCCCTCGCGGACTGGCAGCGGGTCTTCGCCGCCAACGCCACCGGCGCCTACCTCACGCTGAAGCACACCCTCGGCGCCCTGCGCCGCTCGCCCCACGGCGCCGCGGTGCTGGTGGCGAGCGACTCCGCGCTCGTCGCCGCCCCGGGGATGGTCCCCTACTGCGCGTCGAAGGCCGCCGTGGTCCAGCTCGCGCGGGCCCTGTCGGTGGAGACGGCCGGCGAGGTGCGTGTCAACGCCGTCTGCCCGTCCGTCGTCGACACGCCGATGAGCCGCGGCGACCTCGACCGCGGTGACTTCAGCGGCGCGGACTTTCCCGTCCATCGGCCCGAGGACATCGCCGAGCACGTGCTGTTCCTCGCGTCCCCCGCCGCCGCCGGAATCCACGGCGCGGCGCTGGCCGCGGACTTCGGCTACTCCGCACGATCGGCCTTTCCCGCGTGAGCCGTGCGCGCCCGCGCGGGCCCCCTCCTACGCCCGCACGCCCCCGCTCGGGCGCGTGCCGACACGGACCGTCGAGACGACACAGAGGTGAGACAGGACAATGGAGACCTACGAGAGTCTGCTGGCCGCCGTGACGGCGGCGGACGGCGGCCGGCCGGTGTCGGACCCCGCCACCGGCGAGGTGCTCGGCCGGGCGCCGGAACGCGGTACCGGCGACCTCGAGCAGGCCGTCGCGGCCGCACGCACGGCGCAGCCCGACTGGGAGTCGCTCGGCCACGAGGAGCGCTCCCGGCTGCTGAACACCGCGGCCGACGCCGTCGACCGGTCGGCCGAGGCGCTGGCGCATCTCATCTCCCGGGAGCAGGGCAAGCCGCTGAACGGCCCCGGCAGCCGGTTCGAAGCGGGCGGGGTGTCGGCCTGGCTGCGCGCCACCGCCGCGACCCCGCTCGAGCCCGAACGGGTACTCGACGACGAGTCCGGGCAGGCGACCCTCGGCTACCGGGCCGCCGGCCTGGTGGGCGCCATCGGACCGTGGAACTGGCCGGCGCTCATCGCCACCTGGCAGTTCGCCCCCGCCCTGCGCATGGGCAACACCGTGGTGATGAAGCCCTCGGAGCACACGCCGCTGTCGGTGCTCGCACTGGCCGCGATCGTCAACCGGGTGCTTCCCGAGGGCGTGCTGACGGTACTGCCCGGGGGCGGGGACCTCGGCGCCGCGATGGTGGCCCATCCGGCGTTCGACAAGCTGATGTTCACCGGTTCGACCCGGACGGGCAGGGCGATCACCGCGGCGAGCGCCGCCAACCTGCCGCGGCTCACGCTCGAACTCGGCGGCAACGACCCGGGGATCGTGCTTCCCGACGCGGATCCGGCCGCGATCGCCGAGGACCTCTTCTGGGGCGCCTTCATCAACACGGGCCAGACGTGCGCCGCGCTCAAGCGCCTGTACGTGCACGAGTCCCTCCACGACGAAGTCGCCGAGGCACTCGCCGGCGTGGCGGCCCGGATGCCCATGGGGCCGGGAACCGACGAGGCCAGCATGCTCGGCCCTCTGACCACCGCCGGACAGTTCCGCATCGTCGACGACCTCGTGGCCCAGGCCGCGGCCGCGGGCGGGCGCCTGATCACCGGCGGCGGTCCCGACCGGGAGGCTCCCGGCAACTTCTTCCCGGCGACGCTGGTCACCGGACCGCCCGCTGACGCACCGCTCGTTGTGGAGGAGCAGTTCGGGCCGGCGCTGCCGATCATCGCCTATTCCGACCTCGACGAGGTGATCACGCACGCGAACGCTCTCGACGTGGGGCTGGGCGCGTCGGTCTGGTCGGGCGACGTGGAGCGGGCCAAGCAGGTCGCGTCGCGCATCGAGGCGGGCACGATCTGGATCAACAAGCACGGGACGGTGCACCCGATGGTGCCGTTCGGGGGCGTCAAGGGATCCGGCTACGGGCTGGAGTTCGGCGCGGAGGGGCTGAAGTCCGTCGCGGTCCCGCAGGTGATCGCGACCTGAGCCCGACCGCGGGCGGACACTCCCTCTCCCGGGGTGCCCGCCCGGCCGCCGTGCCCGCCCGCGAGCCGGACCGCGGGCCGCACGGACGGACGGGAGCCCCTCCCGTCCGTCCGTGCGCGGGCACGTCGGCGCGCGGGCCGGCGGCTCCACGACTCTGCAGCCGTCCGCACCGTCCGCCCCGGCCCTTCGGCGGAGGGCGGGCCGGCGGCGACGGGGGCCCGCCGGGGAGGATTCTTGACGACGCGGCCCGCCGGCTCGTTCGTCTCCTCGCCTACCGCGCCCGGTCACTCACAGCACTCGCCGTGCGCGCCGCCTCCTCCGCGGCTGCGGGAGGACCAGTCCGGCAGGTCGAGCGCCGGGTTGGCATCGAGGAAGCCGTGCGGCTTGAGCCAGAACCCCGAGTAGTCGACGGGCATGACCGGCCAGTCCTCGGGCCGGGGGATGTGGGTCGGCCCGAAGGTGTGCCACAGGACGACGTCGGTGTCCGTGAGCTCCCGGTCGGCCTGCGTCCACCGCCCGAGGCCGTCGCCCGCGTGCTGGTTCGGGTAGTCCCCGGCCGGGAACCGCTCGGCCGGGTCGTAGGCGGTCGCCCACAGGTGGTGGCGGGCGAATCCGGCGCGCTCGGCGGCCGAGGAGCCCGGCTGGGCCATGAGCCGGGGACCCGGCATCGGCGTGAGCTGGTAGGCCGTGGGCCTGCCGACGGCGTTGCGCCGGTGCGCGCTGGTGACGTACCAGCGGCGCCCGGTCTCGCTGTCGGCGTCGCGCGCCGCCTGCGACTCGCGTGCCAGCCGGGTGCGCTCGTAGGTGAAGGCGTTGCCGTGCGGGTTCTGCGGGCCGGTGGGGACGGCGACGAGGTTCTCCTCCTCGACCGAGTTCTGCAGACCGTCGACGGACATGTCCAGGCGCGCGCAGAAGATGTGCTGGTGGACCGGGCCGATGATGCCCGGTGCGATCTCGGGGGCGTGGGGGTTCTCGGTCCCCGGCTCTGCGGCGCCGACGAAGACGATGCCGGTCGCCTTGGTCTCCATCTGGATCGAGCCGTCGAGGTAGAAGTACCAGAAGAAGCCGTAGTCGTAGTTGCCGACGGTGGCGAAGTAGGAGATCACCAGGCGGCGCGAGCGGCGGACCTGGGGCGGTTCCCCCGGTTCCGTGTGCTTCCAGAGGATCCCGTAGTCCTCCTCGTGCATGCACACGGCGTGCGGGATCGGCATCGGCTCGCCGCGGTCGTCGGCGACCACGGCGTCGACGTAGGTGATCTCACCCAGGCAGTCGCAGCCGAGCTTGAGCGAGTTGGCGTTCTTGCCCAGGGAGTACTCGCCGGCGTCGAAGTAGCTGATCCAGTAGCGCGCCGGCGCCGGGTCGCCGTAGGGCACGACCATCTCGGGCACCGAGGCCCGGTACACGACGGGGCGGTCCTCCCCGCCGTCGCGGAAGGTGATCCGGTTCAGGACCAGGCCCTCCTGGGCGTTGAAGCCGATCCGCAGGGTCCAGTCCTCCCACCGGACGCGGCTGCCCTCCACGGAGAACGAGGGGCCCTCGGGCTGGGTGATCTCCAGCGGCTTGAGGGAGGTGCGGGCGGGACCGGTGTGTTCGGGCGTGTAGTCCCAGTCGTCCCAGGGCACGGGGGCCGGGGCCTCGCCGTCGTCCTCGAGGCGGACCACGGTGCCCGAGGTCAGATCGACATGCGCGATGACGCCCTCGACGGGATGCGCCCACGGGTTGTCGCCCGCATGGCGGCGGTGGAAGGTCAGTGACCGCATCATGCGCCGGCCGGCACCGCCCGCCTCGGGGAAGAACCCCGGCGCGAGCGGGGTGACGAAGGTGTGGGTCGTGTCGGTGATGCCGCGGCGCGCCATGGCGGCACGCCAGCGGGGGTCGGCCTTCACGATCTCGGCGGCCCGGTCGTACTCCTCGAACAGGTAAGGGGGCTGCCCGTAAGGGGGTTCCGCCGTCGGAAGGTCCCGCCAGGAGGTGACGGCGCCGGCGGTCACCGACACCACGGCTTCGCTGACCCGCCCGGTCGCGGTGTCGAGCAGCGTGGCGAGCACACTGCGGTCGAAGTCGTCCGAGCCCGGGGTGTGGCCCAGGACGGTCTGCTTGTCCGGCTCGATCGGCAGCAGCCGCGGGAAGCGGGTGGTCTCACCCACCAGTCCGCCGCGGACGAGGACCTCCCGAGCGGCCGCGATCTCTTCGGCTGTGAGCATGTCGAGAGGGTGCGTCACACCGAAGGACGACGGCGCAGCGCCGGTCGGGGTGGTGTCCGTCGCCAACGATTCCTCCTCCGTGAACCCGGGGCTTCGGGGGCCGGGATGCGCGGTCGGCTTCCGCGCGCCGGATGTGTGCGGGCGCGCCTTGCGGCGAGGCCGGGCCCGACGCCGGCGCGGCCCCGTGTAGCGGGAACATACCCGGCACAGAGAGCGCGGCCCCAGCGCTGGAGCCGGATCGGGCACCCAGAGTCAAGCGGGTCGCGCCCTGCGACAAGGCCGCCGGAGAACCGTCGGTCACCGAGCTCGCAGGGGTGGACCTGATGGGCGATTCTGATCATCATGGGTGTCCCAGCCCACGCGACGGGAGCAGCGATGCGCTATTCCGGCAGCACAAGCCGTGTCGCGGACATGCCCGGCCTGCCCTTCGATCTGGAGGTCTGGAGGTCCACGGTCGCGCGCACCGTGGTGCCGCTGGAGATCGAGGAACTCGGTGACGTCGCCTTCCAAGGCCGCCTCTCCCGGACCGTGGTCGAGGACGTCTCCCTGTTCGAGATGGTGGCGACGCCGCATACGGTGCGGCGCACCCCGGACCTCATCTCCGAGGACGACCCCCGGTTCTACAAGCTGAGCCTCCAGCTGGCCGGTTCGATGGTCCTGAAGCAGGACGGCCGCACCGCCGAGCTGAGGCCCGGCGACCTGGCCATCTACGACACCCACCGGCCGTACACGCTGGCGTTTCCCGAGGCGAACCAGGCCATGGTCATCATGTTCCCGCACGAGCTCGTGGACCTGCCGCGCGACGAGGTCGCCCGGGTCACCGCGACGTGCTTTCCCAGCGACGCCGGTCTGGGGCGGGTGATCAACCCGTTCTTCGTCGAACTGGGGCGGAACATGGACCAGTTGGCCGGGCCGCACGCCACGCGGCTGGTCCACTCGGGCCTGGACCTGCTCGTCACCATGCTGTCGCAGGAGCTGCACCGCCGCTTGGGCCCCGTGGCCAACCCGGCCCGGAGCCTGGCGCGCGAAGTGCGCGAGTACATCCTCGACCACCTCGGCGACCTCGACCTCACGCCCGCGAGCCTCGCCCGCGCCCATTTCATCTCGACCCGGCACCTCTACACCATCTTCTCGGCCGAGGGGCAGACGGTCTCGGCGTGGATCCGCACCCGGCGCCTGGAGCGGATCCGCCGCGACCTGGGGGATCCGCTGCTGGCGGACCGTCCCGTCTCGTGGGTCGCGGGCCGCTGGGGCCTGCCCGACGCGGCGCACTTCAGCCGGTTGTTCAAGGCCGAGTTCGGCGAGTCGCCTACGGGCTACCGGGAGCGCATCCTCGGCGGCCACCGCGCACGAGCGGCCGACGTGCCCGCGCAGTCCCCGCCACGCTGAGGCGCCCGCGCCGACCGGGAACCCGCGGCCCGGACACCGGCCCCGCAGAACTCGCCCTCCGCGCAGGCGACCTGCGCGGCACCACCCGGGCCCGCTTCCCCGCGGCGCTGGTGTCGGCCTCGCCGGCCGCGTAGCGGCCCTCGGGAGCGGGGTTCACGGGCGGAGCGTGAAAGAGCCCTCAAACGAGCCTGCCGTACCGGCGGCGGTGCGGTTGCCGGGCCAAACGAAATGTGTATCGATCGAGTTGAGGTGAGGCGGGTTGAGCCTGATTGTCTATATTCTTTGGACGGTTGTTCTCGTCTTGATTGCAATCCTCTTTGTGGTGAACTGCATTCACTGGCAAAGGGTGCAAAAAGCATCGATGCTGCTGCCGTTTTTGGTGCGGAAGTACGACAGGATGAAGGGTGGGGCGGGTGACCAGGTGAGTCGATTCGGCGTTACCGGGATTGCTTTGTTTTTTGTGGGGTTGCTGATCTATTCTATCAATAGGGAATACTTTGGATTCTGAATCAGAGTAATTTTCTCCTCGTGAGCCTGGTGGCTGTGAGGGTGGGGTCGGCACCGCGTCGATTCCCCAGCTCCGGCCATCCCGCCGCCTGCTGGGCTTCCCCCGCTTGTGTGGACGCCTTCAGTGAGCTCAGCGTGGCTGCCGAGGCCACCGACCGGAGCGGCGCTCAGTCCACAATCCTGCCGTCTACGCCAGGCGCCGGGGCGAGTCCTTGGACGCATGCGGTGGCAGCCTCAACTCCGCCCGTGGACCGTCCTCGAAGTTCCGCGGCGATCGGCGCCCACTCCACTTCAGGCCCTCGGCTCCCGCGTGTGCACCGGCCTGGGCGCAGTCCGTTGGCGATGTCTCCCGGGGGGCGCTACTGCCTCGTGGGCCACCGGCATGGCTGGGCGGGTTCCCGCCGGCGACTTCGCCTCAAGGCGTTCACTCTGCCAAGGGGCGGGAAGCCTACGCCCGGTCCTCGCGGGGGTCGCTGACCTTACCCGAAACGGCATGCTCGTGGTGGTCTGTCTGAGAGGAAGCCTCCGGCGGGTTTGAGGCTCCAGCGCGGCGTTTTTTCTGTGAGTCACAGTTGCAGTGACGATGGAGTTGGATCTGGCCGATGGTTCCGGCCTGGACCGTCGTTCCCGACACTGGACCATTGACTGTGTTTCGAGTCTTGCCGTGATCGGTATCGCGGGTCGGGCTCCTCCGATACCGTATGAACTCCAACAGGACTCCTGCAAGCCCCCAGCCGAATTTCACTGAAAATGCTGCTACTCCAAGAAATGCCACCAGCAGGAGTGCCAGGAGGAGAATATGTAGGGGGCCGAGATTATGATTTTGGGCAGGGGGTGTTAATGAGTCGCTACATAAAACGAGCTAAATATCCCTGTTCCCATACTGCCTTCTCGGGATCTCCTTCTTTAGTCCGGTTAGGGCTGGTGGACACGCCCGAACGACCTCGTAGTGTAACAGCTTCCTCCCGGAGGATCTCTGCTGCAGCGGCCGCCGCCCTCCTCCGGGCGGCTCCCCGGCCCGCGTGGCCGCCGATGAAGCATCGCACCGGCGGTCGGCGCTCGATGCGGCCGCAACCGCGGGCCTTGCTGAGGCTCTGTGCGCCCGCGGACTGGGGCGCGTCTGTGGGTCGCGGATGCGCGGGTGTCGGTGGCCTCCACGCCCCAGGCGGGGGTGTGGTGCCGCGGCGGGGCGCTGTCCCGGCGCGACGGCCTGGGGCGGTGGGTGCGGCGGGTGCAGATCCCTGCTGAGAAGGTGGAGGCCGCAATGGGCCTGCTGCTTGAGCAGCCGGCTGCGCTATGAGGGGCGAACGTCGGAGTGTGTCACCGCTGTGTCCGCGACGTGTCGGCGACCTGTCACCCAGTCAGGGCCGTTTCCCATTTGAATTCGCGGGTCCTGGCGGGGCGGTGCGGAGTTCTGCAGACCGGTCTGCGGGCGATGCCGGTCACCACACGCGCCCATATCACCGAAGCGTTGGCCGCGCCTGGGGCCGGCCGTTCTCGTGGCGGTCGGTACATCCCGATACGTTTGCCCGACTACGCTAAAGACCGACAGAGGAATCCCCGTATGCCCACCCCTGACCACGGTCCCGCGCGCCCCCCGGTTCCGCCGTCGGCTCCAGGCGGCTCGGGGCAGCCCTACGGGCCGGGCCACCAGCCTCCACCGGGTGACGGACCCCCGGCCGCGCCGTGGACGGGCCACCCCCGGCCTCCGAGCGGCAGCTCGCCCATCGGGCCGGGCTATCCGCCGGCCGCCCCCCAATACCCGGCGCCCTATCCTGCCGGTCCCGCCTATCCCTATGCGCCCCGGCCCGAGAAGTCCGGCCAGCCCGGCGCGGTGATCGCCGCCCGCATCTGCGCTTTCGTCTTCGGCGGTTTCCTGATGCTGACAGGGCTCGTCTTCGGGCTCGCTGCGGTGGGTGCCCGCTTCGACTCGGCCATGGGGACGGACGCCGAGCGCGTCTCCAACGAGATCGGTATCGGGGCTCTGGCCTTGGTCACGGCGGCGGTGCTGTACTTCGTCGTCGGCGGGATCGGGGGCTGTCGCTCCTCGGCCGTGCCGTGGGGGAGCCTGGTCGCCTTCGCGGTCGTGGCGGGGGCGGGGGTGGCCTGCCTGGCCGTCTCGCCCGGTACGGCGATGCTGGCCCTGCTGGGTGCCGCGCCGGGCCCCATTCTGCTCACCCTGCTGCTGGTGCCGCCCTCCCGCCGCTACTACGCCTCGGCGCCGGGCCCGACCGGCTGAGCCCCACCACCGCCGGGCCGGGCGCGCTGTCGGCGATTTCGGTGGAGGTTTAGTATCGGCGCACGCTTCTCCAGGTCGTTAAGTTCGAGCCCCGCGGACGTGGGGATGGACCGAATCCTCAGGATGCCACCGGGCACACGGCCGACCGAGCCCCGCGGACGCGGGAACGCACGGCCTCGCCGATCTGATCCGCGACATCGGCGTTCCCGGAACGGCGGTGCGCACCTCCGCGCTGCGCCAACTCGTGCTCCAGGCTCCCGCACCGGTCATCGCCCAGGCGCTGGGATGCCGTTCAATACCATCACCCCAGGCGGGTGGGAGTTGGAACCGCTACGCCCCCAGCGACCACACACAGTGACCGGAGCTGGGAGAACCTTGGAGAACACGGATCATTCGACCGACGGCCGCCAGTCATCAGGGCAGCAGGGCGCGCAGCCTGGCCGCGTGGCCGTCGAGTTCGGTGCGTTCGGCCTCCTGCCATAAGGCGTGCACAGAGAAGGCATCGCCCTCATAGCGTGGAAAGACGTGCAGGTGCGCGTGGAAGACCTCCTGACCGGCCGCCTCACCGTCGGCCAGGAACAGGTTGACGCCCTCGCAACGCATCGGCCCGCCGGAACCTGTGTCCGTGTCCCCTGTGTTCAGGGCGTTCCTGCGCAGGGCCTCGCTCACGCGGCGAGCCACGCTCCACAGCCGACCGCCCAGCTCGTCACCGATCTCGCCCAAACCCACCAGATGCTCGCGCGGAACCACGAGCACGTGTCCTGGTGTGACCGGGTACAGGTCCATGAACGCCAGCACCAGGTCGTCGGAGTAGACGAGGCTGTGTGCGGCCTCGCCGTCGCGGATCAGACAGAACACGCACGCACCCACGGGGCCTCCGTTCGCCGGGGGGAGCCCAGCGTGGCACGGCACGCGGCGGTCGTCATCCGGATTTCCCAGCCGCGGACCGGCCGTGCCGCCCTCAGCGAACCTGGCGCCGAAGGAGTGGACGCCGCGGGAGTTGCGGCACAGCTTCGTCTCGCTGATGTCGGACTCCGGTGTGCCGCTGGAGGACATCGCGCGCCTAGTGGGCCACAGCGGTACCGCGGTCACCGAGGCGGTCTATCGCAAGGAGATCCGGCCCGTCATCACGGGCGGTGCGGAAGCGATGGACGGCGTCTTCGGCTGAGCGGCGTTGCCTACCGTTTGCCTACTTGCGACAGATAGGGACCCAGTTTGGGGCCCGTGAACGAGTGAAGGGGTATCGCTCACCTGGCGATACCCCTTCTGATCTGTGTCGGGACGGCGGGATTTGAACCCACGACCCCTTGACCCCCAGTCAAGTGCGCTACCAAACTGCGCCACGTCCCGGTGTCCGGTGGGCTGCTGCCCTGCGGACGAGTAAGACTCTATCGCATCTGCGGGGCTGCTTGTGACGGGTTTGCGGGCCCGGTGGGGGCATCGTGGGCCCGTGCGGGAGGTCGGGTGTCGGCGGGCGGGGTCCGCAGGTGGGCATCGGCGGCTTCCAGCTCGGATTCGGGGAAAACGGCGATCCCGTGGTCCTGGAGGAGCAGCGCGGTGACTCCCGGGCCGGGTGCGGTGGCTCCGGTGAACGTGCCGTCGTAGACCCGGTTCAGGCCGCACGAGGGGCTGGACTCCTTGAGCAGGGCCGTGCGCACGCCGTTGCCGGCGGCCGCGGCCAGGGCCGCGCGGGCGCCCGCGACGAAGTGCCGGGTGACGTCCTCGCCGTCCGGGGTGAGGATGCGCGCGCGTCCCTCCAGGACGGCGCGGGCGTCGGCGCCGGGCTCGATCTCGGCCGGGGGCCGGGGGACCGGCAGGCCGCCGGCCACCTCGGGGCAGTGGGCGACGATGCGGCCCTCGGCGCGCCAGCGGTCGACGATGTCTGCGGCGACGGTCTTGGCCCGGCCGTCGAACCGGACGCGGCCGCCCAGCAGGCAGGCGCTGACCAGGATGCGCCCGGGCGCCGGGCCCTCGGTGCCGGCCGGGCGCTCGGATTCCCGCGCGTCGGCGGCAGCGGCTGCGCCGGCTCGGGCGGCCGCGTTCGCCGGGCTCTCGGCCTCGTCCGTGCCGGACCCGTGCGCCGCGCGTGTGTCTGCTGTGCCGTCCATGACCTGCCGTCCGGCTCCTGTGCTCCTGTGCTCCTGCGCTCCTGTGCCGCGGTTCCTCGTTTCCGAGCTTCCGCGGATTCGCGGTTCCCGCGGGCGCCGCCGCCGGGACCGCCCGCCCTTCGCCGTCGAGCCTACGGCACTCCGTCGCCCGCGGCCCGCCGTCTGCCCGCCGCCCCTTGCCCCCGCCCACCCGCCTGCTCCGCCACTCCGCCACTCCGCCACGCCCCGCCCTGTACGCGCACGACGACGCGCACGGCCTCCCCGGGCATTCAGTCCCGAGGCACGCCTCCGGCCGGGCGGCTCCCACGCGCGACGGGGGAGGCGGGCCTCAGGGCGGCCGTGCGGCCCCCTCAGCCGCACCTCCGGCCCGCCCCTCCGTCCCTGCGGGCCCGTCCTTACGGCCCGTCCCCCGACCTGCTCGGCCGGCCCGACCTTCCCGGCCTGACCGCGGTCCGCCTGCCGGGCCCCTCCCGCCCCTCTCACCCCTGCCTCCGTTTGGGGCGGCCTCCGGGGGGTTACTGGGAGACCAGAGGAAGGCAGGCGGCACCCCTGATCGGCGGTTGAGGAGTTGGTGCGCCATGAGCGGGAACACGCGTGAACAGCGCCTGGACTCGGGAGACGCGGCGATGGAGGAGGTCGGCGGCCTGGCCGCGCTCGTCCCGGCGCAGGCGCGCCCCGTCGACCTGGTCTACCGCCCGCTGGGCTCCTCCGGCACCGAGAGCGACGCGCAGGGCGAGGTCGCCGCCGCTGCGGCCCGCACCGCCGTGGCCGGCGAGATCGAGAAGCTGCGCCCCGGCGAGCCCTACGTCCTCCACCAGGGCCGCGTCGGCGACTACCCCGGCATCGCGCCGGAGCTTTCGCCCGACGAGCTTCTGGTCTTCGGCGTGGTCTACCGGTTCGGCGCGTGACGCCCCGCCGGTCCCGCCCCGCTGCGCGGCCGCGGTCGGACTCCGCGTAGCTGCCGCACCTCAGATGCCCCTGAAGTGCGCCGATGTCGCACAATGGGACCCCGGCCCCGCCGCGGGTGCGACGGGGTGGCACTGTGCACATCGCCCGCGGCGCCGGAATGCGCCCTACGGGGCACGCGGTTGCCGCCGGGGGGAGACAGATCGTGCACCTGAGAATGGGGGAGGACTCATGACCACGGTTCCCGACGTGACGCTGAACAACGGCGTGCGCATCCCGCAACTGGGGTTCGGCGTCTGGCAGGTGGACGGCGGCGAGGTCGCAGACGTCGTCAGCACCGCCCTGGAGACCGGGTACCGCAGTATCGACACCGCCGCCGCCTACGGCAACGAGGAGGGCGTCGGCGAGGCCCTGCGCCGCTCGGGCCTGCCGCGCGACGAGCTGTTCGTGACCACCAAGCTGTGGAACAGCGACCAGGGCTACGACAGCACGCTGCGCGCCTTCGACGCCTCGCTGGAGCGGCTCGGCCTGGAGTTCTTGGACCTCTACCTGATCCACTGGCCGATGCCCGCCCGCGACACCTTCGTGAGCAGCTGGAAGGCCATGGAGCGGCTTTACGCCGAGGGCCGCGTGCGCGCAATCGGGGTGTCCAACTTCCACGCCGACCATCTGCGCCGCATCCTCGACGAGGGCGGCATCGTGCCCACGGTCAACCAGGTCGAGCTGCACCCGCGCCTGACCCAGCAGGAGCTGCGCAGGTTCGACAAGGAGCACGACATCGCCACGGAGGCCTGGAGTCCGCTGGGCCAGGGCCAGGTTCTGCAGGACCCGACCATCGCCAAGGTGGCCGAGGCCTACGGCAAGACGCCCGCTCAGGTGATCCTGCGCTGGCACCTGCAGATGGGCAATGTCGCCATCCCGAAGTCGGTGACCCCCGAGCGGATCCGCGCCAACTTCGGCGTCTTCGACTTCGAGCTGTCCAGCGGCGACGTCGATACGATCTCCGGGCTCGACGACGGCGGGCGCATCGGCCCCGACCCGGACACGATGAACGCGGCCTGAGCCGGACCGGGCGGCCGCCCGACCCTTCCCGCGCTCGCCGGCGGCGCCCTCGCGGCTCGCCTCCGGGGCAGGCTGTACCAAGCCGCCGGTCGCCGTGCCCGACGGTGCGCCGACCACACCGCCGAGCGGTGACGCATGCGCAGCGGCCGACTACCCCGGTTCCCGGGGCGGTCGGCCGCTGCGCGTCGCGTGCGGCGCCGCGTGCTCACGACGGGTCCGGTACCGCCTTCAGCGGTGTCGCGGGGCCGCGGCGGCACGCCCGGATGCGACCGGCCGCGGCCCCGCCCCTGCGCGCTACCGACCGGGCGGCCCGGTCAGGCCACCTCGCGCCGCTTGGCGGCGTCGGCGAGCGTGGCCTGCGTGCCGCGCCTGGCCAGCCGGACCACGTAGACGATCCCGCCCGCGACGATGGAGGCGGGCACCCCCACGATTGCGATCAGCGCGATCAGGCCCAGGATTCCCATTTCTCCCATGGCACCATGCTAGAGGAGGGGTTCGGGGGAACGGGAGGCGTCCACAGGTCGGCTGCGCCACTCCGGGCCCATTCGGCCGCTTCCGCTCCCGTCCCGCGGCCCTCCGGCCCCAGCCCCCGCCGCACACGCATGCATCCCTCCGCCCCGCCTCCGGCGCGCCCAGCACCGGCCCCGCCCGCACCCGTCCCGCATCCGACGCGCCCCGTCCGCCCCGCCCGCCTCGGCGAAGCGTGATCGCGCGGTCGCTCCAGGCCACGGCGAATGCGACACTTTGGCCAGGGGCGCGGTCGTGCGGCGGAGCCGGGCGAGCAGCAACGGTGCCGGCGGCCACCGGACCGCGGGCGAGTGGGAGGCACGATGGCGAGCACGCACGTTTTCGCATACGGGGAGCACCCCAGCCGGATGGTCCGCATCCACCAACCCGATGCCGACGACAGCGCGCCCTTCCCCGTGGCGGTCCTGCTGCACGGCGGCTGGTGGCGCGATGCCCACGACCTGCGCCTGATGGACCCGATCGCCGCCGTCCTCGCCGACTCCGGCTGGCTGGTGTGGAACCTGGAGTACCGGCGCACCGGCGGCGACGGCGGCGGCTGGCCGCAGACCCTCGACGACGTCCGCGCCGCGCTCGACCTGCTCGGCGCCCGCCTGGCGGAAGGTGCTGAACCCGGCGACCCCGGCCGGCTGGTCGCCGTCGGCCATTCGGCGGGCGGCCACCTGGCGCTGCTGGCCGCTCACGACTCGCCGCTGACGGCGGTCGTCGGCCTGGCGCCGGTCACCGACCTGCGCGCAGCGGCGCAGGCGGGCCTGGGCGAGGGCGCCGTCGCCGACTTCCTCGGCCCGGCCCCCGACGAGCGCGCCTACGCCGCGGCCGCCCCGCTGCACCGCCTGCCCGTCGGCCTTCCGCAGCTGATCGTGCACGGCGACGCCGACCACCGGGTCCCCGTCGAGCACAGCCGCACCTATGCGGAGGCGGCCCGCGCCGCGGGCGACCGGGTCGACTACGCGGAGATCCCCGGAGCCGACCACTTCGCCGTCGCCGATCCGGGACACGCCGCCTGGCACGCGGCGGGGGAGTGGCTGCAGCGGGTGTCGGCGTAGGCGGCCCGAGCACCGCACCCCGCGCCCGCGCGACCGGCCGCGCCGACCGCCCCGCCCGAGAGCGCTTTCGTACCGGGGCTCCGGGCCGCTCGGACCTCAGCGCTGCTTCGCATAGCCCAGCCGCTGGAGCTCGGACCCCGCGATCGTGCGGACGTCCTCGCGCTGCTCGGCGCTGAGCCTGCTGCGCCAGGACCCGATGCCCGGCGAGTCGCTGCGCACCAGCTCCACCGCCGACACCCGCGCACCGGTGAACTCGCGCAGCTGCTCGGCGGTGGCGACCTCGCCGCCGAACAGGTCCTCATAGCGCAGCGTCATCAGCCGGTCGGCCCCCAGCGCCCCGCGCAGCCGCGCCGACAGCCGCACCGCGCCCCGCCAGCGCAGCGCGCACTTGGCCGCGATGGACAGCTTCGGGTACTGCGCGCGGTCCTTCTCGTCCTCGATCCCGAAGAACGGGTTGGGCATCTCGTGGTCGAGGTTGGCCAGCGCGGGCCGGAACCACGACAGCGCCTGCTCGTCGCCGAGCATCGACGCCGCCACGTCCCGCCCGTCCCGGATGACCTGCACGAATACGGCGTCCTCGAACGCCCGCTGCAGCGCGGCGGCGCAGTAGAGCAGGTCGGGGCTGGCGTCGCCGTAGCGGCCGACGCCACCTGCGTGGCGGCACGGCGCGGCCGCGTCGCGCGCGGGCACCGGGCCGCCGGGACAGCGCGGGCAGGTGAGCGGCGTGAGCTGCCAGGACTCGGCGAACGCCGCCCGCAGCAGGGACGCGGTGCCCTGAGCCCGCTCCTCGGCGATGGACGGTCGGCGCGCCAGGGCGTGGACGGCGTCCTGTACGGCGCCGTGGCCCGCGCCGACGTGGAATCCGGGGGCCTTGCCCAGGGCGCGGGCGACCAGGCCCACCCCCGAATGCGGCGCGCCCAGGACGAACACGGGGCGGCGGACCTTGGTCCCGTTCACGATGAGGATGTAGGGCGGCTGTTTCATGAGCAAGGAGATTTTTGCACTCTTCGGCGGGTTCTGGGCCATTCGCAGCCTTCCGGAACCGGCGCGGCCGGCTGCCCACTGATCCCAGCGAACCCCATCGGTCTCGAGTGACCTCCGCTTTCCTGGGGGATCGGCGCGTCGCCGCCCCTCCTCGGCCGGGCACACCCGGACTCTCTCATGCCGCACTGCGTGTCACCGCTGTGAGGCGAGATTACCGCGAAGTACGCCATGCGGCGGTATGTCCGAAGGGGTGGTGGATGAGACGTGGTGGATACGTGATCTTCCCGTGAGCACGCGCATGCGGCGCTGCCACAATGGGAGGCGAACCACCCGGCCGACCCCCGACGCCGAGGACCGAGGGACCGCCCATGACCGCAGCCGCCAGCCCCGCCGACGTTGCGCCCCTGCTCGCCGCAGCGGGCGGCATCACCGTTCTGACCGGGGCCGGAATCTCCACCGACTCGGGAATCCCCGACTTCCGGGGTCCGCAGGGCGTGTGGACCCGGGACCCCGGCGCGGCCGCCCTGTTCGACCTCGACACCTACATGTCCGACGCGGACGTCCGCCGCAAGGTCTGGCTCATGCGCCGCGACCACCCCGCCTGGGACGCGCGCCCCAACGCCGCCCACCGGGCGCTGGCCGACCTCGACGCCGCGGGCCGGCTGCGCGCCCTGGTCACCCAGAACATCGACGGCCTGCACCAGGCCGCCGGCACGGCCCGCGACCGCGTCATCGAGGTGCACGGCAGCATCAAGCAGGTGGTGTGCATGCAGTGCGGCGCCCGCACGCCCACGCCCGAGGTGCTGGCGCGGCTGGAGGAGGAGTCCGACCCGCGCTGCCCGGCCTGCGGCGGCATCCAGAAGGCCGACACCGTCTCCTTCGGCCAGCGCCTCAAGCCCGCCGTTCTCGACGCGGCGGTCCGGGCGGCCGCCGAGGCCTCGGTCTTCGTGACCGTGGGGACCTCGCTGGCGGTGCATCCGGTGGCCGGGCTGTGTGACGTCGCGCTGGAGAACGGCGTGCCGCTGGTCGTCGTCAACGCCGAGCCGACCCCCTACGACGGCAGCGCGCGGGCGGTGCTGCGCGACCCGATCGGCGAGGTGGTGCCGCAACTGGCGAAGTACGCGCTGGACGCGGCGGGATAGGAGCCGCGCGTCGGCCCGGGCTGCGGCGGCGGGCCCGCGGCGGCGGGCTCGGGCGGCGGACGGGAACATCCGGTTCGCATGCCCGGCCGCGTCGCCGCGTGGCGGCGGGGTTCCACGGTGGCCGCCTTCTCCGCTGCGGCCGGCCCCGTGTGCCGAACCGCCTGCACAAGGCGGCGCCCGCTGCTACCCCGAGCCCCAGCTCCGGCTGTTGTCGGCGTGCTCTGCGTACCCGAAGGGCGCGGAGCGGTCGGCGACCGGTCGCCCCCGCCGCGACGTTCGGCGGGGCGCCGCGCCGCCCCGACCGCCGTCCGCCTCCTGCAGCTCTTCGGGGAGCGCGACCACGGCTTCGGCGCCCGACTCCGCCGCCGCGTCGGCCGCCTCCAGGATCAGGGCGGCGTGCCGCCCGTAAATGCTGTGCTCGAAGCCCGAGAAGTGCGCACCCAGTTCGTCGAACACCGTGCGCAGGGCCGCCGCCGAGCCCGGCGCCGCGGGAGCGACGACGACGACCTCCTCCACATAGGCTTCCACGACGAATCGGAGCAGGCGGCTGTAGGACTCCGCCGCGCTGGGGCCGGGGCCGGAGTCGGCCGCGACGCGGGCGGCGTAGGAGAGGTCCTCGGCCGCCTGGCGCAGCACCAGCGACTCGCAGGCGCCCAACCGGTCCGATCCCTCCAGCAGCCGCTGGAAGCGGCGCAGGCGCCCCCTCCACGCGCCGCCGTCGAACGAGGGTGCGGCGAGCCGCAGCTCCAGCACGTCGTGGCCCTCACCGAAGACCGTGCCCTCCTCCCGGTCCTCCCTCCACCGCAGCGGCTCGCCGCCGACGTGGGCCAGGTAGGGCAGCAGCATCAGGGCCATCCGGGCCGGAGTGCCGTTGATCCGCATCGCCGACGAGCGCATCAGGTTCGTCGTGAGCCCGCCCGCGGGCAGGGTGACCGAGTAGGGGTCGGTGACCGACAGCGTCTCGCGGCCGTCGATGTCGAAGCCGATGCACTCCCCGAGGTTGAGGTCGGCGCCCTCTTCCACCGGATACAGCAGCGTGTGCGGGGCGTCGCCGCCGTAGCCGATGTGCCGCAGCCGGACGGCGTTCAGCAGTCCGTGCCACTGCGCGTTCGGCAGGCCGCGCCACTGGCCGGCCAGCGCGCGCCAGTCCCTCAGGTGGCCCCACCCCTCCTCGTGGGGAAACAGCTCGGCGATGTCCAGGCCGTCCGGCGCCACGCGGGTGAGCAGCAGGACGAGGTTGGCGGTGTAGGCGGCCTGGCGCTCGGTGACGGGCACGCGGCGGGGCCGGTAGGCCGTGTAGGAGCGGTTCTCCGGCGGATACGGGGCCTCGCGGAACAGCTCCACCAGCAGTTCGCGGTACTCGGCGCGCTCGTCCGGGCTGCCGGCGAAGCGGCGGTCGAGCAGGTCCTGGACGAACTCCACCATCGCCGCCGAACCCGCCAGCAGCGCGTAGGACGTCAGCGCGTAGAGCAGCCCGTCGTCCACCGGCGGCGCGGCGCGCGGCCGCAGCGCCGCGCAGCGGCGGGCCTGCAGCAGGTCGTCGAGCGCGTCGGTGACGGCGCGCGCCACCAGGTACTCGCCGAAGGTCGCGTGCAGGAACTCGTAGACGCTCGCAATGCCGGACTCCCGGCGCGCCTGCGACTCGTGCACGAAGAAGAACCGCCCCAGCACCTGGTGCGCGTCGCCGACCGCGCCGTGCGGATCGGTCTCGGCGGGGCGCACCGCGGTAGCGGGCATCAGCACGGCCAGGTCGCCGTCCAGGTCGGCGGCGCTGACGTGCTGCCGCTGCCGGACGAACATCGCGACGGCCACGACCTCCAGCCGGTGCAGCTCGTCGTCGACGGAGCGGGCCATGGCGTCGTCGCTCAGGTTCGGCCGGTGCTTGCGGACCTCGCGCTCGGCGAACATCCGAAGCAGCTCCTCGTAGAGCTCGCTGCGCGAGAGCGCGCCGCCGGAGCGCTGCAGCGCGTTCTCGCCGGAGTCGTAGACCAGCAGCATGAGCAGGAGCAGCGGCTGTGCGGCGAGCTCGCCGAACGCCAGCAGCGCGCCGGCGGCGGGCGGCCGCAGCCCGCGCTCGGCGTAGGCCGCCTCGTTGGACCCGCCCCAGATCTCCACCATGCGGGCGATCTGCCGGCCGTCGAAGGGTTCCAGCCGCAGTACCGGGGTCTCGTCGGGGAAGCGGGTGCGCTCGGCGACGACGGTCCGGCTCGTCACGATGACCGCGACCGGCTGCCCCACGGCCTCCTGCCGGCGCTGGAACTCCTGGACCTGCTCCAGGTAGTCCGACCGGTTCACCCCGCCGGCCTGCACCAGCTCGTCGAAGCCGTCCAGGATGACCACCGGAAGCGCGCCGCCGGCCGACTCGGCCAGCTCCCGCCACGCGACCCGCGTCTGGAGCGTGGCGGCCAGGCCCTCCTCGATCTGTGCGTGCAGGGGAGCCTCGGGCGGCACCGCGCGAAGCTCCACCCGCAGGGCGAAGAAGTCGGCGGTGGACAGCCGGGCGGCGAGCATCTCGGTCAGCACCGACTTGCCCGCGCCGGGGTGGCCCAGCACGACGACGGGGGCCTTCACCACCTCAGGGCTGGTCAGCAGCCGGGCGAGGAGCGACTCGACGTCGTGGTGCAGCGGTGCGTCGGCCCACCACCGCTCCGACGAGGGCTGGGCGGCCGCGTCCACCCGGTTGAAGCGTCCGCGCGGGGTCAGGTAGGCCGACTCCATCGTCGGCAGGACCAGTCCTGCGGGTGCGTCGGCGGAACGCAGCAGCCGCCGTCCCAGCGCGGCCCGGTAGACGGCGGCCAGTTCGGCGCGGCGCCGGTCGGGGGCGGGCGCCGCGGAGGCCATCTCCTCGACGAGGTCGCGCAGGCGGCCCATGCCGGTGCCGATCTCGGCGACGTCCCGGCGCGTGGCCGCGTGCTCGGCCGCCTGGGCCCACACGCCGAACTCGGGCACGTCCGCGGCCAGTTGCCGGAACGACTCGTCGAAGCGCCGCTGCGCGAGTGCGGGGAGGCGGTTCTCGAGGTCCCGCCTGGCCTCGACGCGGGTCGCGGGGTCCAACCGCTCCCAGGCCGCCAGGCCCGCTATGACGTCGATGAGCGCCCACGAGGCCACCTCGGCCCTGTCGTGCGCTGCGACCGAGCGGTACTCGCCGAGCAGGCGCTGTTCCAGCCTCAGCCGCTCCTCGCGGGTCAGCTCGAGTTCCGCGGGCAGCCGCCCGGGCGGGTCCCGGAGCACCTCGTCGAGCGCCTCGGAGACCGCGACCGCGACCAGGGTGCTGTACGCCATCGCGACCCGCTCGGTGCGGTCCATCCGGCTGATCCCGGTGACCTTCTCCCGGATGCCGGTCAGCGCCCGGCGCCCCATCTGCGCGATCGCCCCGCCCGCGCTCGACAGTCCGGGTATCCCCAGGGCGCCCAGCCCGCCTTCGGCCAGCTTCTCCGCGAAGTCCAGCACGATCGAGTCGTCCTGGCCCAGAACCCTCAGCGCGTCGGCGTAGCCGAGCCTTGTGGCCATTGCGCGGGCGCCCTCTCCTGTTGTGCCGCGCGTCGTACGCGGGTGCTCCCATCCCGACGGGACGATTCAAGTACGGCGGGCGCGCGCCCCTCAATGCGGGCGCATCGGCGCGGGCGGCCACATCCGGCCGCCCGCGGCCGCCCGCCGCCTGCGAACCGGGCCGGCCGGCTCCGGGAGCGCTCCGCCTCTACGGCAGCCGCCAGTCGACCGGCTCGGCCCCCTGCTCCTCCAGCAGCCTGCTCGCGCGGCTGAACGGCCGCGAGCCGAAGAAGCCGTTCTTGGCCGACATCGGACTGGGGTGGGTGGACTCCACGCACGGCACGCCCGGCATCAGCGGGCGCAGGTTGCGGGCGTCGCGGCCCCACAGGATGCCCACCAGCGGGGTGCCGCGCTCGGCCAGGGCGCGGATGGCCTGGTCGGTGACCTCCTCCCAGCCCTTGCCGCGGTGCGCGGCCGGCTTGCCCGGCGCGACGGTCAGCGCCCTGTTCAGCAGCAGGACGCCCTGCTTGGTCCAGGGGGAGAGGTCGCCGGTGGAGGGCATCGGCAGACCGAGGTCGTCGCTGTACTCCTGGAAGATGTTGCGCAGGCTTCCGGGGAGCTTGCAGTCGGGCGCGACGGAGAAGCTCAACCCCACCGCGTGACCGGGGGTGGGGTAGGGGTCCTGGCCCACGATGAGGACCCGCACGTCCTCGAAGGGCTGCTGGAAGGCGCGCAGCACGTTCTCGCCGGCGGGCAGGTAGGTGCGGCCCGCGGCGACCTCCTGGCGGAGGAACTCGCCCATCCGGGTGATCCGGTCCTCCACCGGGGCGAGCGCCGCGGCCCAGCCGTCGTCCATCACTTCGTTCAAGGGTCGTCCTGGCATGGCAGCACCCTAGCGGCCGGCGGGGACGTCCGTGCCCGCTCGCGAAGGCCCGCACGCCCGCCGCAGCGGGCCATCCGGCACGGCGGTGCGGGCGAGGGCGGCGCCGGCCGCGCGGACCGCGGCGGCCGGGGCCGCCGCGCGCTCCTCAGCTCACTCCTCGTTGGCCGGCTCGCCGATGCGCACGGACAGCACCCCCGGGGTCTCGGCGAGCGCGGCTGCGAGATCCTGCGTCTGCGTGCCCTTGCCGCCGCGGACGTGCAGGATCAGTTCGATGACCGCCGCGCGCGGGTCGCCGTCCTCCTTGCGCCGGGTGTCGACCTCCTGCACCGAGAACCCGCGCTCGGTGACGTCGGCCAGGACGGCGCGCAGCACGCCCTGCCCGTCCTGGTAGGACACCCGGATGGGGGCGGTCTGCGGGCGCCGGCGGGTGATCAGCCGCAGCAGCGGCGGGTAGCCCAGGGCGACCAGGTAGTGGGCGGCCGTCACCGCCGCGGCCACCAGCCACAGCCCCGCTCCCGCCGCTGTCCCCACGGCGGCGGCGACCCAGATCGTCGCGGCGGTGGTCAGCCCGCGCACGATGTCCTGGCGCACGAAGATGACGCCGGCGCCGATGAACCCGATGCCCGAGGCGATCTGGGCGGCCACGCGGGAGGGGTCGAGCGTGATGGAGTCCTCGTCGATCACGTCGAAGAACGCGTACTTGCTGACCACCATGAACAGGGCCGCGCCGACGCCCACCAGGGTGTGCGTGCGCAGGCCCGCGTTCTTCTGCCGCAGCTCGCGCTCCAGGCCGATGAGCGTGCACAGCACGAGCGCGACGGCCAGGGCGATCAGCTGCGCCGGCCCCTGGCCCTCCAGGTTCTCCGCGAATCCGTCCATGGCCCACAGCTACCCGCGGCGGGCGCCGTCCTCCCGCCCGAAGCGGCGCGGGAGGACGCCGGGGAGGAACGCCGGCGGTCAGCCGCGCCGGTGCCCGTTCTGGTGGGAGAGGTTCAGCGCGGTGGTGACCAGCGGAACGTGGCTGAAGGCCTGCGGGAAGTTGCCCACCTGGCGGCCGCTGGAGGCGTCCCACTCCTCGGCGAGCAGCCCCACGTCGTTGCGCAGCGCCAGCAGCCGGTCGAACAGCTCGCGGGCCTCCTTCTCGCGGCCGATGGACAGCAGCGCGTTGGCCATCCAGAAGCTGCACGCCAGGAACGCGCCCTCGTTGCCGGGCAGGTGGTCGGCGGCTTCCTCGCGGTCGGTGCGGTAGCGCATCACGAAGCCGTCGATCATCAGGTCGTCGCGGATGGCCTCGATCGTGCCGACGATGCGGGGGTCGCTGTAGGGCAGGAAACCCACCTCGGGCATCAGCAGCAGCGCGGCGTCGAGCTCCCTGCTGCCGTAGTACTGGGTGAAGGTGTTGCGGCGGGCGTCGTAGCCGTACTCGCAGACCTCGGCGTGGATGGTGTCGCGCAGCGCCTTCCAGCGCTCGATGGGCCCCTCCTTGCCGAAGTCCTCGATCATGCGCACGGCGCGGTCGGCGGCCACCCACGCCATGACCTTGGAGTGCACGAAGTGCTGGCGGGGCCCGCGAACCTCCCACAGGCCCTCGTCGGGCTCGTCCCAGCACCACTCCAGGTAGTTCACGAGCGAGCGCTGCAGTCCCCACACGTGCTCGCCGCCCTGCAGGCCGCTGCGCCGCGCCAGGTGCAGAACGTCCATGACCTCGCCGTAGACGTCGAGCTGGTACTGGCCCACGGCGGCGTTGCCGATGCGCACCGGGCGGGAGTCCTCGTAGCCCGGCAGCCAGTCGGCCTCCCACTCCGACAGCCGCCGCTCGCCGCGCACGCCGTACATGATCTGCATGTGCTGGGGCTCGCCGGCCACCGCGCGCACCAGCCACTCCCGCCAGGCCTGCGCCTCGTCGGTGTAGCCGCTGCGGATCAGGGCCTCCAAAGTGATGGTGGCGTCGCGCAGCCAGCAGTAGCGGTAGTCCCAGTTGCGCACCCCGCCGACGTCCTCGGGCAGGGAGGTCGTGGGCGCGGCGACGATGCCGCCGCTGGGGCGGTAGGTCAGTGCCTTGAGGGTGATCAGGGAGCGGACGACGGCGTCGCGGTACTCGCCCTCGTAGGTGCACTGGTCCACCCAGTTGCGCCAGAAGCGCTCGGTGCGCGAGAGGGCTTTCTCGGCGTCGAGGTGGTCGGACTCCTCGACCTGGGAGGGATGCCAGGTCAGGACGAAGGGGACGCGCTGTCCGGCGCTGACGGTGAAGGTGGCGTCGTGCAGGAAGTTGTGGCCCTCCAGCGGCACGGGGGAGCTCATCCAGACCGAGTCGGGCCCGGCGATGGCCACCAGTTCGGTGCCGCTGCGGTGGATCCAGGGGACGACGTTGCCGTAGTCGAAGCGCAGGCGCAGGGCGGTCTGCATCCGCACGGTGCCGGCCAGGCCCTCGACGATGCGGACGATGTGGGGGGCGCCGCCGCGCGGGGGCATGAAGTCGATGACGCGCACCGAGCCTTCGGGGGTGTCCCACTCGGATTCGAGGACCAGCGTCTCGGGGCGGTAGCGGCGCCGCGCGGCGCGGGGCTCGCCGTTGGCCGGCCGCATCCACCAGTTGCCGTTCTGCTCGTCGCCCAGAAGCGCGGAGAAGCAGGCGGGGGAGTCGAAGTGGGGAAGGCAGAGCCAGTCCACGGAGCCGTCGCGCCCCACGAGAGCTGCGGTCTGCATGTCGCCGATCAGCGCGTAATCCTCAATCCAGCCGGACACGCGGCTCACCCCCTTCTCAACCAAGATCACGTCCACGCGGACGTACCGTATCCAACTCCGAACCGCCCCGCGGACACGCGAGAGCGACGCGTGCACGCGCCACGGCGACGGTATCCGCGCCGGAGTCCGGAGTCGCGGTGGGCCGGTCGGCTGTGCGGGCCGCGTCGCCCGCTGCCGTCACGCTACCGGTTGAAGCGCTTTCCCAGGTGGAGGGCCGACTAAATGTGCTCTAGCAGATACCCGCGCGATGCGTTCGGGAAGCCCCGGGGAAGAACGGGCTTTTCGCGGGCACGGGCGCGGGCCTCTCCTGATGCCGCGATCGCGCGCAGCCGGGGGTTTGCGACTGAGGATCCGTTATTTCGACGTGATCGGTGCGGTGCGGTGAGCGCCGCTGAAATCGGGGTCCGGATCCGTTTTCCGGGCGACCGATTCCGCGCCCGGCGAGGGCCGCGCAGGGCCGACCGGATCGGCCCCGCGCCGGGCGGATCGGCCGGTCAGCGGCGTTCGTGCGGGCCGGCTCCGGCCTCGGCCGGCTCCGGCCCGCCGATGCTCAGCAGCGGGAGCGCGCGCTGGGCGAGCGGCCCGATGGCGACCGCGAACAGCAGTGTGCCCACCCCCACGGTGCCGCCGAGCAGGGCGCCGGCGACCACCACGGCGACCTCGATGGCCGTGCGGGCGGTGCGCACCGACAGCCGGGTGCGCGCGGCCAGGCCGACCATCAGCCCGTCGCGCGGGCCCGGGCCCAGCCGGGCGCCGATGTAGGCTCCGGTGGCCAGGCCGGTCAGCAGGATGCCGGCCACCAGCACGGCCCAGCGCGCCGCGAGGCCCTCCACCTCCGGCAGCACCCACAGCGAGGCGTCCACCGCCAGTCCCACGACCACGGCGTTGCTGACGGTGCCCAGCCCCACCCGCTGGCGCAGCGGCGCCCACAGCAGCATCACCGCGCCGGCGGTCAGGATGCTGCAGGCGCCCACGGACAGGCCGGTGTGCAGGGCCAGGCCCTGGTGCAGCACGTCCCAGGGCATCGCGCCCAGGCGGGAGCTGATCAGCAGCGCGCAGCCCAGCCCGAAGGCGCTCAGCCCCGCGTAGAGCTGCACCAGGCGGCGCGGCCGGGGCGGCGGCAGCAGCGGGTGGAGGAGCACGCTCCGCGCGATCCTGATCGGCCGGGATGCAGTGGACACGTGGGTGCCTTTCCGAGTGGGTGAGCGCGGCAGATGGGCCGCAGGGGTTATGTTGGCTCCGCACAATCCGGGAAAAACAGCGCCAATTTCGGAAAGTGGCACCCTCGTGGTTGGTGAGCGGCGGATCAACGGCCATCTCCTCGCCCGGCTGGTCGGCCCCGAAGCCGACGGCCGGCCCTACTACCTCGCCCTGGGCCGGGCGGTCAGCGGCCTCGTCCTGGACGGCCGGGTGCCCACCTTCACCCGGCTTCCGGCGGAGCGGGACCTCGCCGCGGCCCTGGGCGTCAGCCGCAACACGGTCACCGCCGCCTACACCTGGCTGCGGGAGAACGGGTTCCTGGACAGCCGGCAGGGAGCGGGCAGCTGGACCGTCCTGCCCGAGGGAGGCTCGGCGCCCGGGGTGCTGATGCCCCGCACCGATCGGATCGACCTGGGCGTGGCGGCGCCGTCCGCCGTCGACGGCATCCAGCAGGCCGCGCGCCTGGCGGTGGACCAGTTGGCCGTGCACGTCGGGGGCATCGGCTACAACGTGCGGGGGCTGCCCGAGCTGCGCCACGCCATCGCGCGGCGCTACGTCGAACGGGGCCTGCCCACCGCACCCGAGCAGATCTTCGTCACCAGCGGCGCCATGCACGCCGTCGCACTGCTGATGGACATCCTCACCGAGCCGGGTAGCAGCCTGCTGGTCGAGTCGCCCACCTACCCCCACGCCCTGGACGCCGCGCGCCGGCTCGAGGCGCGCGTGCGCACCGTCGGCGTCACCCCCTCCGGCTGGGACATGGACCACGTGCTCGACGCGTTCCGCCGCATCAGGCCCGCGGCCGCCTACCTCATCCCGGACTTCCAGAACCCCACCGGCGTGCTGATGGACGACCGCGAGCGCGCCGCCGTGGCCGCCGAGGCCCGCCGCGCCGGCAGCGCGCTGATCGTCGACGAGGGCGCGGCCGAACTGGCGATCGACTCCGGCGACCTGCCCGCGCCGCTGGCCGCCCACGACACCGACGGGCGCGTCTTCACCGTCGGCTCGGCCGCCAAGTCCTTCTGGGGCGGCCTGCGCATCGGCTGGGTGCGCACCACACCGCCCATGGTCGAGCGCCTGACCACCGCACGCCAGCGCCTGGACCTCTCCAGCTCGCTGCTCGACCAGCTCACCGTCACCCACCTGCTCGCCGACACGCTGCGCATCCGCGCCGAACGCAGCCGGCAGCTGCGCCGCAACCGCGACGCCCTCGTCGCCGCGCTGCGCGAGAAGCTGCCCGACTGGGAGTTCAGCAGCCCCTCGGGCGGATTGGTGCTGTGGGCGGGACTGCCCAGCGCCGCGGCCAGCGCGCTGGCCGAGAGCGCTTCGCGGCACGGCGTGTACGTGGCGCCCGGGCCGCTGTTCGGCGCCGACGGAACGCTGGAGCGGCGCGTGCGCCTGTCCTACGCGCACGCACCCGAGGTGCTGGTCGAGGGCGTCGACCGGCTGGCGCGCGCCTGGACCCACACGCCGAGCCGGCCCGGCCGGGTGCACCACGGCCTGCTGGGCTGACCGTTCGGGCTCGGCCCCAATCGGCCCGCCCGGCCTTTCCGGGGCCGCCTGCGCAGCGGCCGGTGCGCCTGTCGAAAGTCCGCCCCGCAGGGTCCTTGCGGCCGCCCGCGGGCCGTGGTGCGATGAGCGCACCGGAAGCGACCCGCGCCACATCGGGAGGCCGTGATGGACGACACCGGCGGCGCCGACACCGAGGTCCTGCGGCTGCAACGGGAGATCGACGCGCAGATCGTCGGCCCGACCCTCGTGGACCGGCTGCGCCGGACGGCCGACGAGCACGGGGACCTCCCGGCGCTCTCGCGCCGCGTCGCGGGGGCCGACGGCACCGGCGCCGAGTGGGAGACGCTGACCTGGGCGCAGTACCGGCGGGCCGCGCTGGAGACGGCGGCGGGTCTGATCGCCTACGGCCTGCGGCCCGGCGAGGTGGTCGCCCTGATGCTGCCCAATCGCCCCGAGCACCTCGTCGCCGACATGGGCGCCGTGCACGCCGGCGGCGTCCCGCTCACCGTCTACGCGACCTTCCCGCCCGAGCAGGTCGAGTTCGTCGCCGCCGACTGCGGCGCGGCCGCCGCCGTGCTGCAGGGCGCCGATGAGCTGGAGCGCTGGCGCCCCGCCCTGGAGCGCCTGCCGCGGCTGCGCACCGTGGTCCTGCTCGACGCCGGCGCGGTACCGGCCGGACCCGGCCCGGGCGGCACCGCGTTCGTCAGCTGGGCGGAGCTGCGCCGCACCGGCGGCGAGCGCTACGCCGCCGACCCCGCGGCCGTGCACGAGCGCGCGGACGCGCTCGGCCCGCAGGACACCGCCACGCTGCTCTACACCTCCGGCACCACCGGCAGGCCCAAGGGGGTGCCCGAGACCCACCGGCAGGTGCTGTTCCAGGCGGCGACCACGCTGCGCGCCAACGACCTGCCGTTAGGCGGGTCCTCGGTCTCCTACCTGCCGCTGGCCCACATCGCCGAGCGCATCCTCAGCGTGTACCTGCCGATCCAGGTGGCCGGGCACGTGCACTTCTGCCCCGACCCCGCCGAGCTCGGCACCTACCTGGGACTGGTGCGCCCGCACGCGCTGTTCGGCGTGCCGCGGGTGTGGGAGAAGCTGCAGTCGCGCCTGGCGGCCGCCCTGGACGCAGCGCCCGATGAGCAGCGCATGGCCATGGCCGAGGCCTCCGAGACCGCCCGCGCCTATCTGGAGGCCGGCCAGTACGGGCGCACTCGCGGCCCCGAGCTGGAGCGGAGCTTCGCCGAGACCGACGCGGCCGTGCTGGCGCCCATCCGCGCCCTGATCGGGCTGGACCGCTGCACCTCCTTCACCACAGCGGCCGCGCCGATATCCGAGGAGACGCTGCGCTTCTACAGCGGGCTCGGCGTGCTGCTGCGCGACGTGTACGGCATGACCGAGAACTGCGGTCCGGCCACCGTCAACCGCCCCGGCGCCTACAAGTTCGGCAGCGTCGGCCGACCCTGCGACGGCGTCGAGGTCGCCACCGCCCCCGACGGCGAGATCCTGGTGCGCGGCCCCGTCAACACCGCCGGCTACCTCAACCGCCCCGACGACACCGCGGCGCTCTACTGCGGGGACGGCTGGCTGCGCACCGGCGACCTCGGCTCCGTGGACGACGACGGGTTCGTCTACGTGCTCGACCGCAAGAAGGAGCTGATCATCACCTCGGGCGGGGAGAACATCGCGCCGGCCGCCGTCGAGAGCCGCCTCACCGAGCACCCGCTCATCGGCCAGGCCATGGCCTGCGGCGACGGGCGCCCCCACGCGGCGGCGCTGCTGACGCTGGACGCCGAGGCGGCGCCGGGCTGGGCGCTCGCGCAGGGGCTCGGCGAGACCGACCCGGCCGTGCTCGCCGCGCACCCCGACGTGCTGGCCGAGGTCGAACGTGCGGTCGACGCCGCCAACGCCCGGCTGGCGCGCGCCCACCGGGTCAGGCGCTGGCGGCTGCTGCCGGGGGAGTGGACGGTCGAGGGCGGGGAGCTGACCCCGTCGCTCAAGGTCAAGCGCCGGGTGGTGCAGCGCAAGTACGCCGACGCCATCAACGGGCTCTACGCCGGCTGAGCCCGGGCGGCGCACCGCCCGGCGAAGCGCACGACCTCCTCCAGCACCTCCTCCCGGTTGGTCTCGTTGAAGACCTCGTGCCGGGCGCCGGGGAAGATCCGCACCGCCACGTCCTCGCCCGCGAGCTCCTCGATGCCCACCCGGGTGTCGGAGATCGGCACCAGGCTGTCCTGCGAGCCGTGTACCCACAGCAGCGGCGTGCCGCCGAGGCGGCCGTGCTCGCGGATGCGCGCCAGCTCGGTGTGCAGGGCCTGCAGCAGCTCCCGCTTGAAGGGGCCGTGCCAGACCAGGTCGTCGGCGGTGTAGTCGGCGGCCACCTGCGGGTCGCGCGAGAGCGTGGAGGCGTCCAGCGGCACGTCGGGGATCTCGGGCGCGGCCAACAGCTCGCTCGCACTGGTCCAGCGGCCCAGCACCGGGCCCGAGAGCACGAGCCCGGCGAGCCCGCCGGGGTGCAGCTGGGCGTAGCGGGCGGCGATCATGCCGCCCATGGAGTGGCCGACGAGTACCAGGGGCAGCGTGCGGTAGGCGGTGCGGGCCTGGGTGACGAGCCGGTGCACGTCCTCGACCACCCCGTCGAAGTCGTCGACGTGCACCCGCTCCCCCGAGGAGCGGCCGTGCCCGCGGTGGTCGAGCCCGTAGACGGCGGCGCCGCCGGCGCACAGCGCCCCGGCGGTGTGCTCGTAGCGCCCGATGTGCTCGCCGTAGCCGTGCACCAGCACCGCCAGCCACGCGGGTTCGGCGCGCTGGGGCGCCCACGCCCGCGCGTACAGGCGCTCGGAGCCGTTGCTGCCGCCGGGCAGTTCCCATTCGCGCGATACGACCACTGCGACTCCTGATCCTTCCCGGACGACCCTGTCGCGGGCAGCCTAACGACCCGTCCGCGCCCGGCACACGCACCCGTGCCCCGGCCCCGCGGCCGCCGGCGCGTGATGGCGGTCGGCGCGGCGCAGCGGCGATCGCTGAACCCGCGGGGGGTGTAACCGGAAAAAGGTTTATTCAAGCATTACCATCTGCTATCGTAACCGCTAAATACCAAGTTTGAAGGTTACATCCGGAGGGTCTCATGCCGACCACCGCCGGCGCGTCCGCGTCGATCCCGCCCGTCTTTGCCGCCTGGAGCCTGCCCGAGCGCGTCGCCGTCTCGGGCGGCAGCGTCGCCGCCGGCGTGCTCGGCCAGGGTCCGCCCGTCGTCCTGGTGCACGGGACGCCGGCCTGGTCCTATCTGTGGCGCGGCGTCGCCGAACGGCTCGCCGAGCACCGCACCGTGTACCTGTGGGACATGCTCGGCTACGGCGACTCCCACCCCGCCCCCGGCGTCGCGCCCACGATCGCCCGCCAGGCCGCCGTACTCGCCGAACTGGTCGAACATTGGGGTCTGGAGGCGCCCGCCCTGGTCGGCCACGACATCGGCGGCGGTGTGCTCGCGCGCGCCCACCTGGTGGAGGGTGTGGCGGCGAGCGCGCTGGGGCTGGTCGACGCCGCCGTACTGGGACCGTGGAACACCCCCTTCACCGACCACCAGCAGCGCTACGCCGAGGCGTACCGCACCATGCCCGCCGACGTGTTCGCCGACCTGGCCGCCCTGCGCCTGCGCAGCGCCACGCGGACGCCGCTGCCCGACGAGGTCGCCGCCGCCTACCTGGCCCCGTGGGCGGGGCGGCGGGGGCAGCGGCGCTGGGTCGACCAGGTGGCCGCCGTGCACCACGAGGACACCCGCGAAGCGGTCCGGCGCATGGACGCCGTCGCCGCTCCCACGCTGGTGCTGTGGGGCGAGCAGGACACGTGGCTGCCGCCGGAGACCGGTGAGCGCCTCGCCGCCGCCATCCCCGGAGCCCGCCTGCGGACGGTGCCCGACGCGGGCCACTTCCTGCCCGAGGACGCGCCGGAGGACGTGGCGGCGGCGCTGCTGGAGCACGTCGGGAGCTGACGCGGGCGGACCGGCCCCGAGGTTCGGGCCCTCGGGCGGTCAGGCCTGGGCGCCGTTGCCGGCCCCGCCCGCCCAGACGGGGGTGCGCACCACTCCCGCGAGGTAGGTGACCACCGGGCCCGCGACGGCCAGGATGATCACGTAGGCCGCGGCGAAGGGGACCAGGCCCGGCGCGGCACCCGCGGCCAGCCCGGCGATGACCACGGAGAACTCGCCGCGCGGGATGAGCACCGTGCCCGCGCGCAGCCGGCCGCGGCGGCCCACGCCGTCGCGGCCGGCTGCGTAGAAGCCCACCGCCGTCTTGGTCAGCGCCGTCACCGCGGCCAGCGCGGCCGCGGCGGGCAGCATCGGAACCAGGTTGCGCGGGTCGATGGTCAGCCCGATGGCCAGGAAGAACACCAGCGAGAACAGGTCGCGCAGCGGTTCCATGGCCAGGCGCGTGCGCTGGGCGAGCTGGCCGCTCAGCGCGAGTCCGACCAGGAAGGCGCCCACGGCGGCCGAAGCGTGGGCGGCCTCGGCCGCGCCCGCCACCAGCAGGGTGAGGCCGAGGATGCGCAGCAGGAACTGCTCGGAGTCGCCGGTGTCGAGGATGCGGTTGATCGGCTCGTGCAGGCGGTGGGACGCGAACAGGGCGACCGCCACCGCCACCAGTG
The DNA here is from genome assembly GCF_039531585.1 of Streptomonospora arabica. Taxonomy (NCBI): domain Bacteria; kingdom Bacillati; phylum Actinomycetota; class Actinomycetes; order Streptosporangiales; family Nocardiopsidaceae; genus Streptomonospora; species Streptomonospora arabica. The sequence continues at coordinate 118,436 of NZ_BAAAQI010000012.1, read as the reverse complement.
CCGTGGTCAGCGTGAACGTGGTCCGTCCCCAGGTGCTGCCGACCACCGCCGCGCCCAGCAGCGGCAGGTAGACCGCCATGGCGATGTCCTCCAGCACCAGCACCGACAGAACGGAGGGCGTCTCGCGATTGCCCAGCCGCCCCAGGTCGTGGAGCAGCCGCGCCACGATGCCCGACGACGAGATCCAGGTGATCCCCGCCAGCGCGACGACGCCGCGCCAGTCCAGCCCCAGCAGCCAGCCCGCCGCGGCTCCGGGCAGCGCGTTGAGCACCGCGTCCAGCACTGAGGAGGGCAGGTGCAGCCGCAGGCTCTGCGAGAACTCCTCGGGGGAGAACTCCAGCCCCAGCAGCAACAGCAGCAGGACCATCCCGATCGCCGCCCCCGTGCCGATGAAGTCGCCTGCCGCCGGCACCGGAGCCACTCCGCCCTCGCCCAGCGCCAGCCCGGCCAGCAGGTACAGCGGAACCGGGGAGAGGCCGAAGCGCCGCGCGGCGGCCGAGATCAGGCTGAGCACCACCAGCACCGCGCCGAGTTCGAGGAAGAGGGGGACGGAGATCTCCATGTCGGGGGCCGGCTAGGAGGCGCCGACGATGTGCTCGACGCCCGCGATGCCTTCGTCGGTGCCCACCACGACCAGGACGTCGCCTGCGTGCAGCGCCTGGGCGGGGGTCGGAGAGGCGATGACGTGGTCGCCCCGCACGATCGCGACGATCGACGCGCCGGTGCGGGTGCGCGCCCGGGTGTCGCCCAGGGTGCGGTCGCGGTAGGGGGAGTGCTCGCCGATCTCGATCTGGCCCGAGACCAGGCCGGGGACCTCGCGGGTGAGGTCGGCGAAGCGCTCGGCCACGCGCGGTGCCCCCAGCATCTCGGCGACGGCCTCGCACTCGTCGCGGTTCAGATGCATCAGGTGGCGCGGCGAGTCGGGATCGCCGCTGCCGTAGACGAGCAGTTCGGCGTCGCCGGTGCGGCGGGCGATCACCCCCACGCGCGCGCCGCGCGAGGTGGTGAACTCGTAGCGGATGCCCACTCCGGGCAGAAGTACTTCAGTGACCTCCATGGACGACATGTTCCCGGCGCGGGTCCCGCTACGCCCGGGGGCGCGCGGCGGTTGTGCCCACAGGTGTGCGGGCGGCGCGCCCGGGGGTGCGCCCCCCGGGAAGGCAGGGGGTCGGGGGCAGGTCGCGGCGTGGCCCGATCCGGCCGGGAGTTGCAAAGCCGCCGCCGGCGGCGCGATTGGTAGGATTGTATACAGGAGTGCGGTGCCGACGTAGCATTACTCCTCAGAGGACGATGTTCGCCGATCGGAATAATCACCACTAACGGCTCAGTGATCGACAGACGCGACCAAGCAGGCATCTTTTAGGCTGGAGCTGCGCCGGGAACCACCTAAGTGACGTCACCGCTGACGCGAACGCATCGCCGAGGCCGGACGGCCACACGAGACAGAAGAGGTGACGCCCCATGCTGGCCGACTCCTACGGAAGGGTCGCCACGGACCTGAGGGTCTCGCTCACCGACCGCTGCAACCTGCGCTGCTCCTACTGCATGCCGCCCGAGGGCCTGGAGTGGCTGCCCAAGGACGAGGTTCTCACCGACGACGAGGTGAACCGCCTGATCCGCATCGGTGTCACCATGCTCGGCATCGAGGAGATCCGCTTCACCGGCGGCGAGCCGCTGCTGCGCCGCGGCCTGACCGGCATCGTCGCCGCGAGCACCGCGCTGCGCCCCCGTCCCCAGACCGCCCTGACCACCAACGGCATCGGCCTGGCGCGCACCGCCCCGGCCCTGGCCGAGGCCGGGCTGGACCGCGTCAACGTCTCGCTGGACACGCTGCGCCCCGACGTCTTCGAGCGGCTCGCCCGCCGCCGGCGGCTGCCCGACGTCCTCGAAGGCATGGCCGGAGCCGCCACGGCCGGGCTCACCCCGGTCAAGGTCAACACCGTGCTGATGCGCGACGTCAACGACGCCGAGGCTCCCGACCTGCTGCGCTACTGCCTCGACCACGGCTACCAGCTGCGGTTCATCGAGCAGATGCCGCTGGACGCCCAGCACGGCTGGCGGCGCGACACCATGGTCACCGCCGACGAGATCCTGGACCGCCTGGGCGCCGCCTACCGTCTGGATCCCGCCGACGACCACACGCGCGGCAGCGCTCCGGCCGAACTGTTCTACGTCGACGGCGGACCCGAGACCGTCGGGGTGATCGGTTCGGTCACCCGCCCGTTCTGCGGCGCCTGCGACCGCGTGCGGCTGACGGCCGAGGGCGAGATCCGCAACTGCCTGTTCGCCCGCGAGGAGTCGGACCTGCGTGCACCGCTGCGCAGCGGCGCGACCGACGAGGAGATCGCCGAACGCTGGCGCGCCGCCGTCGCCTCGAAGCTGCCCGGACACGGCATCAACGACCCCAGCTTCCTGCAGCCCTCCCGGCCGATGTCGGCCATCGGCGGCTGAGAGCCCCGGCACACAGCGCCCCACCGCACAAGCCGCCGGAGCCTTCGGCACCGGCGGCTCGGGGCGCACGCCCGGCGGCCCCGGCGCCGCCGGCCGGTGCACCCTGTTCCGCCGATTCCTGCCGCACCGGTTGTCGGCCCCGCGAAGTCCGGCGAGACTCCTTAGCTATGAAGGGCGACGACGAGGACGACGAGACCGGCGCACCGGGCGGCATCCGCAATGTGTCGACCGGCGACGCCGCCAACGTGATCCAGGCGGGACACGTGCACGGCGGTATCCACGTGCACGGGCCTTCGCCCGCGGATCCGGCCGCTCCCCGGCCGCTGATCCTGGCCGGCACCCCCCACCTCACCCGGCACGAACTGGCCGCCACGCTGCGCGGCCACTGGGGCCAGGCCCGGCACCGGTTCTTCGCCGCCATGGGGACCCCCGAGGCGCCCTCCGAAGGCTGGAGCGACCTCGTCTCGTGGCTGCGGCAGTTCGACGACCCCGACCACGACGACGTCGAGGGCCGGATCGAGCTGATCGACCACTACCTCAAGGACACCGCGCTCAGCCCCGACGTGAAGCTGCTGCACCTGCTGCGCTGGCTGGCCCCGGAGGGGCCCGTGGTCTACCGGGGCCGGAGGATCGGCGCCGGTCTGCTGATCGACGCCTGCCGCCCGGGACCGACGGATGACCGGGGCGGCGACCCCGGCCTCTACGCCGATGTGCGCAAGCACCGCCTGCTGGACGTGTTCGCCCGGTTCACCCGGCTGCGCGCGCTCACGGGCGTGCAGAGCAGGTGGGACGACGCCTGGCGCACCTGGCGCGCCGCGGCGCAGAGGGTCCCCGGGCTCCCCGAGGAGATCCGCGCCTGGGCCGGGGCGGACGCCCGGCGGCCGCTGCTGCTGACGGTCCTTCCCTACGCGCGCGCCGCGGAGGCGCTGCGGGAGGCCGCGGCCGCCACCGCGGAGCCGGACACCGCCGACGCACACTGGTGTCCGTGGTACCCCCGGCTGGTCGAGGCCATGGGCGGGCCGGAGAGGCCGCCGGCGCTCGTGGCGCGGTCGGCCTGCGGCGCCTTCGCGATGCGCGTCGCGGGCGCGGAGCGCCACCGCGCGCGCACCGAGGACGAGCTCGGGCGCCGGCGGCGCTCCGCCGTCGAGGAGCGGCGGCGCCGCGAGCAGGAGTGGCGGGACTACGAGGCGGCCCGCCTCGCCCCCGCGGCCCGGTGGCGAGCGGCGGGGCGGGGCGCGGTCTGGGTCGCGATGTGGTGCGCTCCGGGCATCGCCGCGGCCTGGCTCATATGGGGTCCGCTGCTGGGCACACCCGACATCGCGCGGCTGGTCCTCTACCAGGCCGTCGCCGCGACGGCGGCCGGCATGGGCGTGCGCGCCGCTCTCGCCGCCAAGCTGGGCGGCGCCTACCGTCCGCCGATCAGCAGCCCGCACCGGTGGATGCCGACCGGCGCCGCGGACGTCCGCCGCGCCGCGGTGCGGCTGGCCGGCTTCGGGGTGTTCCTCTTCCTGGTAGGAAACACGGCCCACGACTTCGTCCTGCGTCGGGAGGAGGCGGCGATCGGCCCGTCGCCCGGCTTCTCCCTGGGCCTCGCCGTCACGGGAGCCTTCCTCCTCGGGTTCGCTGTGTTGGCGGCCATGATGACCGCCGTGGCGTGTGCGGGTCTGCAGAGCTGGGACGAGGAGCACCGGGAGCGCCGCCGCGCCCACCTCGAGGGGAGCCGGGAGCACTAGGCGGCGCCGGTCGACGCGATCGGCCCGCCGCCGGGCGTCGAGGGCACGGCGGCGGCCGTGGACGCCTCCGGTAGGAACCGCGGTTCTCGGACAGGCCGACCGGGTGGCAACGCCTCCGCCGGCCGTCCGAGGGGCGGCACTGCCCCGACCGGCGCGTCACACCCCCGAGAGGTCCACCACGGCGGAGTCGTCGAAGCTGACGAAGCCCCGCAGCTCCAACGTGTCGAGCTGCACGCCCTGCGGAACGTCGAACACCAGCTCGCCGTCGACCGTGTTGCCCGGGTTGATCTCGTTGAGGAAGCTCTCGGCGCCGCCGGTGATCTCCGCCGCCGTATCCGTCGAGTACTCCTTGCCCTCGACGTCCACCAGCGTCTGCGAGCCGGAGTCGAAGTATCCCGCCTCATCGCCGACGTTCTGCACGGTCACCGACACCACCACGTACTGGCCGTCCGGGGTCTCGGTCAGAAACCCCGACTCGTCGGTGACCTCCATGACGCCGGTCTGCACGTCGGTGACGGTGAAGGAGAACGCCCCGGACTCGACGGCGTCGCCGAGCGCTGCCGGCTCATCGTCCCCGCCGCTGGACCCGCCCTCGGTCGGCTCCGCGCCGGTGCCGCCATCGGCCTGCGGCGGGGTCTTGGGCTCGACGGCGTCTCCGCCGGGCGCGGCCACGATCACGGCCGTGCACCCGCCCACCAGCAGGACGAATCCCACGATCGCGGCGATGCCGCACCCGAGGCCGATCTTGCTTCCGGTGGTGAGCCCGCCGCTTCGCTGCGGCCGGCTGTGGATCGGCGGCGGGGGCGGCGGGACGTTGTAGCTCATGGCGCGCTCTCCTTCGGCGTGGTGCCCGGGTAGCGCCGAATGTAGACCGGGCCCGCGCCTGCGGTGCGGGGACTGCGGGGATAGGCCGGTGCCGGACAGCGGGTGAACCGATCGGGCGTGGCGGGGGTCCGGGGGCGCGCGCGGACAAGTGAGTCGGGCGGCCCCGGTCGGACACTGCGGCCGCGGCGGCCACGGGAACCCCGGCGGCGGGCCGGCGCGGGAAAACCGGTTGCCCGGGCCGGTGGCCCTCTGGCTTCATCAACGGGCACGGCCGAGCCTTCGCGCGGGCAGCGGGGTCGGTGGAGTCCGATGGAGGAGGCGCACAATGGCCTACACCGAGGTTCCCGGTGCGCGGGTGCCCATCCGCATGTGGGCCGACCCGGACACGGTCGATCCCGAGGCCATGGACCAGCTGCGCAACGTGACGCGGCTGCCCTGGGTGCACGGCCTGGCCGTGATGCCCGACGTCCACTACGGCAAGGGCGCGACGGTGGGGTCGGTGATCGCCATGCGCGACGCGGTCTCGCCCGCGGCCGTCGGCGTCGACATCGGCTGCGGAATGACCGCGGTGCGCTCCAGCCTGTCGGCCGAGGACCTGCCCGACGACCTGGGGCGGCTGCGCTCGGGGCTGGAGAAGGCGGTGCCGGTCGGCTTCGGCGCGCACCAGCGGCCGGTCGACCCGCGGCGCGTGCACGGGCTGGCCACCTCGGGCTGGGACCGGTTCTGGGCCGGGTTCGACGGCCTCGCCGAGCCGGTGCACCGGCGCCGCGAGCGTGCGACCCACCAGATGGGCACTCTCGGCGGCGGAAACCACTTCCTGGAGGTCTGCCTGGACGACGACGGCGCTGTGTGGCTCATCCTGCACTCGGGCTCGCGCAACATCGGCAAGGAGTTGGCCGAGCACCACATCGAGCGCGCCCGCCGCCTGCCGCACAACCGCGACCTGCCCGACCGCGACCTGGCGGTGTTCGTCGCCGGAACCCCGGAGATGGAGGCCTACCGGCGCGACCTGTTCTGGGCACAGGAGTACGCGCGCCGCAACCGCGACGTCATCCTGGGCCTGGCCTGCGACGTGCTGCGCAGCACGGTGCCCGGCGTGCGGTTCGGCGAGCGGATCTCCTGCCACCACAACTACGTGGCCGAGGAGACCCACGACGGCGTGCCGCTGCTGGTTACCCGCAAGGGCGCCATCCGCGCGGGCAAGGGCGAGCACGGGATCATTCCCGGGTCGATGGCCACCGGGAGCTACATCGTCCGCGGGCTGGGAAACGTCGACTCGTTCGACTCCGCCTCGCACGGGGCCGGGCGGCGGATGAGCCGCAACCGGGCCAAGCGCCACTTCTCGCGCGAGGACCTCGTCGCGCAGACGGCCGGGGTGGAGTGCCGCAAGGACGCGGGCGTGTTGGACGAGATCCCGGGCGCCTACAAGGACATCAGCGCGGTCATCGACGCCCAGACCGACCTCGTCGAGGTGGTCGCCCACCTGCGCCAGGTCGTCTGCGTCAAGGGATAGCCGGGGCCCTCGCCGCCGCGGCCGCGCGCGGCCGCGGCGGCGAGGCGGGTGGCATGCTGGGGCGGGAGAGCCGGGGCGGGGAGGGGATGCTATGAGTGAGCCTGTGCCGTTCGACGCGGTGATCCTGGCCGGAGGCGCCGCGCGGCGCATGGGGGGCGGCGACAAGCCCGGTCTGGACGTCGGCGGCCTGAGCCTGGTCGAGCGTGTGGCCGCCGCCGTGGGCGATGCCGAGCGGCTGGTCGTCGTCGGCCCGCACCGGGAGCGCCCCGCCGCCCGCTACGTCCGCGAGGACCCGCCGGGCGACGGACCGGTGCCGGCGCTGCGCGCCGGACTGCACGAGGTCGCGCACCCGAGCTTCGCGCTGTTGGCCGGGGACCTTCCGTTCCTCACGCCCGACGACGTCGGCGCGCTGCGGCGCGCGGCCCGCGGCCGCAGCGGCGCGGTGCTCGTCGATGCCCAGGGGCGTGTGCAGTGGCTGCTGGGCGTATGGCGCACCGATGCGGTGCGCGGCGCCCTCGCCGACTACACGGGACGCTCGCTGCGCGGCCTGCTGGGCCCGCTGGAGCCCCGCCAGGTCGCGGCCGAGGGCACCGCGGCGCGGGCGGCCTTCGACTGCGACACCCCCGAGGAGCTGGCCCGCGCCCGTGCGTCCGGCCGGGACGGCCCCGACGGACGCGGGTGACGCGCAGTACGGCGAGCACGGAGCGGCTTGGAGCGGCTCGGCCGCCCGGGACGCGCGCTAACCGGAGAAGTCGGCGACGGGGACGGTCTCCAGCAGGAAGCCGCGCACGTTCAGGAACTCGGCGAGGTAGGCGCGGTGCTCGTCGCAGGCCACCCAGGTCTTGCGGCGCTCGGGTGTGTGCACCTTGGGGTTGTTCCACACCAGCACCCACTCGGCGGGGGCGCGGCAGCCCTTGCGCGAGCAGTGCGGCGCTTCTTCCTCGGGCGCGGCCGGGCCTTCGGTCACCTGGTGCGCTCCACGTTCGCTCGACGTCCGGGGCATCCGGCCGCTACGCAAAGTACCGGCCGGCAGGCACGAAAAAGCGACGTCGGGTGGCTACGGGGGCAAACCACCCGACGTCGCAACCGGTGTTCCGACGGGGGCTCGAAACACCGCGTCAGCGCTCCGACGGGGGACCGAAGCGCTGGATCCCAATGTACACCGCACATCCCCTGTGTACGTCAAGACTTAGTTACGACGTGATCTCGGGAGAGTTCAGCGGCCCGGTGGTCCCAGGTCCCAAAACGTGAGCAATCCGGCATGGTTCACACGTGTTACGCAGCGCACCCAAGATCGGGCAACGCGCCGGTTATCCGCGCGTCAAGCGGTCAGCGGTGTCCGCGTGCCCCGTTGTCCGCGGAGCGGGCGGCGGAGAGTGTGTCGGGAGACGTCCCAGGAGGAGGCAGTGCCCATGTCGCACAACACCTACCGCGTAAGCGAGATCGTCGGCACCTCGCCCGACGGCTTGGAGCAGGCCGTCCGCAACGGCATCGAACGCGCGTCGGCGACCCTGCGCCAGCTCGACTGGTTCGAGGTCACCGAGATCCGCGGCCACCTGGAGGACGGCGCGATCGCCCACTTCCAGGTCGGCATGAAGGTCGGCTTCCGCCTCGACGAGTAGCGCCCCGGCGACCGGGGACGGCCTCGCCCGCCGCGCCGGGCGAGGCGGCGCGGCGCCCAAGGCCCGGCTGGGCGTCGCGCCGTGCCGCGTACCGTCGGCTGCGCGTCGCCGCTGTGCTCGTGTGTGCCGCACCGCCGGGGCGTGCCGAGTTGCGCGCTGTCCGCTCCGGCTTCCGGCCATGCGGGGGCTTGGGCCCGGGGTGCCGGATGCGGGTGTCGGCGGGTCTCCGGCAGCGCCGCCGCCTGCGAGACGGCCCGGCCCGGTGCGGCACGCGGACGCCGACGTTCCCGCGTGCCGCACCGGGCGATGCTACGAGGCCTGACTGACCGTGGACATGTTGAAGTCGGGGATCCGCAGCGGCGGCATGGCCGTGCGGGGGAAGCTGTCGCCGACCTCGCGTCCCAGGGTGGGGACGGTGGCTCCGGCCTGGGTGGCGCGGTCGAGCAGGGACACCGGCGACTCGTTGAACCGGAAGTTGTTCACCGCCCCGGTGACCTCGCCGTCCTCGACCAGGTAGACGCCGTCGCGCGTCAGGCCCGTCAGCAGCAGGGTCTGCGGGTCCACCTGGCGCACGTACCACAGGCACGTCAGAAGCAGACCGCGCTCGGTCTGGGCGACCATCTCCTCCAGGCCCGCCGTGCCGCCGCCGGCCTCCAGCACCAGGTTGTCGATGTGCGGAGTCAGCGGCAGCCCCGTCAGCTGCGCCGAACGCCGGGTCTGGGGCAGGGCCGCGAGCTTGCCGCCGGAGATCCATTCCGTACGGGTCAGCGGCACCCCGTTGTCGAAGGCGGTCACCCGCCGCCCCGCCGCGGGCGCTGCGATGAACGGCGCGCACTCCAACCCCGGGTAGGCGGGGTCGCTGAGCAGGGTCAGCGGCATGCCGGCGAGCCGGTCGCCGATCCTGGTGGCGCCGCCGCCCTCGCCGCCGGAGAACACGGTGCGGCCCTCGGCGGCGTCGCGCGCGGTGGCGGCCGAGTACAGGAAGTACATCATGTCGGCGACCGCGCTGGAGGGCATCAGGGTCTCGTAGCGCCCCGCCGGAAGGTCGACCCGGCGCCGGGCCCAGCGCACCCGCCGCGCCACCTCATCCTCCAGCTCGGCCGTGTCGACGTCGGTGAAGTCGCGCGTAGCACGGCCCGCCCACGCCGAGTGGCCGCCGTCGGCGGAGGAGAAGGACGAACCGGTCTTGGCGTTCAGCTCCACCGTGCCCGAGGGCTGGTCGTGGCGCAGCCGCACCCCGGTGGAGCTGCCGAAGAAGACGGAGTCGACGGTGTGCTCGGCGTAGCCGTAGAGCCGGCGACCGCCCGCCGAGCCGCGCTCGAAGGCCCGGCCCAGCCCCGGCGCCAACCCGGAGAACACCAAGATGTCGGTGGTGGGCACCGGTGCGTCCCAGTCGGCGGCCTCGGGCACCCGGGCCTCGCCGGGCTCGAGGAGCGGCGCGGAGTCCTCGGCCGGCAGCGCCTGGCCGGCGGCCTCCTCGGCCGCGCGCACCAGGTCCTCCAGGTCGTCGTCGGCCCCGCCGGTGCGGGTGCGGGCCCCGATGGACACCCCCCGCCCCGAGGCGCTCAGCGCGATCACCGTGACCGTGCGCGATCTGGTGGCGCCGTTGGTGGTCAGCGAATTCCCGGCCCAGCGCAGGTTGGCTCGCGCGCTTTCCTCGACCAGCACCATGCAGCCGTCCGCGCGCGCCAGTTCCAGCACGCGCTCCACCACCGCCTGGGGAGTCATCCCGCTCACTGCCCTGCCTCCTGCACTGTGTTGAGGACGCGGATGCCGGAGAAGACCGCCGTGGGGCAGCCGTGGCTGACCGCGGCGACCTGGCCGGGCTGTCCCTTGCCGCACATGAACGAGCCGCCGAGCTCGTAGGTCTGCGGCCCCCCGAGCGCGCGCATCGCACCCCAGAAGTCGGTCGTGGTGGCCTGGTAGGCCACGTCGCGCAGCATCCCGGTGATCCGGCCGTTCTCGATCCGGTAGAACCGCTGGCCGGTGAACTGGAAGTTGTAGCGCTGCATGTCGATGGACCAGCTCTTGTCGCCGACGATGTAGATGCCGCGCTCGACGCCCTCGATCAGCCCGTCGGTGGAGGGCCCGCGCGGGTCGGCGGCCAGCGAGACGTTGGCCATGCGCTGGATGGGCATCGTGGCGGGGGAGTCGGCGTGGGCGCAGCCGTTGGAGGCCGTGTAGCCCTGGAGGCGGGAGATGCGGCGGTCGCGCTGGTAGCCCACCAGGACGCCGTCGCGCACCAGGTCGAAGGACGTGGTGGCCACGCCCTCGTCGTCGTAGCCGATGGTGGCCAGGCCGTGTTCGACGGTGCGGTCGCCGGTGACGTTCATGATGTCGGAGCCGTAGCGCAGGCTGCCCAGCAGGTCGGGTGTGGCGAACGACGTCCCGGCGTAGGCGGCCTCGTAGCCCAGCGCCCGGTCGAGCTCGGTGGCGTGGCCGATGGACTCGTGGATGGTCAGCCACAGGTTCGAGGGGTGGACGACCAGGTCGTAGTCGCCGGGCTCGACGCTGGGCGCCGCCAGCTTCTCGGCGAGCAGCTCGGGCAGCGGGTCGAGCTGCGGCTCGACCTGGGCGAGGTACTCCCAGCCGCGCCCGACCGGCGGCGCGACCGTGCGCATGCTGTCGAGCACACCGCCGCGGGTGGCGAACACCTCGGCCTCCGGTGCGATCCGCACCCGCTGCTGGGTGGTGGTCGTGCCGGCGGTGTCGGCGTAGAACTTCTGCTCCTTGACCGCCAGCACGGAGGCGTCGACGTGGTCGACGCGGCTGTCGTCGAGCAGGCGGCGGCTCCAGCCGGCCAGAGTCGCGGTCTGCTCGCGCGGCCCGACATCGAAGGGGTCGACCTCGTAGGAGGAGACCCAGGTGGCGTCGGAATGGGCGGGCTCGGGGGCGAGCTCGATGCGCTCGGTGCTCGCCGCGGACGAGACCGCGGCGACCTTGACGGCGCGCTCGGCGACGGCGGCCGCCGAGTCGGGGCTCAGCTCGGTGGAGGCGGCGAAGCCCCACACGCCGTCGTGCACGACACGAACGGCGAAGCCGAGGGTATCGCTGTCGTACTCGCTGTCGAGCTCGGCGTCGGTGAGTGTGAGGTAGCGGCCCCGGATCCGCTCCAAGCGGAAGTCGGCGTGCTCGGCGCCCAGGTCGCGGGCCCGCTGCAGCGCCGCGTCGGCGAGCCGCCGCATCGGCAGGGCGAGGAAGTCAGCATCGATATCAGGCACGCTCGCCAACTTAGCGAGCCACCGGGGCCCGGTGCCAGCAAGAGTCCCCTCGTGTGGACGACACCGCGGCGACGGCCCCGCCGCTGCCGAACCGCCTCCTTCGGGGCCGAAGCGGTGATCCCCGCCGCGGGCCCTCGGGCGCCTCCCGGTCCGCGTGGCCGAGGGCCGCCTGGTCGCGCGTGGCCGCGGCGGCGCTTGTGTGGGAACCGCCTTCGATCTTCCGCTGCGCCGCCGGATGCGGCTTGTCGGCCGCTGTACCTGCGTGGTCTGGCGCGGTGCGTTGTCGGCCGCGGGCGGGGTGGCTCCGACTGGGTCGTTCCGGGGTGGGCGGGAATGCGGATGATGGGGGCGACCGGACAGCGGGGACGGGGGGTGTGGTCTCAGCGGCCCGGTGGCTTCGGGCGGCGCGAATGGAGGAGGGCGAGCGGGGGAGTCGGGAAGGCGGGAGGAGGCTCCCGGCGGGCGGCGCTTTCGCCCCGGGTGCGGATTCGCCCGTAGCCGCGCTTGTGGGGGACTGCCCGTGTTCCGCTCGCCGGGCCGCCGGATGCGGCTTGTCGGCCGCTGTACCTGCGTTGTCGGCCGCGGGCAGGGTGGCACCAATGGATCGCCGGGGGTGGGCGGGAATGCGTTTCACCGGGATGAACGGGACAGCGGGGCGGGGGGTGTGGTCTCGGCGGCGCGGTGGCTTCGGCGGTGCGGAAGGACGGGGGTGAGCGGGGGAGTCGGGAGGTTGGGAAGGCGGGGAGAGGCGGGAGGAGGCTCCCGGCGGCGCCTTCGCGCCGGATGCGGAAACGCCCGCGGCCGCGCTTCCCCGCGCTTCGGACGTTCTCCCGCCGCCCTCCGGCGGGCTCGCGCCCGGTCGCGCAGGCGTTCGCGCAAGGGGGCCTCGGACGGCGCGGCGCGCCGTCGCGCGGCACCGGGCGACGGCCGCGCGCGGGGTGTGGCACGCGACACGGAAAGCGGAGCGTTCGCAGGTCGCATAGGGGATTTTCGCCCTGTTAGCGTGGATTCGCCGCACGGTCGAGACGGTCCGCGTCCGCGGGCCGACCGGGCGGCTTCACCCCTTCGGCGCGGAGGCCTCCGCGCCGGAGAATCCTGAGACGAGTCGGCGCACACGCGTGCGTCGTCCACGGGCAGCGACGTCCCGACTCGGTCGGCCCCTCGGCCGAGCGGAACGCATCGGACCGTGTCCGCGCCGCGGCGTTCTCACACACCCCGTATCCGCATATCCGCAACCGGTGCGCAGCCCCGGCAGCCCACGCCCGAATCCGACCGCCTTGCGCGGCACGGATCCCGGGTCCGTTCGTCCTGCCCGGAAACCGGTGGCTCGTCGGCGCTGAACCGTCGGCTTGTTCGGCATGCCCGAATACCGCCGACCCCAACGCGGCGGCGGTGCCGTGCGCTCCCAGCGGATGCGTCGCGCCTTCCACCCGTCGTTCTCCACTGTCCGCAGGAGCCGCCATGCCGGTGAGGATCCTCTCCCTCGCACTGGGCAATTTCGCCGTGGCCACCGGTGCCTACGTCATCGCCGGAATGCTGGCCGACGTGGCCTCCCATACCGGCGTGGCGGTCTCTGCGGCCGGGCAGCTCGTCACCGTCTACGCGCTCACCTACGGCGTGGCTGCGCCTGTGCTCTCGGCGCTGTTCGGGCACAGCGACCGGCGGCGGCTGCTGGCCGCCGCGCTCGTGCTGTCGGCCGTGGGCAACGTGCTCACCGCGCTCGCGCCCGGATTCGCCACCCTGGCGGCCGCCCGGGTGCTCGCGGCCGTCGGAGCCGCGTTGTACGCCCCCGCCGCCATCGTGATGGCCGCCGACCTGGCACCGCTGCACCGGCGCGGCAGCGCCGTCGCGCTGGTGGTGACCGGGTCCACGCTGGCCACGGTGCTGAGCGTGCCCGCCGGCGTGATGCTCGCCGGCCCGCTCGGCCACCAGGGGGTCTACGCGGGCATCGGCCTGCTGTGCGTGGGCGCGCTGGCCACTCTGCGGGCGCTTCCCCGCAGCGGCGGCGTGCCCCGCGTACCGCTGCGCACCGGGTTCGGCGCGCTGAAGGGCGTGCTCGTCCCCGCCGTGCTCGCCGTCTCCCTCCTGGCCTCCGTCAGCGACTTCGCCGCCTACACGTTCGCGGTCCCGCTGCTGTCGCACGTGGGCGACCCCGCTCCCCAGACGGTGAGCGTGCTGCTGGTGGTCTACGGCGTCGCCGGGTCGCTGGGCAACACCGGCGCCGGCTGGGTGACCGACCGCATCGGCGCCCTCTGGGCGATGCTCATCGCGCTGACGCTGCTGGGCGCGGGGCTGGTCGCGCTGCCCCTGGTCGGGGGCTCGGTCATGCTCACCGGTATGGCGCTGGCCCTGTGGGGTCTGGGCGGCTGGGGCATCCTGCCCGCCGTTCAGGCCAAGCTGCTCGACGCGGCGCCCGAGGCCGCCGGCTCGGTGGTGGCGTTCAACGTCTCCGTGGTGTGGCTGGGCATGGGCCTGGGCGGAATCGTCGGCGGCGGTGTCATCGAGGCCGCCGGGATGAGCGCGCTCGCCGTGGCCGCCGGACTGGTGGCGGTGGCCGCCCTCGCCCCGCTCGCGGTGGCGGCGCGGGCCGTGCGCACGGCAGCACGGGGCGGCGCCGACGGCGCCGCCCGGCAGGCGCCGGCGGACGGGCACGCCGTCTCCGCCGGGCGCTGAGTGCCCGGAGCACGTGCCTCGCGGCGGACGCTGGACGGGTGACTGCACGCTGGCGACGTCGATGTTCCCTGCGTGCGGCTGCGCCCGGCGGTGCCGACTCGCACCGGCGGGTCCGGGCTCCGGCGTGTGCTCAGTCGGTGTGGAAGGCGGTGATGACGGGGCCGAGGATCGCGGGGTCGCGCAGGCGACCGTGGCCTCGGCGGGGGCGCCGAATCGGCTCGCCGGCCCGCGCCAAGGGCTGCTCGGCAGGGGCCGGAACGTGCTGACCCAGCGGCTGCGCGCGGGGGAGGGGGCGGGCGCGTCGTCCCGGCTGCGGGCGCCGCCGGCCGCGGCCGGGACGGTCGAGGGGCCGACCGCCTTCTGCGCCGGTTCCTCGCGGCCTTCGACGCCCACCGGGGCCGCCGATTCACGCCTCCCAGACGTCCACGTGGACGTGGTCGAGGTGGCGCAGGATCGCGTTGTCGGGGTCGGGGGCCTGGTAGGGCCACCAGCCGCCGCGTGAGCCGCGGGAATTCCAGATCTTGTCGTCGAAGATCACGTTGGCGACGTGCAGCTCCTCGGCGTGGGCGACCAGCCAGTGCGCCAGCAGCCACCCCTCGCGCCTGTTCTCCTCGCTGACGGGGCGGTAGAAGAAGTCGATGGCGCGGCCCTCGTAATGCGCGGAGTCCTCGCCGTGCCCGCTGGAAACGCCGCCGGGCTCGTAGCCGCCGACGCTCATGGTGCCGAACACCTCGGTCACGGAGTCGAGCACCTCCTGGGCGCGCGGTGTCAGCCCGCTCTCCGTGAGGTCCTGCTCCTGCAGCCCCTCGGGCGAGGAGGCACGGCAGGTCAGACTGGGACCGGGACCGGCGGGAGGGCCGTCGCGCAGCCGCTTGAGCACCGCGCTGTCGATACCCGGGGTGTCGGGCGCCTCGGCGCCGCGGGCCCGCAGCGCCACCGCCGTGGTGGCCAGGCGCGCGTCTTCCAGCGACAGCATGACCGTGCCGTCGGCGGTGTCCACCGAGCAGGGGTCGGCCCACGGTAGGGCTGTTCCGTCGATCCCCGCGCGCGCCAGCAGCCAGGGGCCGACCGCTGCCAGCCCGCCTCCGCACAGGGCCAGGACCGCCAGAATCACCAGGACACGGCGGCCCCGGGAGGTGGGAGTGGGCATATTCCGGACTTTAGTCGGCCTGGTGGGCGAAGTCGCGCTCCAACCGGTTGCGGCGCGTCACCGGCGAGCCCGAGCGGGGCTGGTGGAGGCCGCCAACGTGCGGGCTTCCGCGGAGCATGCGGGTCGATGCCCGGTGTTTCGCTGTGAGCGAAACCGGCCACCCCCGGTGACCTCCCTCCGACCTCGTGCTCCGCCGGTCCGGCCCGAGGCCGCCGACCCCGCCGTGTGAGAACCTGCGCACATGAGGAGTTCCGCGGGAATAGCGCGCCCGCACGGGAGGCTGACCGGACGTAGGACGTCTGCGACGGCGGCCGAGGGCGTACGCCCACCACGACGGCCCGGACCACGGATGGAGGCGCGCGTTGCGCAGATCGGCGGAGGCGGAAGCCGGCTCGGAGCCCGGGAGGTCGGGGCGGCTCCCGCAGGAGGGCGCAGTCGCCGCTGACGGGTTCCGCCGCGTCATGGGGGCGCACGCCGCGGGCGTGGTCGTGGTGACCGCCGAGGCGCCGCACGGCCCGGTCGGGGTCACCGCCACCTCCTTCACCAGTGTGAGCCTGGACCCGCCCCTGGTCTCCTTCTACATCGGCGACGGCTCCTCGACGTGGCCGGGCCTGCGCGAGGCGCCCTGCTTCGCGGTCAACATCCTCGGTGAGCACCAGCAGGAGGTCGCCTCGCGCTTCGCGACCCGCGGCGTCGACCGGTTCGCCCCGCCCACGCGCTGGCAGCAGGGCCCCGACGCCCTACCACTGCTGCAGGGCGCGATCGGCCACCTGCTCTGCCGCAAGCACGACGTGCTGGCCGTCGGCGACCACTGGCTCGTCGTCGGCCGGGTCGCCCAGGCCCGAGTGTCGCCTGAGGCCGATCGCCCGCTGCTTTATCAGCGGGGGCGCTACGGGAGGTTCTCGGCCTGAGAGCACCCGGCAGACGGTGGTCGGCGGGTCGGGTCGGGCGGCGGTCGGGTGCGGGTGAACCCGGCGGCGACCTCTCCTTTGCCTTCGCGGCTCGCCGTGGCTCTTCCGGTGGGTGCCGGTGAGCGTGGGCGCCCGACATGGGTGGCCCGACCGGCGGTCACGACCGGTTGCGGTGGCGTTGCGGACTGATCCCGCGGGCTCGTTTGAACGCGGCGCTGAACGCGAACGCGCTGCCGTAACCCGTCTGCCGGGCTATGGATTCGATCGTGGCGTCGGAGTTCTCGAGGAGATCGGCGGCCAGGTCGATCCGCCGCTCGGTGAGGTAGGCCATCGGCGGGATGCCGGCGAGGTCGGTGAAGCGGCGGGCCAGCGTCGCTCGCGAGACCCCGGTCCGCCCGGCGAGCCCGGCCACGGTCCAGGGGCGGTCCGGGTGGGCGTGTATGAGCCGCAGGACGGGTCCGACGACGGGATCTTGGTCTGCCCGGTACCAGTGTGGCGCTTCGGCATCAGACCGGGTGAACCGTGCGCGGAGGACGGCGACCAGCAGGAGGTCCAGAAGCCGTTCGAGGACGAGGTCCTGACCGGGCTCGTTGCGTACGGTCTCCTCGGCGAGTAGCGACACCAGCGCGGACTCGCCGTGGGCGGCCCCGGGGACGACCAGAAGCGGAGGCAGCGCGCTGAGCAGGCGCGCGGCGATCTCGCCCGGTCGGCGGTACTTGCCGATCAGCAGCACCGACGAGCCGTCCGCGCCGTCATCACCGGTCCGCATGCCGTTGGCCCAGGTGCGCACCCCCGTGTCCGCGACCTCGGCCGGTTCCGCACCGGCGGGGGTCGTCCGCCGGGGGCCGGGCCGAACGACCACCTGGGTCGGAGTACGTGGATCGTCGGCGAAGCTGAACGCGTCGGGGCCGCGCATCACCGCGATGTCGCCCGGCTCCAGTCGGACCGCACCGCCGGCACCGGGGACCACCCAGGGCGTCCCGCTCAGGATCGCCACGACGTTCAGCGGCGCCCGGTCGCGTACCTGTACCGACCACGGCGAGCTCTGGATAGTCCGTAGCACGAACGCGCCCCTGGCCCTGGCGCCGTCGAGCAGGATCGACAAGGGGTCCACCGGAGCAGTTTAAGACGCACCCTTATGGACCTGCGAGCCTCGATCATGGCCTTCGGCCCGGCGCTGCGGTGGACTGCGGATCATGACACCTACTGCTCAGACGACCTTGGTCCTCGCGGGGACGGGCAAGACCGGACGGCGTGTCGCGTCCGGACTCCTGGCGCACGACGTTCCGGTACGGGTCGGCTCACGGCGCGCCGATACGCCATTCGACTGGCAGGACGACACCACGTGGGAACCCGCGCTGCACGGCATCGACGCGGCCTATGTGGCCTTCTATCCTGACGCGGCGTTCCCCGGAGCGGCCGCAACCGTGGGCTCCTTCGCGGACCTGGCAGTGGACTGCGGCGTCCGGCGCCTCGTCCTGCTCGCCGACCGCGGTGCCGGCGAGGCCGAGCGGTGCGAACAGGCGGTGCGGGACTCGGGGGCGGAGTGGACCGTCGTGCGGGCGGGGTTCATCACCCAGAACTTCAGCGAGGCGTTCCTCGCTGAGTCGGTCCGGGCCGGTGTGGTCGCGCTTCCGGCCGGGGGCGTCGCGGAACCGTTCACCGACGCCGAGGACATCGCGGATGTCGCCGTCGCGGCGCTGACCGGGAACGGCCATGGCGGCCGGATCCACGACGTGACCGGACCGCGACTGCTCACTTTCGCCGAGGCCGTCGGCGAGATCGCGCGGGCGGCCCGCAGGGATGTCCGCTATATGCCGGTCACACCCGAGCACTTCATCTCGTCCCTGACCGCACGAGGCGTGCCGGCCGAGTACGCGACGCAACTGGCCGGCCTGATGGCCGAGGTCTTCGACGGGCGCAGAGCCGCCGTGACCGACACCGTCGAGCGCGTTCTCGGCCGCTCGCCCCGCGACTTCGCGGAGTATGCGCACGAGACGGCCGCAACCGGCGTCTGGGACACCCGGGCCGGGTCCAGCGGGTGAGCCTGACGTGCGCGGGCGGGCAGCACACAGCTCGACCGGACCCGGTGAGTCACCGGCGGGCATGCTCGCCGGCGCCGGGTTCGAGCGCGCGCCGCTGGAGCATCGACGCCCCCGGTCCCCGCCCCTCGCGCTGCGGCCCGTCGAACCGTGGACGGCGGTGCCGGGGGCCGGGAGGCGCCCGCGGCCCGCGCGGCGCAGCGGGGCCGTCGGCCGCAGCGGACCGGCGGCCCCGGGGTGCCGGCGCCGCGGGTCACGGGCAGAGCGCCTCCAGCGCGGTGGCGTCCTCGCCGACCTGGCGGCCGGGCGGCGGGGAGGGCTCGTCCAGGCCGGTGTACTCCTGCCACTCGGTCTGCTCGTCCTGGCCGGTCTGCTCGTCGGAGGCGCCGCCAGTGGGCGTGGGCGTGGGCGAGGACGAGGGGACCTCGTCGTCGCCGTTCTCCTCGGCCTCCTGCCGCGCCGACTGGGCGTCCTCCTGCTCGCGGATGGCGTCGGCGATCAGTGAGCGGATGTTCTTCCAGTCGGGGTGGGCGGTGTTGACCTGGGGCGGGGAAAGCTGCAGCGTCGACATCCGCCCCTTGTCGGTGACCAGGTCGGCCAGGTCGATGAAGGCCGGCACCTTGGACTGGGGTATGTCGGTGCGCAGCGTCTTCTTGGTGGCGCCCGCCAGCTCCTGGAAGCTGGTCAGCACCGTGGTCGGCTCGGTCTGCTCGGCGACGTACATCAGCAGGCAGCCCTGGCGGCCCATGCGCGCGTAGTCGTCGCTGTTGGTGCGGCTCCGGCCGTACCACAGCGCCTCGTAGCCGTCGAGGTGCTGGTCGCCCGCCTCCAGGACGTCGCCCTCCTGGCCGTAGGGGATGGGCTCGTCGATGTGCACGTCGATGCCGCCGATCGCGTCGATCAGCGACGCGAAGCCCCGCATGTCCACCAGCGCGTAGTAGTCCAGGTCCAGGTCGACGAGGTTGCCGATGACGCGCTTGAGGGTGTCGGCGGCCGGGTCCTGGGCCGACGGGTCGATCGCCAGCTTCTTCGGGTTCTCGGCGACCGTCTGGTAGACCTCGTTGAGCAGGTCGTCGAAGCCGTAGGGCGGCGGGTACCGCTCGGCCAGCGCCGTCCCCTCGGGGAACTGCGTGTTCTCCAGGTTGCGCGGCAGCCCGATCAGGACCACGTCGCCGCGGTGCACGTCGATGCTGGCGACCATCATGGAGTCGGTGCGCAGCCCGTAGCGGTTGCTGCCGGCGTCGCCGCCCAGCAGCAGCACGTTGACCCGGTCGCGCCCGGTCCACGGGTCGGCCTCGTCGTGCGGCTCGCCCTCGGGCTCGGGGCCGAACACGGAGTTGATCGTGTCGTAGGCGGTGTAGGTGGTGCGCAGCACGGCCGCCGCCGGGACGGCCACCGCCAGGCACAGCGCAAGGACCACGAGGCCGCCCGTCGCGCGGGCGAGCCTGCGCGAGCCCGGCGGCCGCAGGATGACCCACGAGTGCACGATCACGGTCATCCACAGCACCGCGATCGCGAAGGCGACCGCGGCCGCGGTGAACAGCCAGCGCCCCTGGACCGCGAGCTGCGCGCCGCGCAGGGCGTCGCCGTTGATCGCGAAGGCCCCCGCGGCGGCCGCGGCGATCAGCACCAGGTAGCAGCCCAGGATGGTCCAGCCCGGGACGCGGCGCCCCATGCGCAGGTGGGCCAGGCCGGGCAGGGGCAGCGATCCGGCAGTCCACAGCAGCGCCCGCCAGGTGTTCGCGGGCCGGGAGGCGGACTCGGACGTCCCCCGGTCCGGCGGATCTCCCTTGTATGCCATGGACTCCCCTTCTTACTGCCCCGTCCCCGAGGCGCCGTCGACGACAGGAGTCGTCGGGCGGTGGGACGTCGTTCCTCTCCTACCGCGCACGGCGCCGAACATGCCGCAGAACAGTGTCTCGCTTTGCCGGAGTTGTTCGCACACGAGGGGCCGACCACGGCATGTTTGTTACGTGCCCGGGATGTCGGTATACCCGGCTCGTTGTCCGGATCTCCGGGGATGGACGGTCAAAGTCGTCCTTGTTTCTTTCGTGATCAGTAGTTAACCGTCGCAACAACTGCCATGATCTGGCCGCAGGAGGGGGCGGCGCCCGGGGGGAAGGGGCGCCGTCATGTGAGGGAAAGGCATGCAATCGTGCTCGATGCGGTCGACGCGGCGCTGATCAGAGCGCTGCAGGGGGACGGAAGAGCGACATACCAGGCACTCGCCGACGGAGTGGGGCTGTCCCGGACAGCGGTGCGGGCGCGCGTCAAGCAGCTGGTCGGCGCGGGCGCCATCCGGATCGTGGGAGTGCTGCACGCCGGTGTATTGGGGATGGAGGTGTTCGCACACGTATCCTTCCGCGTCTCGGGCCCCGTGGGCCCCTTGCTGGAGGAGCTGGCCGAGCGCGAGGCCGTGGTCTTCGCCGCGCAGACCGCCGGGCGCTTCCCGGTGGTGGCCCACGTCCGGGTTCGCGACGACGAGGCGCTGGCCAAGGAGCTGGGGGCGCTCCGCTCGCTGAGCGGGGTCACCGGGGCCGAGGCCTTCCGCGGCGGGCAGATCGCCAAGGACGCCTACAGCAGCGTGCGCGAGCTGCGCGACGTGGCGATCGACCCGTTGGACTGGCGGCTGGTCCGCCACCTCCAGCGCGACGGGCGCGCGTCCTACGCGGAGCTGGCCCGCAGGGTCGGCCTCTCGCAGGCGGCCGCGCGCTCGCGCGTGGTGCGGCTGATCGAGGCCGGCGTCATCCACGTCACCGCCATCGCCGAACCGGCCGCGGTGGGCGCCAGCGAGCAGGTGGGCTTCGGCCTGCGCTGCCGCGGCGATTCGGGCGCGGTGGCGGCACGGCTCGGTAGCCTGTCAGGGGTCTCCTTCCTCGCGACGGGTTTCGGGCGCTACGACGTCATCGGCTCGGCCAGCGCCGCCGACCGCCCCGCGCTGGTGGAGGCCCTGGAGGCCGTACGCGCCTGCTCGGACGTCACCTACGTCGAGACCTGGGAGCATCTCGCGGTGACCAAGGAGCGCTACGGCGGCGACGCCGCACCGGCCGCCTGAGCGCTCCGGCCCCGGGCGCGGATTTCGGTCGTCCCCGCCGCGAGCGGCTTCGCGGCGGGGACGCGCCCGCGCCGCAGGGGCGGCGGTGCGGCCGGCGGGCGCACCGGTACACGGGCACACGGGCAGCAGCGGGGGGCGATGAGCGACGAGGCGGCGCCGGGAGGGGTGCTGCGTCTGCGCGGACGCGAGTTCGGCCCCGGCAGCCACGCGGTGATGGCGGTAATCAACCGCACCCCCGACTCCTTCTACGACCGCGGCGCCACCTACGACTGGGGCGCCGCGCTCGCCGCGGCCGACGCCGCCGTGGCGAGCGGCGCCGACATCGTCGACGTCGGCGGCGTCAAGGCCGGCCGCGGCGCCCACGTCGGCGCCGCCGAGGAGATCGAGCGCACCGCCCCGTTCGTGGCCGAGTTGCGCGCACGCCACCCCGAGGTGGTGATCTCGGTGGACACCTGGCGCGCCGAGGTGGGCCGCGCCTGCGCCGAGGCGGGCGCCGACCTGGTCAACGACACCTGGGCCGGCGCCGATCCCGACCTGGCGCGAGTGGCGGCCGAGGCCGGGGCCGGGCTGGTGTGCAGCCACACCGGCGGCCTGGCGCCGCGCACCGACCCGCACCGCGTGCACTACGCCGACGTGGTCGCCGACGTCCTGGAGACCGTCACGGGCCTGGCGCGCCGCGCCGTCGCGCTGGGCGTGCGCCCCGACCGGGTGCTGATCGACCCCACCCACGACTTCGGCAAGAACACCTACCACTCGCTGGAGCTGACCCGGCGCATGGGCGAGCTGGCCGCCACCGGGTGGCCCGTCCTGGTCGCGGTCTCCAACAAGGACTTCATCGGCGAGACCCTGGACGCGCCCGTGGAGCAGCGGGGGCCGGGCACGCTGGCGGCGCTGGCGGTCTCGGCATGGCAGGACGCGCGGGTCTTCCGCGTGCACGATGCGGGGGCGGCACGCGCCGCTCTCGACGCCGTGGCAGGCCTGAGCGCGCCCGCCGGTGGAGGTCGGAGGGTGTAACCGCCGGTAGCGCATTTTTGTATTTTCCGCTTCACACGTCTTGCGTGCCGGTTAAGTTACCCATGAGTATAAGAGCAGTCGGGTCGCAGGGGAGAGCCCCGGCTCTCCCAGGCAGCGCCGCCCGCGGCCGGGGACGGGCCCCGCCGGGTGCGATGAGGCGCAGCGGCCCGCGAGGCGCGCTTGCAATGGGAGGCTGACGTGGCGCTTGCGGACACCATGACTGCGATGGGCACTGCCGCGCTGACACGGTGCGGTGCCCGACCGCTGGGGGCCCACCTCTTCGCGGTCTGGCCCGGGGCGTCCTTCGCCGCCACGGCGCTCCCGGTGCGCTGCGCGCCCGGCGACAACCTCGCCCTGCACGTGGCCGTCGCCCAGGCCGCACCGGAGACCGCCCTGGTGGTGGACGTCTCCGGCGAGCCCGAATACGGCTACGTCGACGAGATCCTGGCGGTGGCGGCCCGCATGCGCCGCATCAGCGGCATCGTCGTCGACGGCTGCGTCAGCGACGTCGCCGCCATCGCCCGCTCCGGAGTCCCCGTGGTCAGCGCGGGCGTATCGGTGCGCGCGCCCGGCCACGAGGCCGGCGGCGAGGTCGGGCGGGAGGTCCGGCTCGACGACGGCCGCGCGCCCGTGCCCGTTCGCCGCGGCGACTGGATCGTGGCCGACGACGACGGCACCGTGTGCCTGCCGCGCGGGCGGGCCACGGCCATCGTCGCCGACACGGTCGAGGCGGTCGCCGCCGAGCAGCGGATGGTCGACGCGCTGTCCGCCGGCGCGAGCACGCTGGACCTGCTCAACCTGGACCCCTCGCGCGTGGCCGGCTGGGAGGGCGCGCCCGCGGCCCCGGCCGCCCGCTCCGCCGAGCGGGCGGGCTGACCACCGCGCCCGCCGGAGCGGCCCCCGCCCCGCGAGCCGGGCGCCGCCCCCTCGCCTCACCCGGGCTCGCCACGCGCCGCCGGGGCCTCCGCCGGACGCGCGGCGGGCGCTGGGGGCCTTCGGCGGCGCGCAGTCGGCGCGGCGCACCGCGGGGGATCACGGCTTCGCCGTCACACCCGGGGTGCCGTCCTCGACCACGAAGCTCGCCCGGGTCGACACGGGTGCGCCCGGGCGGGTCACGTAGGGCACCACCCGGAAGTCGGTCTGCCACTGCTCGGGCGTGAGGGTGCAGCGCACGTAGCCCCGCTGCTCGTTGACGAAGGCGAAGTGGGGGTTGGCCTCCAGGAAGCGCTGCCCGTCGGCGCCGAGGTCCTCGCCGTCGCCGTTGGTCGAGACCGACGTGCCCACGAACTCGGTGGCCACGGTCGGCGCGTTCTCGTCGCGGTAGTCGGCCTTCAGGTCGGCCGCGTAGTTCTGGTGCCGGTCGCCGGTGACCACCACCAGGTTGCGCACGCCCCGCTGGGTCGCGGCGTCGAGCACCCGCTCGCGGTCGGCGGCGTAGCCGTCCCAGGGGTCCATCCAGACGCTGGTGCCCGAGCCCG
Organism: Streptomonospora arabica; assembly: GCF_039531585.1. Classification (NCBI taxonomy): domain Bacteria; kingdom Bacillati; phylum Actinomycetota; class Actinomycetes; order Streptosporangiales; family Nocardiopsidaceae; genus Streptomonospora; species Streptomonospora arabica. The sequence continues at coordinate 94,748 of NZ_BAAAQI010000012.1, read as the reverse complement.
GGGTGTTGTCGGTCTGGGTCATGGGCGACTGGTTGCCCAGCACCTGCCAGCGCGCGGGCGAGTCGCCGAAGCCGTTGAGCAGCCAGTCGCGCTGGCGCTCGCCGAGGATGCTGCGGGAGGGGTCGAAACGCGCGTCGCAGTCCTCCTCCAGCCGTCCGCTGCAGGCCTGATTGTCGCGGTACTGGCGGGTGTCGAGCATGGTGAAGTCGGCCAGGCGGCCGTAGCCGATGCGGCGGTGCAGGCCCATGTCGGGGCCCGCGGGCATCGAGGTGCGCCGCAGCGGCATGTTCTCGTAGTAGGCCTGGAAGGCCTCGGCGCGCCGGCTCAGGAACTTTGCGGGCGGGTCGTCGTCCTGGGAGAGCTCGTCGGCCCAGTTGTTGTCGACCTCGTGGTCGTCCGGGGTGACCAGCCAGGGGAAGCGGCCGTGGGCGTTCTGCAGGTGCTCGTCGGACTTGTAGAGGGCGTAGCGCACCCGGTAGTGCTCCAGCCGGGTGGTCTCGACGAGCAGGTGGTCGGGGACGCCGCCGCGCAGGTCGCCCTCGATGGGGTACTCGTAGATGTAGTCGCCCAGGTGCAGCACCAGGTCCAGATCCTCCTCGGCCAGGTGCTTGTAGGCGGTGTAGTGGCCGTGGTCCCACTTCTGGCACGAGACGAACGCGAAGGACAGGGAGCCGGCCATCGAGGACGCCGGGGGAGCGGTGCGGGTCGTACCGACCGGGCTGATGTCGCCCATCGCGCGGAAGCGGTAGTAGTACTCCCGGCCCGGTGACAGGCCGGAGACCTCGGGATGCACCGAGTGGCCGAGCTCGGGTCCGGCGACGGCGCTGCCGCGGTGGACGATCCGGCGGAAGCGGGAGTCCAGCGCCACCTGGTACTCGACGGTGATCTCGCGCGGCGGCATGCCGCCCTTGCCGTCGGCGGCCAGCGGGTCGGGCGCCAGGCGGGTCCACAGCACGACGCCGTCCTCGGCGGGCTCGCCGGAGGCGACGCCGAGGGTGAACGGGTAGTCGCCCTTCGGTTCGGCCGACTGGGCCGAGGCGGTGGCGGAGAACACTCCGGTGCCCAGCGCGACGGCGGCGGCCGAGGCCGAGCCGATGCCCAGGAAGCGCCGGCGCGCCATGCGCGACCGGGCAGAATGCGATGCGGAGGTGGCGATAAGGTGTCTCGTGGTGACGGACAAGGCTGACCTCCAGCAGGGTCGTGCTGCGGTTGGGCGGTATGTCCGCAGGTGATGCTCCGGTCCCGGTATGGCCGCAGGACGAGGTTATGGTCACGCTGTGGTGAAGTCTCCGTGACACACCGTCGCCGTCACGCTCCGGAGTAGATTCGCCGAAACACCTCCTCGATGCCGGGTTCGCGCAGCGTGATGCCGGCGACCGGTATCGGGCGTGACCGCGGCGATCACGTTCGCGGGGTTCCCGTGCAGCTCAAGCCACTGGCGCGGTCCCTCGACAGCCGCCGTTCGCACGCCGTCCACCTCGATCGGCGGCGCCGGCTGCGGCGCAGCAGCGGCCTTCGGCCACGGTGAAGGTCTTGCCAGCCCCTCGGCCTCGCCCGCGGTAGTCACGGCGGGCCCATGATCGCGGTGGGGCCGATGAGCGCCTGGGCGTCATAGACCTGGGTGACTTCGTCGGCGGCGGTGTAGCCGTTGATGCGCGGCTGGGCGGCGAAGACGGCCAGCCGCACCATGGCGTTGATCGCGCCGAAGACGCTGTTGGTGAAGACCCCGGCGGCCGTGGCCGCGCGGTACTCCGAGAAGCGGCCAGCCCGTGGCCGAACACCGCGACATACACCCGCACCGTGCCGTGCCCTCCTCGCCGGGTCGAGCTCATGGCACGGCCCTGCGGAGCAGATCCGGGACGCCGGAACCGCGGAGGTTGGCAGAAGCGGGCGGAGACCGCCGAACAGAAGGGAAAGGCCTCGGCAGGAGAACGCCCCCGGCAGAGAGGTGCCGGGGGCGCTGGCGGGTGCCGGCCGGCGCGAGGGCGGACGGCGCGAGGGGGGACGGTCAGAGGGAGTGGAGTTCGCCGACGAAGGCGGCCCATTCATGAGGGGGGAAGGTCAGGTGCCCGTGGTCGCGGTGCTGAGTGTCTCTGACCTGGGCGGAGTGTTCATCAGAGCGGCACTCGACGCAGTTGGTGGCACCTTCGCTGTAGGAACTCTTGCCCCATTCACTGTTGATCATGGTTGAGATTCTCCCTGATAAGGCGCAGCGATGCGGAAGGGGGAAGCGCCACCGCTGCGAGGTCGCTGAAGACTGTCTGATAGGAGCTGACTATGTCCGGGTGGTCCGACGGGTGACCGCTGACCTTCGTCTCCGTGAATGCGAGCACGCCCTTCTTGGGCACGGTGAATAGTAGGAACCCGCCGTCCTGGCCCGGACACGTCTCCGACTCCATCGGCACGATGAGGATCTGGACGTGCGGCCGCTCGGCCATGGCTCGCAGGTGATCGAGCTGGGCGGCCATGACGTCTTTACCGCCGATCGGACGGTAGAGGACGTGCTCTTCGATGATCACCCGTAGCAGCGGCGGCCGATCCCGGTAGAGCACCTCCTGGCGCTCCATGCGCGCCTTGACGCGTTCTTCGATCTCTTCCTCAGTATCGAGGGGACGCCCCTGCCGGAAGACCACACGGGAGTAGGCCTTCGTCTGCAGAAGTCCGGAGACGATCAGCGGACAGTATTCCCGGATCTCGGCCGACTCCCGTTCCGTCACCGCTATTCCGGCGAACCAGTCGGCGTACCTGCGTGCCTTGCGTTGAGAGTCCTCCCATCTCCTCACCAGCTTTCCACCGGCGTTGAGCAGGGTGTCGAGCCGCATCGCTTGAGACGCAGTCGTCCCTTTTGCGCCGCGTTCGATCGCGGAGACCTGCGACTGGGAAATCGGCACCTTCCGGGCGAGCTGGGTCTGGGAAAGTCCCGCCTCTTCTCGGAGGCGGCGCACTTCCAAGCCGAACCTAAGGTCCATGCCAGAACCCTGTACTACCCGACTACCTCCCAGCAATACCCGGTAACAGAAGTCTGCCCACGTCGGTAGTGACAGGTAGCCGAGAGATAGGTCGAGATCGGATGCTGTGAACATCAGCGATCTCCGAAAAAGGAAGGAGTCCCCATGGCACCCGACGACTACTCCGACTTTCCTCGAGAAATACAAATCCGACTCATCGACCTCAACCGGGTCAATTCCATGTACCGGGTCTGGGCGTCGCGGAACGACGACGGCGGTTTCGGCGCCTATTACGCCAGCCTCCGCCCGTACCTCAACCGCACCGGCAGCCGGTTCGCCCCCACGCTCGGCTCTGAGTCCCACATCTGCATGGAGCGCCTGCTCGACTTCCCGCCCGACCGCGTCCCGCCGCCGCGCATGCCCTCGGAGTGAGTCATGGAACAGCACACACCGGCACGAACCGACCGGCGGACACCCGCGTGGGACTGCCGCCTGTGTACCCGCGCCAACGAACCCGGGCGCGAGGCCTGCGGCTACTGCGGCAACCCAGAGGCGGCCAACCACACGCTGCCGCCACTGCCCCCGCAACCCCTGCCGTCCCCGCCGCACGGCAGGCGCCGCCCGCTCCGGCGCGCGCCGCGGGTGCGCCCGTACATCCCCGCCCTCGCCCCTCCCGGCGACGGATGAGCCCGGTGAGCAGCAGAGCGAAAGCTCCGCTCGCCTCGTACGGATGCGCGTGAACCGAAGGGGCGCGGCCGGATCCGGCTACACGCATCCGCACGACGCGCGCTACCGGCAGACTGGTGCGGCGGTCTCAGCAGAACCTCGGTAGATCCACGGAGCCGGTGACCACGATGAGCGACGATTCGGATGCGGGCGGCGACGGCGCCGCGGGCGCGGTCGGTGCCGGCGGCGCCGTTTCGGCGCGCGGGCGGGCCACCCGGGCGCGGCTGCTGGCCGGTGCGCGCGCGGAGATCCTGGAGGGCGGCGGCACGCTCGAAGTGGCCGCGGTCGCCCGCCGCACCGGTGTCTCGGCCGGGCTGCTCTACCGCTACTACGCGGGCAAGGACGGTCTCGTGGCCGCGGTCGTCGACGACTTCTACGACGGCTACGACTTCGAGGTCTTCAACACCCGGCTCGACGACTCGCTGAGCTGGCCCGAACGCGAGCACGCGCGCCTGGGCCGGGAGATCGACTTCCTGTGCGACGCCCCGCTGGGCCGGATGATCATCGGGCGGCGGCTGCGCGAACCCGCCGCGGCGCAGACCGACGCCGAGCGCCTGGCGCGCCAGGTCGACATCGCCGCGCGCAGCATCGCCAAGGCGCAGCGCGAGGGGGAGCTGGACGGCTCGTTCTCACCCCGCCTGGCCGCGGCCGCCACCCTGGGCGCGTTCCGCGAGCTGATGGCCGAGGCGCTCAGCGGCGACGGCGATCCGCCGCGCGCCGAGCTGCTGGAGGCGATGTGGCGGGTGGGCTCCAGCCTTCTCCTTCACTCGCCCGCGAGGGACAGCAGCTCGTCCAGGTAGCAGGCCGCCTCGCGAAGCGCACGGTCGGGATCGCCCTCGCGCACGGCGTCGGCCAGCCCCTTGTGGTCGATGCCGGTGCCGGCGCTTCCCTCTTCGGAGTCGGAGCCGGGCAGGCCGTAGGCGGTGTGGGCGATGCTGTCGTAGACCGCCTGGGCGATGTCGTCGTACAGGTCGACCAGCAGCGGGTTGTGCGTGGCGTGGACGATCGTGCGGTGGAACGTGAAGTCGGCCTCGACGAAGGCGGCCATGTCGCCCTCGTTCCAGGCGGAGTCGCGCAGCGCCACGGCGTGCTCGATGTCGGCCAGGTCCTGGTCGGTGTGGCGCATCGCGGCCAGTCGGGCGGCCTCCATCTCCAGTGCCCGCCGCACCTCCAGGTTCTCGCGCAGCCGGGAGCGCTCCAACCTGCGGCGCAGCGCCCCGCCCAGCTCGCTGGAGGCCCGCACGAACGTGCCCGCGCCCTGGCGGATCTCCAGCAGGCCGGCGTGCGCCAGCGCGCGGACCGCCTCTCTGACGGTGTTGCGTCCCACCTCCAGCTGGTCGGAGAGCTCGGACTCGGTGGGGATGCGGTCGCCGATGCCCCACTCGCCCGAGTCGATCTGGGCGCGCAGTTGGCTGATGACCTGGTCGACGAGGCCGGTGCGGCGCGTCGAAGCGAGAGGCACGCGATTACCTCCTACGGGTGGCGGCCACAGGCGGCATGGCCGGTCGGATGTGCGGGCGCTTTAGGCGGGAGCTTAGATCAGATCCGGCCGCTAGGCGGCACTCGCGCCGAATGCGTTACGGTCATGATGTAGATCCTGTGATCCCATCTCTATGTCCTGGAGGCAAGCGTGTCCGGCGCCTCAGCTGAGACCGCCGCGCAGTCGGCGGGCGAAGGCGGCTCCTCCGTGCCCGCCGGCCGACGCCCCCGCCACGTCGTGTGGCTGCTCGTCGCCGGTGTGGCGCTGGCCGCGCTGAACCTGCGTACCGGCATCACCAGTGTCGGCCCGCTGCTGACCGAGGTGAGCAGCGGCCTGGGCATGTCCGCGGCCGTGGCGGGCGTACTGACGACGCTACCGGTGCTGTGCTTCGCCCTGTTCGGCTCGCTGACGCCCATGCTCATCCGCAGGCTCGGCGAGCACCGCCTGCTGGCCGCCGCGCTGCTGGCGCTCACCCTCGGCCTGTCCACCCGCACGCTGGTCGACGCCCCGCTGCCGTTCCTGGCGCTGAGCGCGGTGGCGCTCTCGGGCGGCGCCGTGGGCAACGTGCTCCTTCCGACGCTGGTCAAGCAGCACTTCCCCGAGCGCGTGGGCGCGATGACCACCGTCTACACCACGTTCCTCGCACTGGGCACCACCGTCGCGGCCGCGGCGACCGTGCCGGTGCTGCAGGCGAGCGGCAGCTGGCGGCTGGCGCTGGGCGTCTACGGCGCCTTCGGTCTGGTGGCGCTGGTCCCGTGGCTGGCGCTGCTGCGCCACGAGCCCCCGCGCAGCTCCGGCTCGACCCCGGTGGCGCTGGGCCGGGTGCTGCGCACGGCCATGGGCCGGCAGAGCGTGCTGTACTTCGGCACGCAGTCGGCGGTCGCCTACATCATGTTCGGCTGGTACGCCGAGATGCTGCGCGACGAGGGCATGAGCGCGGCCGAGGCGGGGCTGATGCTGTCCTATCTCACGGCGCTGGCGATCCCCCTGTCCCTCGTGCTGCCGGGGCTGATGGCGCGCGTGCGCGACCACCGCGCGTTCGTCGCGGTCTTCTTCGCCTGCTATGCCGCCGGGCTGACGGGGCTGTGGGTGTCCCCGCTGGAGGGGACCTGGGTGTGGACAACGCTGATCGGGATCGGCATGGCCGCGTTCACGCTGGCGCTGACGTTCTTCGCGGTGCGCACACGGACCTCCGGTGCCACCGCCGCGATGTCGGCTTCCAGCCAGAGCATCGGCTACCTGATGGCCGGCGCGGGGCCGTTCCTGTTCGGCATGCTGCACGAGCTGACGGGCGGCTGGCACGCCCCGCTGCTGCTGGTCGCGGTCATGGTCACCGCGAACCTGGCGGTCGGCCTCCTGCTGGGCCGCCCGCGCTACCTGGAGGACTCGCTGCCCGAGTAGGCCGCGGAGGCGTTCGCGCGGCCGGGCGCGGTGCGTCCCCGTAGGTGAATGGAAGCGCTCCCATTGCCTCGCTCGGCCCTTGCTGGCACGCTGTGCGCAGTTGCCGTGCCGACGCGGACGGTCGTATCGCCGGGCGCTCGGCGAACGGGTGGTAGGCGAACGGGCGGGAGGCGAAGAGGGGTGGCTTGGCACGCATGGGATGGCTCGTTCTCTTGACAGCGGCTTTCGCGTCACTGGCGGTGTTCGAGGTGCGAAACCTCCGGGCGCTCCTGCGGCTGCGCCGGAACGGGACCCGCGTGCCCGGGACGGTCGTCTCCGCGGAGCGGAGCAACAGGGTCGTCCGGACGTCGGAGGGTCCCGGCGTGGACAAGACGATCGACATCGCCTTCCGATTCGAGACCGTCGACGGCCGCGCGGTCGAGGTGAGGCCCAAGATCAAGAGCGCTGTCCGCACGGTACACACCGGCCAGCACGTCACCGTGGCCTACGATCCGGCGAACCCGGAGTACGCCGACATCCTCGACTCGAAGGGCGCGGTCTGGCTGCATGCGGTCGCCATCGCGCTTTCGGTCGTCATCTGCGCGTCGTGCGCGTGGACGGTCGTGCGCCCCGGCCCCTAGCGCGCGCCGGTCTCCCGCCGATGCGATGCGGAGGCGAAGGGGCGGATCGCCCCGTTTCGCCGGGCTCGGTGTTCGCTCGGCGGAGCAGGATCGGGAGAGTCCCGTGAGAACCGGCGCCGAGAGGGCCGGGAAGCGCCGCTGGAGCGGGTGCCGTCGCCAACCCCGCCGCCGCGCCGCCTCACGCGGCTCAGCCGGTCGGCAGCCAGTCCACGTGGCCGATCAGGTAGACCGAGCCGACGAAGGCCACGATGTCGATGAGCGAGTGGGCGGCCACCAGCGGCATCACGCGGCCGTAGCGGCGGTAGAACCAGCAGAACACCAGCCCCATCACCAGGTTGCCGAAGAACATGCCCACGCCCTGGTAGATGTGGTACGAGGCGCGCAGCAGGGAGCTGGCCACCGCCGCGCGCATCGGGGACCAGCCCAGCCGGTCCAGGCGCAGCATCAGGTAGCCCACCACGATGACCTCCTCCAGCACGCCGTTCTTGACGGCCTGCAGGAGCAGCACCGGTACCGCCCACCAGTGCTCGTTGAGGGAGCTGGGCGCGACGGTCACCGACAGGCCGAGCTGGTAGGAGACCAGGTACACCACCAGCCCGCCGCCGCCGATCACGGCGGCCAGGGCGGCGCCGCCGAGCAGGTCGCGCCCCGGGCGGGTGGCGTCGAAGCCGATGGTGCGCGCCGACTCGCGGCTGCGGTGCAGCAGGTAGACCACCAGTGCCACCGGGGCCAGCGAGAAGACCAGGGAGGCGAGTTGGCGGGAGAGGTCCAGCCAGGGCCGCTCGGCCGAGGCCTGCGAGCCGACCAGGCTGGCCGTCTGCTGGGCGAGCTCCTCCGGTGCCGTCAGCGAGCCGACGAAGGAGATCAGCGCTGCCACCGCCGAGGCGGCCAGCGAAAGAGCCAGCACCAGCAGGACCTCGCCGGCCAGCATCCGCCGCGTCAGTGGGGCCGCCGCCAGCAGGGCCGGGGCCTCCGGCGGCGGTGGCGGCGGCTCGGAGCCGTCGTCGGTGAACCGCCGGTCGCGCTCGTCGGAGGTGGGCTCGGGCATGGTCCGATGATCGCACGCCCCGCGCGCCCGCCCGCATGCAGGCGGGGGCGCGTGCGGGGGGACCCCCGCATCCGGCTCCGGCGGCGCGCAGGGAGAAGCCGCCGGCCCCGCGGGTGACACGGATGCCGCGGGGCCGGCGGAGGGGACGGCGGACCCGCCGCGCCCCAGCCACGAAAGCGGGGCGGGCCGCCGTCGGCGGACGAGGACCAGATCAGTGAGCCGCTGAGAACTGGTCCTCTTCGGTGGAGCCGGTGAGAGCGGTGGTCGAGCCTTCAGGCGTGATCGCCGTGCTGACCAGGTCGAAGTAGCCGGTGCCGACCTCGCGCTGGTGGCGGGTGGCGGTGTAGCCGCGCTCCTCGGCGGCGAACTCCCGCTCCTGGAGCTTGACGTAGGCGCTCATGCCGCCCTCGGCGTAGCCCTTGGCCAGGTCGAACATCGAGTGGTTCAGCGAGTGGAACCCGGCCAGGGTGATGAACTGGAACTTGTAGCCCATGTGGGCCAGCTCGCGCTGGAACTTGGCGATGGTGGAGTCGTCCAGGTGGCGGCGCCAGTTGAACGACGGCGAGCAGTTGTAGGCGAGCATCTGGTCGGGGTACTGCGCCCTGATGCGCTCGGCGAACTGGCGCGCCACCTCAAGGTCGGGCGTGGAGGTCTCCATCCACAGCAGGTCGGAGTAGGGCGCGTAGGCCAGGCCGCGGGCGACGCAGGCCTCCAGCCCGTTGCGGACCCGGTAGAAGCCCTCGGCGGTGCGCTCGCCGGTGATGAACGGCGCGTCCTGCTCGTCGACGTCGCTGGTGATCAGCGTCGCGGCCTGGGCGTCGGTGCGCGCGATGACCAGCGACGGCACCCCGGCGACGTCGGCGGCCAGCCGGGCGGCGTTGAGCGTGCGGACGTGCTGGCCGGTGGGGATGAGCACCTTGCCGCCCAGGTGGCCGCACTTCTTCTCGGAGGCGAGCTGGTCCTCCCAGTGCACGCCCGCGGCGCCGGCGGCGATCATGCCCTTCATCAGCTCGAAGGCGTTGAGGACACCGCCGAAGCCGGCCTCGGCGTCGGCGACGATCGGCGCCATCCAGTAGGGCGCGTCCTCGTCGCCCTCGGACCAGGTGATCTCGTCGGCGCGCTTCAGCGCGTTGTTGATGCGCCGGACGACCTGCGGCACCGAGTTGGCCGGGTACAGGCTCTGGTCGGGGTAGGTGTGGCCCGCCAGGTTGGCGTCGGCGGCGACCTGCCATCCGGAGAGGTAGATCGCCTTCAGCCCCGCGCGGACCTGCTGGACGGCCTGGTTGCCGGTCAGGGCGCCCAGCGTGTTGACGTAGTCCTCGGTGTGCAGCAGCTTCCACAGCCGCTCGGCGCCGAGGCGGGCCAGCGTGTGCTCCTCGGTGACCGAGCCGCGAAGCCGGACCACGTCCTCGGCCGAGTAGGTGCGCTCGATGCCGGACCAGCGCGGGTCGGTCTCCCACTCCTGCCGGAGCGCCGCTGCCGCTTCCTGCTGACGACCGCTGATGCTCATGGCCTGTCACCGCCTTACGTGTATCCCCTGGAAGTCGTGTCGGCCGGGGTGGCCGGGCACGGGCTCTGCGCCCTGCCGCGGCTATGTTCCCCGCCGGTAACTACGATTCTTGGCAAAGATCCAGGGTTTTTCGAGGCCTTCTGGGGTGAAGATCTGTACATCTTTCCCTACCATGAACCCATGGCGTACTTCGGGACTGAAGAAATACCGTCTTTGCCGGGCGACCTGGATCTGGTCACCTTTGGCCAGAGACTGCGGCATCTGCGCCGCACGCGCGGCCTGACCCTCTCCGACCTGGGCGAGCGGGTGGGCCGGGCGCCCTCGCAGCTGTCGCTGCTGGAGAACGGCAAGCGCGAACCCAAGCTCTCGCTGCTGACCTCGCTGTCACAGGCGCTGGGGGTCTCGGTGGAGGAGCTGCTCTCGCGCCAGCCCCCGAGCCGGCGCGCGCAACTGGAGATCGCGGTCGAGGAAGCCCAGCGCGACCCCGTCTACCAGTCGCTGAGCCTGCCGCACCTGAAGGTCGGCAAGCGCGTGCCCAACGACGTGCTCGAACACATCGTCGGGCTCTACGACGAGCTCAAGCGGCGCAGCATCAAGCCCACCGCCACCCCCGAGGAGGCGCGGAGGGCCAACGCCGACCTGCGGCGCCAGATGCGCGAGCGCGGCAACTACTTCGAGGCGATCGAGAAGGCCGCCCAGGAGACTTTGGACGCGGTGGGCTACAGCAGCGGCGCGCTCTCCCAGGGCCAGATCCTGTCGATGGTGACCCACCACGGCTTCACCCTGCGCTACGTGCAGGACCTGCCCCGCTCCGTGCGCTCGGTCACCGACACCCGCAACCGGCGGCTCTACCTCAAGCGGGAGTCGCTGGGCATGCACAGCCCGCGCACGATCCTGCTGCAGACGCTGGGCCACTTCGTGCTCGGCCACGGGCAGCCGCGCGACTTCGCCGACTTCCTGCGCCAGCGGGTGGAGGCGAACTACTTCGCCGCGGCCGTGCTCATCCCCGAGGCCACCGCGGTGCCCTACCTGCAGGGGGCCAAGAAGGCGCGCGACCTGTCGGTGGAGGACCTGCGCGACGTGTACTCGGTCTCCTACGAGATGGCCGCGCACCGGTTCACCAACCTGGCCAACCGCCACCTGGACCTGGTCTGCCACTTCATCCGCAACGACGAGACCGGGATCATCTACAAGGCCTACGAGAACGACGGGCTGATCTTCCCCACCGACGACACCGGCGCCATCGAGGGCCAGCGGATGTGCCGCTACTGGTCGGGCCGCCAGGTCTTCGCCTCGCCGGACCGGTACTCGATCTACTACCAGTACACCGACAAGCCCAACGGCACCCACTGGTGCGTGGCCCACGTCGACCCCAGCCGCGAGCGCAACTTCGCGATCACCCTGGGCGTGCCCTACAAGGAGTCGCGCTGGTTCCGCGGGCGCGAGACCACCAACCGCACCAAGTCCAACTGCCCCACCGGCGAGTGCTGCGTGCGGCCGCCCGGCGACCTCGCGGCCCGCTGGGAGGGCCACGTCTGGCCTTCGGCGCGCGCCCACTCCCACGTGCTCTCGGCGCTGCCCTCGGGCACCTTCCCCGGTGTCGACGAGACCGACGTCTACACCTTCCTGGAGCGCCACGCCGAGGAGTAGGCCCGGCCGCGCCGATGTACGCCGCCGGCCCCGGACCGCGCCGCGGTCCGGGGCCGCACTTTGCCCGAATGTCACCGGGGCGGGCGATGCTGGTGGTCAGACCGCGGGTGGCCGGGTGGCCGGGTGGCCGGTGGGCGGGTGCGGCTCGCGGGAGAGCGGGGCCGCGGGCGGGGGCCGCCGCGACAGCCCGCGGCACGGTCCGAGGCGGTCCCGGGGGAGGGAGGGGCGATGGCCCACAGCGCAGGCGCGGGTGTGCAACCCGCGCTGGAGTTAACCGCGGGCCGGCCCCACGCCGCCCTGGCGCCGCTGCTCCAGGCCTACTGGGGCTACCGCTACGACGCCGGGCGCCCGGTGTGGCGGCGCGAGCCGCCGATGGGCGTGGTCACGGTGGTGCTCAACCTGGGTGCTTCGTTCGACGTCGGCTGGGTCTCGCGCGGGCCCGGCGCCTGCCACCGGGCGCGCGAGGCCACGGGGTTCGTGGCCGGGGTGCACGACACCGCCGCCTTCACCGCCGACGCGGGCGCCCAGAGCGGCATCGAGCTCAACCTGTCCCCGCTGGGCGCCTACGCGCTGCTGGGCGCGCCCGCCCGCGTCTACGCCCGCGAGGTCGTCGACCTGGCCGACGCGCTGGGCCCGGGCGCCGGCGGTCTGGTCGAGCGCATCGCCGAGGCGCCCGCGTGGAGCGAGCGCTTCGCCCTCCTCGACGCCGCGCTGCTGGGGCGCCTGGACACGGCCGCGCTGCCGCACCCCGACATCGCCCGGGCGTGGTCGGTGCTGGCGGCCAGCCGCGGCCGGGCCGGCGTGGGGCAGCTGTGCCGCGACACCGGCCGCAGCCGCCGCCTGCTCGCCGCCGGGTTCGGCGAGCAGGTCGGGCTGCCGCCCAAGACCATGGCACGCATTCTGCGCTTCCGGGCCGCGCTCGCGCGCCTGCGCGTTCCCGGGCCCGTCTCCTTCGCCGAGGTCGCGGCCGACTGCGGCTACTACGACCAGGCCCACTTCAGCCGCGAGTGCGCGGACCTGGCCGGCTGCACGCCGTCGCGGCTGCGCGCCGAGTGGGCGGACGACCCCGCCCAGGGCGCCGCGGCCGCGGGTGCCGCTGCCGAGGGCGCGGGTGCCGCCGCCGGATGAGGGCCGCGCCGGCGTCGCTGGCCGGCGGGACGGCGCGGCGGCGCCGGGGGTGCTTTCGAGCTGCGATCGCCCATGTTACCGTTGGTAACACTCGCCTGGTCGGCCCGGCGCCGGGTCCGGCCGGGCGGCGACCTCCCCACCCCCGCCGCCCCCGCCCGGCCGCCGGGGCCCAGCAGCAGTATCCCGACGAGTTAGGACGAGTGCAGATGAGCGAGACCGCCGACAGCCCCGCCACCGGGTTCAGCCTCGAACTCGACGAGGACGTCCGCGACGTCCGCGACTGGGCGCACGGCTTCGCCCGCGACGTCATCCGCCCGGCGGGGGCCGAGTGGGACGAGCGCGAGGAGACCCCCTGGCCGGTCCTGCAGGAGGCGGCCAAGATCGGGCTGTACTCGCTGGACTTCTTCGCCAACCAGTGGCTGGAGCCCAGCGGCGTCGGCATCCCCGTCGCCTTCGAGGAGCTGTACTGGGGCGACCCCGGCATCGCGCTGTCGATCACCGGCACCGCGCTGGCCGCCGTCGCCGTGGCCGGCAACGGCAGCCAGGAGCAGCTCTTCGAGTGGGTGCCGCAGATGTTCGGCACCGCCGACGACATCAAGCTCGGCGCGTTCTGCTCCTCCGAGCCCGACGCCGGCAGCGACGTCAGCGCCATCCGCACCCGCGCGACCTACGAGGAGGCCACCGACGAGTGGGTGCTCCACGGCACCAAGACCTGGGCCACCAACGGCGGCATCGCCGACGTGCACGTCGTGGTCGCCTCCGTCGATCCCGAGCTGGGCTCGCGCGGCCAGGCCAGCTTCGTCGTCCCGCCCGGCACCCCCGGCCTGCACCAGGGCCAGAAGTTCTCCAAGCACGGAATCCGCGCCTCCCACACCGCCGAGGTCGTCCTCGACGGCGTCCGCGTGCCCGGCCGCTGCCTGCTGGGCGGCAAGGAGCGCCTGGACGAGCGCCTGGCCCGCGCCCGCGAGGGCCGCCGCTCCAAGGGTCAGGCCGCGATGAAGACGTTCGAGGCCTCGCGCCCCAGCGTCGGCGCCATGGCCGTGGGCTGCGCCCGCGCCGCCTACGAGTACGCCCGCGACTACGCCGTGCAGCGCGAGCAGTTCGGCAAGCCCCTCGCCGAGAACCAGTCCGTGGCCTTCACCCTCGCCGACATGGCCACCCGCATCGACGCCGCCCGCCTGCTGGTCTGGCGCGCCGCCTGGATGGCCCGCAACGACAAGGACTTCGCCCAGGCCGAGGGCTCCATGAGCAAGCTCTTCGCCAGCGAGACCGCCACCTGGGTCACCCAGAACGCCATCCGCATCCTCGGCGGCAACGGCTACACCCGCGAATACCCGGTCGAGCGCTGGCACCGCGACGCCACCATCTTCACCATCTTCGAGGGCGCCAGCGAGATCCAGCGCCTCATCATCGGCCGAGCCGTCACCGGCCTCCCGGTGCGGTGACGTTTAACCGGGTCACGGTTCCGAAAGCGAATGGTTGTTCGGTTCGTACGGGGCCGGACGCAGGTGTGGGTAGCGGGATGTTGTTACCGAGATTCCCCGCGATTGACCGGCCGCTCGCGGATGAGTGTTGACGATCGCGTTGACGCTCGGAAGGCGTGTGTGTCGAGTTGTGGAGGGGGTCAGCGTGGGCCGGGGCCCCGGCGTGGAGCCGTCGGCTCGGTCGCGGGTGAAGGCGTGGCCTGAACGCCTGGTGAAAACATCGGACTGACTGCCCCGCGGCCGGCGCTGCGGGGCCGCAATCGTGCGCATCAAAGGCGATCGGGAGGCGTAAGCGGGCCGCGGTCCAGGACGGCGCGGTCCCACGCGCCGCGATCCTGATCTCGCTGGGGCGCCGGACTTTGGAGGACTGTCTCTGGGGAGTCCAGCCACAGTTCCCGGCCGATCGGCGAGACGGTCAGACCGAAGCGGGAGTGGTCCGGGCGGCCGGCCTGTGTCCACCAGGCGTAGCCGGCCGCCCCGATGATCGGTCGGCGCAGGGCGGGTACCGGCACCCGATCACCCCGGCGCAGATGGCGCGCTTCGACACAGGGTTGCCGTTCGCGTCGGACTCCCCGCGCCACGCGCCGGTGAGTCCCCTGCCGTTGCGGGCGAACCCGTCGAGTCCTCGCCTGACGAGCCCGTCGACGACTGTCACGAAGAAGCCGAACGGGGCGTAGTCTCGGCGCATGGGCGGAATCGACTTCAGGTCTCGTGTCGGCGTCTGGTGGAGCAGCGACCGGTGGCCGGTCAACGAGGTGCTCTCCCGCGCCCGAGAGATCGAGCAGCTCGGTTACGCCTCCCTGTTCTACGGCGAAGCCGGAGGCAAGGAGGCGTTCACGCAGGCCGCCGCGCTGCTGGGCGGTACCGATCGTCTCGTGGTCGGCACCGGCATCGCCAACATCCACGCCCGCAGCGCCCCGGCCGGCGAAGCGGGCGCCCGCACGCTCGGGGCCCTGCACCCGGGCCGGTTCGTGCTCGGGCTCGGCGTCAGCCACGCTCCGCTGGTCGAGTACAGCTACGCCGGCTCCTACTCCAAGCCGCTGAGCACCATGCGGGACTACCTGGCGACCATGGACGCGGTCCCGCCGGAGGTCGAACCGGGCGGGCAGCGCCCGGCCCGGCTGCTGGCCGCGCTGGGCCCGAAGATGATCGAGCTGTCGGCCACCGCCGCCGACGGGGCGCACCCCTACCTGGTGACGCCCGAGCACACCGCGCGCACCCGCGAACTGCTCGGTCCCGACAAGTGGCTGGTCAGCGAGCAGGCCGTCGCGCTCACCACCGACCGGCGGACGGGCCTGGAGCGCGCGCACCAGCACCTGCACATCTACTCGCAGCTGCCGAACTACCGCAACTCCTGGCTGCGCCAAGGCTTCGCGGAGTCCGACCTGGTCGTCGGCGGCTCGGAGAAGCTGGCCGAGGGCATGGTCGCCATGGGCGGCGCCGACGCGGTCGCCGCGCAGGTGAAGCGGCATCTGGACGCGGGGGCCGACCACGTGCTCGTCCAGATCGTCGGCGGCGACCCCTCCGCCGACCCGCTGCCGGCGCTGCGCGAGCTCGCCCCTGCGCTCGGCCTGAGCTGACCGCACACGACCCGCCGAGCCGCCGGCCCGGTCCGCTGCGCCCCGCGCTGCGGGCGGGCCGTCCGCAAGCCCGCCCCGACCCTGCTAACCCGGTGCCCGGTGTGCGCGCCCGCCTCGGCGGCGCGCCCGCCGACGCGCCGTCGCGTTGGTCCCGGTGCCCCGGCGGCCGCCGGGCGGCCGCCGCCGATGGCCGAGCGGCGCATGCGGCCCCTCGCCGGTCGCCCGGCACGGGTAACGCGTTCGTTCAGCGGTCCCGGAGCGCCGCGGAGTCCCGCGCCGGCCCCAGCACGCCGAGATCCAGGTGTTCCGCGCGGCGCGCCAGCAGGTACAGACGGAGGCCCTCGCGCGGCCGTTCCCGCACCAGCGTGAAGCCCTGCTGCTGGTAGTACCGCGCCAGTGCGGGGTCGTAGCACCCGCGCCTGACCCAAAAGCGGCCGTGGCGCGCCGCCCGGTCGACCGCCCACAGCGCGATCAGGGTCCCGGGGCGGTGCTCCCGGTACGCGGGGTCGGTCGCGGTGGTGAACAGGTACAGCGAGGGCTCCGCCACCTCGTCGGGAGTCCAGTCCGTCGCGGGCGCCCGGGGCAGGACCGTCGTGCATCCCACAGTGCGCCCGCCGCCGTCGCCGAGCACCCACATGGCGCCGTTGGCGGCCTGGCCGGCGAGGTCGTCGACGCTACCGCGCCATGACGGGATGCCGCGCTCCTCCATCCAGTCGCAGCGCGCGCGGAGCATCGCCGCCACACCGGGGACGTCTGCTGCGGTGGCGGGGCGCATGGTGAACACGGGCCGTCCTCTCCGTGGCCTCGACGACCGAGCACTGCGCGGGGCCCGTATGTCCGGCGCCGGCGACTCGCGCTCCGCCTCCCGCTCCGCCGCGTGCGGCCCTGCGGAGCCGGCGGCCAGCATACGTCCGCCGCCGCACTGCTGCGGCGGACGGCCGGTCCGCGGCGCACCGGTGCGGGGTGCCCGCGCGGAGTCCGCCGTCCGCACGCCGGAGCCCGGCGCGTCCCGACCCCGGTGCACACGTCGAGGGAGCGCAGGTTACGGGCGGTCCTGATCGCGGTTCTCAGCCGGTGCGGCCCGGACCGCCGGTGCGTCCGGTGACCGGTGCCCGGCGCCTGCCGCGGCGGCGCGCTCCGGCCGCTCCGCCGTCCCCTCGCGGGTCGGCGCGCGTCGGTCCGGTGGCGGCGGAGCCGCTGGACGGACGAGGGCCGGTCCGGCATCGAGCGCCGTCTGCCGCGGCCTGCGCCCCCGAGCCCTGAGGTCCGTTCGGCGGTCGCCGCGGCAGCACCCGGAGCGTAACCGGCCCGGCAGCGTACGGAGCCCGGCGGCCCGCCGCGGCGCCCCCGTGCCACGCTTCCCCGGTTTGCGGTCATCCGCTTTCGGGACGAATCTCGGCGGAAGCGGCCTCCGGATTTTCCGCTGGTGGTGGAAGGGGGATACCCGCCGCGTAATGTTCCCCTCACGCTAGGTGATACGACCATGGACGGCGCGACCCCCGAATCGCCCAGTGAGACCATCCGGCCCGACGACCCCCGATTCCCCGCCCTCAGCCGCGGGTTCAACCAGCGGTGGATCGCCAAGCCCGACTACGTGCGGATGGTCTACTCCGCCGACGACGCCGTCAAGGCGCTCCAGCAGGCGCTGGACGAACGCAAGGACGAGTCCGGCCGCATCACGGT
This sequence comes from Streptomonospora arabica, assembly GCF_039531585.1. Lineage (NCBI taxonomy): Bacteria > Bacillati > Actinomycetota > Actinomycetes > Streptosporangiales > Nocardiopsidaceae > Streptomonospora > Streptomonospora arabica. Next base: position 77,490 of record NZ_BAAAQI010000012.1, on the reverse strand, counting down.
CCGCTCCGGCGGGCACTGCTACGAGGACTTCGTGTGCGGCGACGACGTCCGGGTGATCTTCGACACCAGCCCGATGCACGACGTGTACTGGGACGAGGACGTCGAGGCGTACTGCGTGGAGGCCGGGGCGACCAACTGGCACGCCTACAGCCACCTCTATCCCGCCGCCGGGGTGACCCTGCCCGGCGGCTCCTGCTATTCGGTCGGGATCGGCGGGCACGTGCCCGGCGGCGGCTTCGGCCTGCTGTCGCGGCACCACGGGCTCACCGTCGACTACCTCTACGGCGTCGAGGTCGTCGTGGCCGACAAGGACCGGATGGCCCGGCGGGTGCGCGCCACCGCCGACGACAACGACGAGGACCACCGCAGGCTGCTGTGGGCGCACACCGGGGGCGGCGGCGGGAACTTCGGGGTCCTCACCAAGCTGTGGTTCCGCGACCTGCCCGAACCGCCGGCGTTCGTCCGGCTGTGCGGCCGCGCCTGGAAGTGGGAGGACTTCGACCAGCAGGAGTTCCACAAGCTGCTCACCGCCTACGGCACGTACTTCCGGGACAACCAGGACCCATCGACCCACAGCGGCCGGCTGTTCGCGCTGCTCAAGCTCAACCACCGCAGCAACGGCGAGATCCTGCTCACCGCCCAGGTCGACTGCGAGAGCCCCGACAACAACGACCCCGGAAAGCTCGCCATGGACGAGTTCCTGGCGGCGGTCGACGGCGCGATCGGACCCGAGTCGAGCGGGCAGGAGAGCGGAACCGGCGACCACCCGGCCGTCAAGGGGGCCAAGATCCCGCGGGTGATGCCCTGGCTCACCGCGACCCAGGCGCTGAACTCCTCGGGCGAGAACAGCCGCGGCAAGTACAAGTCCGCCTGCATCCGCAAGCCGTTCACCGCCGAGCAGATCGACGCCATGTGGGACTACCTGGGCAACGGCCACTACACGAAGTACCGCAACCCCCGGGCCGTGATCCAGATCGACAGCTACGGCGGCCGGATCAACGAGGTCGGGCCCGCCGCCACCGCCGTCGCGCAGCGCGACTCGATCATGAAGATGCAGTACCAGGTGTACTGGACCACCGGAGACCCCGAAGAGCCCACCCATATCCGGTGGATCCGCGACACCTACGCCGCGACCTTCGCCGCGACGAACGGGGTTCCCGAGATCGGCGGCGACGACGCCGTCACCGACGGCTGCTACATCAACTACCCCGACGCCGACCTCGGCGACGACGAGTGGAACGGCTCCTGGCAGACGTGGGCGCAGCTGTACTACAAGGACGCCTACCCCGCGCTGCGCAAGGTGAAGGCGCGCTGGGACCCGCACAACGTGTTCCGGCACCGGCAGTCGATCGAGCCCTGGGAGGAGGACGCCACCTAGCGCCCCCGGCAGCCGCCGCCCGGTCCGCACCGCCGTCACGCACGGCCGCCGCCCGCCGCCCCGGGAGCGGTCGCCGGGCGTTCCGGAGGGCGTCGGCCGAGCCGAGCGGAGGCGACCCGAGAAAGGCCCCGGTGACCGAGGAGCCCGTCTGCCGCACCGAGGCGGACCGACCGCCGCCGCTGCGAGAGGCGCTCGCCCTGCCCGGCGTGCGGCACGCCCCTGAACGTCGGACGGGTGCCATGGCAAGGTCGCCGAGCTGATGGACGCCGTGCCCTCGGGCAGTTACCTGTTCATCACCGACTTCGCCGACACCGGCGAGGAGGTGCAGAAGGCGATCGAGCGCGCCGGGCCGGCGACCCTGGGCAACGGCTGGATCCGCACCCCCGAGGAGATCCGCCGGCACTTCGTCGGCTACCCGCTGGTCGAGCCCGGCTGGACTTCCATTCGCGCTGGTTCCCCGAGGACCCGGACCGCGAGGTCCCCGAGGTCGGGGAGCTGGAGCCGCACCTGCGGATCATGATGGCGGGCCTCGCCCGCAAGGATTGACCGGCCGGGGCCGCACCGGGCGCGCCGGGCGCCTCCCGAAGCGCCGGCCGCGCCCGACCGCGCGCCTGCGCCCGCCCCCCTGCGCGGGGCCGACGCCCGGGCCCCTCCTGCGCGGACGGGCGCCGGGCGCTAACGTCTGACGGGTGGCTTCCCATCCCGCACCGCAGACCGCAGCCGCAGGCCGCCGGCGCAGCCCCGAGCGCCGTCGCGCCATCCTCGACGCCGCCGACCGCGTCATCCAGCGCGACGGCCCCGACGCCTCGATGTCGGCCATCGCCGCCGAGGCGGGCATCAGCAAGCCGATCCTCTACCGCCACTTCGGCGACAAGAGCGGCCTCTACCGCGCCCTCGCCCGGCGGCACGTCGACCCCCTGATGGAGCGCGTCCGCGGTGAGCTGCACGGCGGGTCCTCGCTGCGCGTGCGCGCCCGCGCGACCGTGGGCGCCTACCTGGGGATGATCCGCGGCAACCTCAACCTCTACCGGTTCCTGATGGACCGCGCCACCTCCGAGGACCCGCGTACGCGCGGTGACCTCGGCATGATGGTGCGCCGCCTGGGCGAGGAGCTGGCCGGCGTGCTCCGCGACGACCTGCGCGTGGCCGACCCGGTGCGCGCCCAGATCACCGCCCATGCGGTGGTGGGCATGGTGCAGGCGGCGGGGGAGTGGTGGCTGGAGCATCCGGAGGTCGCGCCGGACACCGTCGTCGACGACCTGACCTCCGCGGTCGTCGGCGCGATCGCCGGGTACGGCCCGGCGGCCCGGGAGAGCGGCGTCGGCGGGTGATCCGGACGCCGCGTCCGCCCGATTCCCGGCGGCGCGGAACCCGCCCCGTGTATGCCTTGACATCAATATTTCTGTAGGTGCATATTGAGCCCCATGGAGAGGGTGTTCGAGGTCCTGAGCGAACCCAACCGGCGCCGAATACTCGACGTGCTGCGCCGCGGCGAGCGGCCGGTCGGGGATCTCGTCGACCGGTTGGGGGTCAGTCAGCCCACGGTCTCCAAGCATCTGCGCACGCTGCGCGAGGCGGGCCTGGTCGAGTCGCGCTCCGAGGCGCAGCGCCGCCTCTACCGGCTGCGCACCGAACCGCTGCGCGAGCTGGACGCGTGGCTGGAGCCCTACCGGATGCTGTGGGAGTCGCGGCTCGACGACCTCGAACGCCATCTCGCGACCATGGACGAGGACCGTGACGACGGGCCCGAGCGGCCGCCCGAAGGCGGTTGAAGCGGGCCGACAGGGGGTGCCGACGTGCACGCAGGCGACGACCCGCGCGACCCGCGGACAGCGGGCGCAACGGGCGCAACGGGCGGAACGGAACGAGGGCCGGGCGCGGATCCGCGCCCGGAGGCCGAGGAGGCGTACGGGCGCCTCGCTCAGGCGGGGGAGCGGTGGACCGTGCGCCTGGTGCGCCGCCTGCCGCACCCGCCGGAGAAGGTGTGGCGGGCCATCACCGAGCCCGAACATCTGGCGGCCTGGTTTCCCAGCCGCGTCGAGGGCCCGCGCGAGGCGGGCGCCGAGCTGCTGTTCCACTTCGAGGGCGTCGACGAGCCGATGCCGGGACGGATGATCGTCTACGACCCGCCCCGGCTGCTGGAGTTCGACTGGGCGGGCGACCTGCTCCGATTCGAGCTGCGCCCTGACGGTGCGGGCACCGAGCTGGTCTTCTCCGACACCTTCGACGAACTGGGCAAGGCCGCCCGCGACACCACGGGCTGGCACGTCTGCCTGGACGCCCTCGCGAGCCACCTGGAGGGCGAGCCCCCGCAGGTCGCCGGCCGCTTCCGCGAGCTGATGGACGCCTACACCGAGCGGTTCGGCCCCGAGGCCGGCACCATCGGCCCGCCCGAGGGCATGCAGCCGGAGTAGGCCGCGCCGGGCCCGGCGACAAGCCGCGGTGCGGGGCGCCGCCACCGCGTGCGGACGCGCCTTGCCGCGCCCGCACGCGGGGCACAGCCGGGGCTAGGCTGTCGGTGTGAGCAACGGCAGAGCGCCCACCAGCCACGACGTCGCTCGGCTGGCCGGGGTTTCGCAGTCGACCGTCTCGCTGGTGTTCCGCGGTGCCTCCAGCGGGCGGGTCGGCGAGCGCACCCGGCGCACCGTGCTCGACGCCGCGCGGGAGCTGGGGTTTCGCCCCAACGCCGACGCCCGGCGGCTGCGGGTCGGCGGCCCGCGCATGGTGCTCATCGCCGTGCCCGACATCGTGAACCCGTTCTTCGCGCGGGTGTTCACCGGCGCGCGCGCCGTCGCCCGCGAGGCCGGGTTCCAGGTGGTGCTGTCCGTGCAGCGCGACCTCGACTCGGTCGCCGCCGACGTGGCCGGACAGCAGATCGACGCGGTGCTCGCCTGCTCGCTGGAGGACGGCGGGCGGCCGCTGGAGGACCCCGTGCCCGCGGTCGTGCTGGACGCCGAGCCGCCCCAGGGCCAGGGATCCGTCCGCTTCGACATCGCGCCGGTGCTGACCGAGCTGGTCGACCATCTGCACCGGCTCGGCCACCGCCGCATCGCCCACCTGCGCTCGGACGTGCGCACCGCCACCTTCCGCGAGCGGACCGAGGCGGTCGACGCGGCCTGTGAGCGCCACGGCATGACCCGCGTGCACGCCTCCTGCGCGCTGGACACCGGCTCCGCGCGCGAGGCGGCGTCGGCGCTGCTGGCGGAGCACGCGGGCTCCGGCGGGCGTCCCGGGTTCACCGCGGTGGTCTGCGACGACGACGTGCTGTCGGTCGGCGTCTACAAGGCGGCGGCGGACGCGGGCCTCGCGGTGCCCGCCGACCTCTCGGTCACCGGCATCGACGACGTCGACCTCGCGACCGCTGTCACGCCGGAGCTGACCACCCTCCACCTGCCCGGCGAGGAGCTGGGCGCGACGGGGATGCGCCGGCTCATCGCGCGGCTGGAGCGGGGAGCCGAACGGGGCGACGGGCCCCGGGCCCGAGCGGGGCAGGCCGCGGGCGCGCGCAGCGGGTCCGCGGAGACCGAGACCGAGTGCGTGCGGCTGCCCGCACGGCTGCTCGTCCGCGGCTCGACGGCGCCCCCGGCGGCAGGAGGCTGACCCTTCACGCCGCGGCCGCCTCCTCCGGCGCCTCCACCGCCGCACGCCCACCACCGACGCGCAGCGACAGCAGGGCGGCGGCCGCCGTCACCGCACCGGTCACGGCGAAGACCCCGAGCGCCCCCGCTTCGTCCGCCGCCAGCCCGGCCAGCGCGGTGCCCAGCGCGCTGCCGCACATGAACACCGAGATCAACCAGGAGAACGCCTCGGTCGTGGTGCCTTGCGGCGCCAGGCGGCCCAGGAGCAGGAACGTGCACGCCAGGGCGGGCGCGAGGAAGAGCCCGGCCAGCGCCGCCAGGACCGCCATCAGCGCGGGGCCCGGCATCAGCAGCAGCGGCAGGTAGCACAGCGCGAGCCCGCCCAGCAGGACGCGGAACCGGCGGGCGGGAGGCAGCGGAACGCGGAGCGCCCCATAGGCCAGCCCGCCCACGAGAGCCCCGAACCCGTTGGCGCTGAGCAGCAGCCCGGAGACGTCGCGGCTGCCCGCCTCCTCGGAGTAGGCCACGGCGCCGACCGCCAGCGCCCCCAGCGCGGCGCCGACGAACACGAAGCACACCAGGACGCGGCGCACCTGCGGCTCCATCAGCGGACCCAGCCAGTTGGCCTTGCGCGGCACCGGCCGCCACCGGCGCACCGGGCGCAGCCCGGCGAAGACGCCGGCGCCGGCCACCGTGATCAGCGCGGTGGCCAGGACCGCGTGCATCGGCAGGAACAGCGCGGCCACCGCGCTCACCAGCAGCGGAGCGGCCACGAAGATGACCTCCTGCAGTGCGGCGTCCAGCGAGTAGGCGGTTTCGCGCTCCCGCTCGCCGGTCACCAGCGTGGGCCACACCGACCGCAGGCACGACTCCAGCGGCGGGGTCAGGGCGCCGGCGGCGGCGGTCAGCGGCAGGGTCACCGCCAGCGGCGCGCCGGGGGCCAGCGCGAGTGCGACGAAGGCGGCGCCGGAGACGGCGCCGCTGATCACGAGCACGGCGGACTGGCCGTGGAAGTCGACCATCCTGCCCAGCACGGGCCCGCCGACGGCCGTCCCGACGCCGTAGACGGCGATCAGCGCGCCGACGACGCCGAAGTCCACGCCCTCGTGGCGGAACAGCAGCGTCAGGGCGAGGACCGCCATGCCGTTGGGGAGCCGGCCCGCGATGTTGGTCGCCAGCGCCGCGAAGACGTGCGGCTTGCGGAGCAGGGCCGAATACGACTGCAGCACGGGCGGTCCGTTTCCGGTCGGCGGCGGGAGGCAGTACTACGTAGTACTGCCAGGATCACACATCGCTCAACCGCGGGCAAGGGCGGTACACGACCGGTCGACGCCGTCCCGGCCCGGGCATCCGCGACTCGGGAGGTGCCGCGGCCGTGCGCCGCGCCGCTGCTCCACCTCGCGGCACTGCGCCGACCGGAGACCAGGAGACCGCTCTCAGCGGGCCCCCGCCGCCCCGGCGGCCAGGAGGCCGGTGCCGGACCGCCTTCCGTGGACGCCCGAAACCGCCCGGAGGGCGGGCGCGTGCGCGCTTCCGGCGCCGCGCCCGCCCTCCCCGTCCGGCGGCCCTCTCAGCGCGGCCCCGGACCGCCACTACTTCTCGGAGTGCTCGTCCAACTGCAGGGCGATCCCGAGCGCGAAGAACGTCGGCGCCCATTCCCCGATGAACAGTCCCCACCTGTCGGCGCGGGCCTTGTCCTCGGCCTTCTTCGAAGCGGCCCAAGCCACGACCGTCAGTCCGATGGAGACCAGACCGGCCCCATAGGCGACGTCCGCCGTGATCCCCATTTCCCGGAGCTTTCTGATCATTGCGTCCCCCCGTGCTGCCGTGCCGACCGCATCCCCCGTGCGCGGTCGGCTCACCCGCCGCGACTAACCGCGGCACCGATGTGCAAACCGCGGCGAGCGGCGGCGGCGAGCGGCGGTGTGCCGCAGAGAGCCCCCTCCGACCAGGCCGGCAACCGGCCCCCGCCGCCGCGCTTCCGATCAGCGCGCGGCGGAGGCGGTCTCCGTGCCGTCCCCCGTGTGCAGGCGGGCGAGCATCCCGGGAAGGTCGCCCTCGTGGACGACGGTCAGGCGGCGGGTCGCGCGGGTGACGGCGACGTAGAGGTCGCGTCCTCCCGACGCCGACGCGGCCAGGATGCCCGAGGGGTCGACGAGGACCACGGAGTCGAACTCCAGCCCCTTGCTCCCGGTGGGGGTGAGCACCGCGACCGGGTGGTCCAGGGCGTCCGGGCCGGCCTCGGCGGCCGCCTCCGGCAGCAGGGCCGCCACCTCGGCGTGCCTGGCCGCCGGGGTGATGACGGCCAGCCGGCCCTCGCCGATCTGCTCCAGCTCCTCGGCCACCAGGCCGGGCAGCCGCTCGGGGATCCCGTCCGCCCCCTCGGCGCCGGTCGGCTCCGCACCGGCCCCGGACGCCGCTTCGCCCTCCGCGGCGACCCGCACCGCACGCGGCGGGGCGCCGCCGTCGCGCACCGACTCCGGCACCCGCTGGTCGGGGGCGATCTCGGCCAGCACGTCGGCGGCCACCGCCATGATCTCGGCCGGTGTCCGGTAGTTCACCAGCAGGTGCTCCTCGTGCAGCCGGCCGCCGACATAGCGGCCCAGCATGTCCTGCCACGAGCGGGCGCCCGCCGCGCTCCCGGTCTGGGCGAGGTCGCCCACCACCGTCAGCGACTTGGCCGGAACCCGGCGCATGACGGTGCGCCAGGCCATCTCCGAGAGCTCCTGCGCCTCGTCCACGATCACGTGGCCGTAGGCCCAGGTGCGGTCGGCCGCCGCGCGCTCGGCCGTGGTCCCCGCAGGTCCCCGCTCCTGGCGATCGGCGAGCCCGGCGGCGTCCAGCATCCCGGCCTCGTAGAGCCCGGTGTACTCCAGCACCCCCTGGGCGTAGCGCTCGAACTCCTCGCGCTTGTGCCGCTCCGCGCGCTCGCGCGCCCGCTCCTCGCTGTCGTCGGTGCCGAGCAGTTCGGCGGCCTCGTCCAGCAGCGGGACGTCGCCCGTCGTCCACGGCGCGTGGGCCGGGCGCAGAAGCGCGCGCCACTCCTCCTCCGCAGGTCCCGGCCCGTCGGGCAGGTGCGCGGCGCCCGCGGCCGCCGAGGCGAGCAGCCCCGGGTCGCTGAGCAGTTCGCCGACGAGGCGCTCGGGGGTGAGCAGCGGCCACAGCCCGTCCAGCGCCGCGCGCACCGCGGCGTCGGCCCACAGCGTCTCGCGCGCATAGGCCGTGTCCTCGTCGGTGCGCAGCCGCGCGTCGGGGTCCTCCAGCTCGGAGCGGCCGGTGTCGCCGGCGGCTTCGAGCAGCTCCTCCGCCTCGTGCAGCGACTCCTCCAGCCACGCGTCCTGCGCGCGGGCCAGCTCCCACAGCATCTCGTTGACGAACAGCTTGCGCGCCCGGTTGTGCGGCAGGCCCAGCCCCCGCGCCCGGTCGCGCAGGCGCTCGCAGGTCTCGCGGGGCACCCGCAGGTCGACGCCGTCGGCCCGTACCGCCAGGCCCTCCTCCGGTACGCGCTGGCGGTCGGCCACGGCGGCCTCCAGGACGGCGGCCATGCGCAGCGACCCCTTGACGGCGGCGGCCGCGTCGTCGTCCTCGGCCGTCGCGGCGACGCCCGGGTGCAGCTGCCCCACGGTCTGCACGACCACGTCGGTCTCGCCGAGGGAGGGCAGCACCCGCCCGATGTAGCGCAGGAACGTCGGGTTGGGGCCGACGACGAGCACCCCGCGCCGCTCCAGGACGGCGCGGTGGGTGTAGAGCAGGTAGGCGGCGCGGTGCAGCGCGGCCACGGTCTTGCCGGTGCCCGGTCCGCCCTGGACGACCAGCGCGCCCGGCAGCGCGGCGCGGATGACGCGGTCCTGCTCGGCCTGGATGGTGGCGACGATGTCGCCCATGCGCCCGGTGCGCCCCCGGCTCAGCGCGGCCAGCAGCGCCGCCTCGCCGACCAGGGAGCGGCGGTCGTCTTCGGAGAGTCCGTCGAGGTCGAACACCTCGTCGTCGAGGCCGACGACCTCGCGGTCGCGCACGTGCAGGTGGCGGCGGCGCACCAGGCCGCCGGGCGACGCGGGGGCGGCGGCGTAGAAGGGGCGCGCGGCCGGCGCGCGCCAGTCGATCAGGATCGGCTCGTGGTCCTCGTCGCGCAGGCCGATGCGGCCGATGTAGCGGGTCTCCGCGGCCTGCGGGGCGCCGCCGGCGAGGTCGATGCGGCCGAAGCACAGGCCGTTCTCCACGGCGCTCAGCCGTGCCAGGCGGGTGGCGTTCTCGTCGGCTCGCGCCTCGCGCTCGGTCCGGGCGGCGTAGCCGCCGCCTCCGCCGCGGGCGAGCGCATCGGAGAGGCCGCGGGAGGTCCGGGCGCGCAGCTCGTCCAGCCGCGCGTAGAGCAGGTCGACGTAGTCCTGCTCTACGCGGCGAGCGTCCGCCCGGCCGTTGTCAAGGCCTCTGTGGTGAACGTGTTGATCCTCTACCATGTCAGTGGTATCCTTGAGCCGAGGCGAGTGCGTTCTATTTCCTTTGTCAGGTATCCGTAGAGCGTACCAGGACGACGGTTCATTCCCGCGGCACCGGGTTTCTCTCCTCCCGACCGCGTCGGCGCGTGTGCGGCTCCGCCGTCCGCTCGCGCCCGCCCGCTTCGCGGACCCGCTCCGATGCGCTATGCTCTGCCCCATGCGAATCGCACCCGCCCGCCGACAGTGGTGGCGCCGCTCCTAGGCGGCGCTTGCAGGTACGCGATCTCCCAGCTCAGCCCAGCGGCCGCCCGTACCGGCGGCCGCTTTTCGCGTTTCCCGGCCCCGGTCCGGCGCGGCTCCACGCACACAGCCCAGCGCAAAGGACCGGCCGTGACCACACCTGACGCCACCGCCACCCCCCGGCAAGCCGCGGCCCCGGGCGGCGAACGCAGCTCCTACCGCACCGGCGGCGGGATCGCCGTCGAACGCACCGCCGCCCCCTGCGACCCCGGCCTCCTCGCCGACCTGGTCACCTCGGTCGAGCACCGGCGGGGCGGGGTGCTGTCCTCGGGGATGGAGTACCCCGGCCGGTACAGCCGCTGGCACCTGGGCTATGTCGACCCCTGCCTGGAGATCGCCGCGCGCGGCCGCCGGCTGACCGCCACCGCGCTCAACGACCGCGGCCGGGTACTGCTGCCCCTGATCGCCGAGGCCTTCGCCGAGCACGGCGCCACCTTCCCCGCGGCCGAGGAGTCCATCGAGGTCACGGTCCCCGAGCCCGACGGGTTCTTCCCCGAGGAGCAGCGCAGCCGCCGCCCCAGCGTGTTCTCCGTCCTGCGCACGGTAACCGCCCTGTTCTTCGCCGCCGAGGACCCCCACCTCGGGCTGTACGGCGCGTTCGGCTACGACCTGGCCTTCCAGTTCGAGCCGGTCGAACCGGTCCTGGACCGCGACCCCGCCGACCGCGACCTCGTGCTGCACCTGCCCGACGCCGTCATCGTCCACGACCGCAAGCGCGAAACCTGCCTGCGCTACACCTACGAGTTCACCGTGCCCGATGCCGCGGGCGACCACTCCGCCGGCACCCGCGCGGCGGCGCGCTCCACCCACGGCCTGGAGCGCGCCACCGAGCCCACGCCCGCCGTGCGGACCGCCGAGGTCCCGCCCCAGCCCGAGCCCGGCAGCTACGCCCGCATCGTCGCCGAGGCCAAGAAGCGCTTCGCCCGCGGCGACCTGTTCGAGGTCGTCCCCGGCCACCGCACCTACGGCTCCTGCGAGTCCCCGGCCCGCTTCTACGAGCACCTGCGCACCCGCAACCCCGCGCCCTACGAGTTCTTCTTCAACCTCGGCGGCGGCGAGTACCTGGTCGGCGCCTCGCCCGAGATGTTCGTGCGGGTCACCGGCACGCCGGGGCAGGGGCAGCGGGTCGAGACCTGCCCCATCTCCGGGACCGTCCGCCGCGGCGACGACGCCCTCGGCGACGCCGAGAACATCCGCTCCCTGCTCACCTCCGCCAAGGAGGAGTCGGAGCTGACGATGTGCACCGACGTCGACCGCAACGACAAGTCGCGGGTGTGCGAGCCCGGCAGTGTGCGCGTCATCGGCCGCCGCCAGATCGAGATGTACAGCAGGCTCATCCACACCGTCGACCACATCGAGGGGCGGCTGCGCCCCGAGTTCGACGCGTTGGACGCCTTCCTCACCCACATGTGGGCCGTCACGGTCACCGGCGCGCCCAAGACCTGGGCGATGCGGTTCATCGAGCAGCACGAGACCACCCCGCGCCGCTGGTACGGCGGAGCCGTCGGCGTCATCGGCTTCGACGGGTCGATGAACACCGGCCTGACGCTGCGCACCGCCCACATCCGCGACGGCGTCGCTACCGTGCGCGTGGGGGCCACGCTGCTCTACGACTCCGACCCCGACGCCGAGGAGCGCGAGACCTTCCTCAAGGCCCGCGCGCTGCTGGAGACCCTGGCGCTGGACGAGGCCGCCGCCGGTGCCGCCGAGCCCGAGGAGCGGCCGGAACCGGCCGCCGCGGCCGAGCCCGCCGGCGCGGGGATGCGCGTCCTGCTGGTCGACTACGAGGACTCCTTCGTCAACACCCTCGCCGACTACGTGCGCCGCCATCAGGCCGAGGTCACCACCGTGCGCCACGGCTTCGACCCCGCCCTGCTCGACGAGCTGGCCCCCGACCTGGTCGTGCTCTCGCCGGGACCGGGGCTGCCCGCCGACTTCGGCGCCGCCGGGCTGCTGGACGAGCTGGACGCGCGCGGCCTGCCCGTCTTCGGCGTGTGCCTGGGACTGCAGGCCATGGTCGAGCACGCCGGCGGCGATCTGCTGACCCTGGACGAGCCCGTCCACGGCAAACCGGGGCGCGTGCGCGTCGTCGGCGGCGACCTGCTGGAGGGGCTGGGACTCGACACGGGGTTCGACGCGGCCCGGTACCACTCCACGTACACCACGCCCGAGCGGGTCAAGGGCTTCGCCGTCACCGCCGTCGTCGAGGGCAAGGGCGCCGAGCCCGTGGTCATGGCCGTCGAGGACCCCCGCGCGCGCAAGTGGGCGGTGCAGTTCCACCCGGAGTCCATCCTCTCCGCGGGCGTGGGCGAGGAGATCATCGAGCGGGTCCTGCGCATGGCGCGCTGAGCAGCGGACCGGGCGCGTGCGGGCGGCGGGGGAGCCGGGGCCGCGCCCGGTCCGCCGCGCGTGGACACCGGCGCACCCGCGCCCGGCGCCGCCGCGGCGGCCCCGCCCGCGCCCCGTCCGCCGGCCACGGCGTCCGTGTCCGCCGCAGGCCGGTTCGTCCGCAACGCGCCAGGCCGTGTGCCCAGCACCCCGCCTTCCCCATAGGCTCGAATGCATGGACGTGAAACTTGGCAGGGTCGTGATCACCGGGGCGGCGGGCAAGATCGGCGCCACCGTGCGCGAGGGACTGCGGGAGGACGCCGACCACCTGGTGCTGGTCGACATCGCCGACATCGAACCCGAGGACGGCGCCGAGACAGCGGTCAAGGCCGACATCGGCGACCGCGCCGCCCTGTGCGAGGCGTTCAGAGGCGCCGACGCGGTCGTCCACCTCGCCGCGATCCCCGGCGAGGCCGCCTTCGACGAGCTGCTCGACGCCAACGTGCGCGGCACCCTCAACGTCCTGGAGGCCGCGCGTCAGGCCGGGGTGTCCCGCGTCGTGCTCTTCTCCAGCAACCGGGTCACCGGCAACTACCCCATCCACCACCACGTCTTCCCCGACGAGCCGCCCCGCCCCGACGGCTTCTACGGGGTCACCAAGGTAGCCGGCGAGGCGCTGGGCCAGATGTACGCCGACACCTTCGGACTGGAGGTCGTCGCGCTGCGCGTCGGCTCCTTCGAGGAGCAGCCGACCGAGACCCGCCACCTCGCCACCTGGCTCAGCCCGCGCGACTGCGTCGGGTTCGTGCGCGCCGCGATCACCGCGTCCAACGTGAACTTCGTGGCCGCCTACGCGGTCTCCGGCAACGCCCGCAGGTTCTGGGACCTCAGCGTCGGCGAGAGCGAACTGGGCTACCGCCCGGTCGACGACGCCTCGGCCTACGCGGGCGACTTCCCCGACGACGACCCCTTCTGGCACGGCGGACCGCAGGGCGGCGACTTCGCCGGACCCGACGCCGTGCTGCCCTACCTGCAGGAATGAGGCCGCCGCGCGGTCCGTTGCGCGGCAGGCGTTAAGAGATCTTCGGTGGGGTTAGTGACCGGGCCATGAGCACTATCGCACTGATAATCGGAATCGTACTGATCGTCGCGGGCATCTTCGCTCTGCTGCGCCGCCAGATGCTGTGGGGCATCGTCCTCGTCGTCGTCGGAGTGATCGTCGCGCCAGGCGGCTTCCTCATCGGGTGAGGCCCGCCCCCTGGTCGGCCGCTCCGCAGGGATCACCGGCGAAGTCGGCCCGGGCCGACCCCTCGGCCCGGCTCGGGGGCGTGCAGGTCACGGAACCATCGCAACCGGCGGACAACCGGGGCCGTCCAGGCCCCGCCCCACCTCGCACCGGCCATCCCCACTCCGTCCTCGCAGGCCCCGCCGCCGCGACGGCGCGGCACGGGGCCTGCGACCATCGTCCCCGGGCTTTGCTACGTTCGGACGGACACCGCCGCCCGGACCACCGCCGACGCCGCTCGCCGCGGCCGACGGCGCTCCCTCCGGATGCGGCGGTCGCCGCCGCACGCACGCGCCGGGCCGCCGGGCCCGCCGATGGGGGAGTTAAGCACGGTGAAGAGCGTCGAGCCCGAGGTCCGCCTGATCGCCCGCCCGCAGTTGGACTACGACGAGGTGGCCGGCTATCTGGCCGACGTCGGCGGGCAGAGCTGGCTGGAGCGGCTCGACCGCGGCGAGCTCGACTCCGCGCTGAACGACCCGCAGAACCTCGCGGAGTTCGCCGGGCGCCTGTGCTACCGCTCCTGGGAGCCCGGCCTCAACCCCAACGTGACCCGGGTGCGCACCGACCAGGACCAGTACCTGGGCAACCTCCTCGCCAGCCTGCACGGCTCCGTCCTGGAGCACGTCAGCTTCAGCTTCGTGCTGCACAACGTCAGCAGGGTCATGACCCATGAACTCGTTCGGCACCGACCCGGCACCGCGGTCTCCCAGGAGTCGATGCGGTTCGTGCGGCTGGAGGACCTGCCGTTCTGGTTCCCCGAGTGGGCCAAGGACGACCCCGAGCTGATGAAGCGCGCCACGGAGATGCTCGACCAGATGGAGCGCTTCCAGCGGTGGATGGCCGAGCACTTCGGCCTCGATGAGGAGGGCGTCAAGTTCGCGGAGAAGAAGCACCGCACATCCTTCATGCGCCGCTTCGCTCCCGAGGGCGTGGCCACGGGCCTGGTGTGGACCGCCAACGTCCGCACCCTGCGCCACACCCTGGAGGCCCGCACCGCCCCCGGCGCCGAGGAGGAGATCCGCCTGCTCTTCGGCAAGATCGGCGCACTCATGCGCGAGGAGGCCCCGGCCCTGTTCAGCGACTACGAGGTAGAGGACGGAGCCTGGACCCCCAAGTGGCGCAAGGTGTGAGGGGCTGAGGACTGGGCCGGCCGCGGTCCGAGGCGGCCTATGCCGGCGACGCATGCGGGCCGGTCCCGCTAGAGCCACCTTGTCGCGTCGAAGGGGCCGCCGTCGGGCCGCCTGTGCGCACGCACACCGTAGTTGAACGACGTGCCCAGCGCAGTGGCCCCGTCGGGCTCGGTTTCCACACCGAGCTGCTCTTCGACGGACTGGAGCACCTCCCGAAGCCGCGGAGCGTTGAGCGCATGGATCTGCGGGTGCGGAACCCCGGAGAAGCTGTTCTCCATCCAGATGTCGTGGTGCACGCCGAGCTCCACCACGGTGTCCTCGTGGACGACGTCGACGGACACGGCCAGCAGACCCGGCTCCTCCTTCTCGGTGCCGTCGGCCGCGATCCATCGCCCCGTACCGAGAATCTCGAGGGTGGTGGGCTCAGCGAGCGGGTAAGCCTGCGGCCGCGCGCGCAGCACCCTGTCGACCAGCGAGTCGGCAGTGAGCCCTGATACGCCGGTCATCCGCGAGTCGACGCCGAGGGAGCCTACGTCGTCCTGGTTCCACTGCACGTCGAGCCCTTCGGGGAGGAAGACACCGGACCTGCGCAGCACCTCCACCATGTCGACCGCGACCGGGGCGCCGGCCACGAAGCCGTCCATCCCCTCCTCATGCTCGACCACCCATGTCCAGGTGGCCGCCGGCTTTCGGGATCGGACCAACACAGACATGCACCCTTACCCGTTCTCCAGATTCGGGAAAACCTGATTGCCCGGCGGAATCGTGAGTTGCCCATCAGGATGGTAGATCCGATAGGTGATGCCGAATCTCCGCGCGTTCTTAAGAATATTATTGTACTGCTTCTCGGTCAGCTCCTCCAGCGGGGCGTTCGCTTCGAGTATGCCGACAGGGTGTGCCTCATCCGAGACGGCGCGCAACTGCTTCCCGATCTTGCCGGAATTATTCACGAGCTGGCTTCCCTTGATCTCATCGCCCCTGACTTCCAATCTCTTGATCTGGTAGGCGTAGTCGTCCGACCCGTCGGACGACCTGATGAAAGTGTCCACATCGGCGTTGCCGGCGGGATCCGCGGTTTCCTCCTGGCTCTTCTTGTCGGCGAACTCGAGTCGATCGACGGGGTAGCCTTTGTCTATCAGGTGGTCAACGAAGCGCAGCTCGGCACCCGAATTGTGCACCATTCCCGGGTTTGAGAAATCGGTTGCGAACTCGGCGAAATTCTTGACCCCGGCGACGCGTCCTTCCAGAAGTATGTCGGCGACCTGCCTGCCTACCTGGGTGCCGACCGCACCCGAATCGTCCTTCAGCATCGTCACGATCTCATCGATCTGCTGACCGTTCAGCCCGGCATCCTGAAGTACTTGCCGCACTCCCGGTTCCTGACTGTCCAGCATGGGACGGCCCGGCTGTTCGCCGCGCGGTGCGTCGGCGGCACCGTTCTCCGGTGGATCCGATTGCGACCCGGACGGCGGATCTTCCCGCTCATCCGGTTCACCGGAGGGAGAGTCGTCTTGGGAGGTGGCTGCAGGATCCTCCGAACCCTCGTGGGACGCCGACGGTTCGTCGGTCGGGGACTCGCCGGGTTCGGTCGGGGACTGATCCTCGTCGCCACCGTCTCCTTCGTCGTCTCCCTCGGGCACCTGCGGGCGGTCGCCGCCCCCGGGTGGGCCGCCTGGTGGGCCGCCTCCGGGTGGGCCGTCACCGCCGGCGGGGCTGGGGGACGGGCTCGACGGCCGTTCGGAGGGCGACCCGGAGGAGGGCGACTCGGTCGTCGGCGGGGCGGGTTTGGGCTTGGTCGAAGGGGGATCGTTCGGGCCTTCGGCGCTGGCCTGGACGCCGGGGGTGTCGTTCGGGGCGCCGACCAGGGCCGGTTCGCGCTGCTCGACCGTCTCGGCGAGGTCGCCCGCCCGCCGCATGGTCTCCTCCCAGCCGAGCTCGGACGCCATGTCCTCCCAGTCGGTGAGCTGGTCCTGGATCTCCCGGGCGGTGGGGATCCCGTTGCTCGGCCCGGCGCCGTCGAGCTTGAGGTCGAAGTCGGGCCGGCCGCCCGAGGCCGCCGAACCGGACGCCGAGCCGCCGTCCCCGCTGTCGCCGCCGTGGCCCGAGCCGGGGCCCAGGTCGCCCAGCCTGCCCAGGGTGCGCATGACGCGGGTGCCCCGCCAGGCCAGCAGCGGGACGCCGGCCACGGCGCCCACCCCCGAGGCGGTCAGCGCCACGCCGGCGACGATGCTGCCGATGTTCACCACACTCTGGGTGATCACATAGCCGGGGCGGTCTCCCCACTCGTTCCAGGGCACCATGGAGTGGGCGACCTCGGTCCAGGCGGTGCCCGCCGTCGACCAGCTGAAGCCGTCGGGGCCGTAGCCGGCGAGCATGCCGGCGCCCGCGAAAGTGTCGCTCCAGGTCTGGGTGGCGTTTCCCCACATGGTCGCGGGGTCGAGGGTCCAGTCGCCCTGGCCGTCGTGCAGTCCGGCCAGGGCCAGGGTGTCCTTGACCGATCCCCAGGTGAGGTCGACGACGGCGGCGCCGACGTCGGCGTACCACGGCGCATCGTGCTCCTGGGGCACGGCCCACGGCGTGGCCACGTCCTGGTGGGCCTCGGTGTAGCCGTAGGCCTGCTCGCCCTCTCCCGGGTCCGGCTCGGATCCCGGGTCGGTGGCCACGAACGTCGTGCCGCCGAACAGGGCGGTGATCTTGTTGGCGCATTCGCGCTCGGCGGCCATGAAGTCGTTCTGGACCTTGATGAGGTCGTTGTTGAGCTGGTTGAACTCCTCGACCTTGTCCTCGTCGGAGCGCCAGTCGTCGTCGGCGTCGATGTGGTCCTGCATGTCCTGGGCGTCGTGCTTGAGGGCGCGCCAGCGCTCCAGGATGGGCCGCACATCGGCGGCGAAGTCCAGCAGGGCGTCGCCGGCGGTCCTGGCCGCGTCGCCGACCTCGTCGCCCTTGGTGGCCACGGGGTCGATCGCGGAGAAGAGGGTCTCGTCCTCGGGCGCGCTGTAGATGCCCTGCAGGCCGCCCCAGGCGGATTTGATGTCGTTGCCGATGTCGGAGACGTCCTGGCCGTCGCCTTTGACGGCGCGTGCCGCCTCTTCCAGGTCCTCGACCTTGACCGGGGGGATCGTGATCGCACTGGGGTCGATGCCGTCCGCGAGGCCTGGGGGGATCTCCGTATTCACCCGTTTACCCTTTCGCCACGCCTTTCCGGGGCAGTCCGGGTATTACCTTAGAGCGCGCATCGCGGATGAAATCGGAAGTTTGTCCCGTATTGCGGAAACGCAAATCCCGGCCGGTGCCGAGGGCGGGGGAGGGGCCGGAGTCCTCCCAGTGCAGGGCCGGGCGCTGCGCGGGTGCCGCGCAGCAGCTGGCCGAATCCGGACACGACGGGTCGACGCGGTCGCACTCCGGGTGCTCGTTCGAGGCGGGGCCCGCGTCGCACGGCCGGGGAGCCGCGACCGGTGCCGTCCGCCGCGTTCCACCGGCCGTGCCCGGACCGGGACGACGAACCGTCTTCCGCCTGCCGGCCCGCACCGCGGGTCAGCGGCCGGGTGTCACCCGTCTGCAGCGGACCCCGGCGCCGCCCCGGCGCCGCTTCCGGTCTTCGCCGTCATCGGCGCGACCGCGCATGCGAGGGCCCGTCGGGCCGGGCCGCCGCCGGCAGGTCAGGTCTGCCCCGCGCTGCGCGCCTCGGCCCTGGCGATGCCCTGGCGGCAGGCGCGGACGACGTCGCGGTGGTTGCGGTAGCGCGAGAGCAGGTTGTAAGGGGGCAGGTTGTAAGGGGGGAGGGGCGTCTCGGCGGGGGTTCCGGTGCCGCCGGTGACCGCGAGGTGCTCGCCCTCGGTGCGGCCGGTGCGCCACCAGCGCTCCCAGCGCTCGAAGTCGGGGCTGTGGCGGTGGGCGAAGGCGAAGGCCGGCTCCCCCGCGCCCTCCAGCGCCGCACCGTCGCGGCGCCACAGCTCGACCGCGCCGCCGGGCTCCTCGGGCCAGGCGCGCGCGGTGACCGTGTCCACGCGCGGCGCCGCGCCCTCGGCGCCCGGGCGCACCAGCAGCGCGTCCTCGCCGCGCCTGCGAGCGGGGATCTCGTGCTCCTGCTCCAGCGCCGTCAGGGTGATCAGCACCCGCGGCATCCACCACCAGTTCTCGCGCCGCGCCATCAGCCCGTCGGCGCGCAGCCGCGTCGGCGGGTGCTTGACGATCTCCTGCTCCAGCAGGTGGTCGGCGAAGCGCTTGCCGTCGAGGTCGAAGCGGATGTCGACCGGTCCCGCGGCCAGGGTCCCGCCCGAAGCGTCCTCGGACGCCTGCTCGGTGACGGCGAAGGCGGCCCGCCCCGAGGTCATGGTGTCGACCGCGTCCAGGTGGGCCATGGGCAGCGCCACGCACGGGAGGTCGTCCCACACGAGCGGCACCACCGGGATGCCGACGGGGCCGTCGGACCCGGACCAGCACATCTCGGCGGTCGTCGATCGCCGCCAAACCGTGACCATGTTCAGCAAGGCCAGCCCTTTGTACGCGAGGAGACACGTGTTAATTTCTGGAGACTTTATTCGATCTTCGATGGTTTGTGTCCCGGTCCGCGGCGCCTCGGCGATCGGCCGCTCCATCCGATGCCGGGCCGATGCGCGGCTCGGAAGGGGTGCAGGCCGCGTGTGCAGACGTGTGACCTAAGGACAGCCAATGCCAGCAGCCGTAGTCATGGTCGTGGTCCTCGCGATATTCGCACTGGGCTACCGGTACTACTCGGCGTACTTGGCCAAGCGCGTCTACGCGCTCGACCCGGCGTTCGTGACACCGGCCCACACCTACCGCGACGGTATCGACTTCGTCCCCACCAACAAGCACATCGTCTTCAGCCACCACTTCATCTCGGTTGCCGGAGCCGCCCCGATCGTGGGGCCGGCCGTCGCGGTCTTCTGGGGCTGGGGACCGGCCCTGCTCTGGGTGGTGGCGGGCACGGTCTTCGCCGCCGGCGTGCACGACTTCGGCGCGCTGGCGGTCTCGGTGCGCCACAAGGCCAAGAGCATCGGAACACTGGCGGGCGAGGTGATCAGCGCCCGCTCGCGCGTGCTGTTCCTGCTGATCCTGTTCTTCCTGCTCACCATGGTCAACGCGGTCTTCGCGGTGGTCATCGGCATCCTGCTGGACGGCAACCCGGCCGCGGTGCTGCCGGTGCTGGTCACCATCCCGCTGGCCATCGGACTGGGCCAGATCGTCTACCGCCGCCGGACCGCGGCGCTGGTCCCCTCGATCATCTGCCTGGTCGTCGTCTACGCCTTCATCCCGCTGGGCGTGGCGGTGCCGGTCTCGCTGGACCCGCTCGCCGGAGCGCTGGGCATGTCGGCCCAGACCCTGTGGGTGCTGCTGATCTTCGTCTACGCGTTCTTCGCCTCGCGCCTGCCGGTGTGGATGCTCCTGCAGCCGCGCGACTACGTGAACCAGCTGCAGATGGTGCTGGCGCTGGCGGTCATCTTCCTGGGCGTGGTGGTCGGCTGGGACAGGATCGTCGCCCCGGTCGTCAACGACGTGCCCGCCGGCTCTCCGCCCTGGTTCCCGCTGCTGTTCGTGACCATCGCCTGCGGCGCCGTCTCCGGCTTCCACAGCCTGGTCTCCTCGGGCACCACCTCCAAGCAGCTGGACAAGGAGACCGACGCCCGCTATGTGGGCTACCTGGCCTCCTCCGGCGAAGGCGCGCTGGCGCTGTGCTCGATCCTGGCCTGCACGGCCGGCGTGGTCGCCACCGCCGGCGAGTGGGACACCCTCTACGTCGACTTCGCGACCGCCTCCGACGGCGCGGTGGGCAACTTCGTCAACGGTGTGGCCGGGTTCGCCGGCAACCTCGGCGTCCCGCTGTCCGTAGGCGCGGTCTTCGCCGCGATCGTCGTGATCAGCTTCGCCGCGACCTCCATGGACACCGGCGTCCGGCTGCAGCGCTACATCATCCAGGAGATCGCCGAGATCAGCGGGTTCCGGCCGCTGGCCCGCAACCTGACGGCGGCCACCTCGGTGGCGGTGCTGATCCCGCTGGCTCTGGCGCTGGTACCGGGCAACTTCGCCTTCGGCACCCTGTGGCAGCTGTTCGGCACCACCAACCAGCTCACCGCCGGACTGGCGCTGTCGGTGATCGCGGTCTGGGTGACCAAGAAGAGCCGCAACCCGATCGCGGTGCTGGTGCCGCTGGTCTTCCTGGTGATCATGACCACCTGGGCGCTGGTCATCAACCTGATCGGTTTCGTCTCCTCGGGCGACCCGATGCAGATGTTCCTGCTGGCGCCGCTGGACGTGGCCATCTTCGTGCTGGCGGTCTGGCTGATCGTCGAGGCGGCGATCGCCCTGCGCCGGGCCTTCGCCCAGCGCGGGACCGGGGCGCCGGAGGCCGCGTCGGCCGACGAGACCGCGGGCACCGACGAGAGCCAGTGACGTGACCGGGAGGTGGGAGCGGCTGCGCAGTGCGTGGCGCCGGATCGAGGCGTTCCACCAGGAGTGGTTCGACGCCCGCTGGCGCTACGCACTGCGCCGCGAGGCCCGCACCCAGCAGGACACGCTGCGGGCCATGCTGCTGCTGCAGACGCTGGGCGTGGAGGACCCCGCCGGCTATGAGACGCTGGACCTGATTCCGTACATGGTCGCCGACCTGCACGAATGGCATCAGCGCATGGGCCGGGAGACCTTCGGCGACGCCGGGGTGTGCTGCTGAGCCCCCGTCGGGCGGCGACAGGCAGGGGGGATGCGGCCGTGGCCGCCGACGAGCAAGCGGGGCCGGCCGGCCGCGCCGAGGCCGGCGAGGCCCCGGCGGGCGGCGTGGTCGGCGCCGAGCCCATCGCCTTCTTCGGCGGCAAGGGCGGAGTCGGCAAGACGACCATGGCCGCCTCCGCCGCGCTCGCCCTCGCCGACCGGGGCCTGCGCACCCTGCTGATCTCCACCGACCCCGCCCACTCGCTCGGCGACGCGCTGGAGACCCGGCTCGGCGAGAGCCCGCGCCGGGTCGCCGAGAACCTGTGGGCCGCCGAACCCGACGCCGAGGCCGCCGTGCGCCGCCGCGTCAAGCAGGTCACCGACGACGCCTACGCGGCCCTGCCGCGCGAGATCATGCCGGCGGTCCAGCGTCACCTCGACCACGCCGCCGCCGGACCCGGCATGACCGAGTCCGCGCTGAACGACCTGCTCATCGACGCGATGGACCGGGTGCCCGGGGAGTGGGACCGGCTGGTCGTCGACAGCGCCCCGACCGGCCACCTGCTGCGCATGCTGCACATGCCCACGCTGCTCACCCCCTGGCTGGAGGGCCTGGCGCGCCAGCGGGAGCGCGCCGTCGACGCCGACCGCTTCGCCGCGGGCGTGGTCGGGGGCTCCGCCGAGCCCGAGCGCGACCCGCTGCTGGACAAGCTGCACGCGCGCCGCCTGCGCCTGGAGCGCGCGGCCGAACGGCTGCGCGGCGAAGCGGCGGTGCACCTGGTGCTGCTGCCGCGGCGGATGGTGCTGGCCGAGACCGAGCGCGCCGCGGACGAGCTGTCGGCCGCCGGGTTCCACTTGGGCCCGGTGGTGCTCAACCAGGTGCCCGAAACCCCCGACGCCGCGGTCGTTGAGGCGGTGCGGGCGCGTTTCGGGCGCTACGGAATCCGCCGCTGCCGACTCCGCGACGAGGAGCCCACCGGCGCCGACCGGCTGCGCACGCTCGCCCTGTCGCCGTTGTAACCGCGCGTTTCCGCTGTGACCTCCTCGCTATAACCCGAGCCTGTGCCGGGTAAGCTCGCTATTCGGACACTTGGGAGGTGGGGTGGCGAGCCGAGTGAGCCCGCGCGCAGCGGCGCGCACCGCAGGCGACCGGGTCTGGACCGTGCCGAACCTGCTGAGCATGCTGCGCCTCGTGGGCGTGCCCGTGTTCCTGTGGCTGGTGCTGGTGCCCCAGGCCGACTGGTGGGCGCTGGGCGTGCTGGCCTTCGCCGGGATCTCCGACTGGCTCGACGGCAAGATCGCTCGGGCCTGGAACCAGATGAGCCGGCTGGGCGCGGTGCTCGACCCGATGGCCGACCGCCTCTACATCTTCGCCGCGCTGCTGGGGCTGGTGATGCGCGGCATCGTGCCGTGGTGGCTGATGGCGGTGCTGGTGCTGCGCGACGTGCTGATGGTGCTGGCGCTGCCGGTCATGCGCTACTACGGCTACGGCACGCTGCCGGTGAACTTCGCGGGCAAGGCGGCCACCCTCTGCCTGCTCTACTCCTTCCCGTTGCTCTTCGTAGCCGGATACGCCGGAATCGTCGGCGATGTGGCGCGCGTCGCGGGTTGGGCGTTCGCAATCTGGGGAACGGCTATCTACTGGTGGGCCGGGCTGCTGTACGCGGTGCAGGGGCGGCGCCTGATCGCGCACGCCCGGCGGGCCGACCATCCATCGGGCACGGGTGAGAACGCCCTGCCCGGGGTAGCGGCCACTTCCGGCCACGACAGCCGCGGGGCCCCGGAGCCGGCGCCGTCGGACCAGACGGCTCCCGGCGGCGGTTCCCAAAGCCCCGGACCACCACCCAGCGGCACGAACAACAGGAAGGGAGCGACATCCCCACCATGAGAACGCGCCCGAGGGCGTCCGGCCGTCCACATCGCGGGGTCTGGGGGTGGCCCCGATGAAGGCCGTAGTCATGGCCGGAGGAGAGGGCACCCGCCTCCGCCCGATGACCGCCAACCAGCCCAAGCCACTCCTGCCCGTCGTCAACCGGCCGATCATGGAGCACGTCCTGCGGCTGCTCAAGCGGCACGGCTTCGACGACACCGTCGTGACCGTCCAGTTCCTGGCCACGCTGATCCGCAACTACTTCGGCGACGGCGAGGAACTCGGCATGAACCTGCACTACGTTGCCGAGGAGGTGCCGCTCGGCACCGCCGGCAGCGTCAAGAACGCCGAGGAGCACCTGCGCGGCGAGCCGTTCATCGTCATCTCCGGCGACGCGCTGACCGACATCGACCTGAGCGACATGGTGCGGTACCACCGCGAGAACGGAGCGAAGGTCACCATCGGGCTCAAGCGGGTCGAGAACCCGCTCGAGTTCGGCATCATCATCGTCGACGAGCAGGGGCGCGTGCAGCGGTTCCTGGAGAAGCCGACCTGGGGCCAGGTCTTCTCCGACACCGTCAACACCGGCATTTACATCATGGAACCCGAGGTGCTCGACGAGGTCGCCGAGGGCGAGGTCGTCGACTGGTCGGGCGACGTGTTCCCCAAGCTGCTCAAGGACGGCGAGCCGCTCTACGGCTACATCGCCGACGGCTACTGGGAGGACGTCGGCACCCACGAGAGCTACCTGCGCGCCCAGGCCGACGTCCTCTCCGGCAAGGTCGACGTCGAGATCGACGGCTTCGAGGTATCGCCGGGCGTGTGGATGGCCGAGGGCGCCGAGGTCGACTCCGAGGCCGTGCTCAAGGGCCCGCTCTACATCGGCGACTACGCCAAGGTCGAGGCCGGCGCCGAACTGCGCGAGTTCAGCGTGCTCGGCAGCAACGTGGTGGTGCGCTCCGAGGCGTTCCTGCACCGCACCGTGGTGCACGACAACGTCTACATCGGCGCCAGCACCAACCTGCGCGGATGCGTCATCGGCAAGAACACCGACGTCATGTCCAGCGCCCGGGTGGAGGAGGGGGCGATCGTCGGCGAGGAGTGCGTCGTCGAGTCCGAGGCCTACCTCTCCAACGACGTCAAGGTCTACCCGTTCAAGACGATCGAGGCCGGCGCGGTCGTCAACACCAACGTGATCTGGGAGTCCCGCGGCCAGCGCTCGCTGTTCGGCCAGCGCGGAGTCTCGGGCCTGATCAACGTCGAGATCACCCCCGAGCTCGCCGTGCGCCTGGCGAGCGCGTTCGCCACCACGCTGAAGAAGGGATCGGTGGTCACCACCTCGCGCGACGTCTCCCGGGCGGCCCGCGCGCTCAAGCGCGCGGTCATCAGCGCGCTGACCGCGTCCGCCATCGACGTGCGCGACCTGGAGGTGGTGCCGCTGCCGGTGGCGCGCTTCCACACCTCCCAGAGCGGGGTGGCCGGCGGCATCAGCCTGCGGACCTCGCCCGGCGACCCGCAGTCGGTGGACATCATGTTCTTCGACGAGCGCGGCGCCGACCTCTCGCCGGGGGCGCAGCGCAAGCTGGAGCGGGTGTTCTCGCGCGCCGAGTACCGCCGCGCCTTCCCCGGCGAGATCGCGGAGCTGTCCTTCCCGTCGCGGGGCGTGGAGAACTACGCCCACGACCTGCTGCGCACCGTCGACACCACGGGCATCGGCGAGGCCGGCCTCAAGGTGGTCGTCGACTGCGCCGGGGGCACCGGGTCGCTGATCCTGCCCTCGCTGCTGGGCCGGCTCGGCGCCGACGTGCTCACCGTCAACAACCGGCTGGACGAGGACTCGCCCACCGACACGCTCGCCAAGCAGATGCGCGACCTGCAGTACCTGGGCGAGCTCGTCTCGTCGTCGCGGGCCGACTTCGGCGTGCGGTTCGACCCCGTGGCGGAGCGGCTGTCGGTGGTCGACGAGAACGGCCAGGTCGTCGACAACGAGCGCGCCCTGCTGGTGGTCCTCGACCTGATCGCCGCCGAGCGCGGCGGCGGCCGGGTCGCGCTGCCGGTCACCACCACGCGCGTGGCCGGGCAGGTCGCGGGCTACCACGGCGTCGACGTGCAGTGGACGCCCACCGCCGTCGACGAGCTGGCCAAGGCGGCCCAGGCCGACGACATCGTCTTCGCCGCCGACGGCCGCGGCGGCTACGTGGTGCCGGAGTTCTCCCGCACCAGCGACGGCATCGCCGCGTTCGTGCGGCTGCTGGGCCTGGTGGCGCGCACCCGGCTCTCGTTCAGCGAGATCGACCGGCGCATCCCGCAGGCCCACCTGCTGCGCCGCTCGGTGCCCACACCGTGGGCGGTCAAGGGAAGCGTCATGCGCGCCGTGGTCGAGGCCTCGGAAGGACGCGAGGTCGACACCACCGACGGTGTCCGGGTGGTCCAGTCCGACGGCTCCTGGGTGCTGATCCTGCCCGACACCTCCGAGGCGGTCACCCATCTGTGGGCCGAAGGGCCCGACTCCGACACCGCCCAGCGGCTGCTGGAGGAGTGGGCCCAGGTGGTCGAGCAGGCCGAAGGCTGAGCCCGGCGACCGCCGGAGCCGAGTCGAGGGCCCTCCGGTGCACGGCCGGACCCGGCCGTGCACCGGAGGGCCCCGACGGGTCGGCACCGCCTCCTGTGCGCCGTGGATATGGTTTAGAGTCGAGTGTTCCCCACTGGCGGCCCTCCGGCGCTGCGCCGGGCCGGCTAGCGGGACGCGATCGTGTGCACAGCAGAGCACGGCAGGGGATGACACCATGTAAGAATCCGAGGTGAGCCGGGGGAACACAGCACCGGCCCACCCCGTTTTCCCAGTGGGTGCGCGGTACGCCGCCCACCCAGGCGCAAAGGACCACCAGCCGAATCAAGCACCGCCCCGTGCGGTAGGAGGCCGAGCCGACCTATGTCGAGCGTTTACTGCACGCAGTGCGGTCACGCCGTTGCGGATGATGCCCGTTTCTGCTCCAACTGCGGTTCCCCCATCCGTACGGCGGGGCAGGGTTCCGCCCCCGGATCCGGTGGCAGCCGCGACTCCGTCGGTGAGACCACCTCCACCATCTCCATCGCCGGCATCCAGGCGCTGGAGGCTGAGGCCGAGGGCGAGGACCTTCCCGGCGAGCCCACCAACGTCGACGCCCTGCCCCCCGGCACGGCGCTGCTCGTCGTCAAGCGCGGCCCCAACGCCGGCAGCCGCTTCCTGCTGGACAGCGACGTCACCACTGTGGGGCGCCACCCCAACAGCGACATCTTCCTCGACGACGTCACGGTCTCCCGGCGCCATGTGGAGTTCTTCCGGCGCGGCAACGGTTTCGGCGTCCGCGACGTCGGCAGTCTGAACGGCACCTACGTCAACCGCGAGCGCATCGACGAGGCCGAGCTCGGCGGCGGCGACGAAGTCCAGATCGGCAAGTTCCGCCTGGTCCTGCTGACCAAGCCACGGCGCTGAGGCTCCTGCGCCTCCGGCCGCGCCGAGCAGGTTTGCGCCTCCCCTCCACCGGAGAGCCTTTGTAGGGAAGACCGCCACCGATGGCGCGATCGGGGACATCGCGGTCATGTCACCTGTAAGCGGCGTCGGGGAAGGTTATCGGAGCCCGGTCCGGGCGCCCCGCGGTCCCGGACCTGTCTCGGACGCCTGTCGGTGTGGCGGTGTACCGTGAAGAAGACGGAGCAGAGCACACCCTGGCGGGTGCCCCCTCCGGCACGACAAGTCGTGGGACGGAGCCGCAGTGAAGCACATGGAGGTTGTCGGCGTCCGGGTCGAGATGCCCTCGAACCAGCCGATCGTCCTGCTCAAGGAGACCGACGGCGAACGCTACCTGCCGATCTGGATCGGCGCGGTCGAGGCCACCGCGATCGCGCTCGCCCAGCAGGGCGTCATGCCCGCGCGCCCGCTCACCCATGACCTCTTCCGCGACGTCCTCGATGCGCTGGACGCCGACCTGACCACCGTCAACGTCACCGCGCTCAGCGACGGTATCTTCTACGCCGAACTGGTCTTCTCCAACGGGGTCGAGGTCAGTGCCCGCCCCTCCGACTCCATCGCGCTGGCGCTGCGCACCGGCGCGCCCATCTACGCCCACGAGGACGTGATCGAGGAGGCCGGGGTGCCCATCCCCGACGAGCAGGAGGACGAGGTCGAGAAGTTCCGCGAGTTCCTCGACCAGATCTCGCCGGAGGACTTCGGCCGCACCACCTGATCCCCCTCGCCCGGCCTCCCCGGGCGGTCCCCGCCGCAACACTCCGCCAAGGCGCGGTCAACATCGGTCCATGATCGGACCTGCGCCGGGCTGCGCGGCGCCCGTCCCGGGCAGTCTCGGTGCGTGGAACCCATGCTCGCCCGCACCGCGAACGTCCTGCCCGAGGGCCCGCACTGGCGCTATGAGCCCAAGTGGGACGGCTACCGCGCCATCGTCCGGCGCGACGGCGACGTGTCCATCACCTCGCGCTCCGGCAGGCGGCTGGAGGCCGTTTTCCCCGACGTCGCCGCGGCGGTCGAGGCCTCGCTGCCCCCGGGCACCGCGGTCGACGGCGAGATCGTGCGCTGGTCGACCGAGGGCCGCCTCGACTTCTCCGGCCTGCAGCGCCGCGGCCACTCCGGTCCCCAGGAGGCGCAGCGGCTGGCGCGCACCGAGCCCTGCCACTTCATCGTCTTCGACCTTCTGCGCGAGGACGGGGCCGAGCTGGCGGGGCGCCCGCTGGACGACCGGCGCGCCCGCCTGGAGGAGCTGATGCGCGGGGTCGGCGAGCCGGCGCTCATGCTCGGCTGGCAGACCGGCGCCGTCGACGTCGCCCGGCAGTGGTTCGACCAGATGTGGCGGGTGGGCGTGGAGGGCCTGGTCGCCAAGGACGGGCGCGGCCGGTACCGGCCGGGGCGCCGCGACTGGCTGAAGTACAAGCGGCGTGTCACCACCGAGGCGATCGTCGGCGGTGTGATCGGCGGCGCCGGCGACCCGCGGGAGCTGATCGTGGGCCGCCGCGACTCCCAGACCGGCGCCCTGCGCGTGGTCGGGCGGACCAAAGAGCTGGCCCCCGCGCAGCGCCGGGAGATGGCGAAGCTGCTGCGCCCCTCCGGCGGCGACCACCCCTGGCCGCCCAAGCTGCCCTCCCGGTGGGGCTCGGCCCACGACTACGCGCGGGTGGTGCCCGAGGTCGTGGTGGAGATCTGCCCGGACGCGGCGCAGTCCTCCGGGCGCTGGCGCCACGCGGTGGGCTATGTCCGCCCCCGCACCGACCTGGAGCCGGCCGACGTGCCCACCGACCTGTCCATCGAGGGCTGAGATGGGCGCCGCCGCAGGCCCGGCCGGATCCGGTCGAGGAACGCGCGGAGTTCCTCGACCACCCCGGGCGCCGCAACCGCCCGCGGGGTCAGGAGGCCGAGCGCGCCGATCCGCCCGAGCGGGCGCGCTCGACGGCCTCCTCCAGCTCGGCGCGGTCCATCTTCGACCGGCCGGGGACGTCCAGCTCGGAGGCCAGCCGCGACAGCTCGCGCTTGGACAGCTCGGAGAGCGGCGCCTCGCGCGGCTCGGGCGCCGCGCCGCCGCCTCCGCGGGAACGGGCCCCGCCCTTTCCGCCGGTCCCGGCGCGGTCCTTCGCGGTGCCGCCCTTCCCGGCGCCGCCGTCAGCGGAGCGGCCGCGCCGGGCTCCGCCCCGGCCGCCCTTGCCGGACCGGGAGGCCGGGGACTCCTCCTCGCCGCCGCGCAGGCTGGCGCGCAGCGCCTCGGTCAGCTCCACGACGTTGGTCTCGGGCGGCGGCCCCTCCTCGGCGTAGCGCACCCGCTCGCCCGCGCTCTTGGCACGGATCAGCTCGTCGATGCGCTCCTGGTAGTCGTCGGTGTACGCCTCGGGCCGCCACTCCTCGGCCATGGCGCCGATCAGCTGCTCGGCCAAGTCCAGGTCGCGCTCGCCCAGGTCGGTTTCGGGGATGGCGGGCAGCGTCTCCTCCGGGTCGCGGACCTCGTCGGCCCACCACAGCGTGCTCAGCGTGAGGACGCCCTGCTGGGGTCCCACCACCGCCAGGTGCTGGCGCTCGCGCATCACCAGCGTGGTCAGCCCGAGTCGGCCCGAGTGCTCCAGGGCCCGGCACAGCAGCCGGTAGGGCTTGGCCGACCCCTTGGACTCGGGGGCGACGTAGTAGGCGGAGTCGTACCACAGCGCCTCGACGTCGTCGGCCGGCACGAACGCGGTGATCTCCAGAGAGCTGGACCGGCCGGGCGCGATCTCCTCCATCTCCCGGGGCTCGACGATGACGTACTCGTCGGCGCCCGAGGAGGCGTCGGCCTTGGTGCCGCGCACGATCTCGGCGGAGTCCACCTCCTTGCCGGTGCGCTCGTTGACCCTCCGGTACCGGATGCGGTCGGAGGTGTCGCGCTGGAACTGGTGGAACCGGGTGCCGTGGCGCTCGCGCGCGCTGAACAGCCGCACCGGCAGGCTCACCAGACCGAAGGACAGTGTTCCCTTCCACACCGGAGAGGCCATCGGGCGCCTCCTTCCGCTCGGGCTTACCTCTCATACTGCCCGTTACCAGGTAAAACGCCGCAGGCCGCGGGTAAAGACGCACGCGAACACGCCGGCGCGGGCGGGGGAGGGCACGGTTGGACACGGAAGCGCTGACATGGCGGGTGGGCGCCCACCGGGTCCGCATCAGCCGGCCCGGCAAGGAGCTGTTCGAGCCGGGCGGGGTCACCAAGCGCGAGCTGGCCGAGTACTACCGCGCGGTCGCCGGGCCGATGCTGCGCCACCTGCGGGGGCGCCCGCTGGCCGTGCAGCGCTACCCGCACGGCATCGCCGACCCCGAGGGCGGCTTCTACGTCAAGAACCGCCCCTCCTACGCGCCCCCGTGGGCCGGGTCGGTGCACGTGGCCAAGGACGACGGCCGCGCCGGGAACGAGATGCTGGTCTGCGACGACGCCGCCACCCTGGTATGGCTGGCCGACCAGGCCGCCATCACCCTGCACCCGTGGCTGACCAGGGTCGGCGACCTGCGCCGCCCCGACCGGCTCGTCATCGACCTCGACCCGCCCGGCGACGACTTCGCGCAGGTGCGCCGCGCGGCCTACGACGTCCGCGAGGTGCTGGAAAGCCTGGGCCTGGCCGCGTTCGTGATGACCACCGGCTCGCGCGGCATGCACGTGGTCGCGCCCATCCGCCCCGAGATCGACGCCGGCCAGGCCCGCGACTTCGCCCACGTCATCGCCGAACTGGTCGCGCGCCGCCGCCCCGACGAGCTGACCACGCGGTTCCGCAAGCGCAGCCGCGGCGACCGGCTGTTCCTGGACTACCTGCGCAACGGCTACGCCCAGCTGGCGGTGGCGCCGTACTCGGTGCGCGCGCTGCCCGGAGCGCCGGTGGCGGCCCCGCTGTCCTGGGACGAGCTGGAGCGCGTGGACACGGCCCGGCACTGGACGGTGCGCACCCTCCCCGAGCGCTCGGGGGCCGAGCCCTGGCGCGACATGGCCCGCCACGCCCGCTCGCCCCGCCGGGCCATCGAGCGGCTGTAGGACAGCGGGGCGGCGTCAGCCGCCGAGGACGTGCTCGCGCAGGAACGCGTTGGCGAACTTGCCGCGCGGGTCGAACCGGCGGGCCAGCGCCGCGAAGTCGCGCATCCTGCTGTAGCGCCCGCGCAGCGACCCGGCCGGCGCGGTGAACAGCTTGCCCCAGTGCGGCACGGCGCCGAAGGGGTCCAGCCGCTCCTCGATGAGCTCCAGCACCGGCAGCACCGCGGCGGTGTCGGGGACCAGGGTGAAGTGGAAGCCGACGGTGTCCTGGCGGTGGCTCGGGCTCAGCCACAGCCCGTCGGCGGCGATCGTGCGGATCTCGTGGACCTGCAGGACGGGGGCGATGCGCTCGCGCAGCGGCTCCAGCGCCCGCAGCGCCGCGACGGCCGCGCCGCGCGGCAGCAGGTACTCCGCCTGGAGCTCCTCGCCTGCGCTGCTGGGCGGCGATCCGGGGCGGAAGTGCGGCAGCCGCTCCGACCAGGGGCCCGCCACGCCCAGCTGCCGGGTGGAGTGCTCGGCCGACATCTCCGGCACGGGGTGGCGGGGCCCGTCCGCCGGCCGCGCTCCGAAGAAGCCGTCGGCGCCGCCGGCGGGCGGGCCGCCGCCCACCCGGTGCTTGAGCCACACCTGGTCGACCACCGGGTCGCGCCAGCGGGTGAACAGGCTGACGCTGTAGGCGGCGCCGGTGATCGCGTCGAAGTCCTCGTCCAGCGCCTCCAGCGGCAGGCCTTCGTAGACGCTCTGGGCGACGTCGAAGTCCGGTTCGGTGCGCAGCGTCATCGCGGTCACGATCCCGAGCGCGCCGAGCGCCACGACCGCGCCGTCGAACTCGGCGCCGTTCTCGGCCCGGCTCAGGCTCACCAGGTCGCCCTCGGCGGTCACCAGCTCCAGCGCCTCCACCGCGGTGGCGAGGTTGCCGTTGGCGTCGCCGGAGCCGTGGGTGGCGGTGGCGACCGACCCGGCCACCGAGATGTGGGGGAGTGATCCCAGGTTGTGCAGGGCGCGGCCGCGCTCCTGGAGCCACTGCGCCAGCTCGGCGTAGCGCACGCCCGCGCCCACCTGGACGGTTCCGGCCGCGGTGTCCAGCTCCATCGTGCGCGGCAGGCGGGCGAGCGAGACGAGGTCGCCGGGGGTGTCGGCGACGGCGTTGAAGGAGTGCCCGCTGCCCAGGGCCCGTGCCCGCTCGGCGCGGGCGACGGCGGCCTGCACCTCGGCGACGGTGGAGGGGTGGTGGAGGCGCTCGGCGGCGAAGCCGATGTTGCCCGCCCAGTTCGTGGTAGGCCGGTTCACCTGCTGCCCCTTCCGGGGAGACGGATGGAACGCGGCGGCCGGCGGCCGCCCGTTGTGGCAGCCACCAGAGATACCAGACGCGGTGTCCCCCCTCGCGCGGGCACCCGGGCCGGCGAGGGCCCCGGTGCGAGGGCCGCTCGGGCAGCGGGCCGCAGCGGCCCGCGCGCGTCGGGGCGCCGCACGCGGGTGGGGGAACCGTGCGAACCGGGCGGCCCGGTCGCGGTGGCGGCGGCCGCGGCGGCCGGATCCGCCTGGACGCGACGGTTTCGGCGACGGCGTGTCGCGGGTATGTGGACGCGCCCCGCGGGCGCCGGCGCGGCACCCGGGTCGCCGCCCGGTCCGGTGCTCCGGTTCCGGTGCAGGTCAGGAAGGCGGGAAAGCCGCCCGCGAGCCGTCCTTCGGTTATGCTTGCAAATGGACGGCGGCGGTGCTCGGCGGCGGCGAAACAGGTTCCGCGACGCGCCGATGGGTGTCGTTGACGCTGTCCGTGCGACCGGCTTACCTTCAATGTCGAAGGAACCCGCGGCGCACCCTTCATGCCCCCTGTCAAACCGCCGTGGGCCGAGGAGCCGGAGGTTCGGCGTGGCGGTTACTAGCGGTGAGCAGCAAACCTCCGCTCTCAGGCATACAGCGATACGGCGAGCTGGGGAGCAGGGCCTGCTGTGCGAAGAGGACGTGGTGGCGCTGCCTATGGACGTCGGTTATCGCGGCCCCACGGCATGTGCGGCCGCCGGAATCACCTATCGGCAACTCGACTACTGGGCCCGCACCGGCCTGGTCGGCCCCACCGTGCAGCAGGAGGGCGGTAGGCCCCCGCTGTACGACTCCCGCGACGTCCTGCTGCTCAAGGTCGTCAAGCGGCTGCTCGACACCGGCATCTCCCTGCAGCAGATCCGCCCGGCGGTGGACCACCTGCGCTACCGCGGTACCGCCGACCTCGCCCAGGTCACCTTGATGAGCGACGGCGTCAGCGTCTACGAGTGCACGTCGCCCGACGAGGTCGTCGACCTGATGCAGGGCGGGCAGGGCGTGTTCGGGATCGCCCTGGGGCGCGTGTGGCGCGAGCTCGAGGGCGCTCTCGACGAGGTTCCCGGCGAGGAGCTTGGCGGGTCGCTGAGCCCGCAGGCGCGGCCCGCCGACGAGTTGGCGCGGCGCCGCCGCGAGCGCAAGACCGGCTGACCTCCGGCCTCCCGCGGACTCCGCCGGCCGCGCCGGCCTCCCCGTCCGCGCTCGCCGGCGCCGGCCGCCCGGTCCGCGGGCGGCGGCGCGGGTGTGATGCGCGCCTACCCGCGTGCACTCCACGAATGCGCCCGGATCCAGTAACGTCGGCTGTGCGGCGGGCCTGACACGCGCGCGACCGCGAAGGCGGGCAGTACGCCCCCGCCGCCCTGTGGTCCATCAGGGCCGTACATAATGGACGACCCACAACCGAACAACGCAGTCGACACCACGATCCGGCCGTCGATACCACGCGGGAGAGACCCCACAGCGGGGCGCCGACGGGGCAAAACTCCCCAGTAACCTCTCAGGCACCAAGGACCGCGTGGAGGAGGCCACTCTGGAGCGGTAGGCGAGACGTGCCTGCGCCTCGGCCCTGGCGGGCCGTGAGCGACAGAGGGGGAGACCAGACAGGAGCAGCCGCGAAAGCGGCACAGCGACCAGGAGGTCTCCATGACGGAGCAGCCAACCCGTGAACGAGGGCCGGACGCCGGCGCCGCGGCGGCCCGCGACTTCGCCGACCGGCACATCGGCCCCGACTCCGCCGAGCTCGCGCAGATGCTCAAGGCGGTCGGCTACGGCAGCACCGACGACCTGATGACCGCGGCGCTGCCCGAGCGCATCCTCGCCCGCCCCGGGCAGCCGGCGCCGCTGGAGCTGCCCGCCGCGGCCGGCGAGTCCGAGGCGCTGGCGGAGCTGCGCGCACTGGCCGACCGCAACCGGGTGCTGACCTCGATGATCGGTCAGGGCTACTACGACACCACCACCCCGCCCGTCATCCTGCGCAACATCATGGAGAACCCGGCCTGGTACACGGCCTACACCCCCTACCAGCCGGAGATCTCCCAGGGGCGCCTGGAGGCGCTGCTGAACTTCCAGACGATGGTCTCGGACCTGACCGGGCTGGCGGTCTCGGGCGCCTCGCTGCTGGACGAGGCCACGGCCGCGGCCGAGTCGATGACCCTCGCCCGCCGCGCCACCCGCGGCAGCAGCGACGTCTTCGTCGTCGACTCCGACGTGTTCCCGCAGACCCTGTCGGTGCTGCGCACCCGCGCCGAGCCGCTGGGCATCGACGTGGTGGTGGCCGACCTGTCGCAGGGGCTGCCCGACACCGACGCCTTCGGCGTGCTGGTGCAGTACCCGGCCGGCAGCGGAGCGGTGCGCGACCCGCGCCCGGTCATCGCCGAGGCGCACGAGCGCGGCGCGCTGGCGGTGGTGGCCGCCGACATCCTCGCGCTGACGATGCTGCGCAGCCCGGGTGAGATGGGCGCCGACATCGCGGTGGGCTCCACCCAGCGCTTCGGGGTCCCGA
Organism: Streptomonospora arabica; assembly: GCF_039531585.1. NCBI lineage: Bacteria > Bacillati > Actinomycetota > Actinomycetes > Streptosporangiales > Nocardiopsidaceae > Streptomonospora > Streptomonospora arabica. The sequence continues at coordinate 43,176 of NZ_BAAAQI010000012.1, read as the reverse complement.
TGGGCTTCGGCGGCCCGCACGCCGGCTACATGTCGCTGCGCGAGGGGCTCCAGCGCCAGCTGCCCGGGCGCCTGGTGGGCGTCTCGGTCGACAACGCGGGCAAGCCCGCCTACCGGCTGGCGCTGCAGACCCGCGAGCAGCACATCCGCCGCGAGAAGGCCACCAGCAACATCTGCACCGCCCAGGTCCTGCTGGCGGTGATGGCCGGCATGTACGCGGTCTACCACGGGCCCCACGGGCTGCGGGCGATCGCCGAGCGGGTGCACGGCCACGCCGCCGACCTCGCCGAGCGGCTGCGCGCGGCCGGGTTCCAGGTCGTCGGCGAGCGGTTCTTCGACACGCTGCGGGTGCGCGTGCCCGGGGCGGCGGGATCGGTCGTCGAGGCGGCCGCCGAGCGCGGCGTCAACCTGCTGGCCGCCGGCTCCGACACCGTGGGCGTCAGCTGCGACGAGAACACCACCACCGCCGACATCGAGGCCGTGGTGGCGGCGTTCACCGGTTTCGGCAAGAGCGTCCCCGGCCGGACCGCCGGCGCCGACCGGCGCGCGGCCCTGCCGGAGGAGCTGCGCCGAGGGGTGGACTACCTGACCCACCCGGTCTTCTCCGCCCACCGCAGCGAGACCTCGCTGCTGCGCTACATGCGCCGCCTCGCCGACAAGGACCTGGCGCTGGACCGCAGCATGATCCCGCTGGGCTCGTGCACGATGAAGCTCAACGCCACGGCCGAGATGGAGTCGGTGACCTGGCCGGAGTTCGCGTCGCTGCACCCCTTCGCGCCGCTGGAGCAGGCCGCCGGGACCGTGCGCATCGTGCGCGACCTGGAGCGGTGGCTCGCCGAGATCACCGGCTACGACGCGGTGTCGCTGCAGCCCAACGCCGGTTCCCAGGGCGAGCTGGCCGGGCTGCTGGCCATCCGCGGCTACCACCGCGGGCGCGGCGAGCGGGGGCGCGACGTGTGCCTGATCCCCAGCTCGGCGCACGGCACCAACGCCGCCAGCGCGACCATGGCCGGCATGCGGGTCAAGGTCGTGGCCTGCGACGACGGCGGCAACATCGACATGGACGACCTGCGCGCCAAGACCGCCGAGCACGCCGGCGACCTGGCCGCCATCATGGTCACCTACCCCTCCACGCACGGCGTCTACGAGGACACCATCACCGAGGTGTGCGACCTGGTGCATGAGGCGGGCGGCCAGGTCTACGTCGACGGTGCCAACCTGAACGCGCTGCTGGGCTGGGCCAAGCCCGGGCGGTTCGGCGCCGACGTCAGCCACCTGAACCTGCACAAGACCTTCTGCATCCCGCACGGCGGCGGCGGTCCGGGTGTCGGCCCGGTGGCGGCGCGCTCCCACCTGGCCGCCTACCTGCCCAACCACCCCAGCCAGCCCGAGGCCGGGCCCTACACCGGGGTGGGCCCGGTGTCGTCGGCGCCGTTCGGGTCGGCCGGGATCCTGCAGATCTCCTGGGCCTACATCAGGATGATGGGCGAGGAGGGGCTGCGCGCGGCCACCGAGGCCGCGGTGCTCGGCGCCAACTACGTCGCCAAGCGGCTGGAGCCCTACTACCCGGTGCTCTACACCGGCCGGGGCGGCCTGGTCGCCCACGAGTGCATCATCGACATCCGCGGCCTGCAGAAGCGGACCGGCATCAGCAACGAGGACGTCGCCAAGCGGCTGATCGACTACGGGTTCCACGCGCCCACGATGTCCTTCCCCGTGGCGGGGACGCTGATGGTCGAGCCGACCGAGAGTGAGGACCTGGAGGAGCTGGACCGTTTCGTCGACGCCATGATCGCCATCCGCGGCGAGATCGACCGGGTCGCCGAGGGCGCCTACCCGGCCGACGACAACCCGCTGCGCAACGCGCCGCACACGGCCGAGGCGCTCACCGCCGACGAGTGGCGCCACCCCTACTCGCGGCACGAGGGCGCCTTCCCGGTGCAGCGGCTGCGGTTCGACAAGTACTGGTCCCCGGTCGGGCGGATCGACCAGGCCTACGGGGACCGCAACCTCGTCTGCGCCTGCCCGCCGCCGGAGGCGTTCGAGGTCTAGCGGCCGGCCCCGCCCCCCGGGGGGCGGGGGAGCGGTCCGAGGGCGAGCGGCGGCCGCCGGACCCGCGGAGTACGAGCGCGGGGACGGCGGCCGCTCGCCGTGTGCGCCGGACTCGTCGGGAAAGAGATAAATCTACGATGTAAAGGTGGCGGTTGCGGTCGCCGGATACCGCCGCCTACCGCCGCGGTATCGGTGCCGGGTATCGCCGCGGTACCGGTACCGGGGGGCGCCCCGCCGATTCCGGGCGGTGCGGCCACGCCTCGTCATCGTGTCCGCGCCGACGGGCTAACCTCCCAGTGGAACCGCCGGGTCGGCCCCGCGCCGCCCGAACCGCCCCCCGTGTGGAAAGCAGCGCCAGATGACAGCGTCCGCCGGATCCTCCACCCACGACGCCGCCGGAGACGAGTCCGAGTCCAAGAGCCTGTGCGACCAGGCGCGCGACCTCGCCGAGAACGGACACCTCAACCGCGCCGCCCAGGTCTACGAACGCGTGGTCGAGGGCGGTGCGCAGCGCTATCTGCCGCTGGCCGCCCTCGGGCTGGCCGTCGTCCGCCACGACATGGGCGAGGTGGCGGCGTCGCGGTCGGCCGCGCGCACCGCCATCGGCACCGGCCACCCCGAGTTCGCCCCGCGCGCCGCCTACCACCTGGCCCTGTCCTTCGAGGCCGAGGGCGACGCCGAACAGGCGCGCGCCGCCTGGCGCGACGTCCTCGACTCGGGCAACAACCGCTACCGGCCGGCCGCCCACTACGGACTCGCGCGCCTGGCCGAGGACCGCGGCGACACCGAAACCGCCGAGGCGCACTGGGACCAGGTGCTGAGCAGCGACTCAGCCGAGATCGTGCCCGAGGCGGCGCACGACTACGCGGCGCGGCTGCTGGCCCGGGGCCTGACCGACGCCGCCGCCGACGTCGTCCACCGGGGCCTGGAGCTGGGCGAGCACACCGGACTGCGGCTGCTGCTGGGCGCCGTGCACGTGGAGTACGCGATCGGCGCGTTCGCGGCCGTCGTAACCGAGGCCGGCGCGCGCGGCGGAGAACCGCGCGAGGGCGCGGGCCCCGCGCCGGAGGCGCCGGGCGCGGCGCCCGAGGGGGCGGTGGCCCCCGAGGTCGCGGGCGGCGCCGTCGAACTGCTGGCCCGGCTGCTCGCGGTGCGCGGCGACGGCGAGGCCGCCGAGCGCGTGTGGGCCGACGGCCTGGCCCACCGCGATCCCGCCACCGCCGACGAGGTCCGCGCCCGCCTGCGCCGCGGCTTCCTGGCGCCCGACCCGGAGACCGCCGAGCAGGAGGACGGGCAGGCCCGTGAGGACGAGGTCTGGTGGGACCCCTACGTCGAGGCGGCCGCGGCCCAGCACAGCGCGCCGATGCTGACCGGCGAGCTGTTCGTCGCGCTGAACCGGATGTACACCCACCTCGCCCTGCCGCTGGCCCAGGGCGAGAACAACGCCGCCGCGCTGCGCCGCGCGCTGGAGGAGGCGGTGCGCACACCCGGCCAGTACGTCTGGGGCCGGGCCCTGCACGACGACTTCCGCGAGCGCCTCCGGCTCGCCGCGGGCTCCCGTGAGCCGGTGCTGCCGGAAGGGTGGCCCGATGCGGGGGAGTGACGTGCGGCCGTCGCGGGTGGTCGGGGTCGGGGTCGGGCGGCTGTGGCGGGGGTGCATCGGTGGTGGGGGTGCGGGGGGTCTCCGGGCGTGTCCCGTGTCGCTCCCGCGGGGCGGGTGCAGCGCGCGGCGCCGCGCGGGCTCCGCGGGTCCGGTGGGGCGCAAGATGGGCGCGGGGCGGGCGTCCGCGCCGCCCGCCTGACGAGCGGGCGGCCCGCCCGGCGCCGCGGTCCGGCGGGCGCGCGGTAGAACGGTGATCGGGCGGACACGCCTAAGCTTGGAGCCATGGAGCTCGACACGCCCCGTGGGCCTGCGCTCGCCGACATCGATGTGCCGACCGGCGGGCCGCCGCGCTATCTGCTGGCCATCACGCACGGCGCGGGAGGCGGTGTCGACGCGCCCGACATCACCGCGGTGTGCGACGCGGTGCTGAAGGCGGGCGGAGCCGTGGCGCGCATCACGCAGGCCTACCGGGTGGCCGGTCGCACGATGCCCGGCTCGGCCACCGGTCCCCAGGACGAGGCGTGGATCTCCGCGGTCCGGGCGGTGTGCGCGGACGCGCGGCTGGCCGGGCTTCCGCTCGTGCCGGCCGGACGCAGCAACGGCGCCCGGGTCGCGTGCCGCACCGCCGCGGAGCTGGGCGCGGCGGCGGTGGTAGCGCTGGCGTTCCCCCTGCATCCGCCGGGCAAGCCGGAGCGCTCGCGCGCCCCGGAGCTGCGCGGGGCGGGGGTGCCGACCCTGGTGGTCAACGGGGACCGCGACCCCTTCGGCGTTCCCGACGCGGCCGACGCCGCGTCGCTGGTGGTGCGTGCCGGCGAGCGCCACGATCTGGCCAAGGACACCGGTGCGGTGGCCACTGCCGTCGTCGACTGGCTCGCTGAACGGCTGGGCTGAGCATCCGGACCGGCGGCCTGCGCCGGGCCGGGTCGCGGGGACGGACGGCGGTCCCCGCTCGGTCGGCCGGATCGGACGGCTCGGTGCGTGTCGGGTCCGGCCTCAGGCGACGGCCCGGACGTCGGTCGGGCGGTGCGGGGCGACGACGCGGCCGTTGGGCAGCAGCTCGCCGGTGTCCTCGAAGATCACGACGCCGTTGCAGAGCAGGCTCCAGCCCTGCTCCGGGTGACTGGCGACGACGCGGGCCGCTTCGCGGGCGACGTCGTCGGAGGACGGGCATGCGGGTCGGTGCGGGCACATTGTGCGCCTCCGGTCTTCTCAACTGATGGCACCAGAAGCCTAGTGGCGCGAGTCACAGTGCAACTGGTTTTGTGCGTATTCGACGCCGCGAGTCGGCCGTTCGATCTGGTGTCGCGGCTTATTGGCCGGATCCGGCCACGCAGTGGTCCCGGCATGTCGGATAAAGGGGACCCGCCGCGTGTCGAGTGCCGAGGGCATCCGCCGGTCGTCCGTGCGCGCGGGGCGCCGGAGGTCAGACCCCCGCCAGGCGGTCGCGGCACAGCCGGTCCGCCTGCCGCACGGGCTCGGGCAGCCGGAAGCGGGGCGCCAGGCGCAGCGTCAGCGCGGCGGCCGAGGCGAGGTCGACGCGGTGGCCGACCGATACGTAGACCGGTTTCACACCCGTCCGGGTGCGCAGGCAGCGGCCGACGACCTCGCCGCCGTCGACCAGCGGCGACCAGGCTCCGCGCTCGGGTCCGGGCTCCTCGGCGCGGCCGACGAACGGCGTCTTGCCCACGCCCAGCACCGGGCGGTCCAGCGCGACGCCCACGTGGCAGGCGAGCCCGAACCGGCGCGGGTGCGCCAGCCCGAATCCGTCGCAGACGAGCACGTCGGGCCGCGTGCCCAGCTGCGCGACGGCCTCCAGCAGCGCGGGCGCCTCGCGGAACGCGAACAGGCCGGGCACGTAGGGAAAGCGCGGCCGCGACACGGCGGTAGCGGAGTCGACCACCTCCCACTCCGGAGCGGCCAGCACGACAGCGGCGGCGGCGAGCCGGTCGTCGTCGGCCGAGTAGGCCACGTCCAGCCCCGCGACCAGTGAGACGGCGCCGGCGTCGATCGCCTCCCGGCGCACCAGCGGCGCCGAACGCTCCTGCAGCGCCCGCGCCTCGTCCGCGCCGCAGGGCCACTCCTGCAAACCGGGCGGCCCCGGCCCGCCGGCTCCGCCCGCCTGCGGCCGCGCCCCGGTGCCTGCGCCCGCTGCGTAGTCCATCCCCCGAACTCTAGGCCGCCGGAGCCCGCGCGTCGGGAGGGGGCGCGGTTGCTGCACCGCTCCGCGGCTGCACCGCTCCGCGGCTGCGCCGCGCGGCGAACCGAGACGGGCGCACGTTGCGTGATCTCCCTGAGGGGACAGGCGGTCTGTTCTAAGGTGGAGACCGCGCTGCGATGGGAGTGGCGTACTCGTGACCGACCGCTACGAGGGGATTCCGGGATGCTGCTCAGTTTCCGCGTAACGAACCACCGGTCGTTGCGCGACGAACAGCAGCTTCTGCTGACCCCCGAAGGCCGGCAGGGCGAGGAACCGCCCGCGCCGGAGAGTGTGGAACCGCTGCGCGTGGCCGGTATCTTCGGCGCCAACGCGTCGGGCAAGAGCAACATCGTCGACGCATTGCGGTTCATGGTGCTCCAGGTGCGCGGTTATCCGCGGCGAGGTCGCGAGGAAGAACCCGCGGAAGGCATCGAGCGCTCGCCGTTCCGCTTGGACCACGACTCGCCCGGTCGTCCCTCGACATACGTGGTCGACCTGCTCGACGACGGCGAGCGGCACACCTACGGCTTCGTCATCGATGACACCGCCGTCGTTGCGGAGTGGCTGTTCCGCTACACCGCCGACGGGCGTGAAGAGGTGGTGTTCGAGCGGGACGGGGATGAACTGTCGAACGAACCCGAGGGCGGGTTGTTCCCCGTTTCCGACGTGATCGAGATTGAGTCGAACGTCCTCCTCATGGAGGTCTTCGCGAAGTTGCAGCCGAAGTCGTTCGATTCAACGGAGATGCGTTCACTCCGCGCAGTCTCGCGGTGGTTCACCACCGGTTTGGTGATCAGGCAGCGTACTTTCGGGCTTCCCAGGAGAAGGGTGGAGGTTCCGGGGCATTGCGACCGAATTACCGAGAAGCGCCTCAGTAAGCTTCTTGTGGCGGCCGACACCGGCATCGAGGACATCCAAACGGAATCCTTCTCACGGGAGATGCGGGATGGCCGGGAGCAGGAGTTCGTCAGGTGGGTGTTTCGTCACCGGGCGTCGGGGCACGAGCACGTCCTCGGCCTGGAGGACCAGTCTGAAGGGACGCAGGCGTTGATGGATCTGGGCCTGCGCGCCTTCTCCGTGCTCGATCGCGGGCGCACCATGGTAGTGGACGAGTTGGACGCCAGCTTGCACACTCATCTTTCCGCACGCTTGATCGAGCTGTTTCGGGACCCCCAAACCAATCCTCGCGGCGCCCAGTTGATCTTCACCAGCCACGACGCCGCCCTTTTGGGTAGGATTCGCGGTGGGGAGGTTCTCGCGCGGGATCAGATCTGGTTCTCGGAAAAGAGTCCGGAGGGTGCGACCGAGTTGTATCCTCTGTCCGGTTACGAGGTCGCTGACGAGGGTGCCCGCGCCCGGAAGTACCTCGCCGGCCGCTACGGCGCCGTCCCTTTCGTTGACGACGACTTGTTTTCCGCCGCACTGGCGGCTAGGGAGGATCCCATCCCCGATGACTCCTCAGCGCCGTACCGGCGGAAGGCGCCCGGCAGGTCCAAAGGAACGTAAGGCCGTTCTCGTTCTCTGCGAAGGCGAAACCGAGGTCGCGTACCTCAAAGGCCTGCGGGAGCGCTATTCTGGTTTTCGGCTCGAGGTACGGCAGGCGAAATCGACAGACGCCCTTCGTATAGTCAAAGAGGCGACCCGGTGCGCAGCCGACGGATTCCACCAGGTCTGGGCCGTGTTCGACACCGAAGGAGAGGATGTCACTCCGGCCGAAGAATGTGCGCAGGACTTCAATCGGACAGCCAAAGATGTGTCCGTCTGTATCGCGGTTTCTCATCCTGATTTCGAGGTGTGGCTCCTGCTGCATCACCGGAAGGCCGAGGATGTGAAGAAGTGCTGCAGAACAGGCGAAGCGGCGCTGATGCTGCAGCAGGTACTGCCGGGCTGGCAGAAGGGCGAGTGGGACCGGCGGCGTCGGCGCGGCACCCGGTTCGAGGACTTCGCCGAGCGAGTCGAGGACGCCTGCCGCCGGGCCGACCGACTCGGCCGGTTCCACACGACCAACCTTCCCTCGACGAATGTCGGCATGCTGGTCCGGGCCAAGGAAGACGGCTTCCGCGCGCTTCCGTGACGTGCGCCGGTCGGACCCACGCGCGTCGGGCGGGGGCGGGGGCGCCGCTACACCGCTCCGCGGCTGCGGCGGGCGGCGGGTCGGCTGCGGCGGCCGGCGCCGGCGAGCCCGCCGCGCTGGAAGGCGCGGATCAGCTCGCCGCCGAAGCTGACTCCGGCACCCAGGCCCAGGCCGATGGCCACCGCCTCCGACAGGCTCAGCAGGCCCTGGACGGGCTGGCTGAGCGTGATCTCCAGCAGGCCCCGGTAGAGGATGCTGCCGGGAAGCAGCGGCGCGATCGCCGGAATGACATAGGGCAGGACCGGCCGCCGGGTGCGGCGCGCCAGGGCGTGGCCGACCACGCCGATGGCCACGGCGCCGGCCGCGGTGCCCATGATCGGCGGCGCGTCCAGCAGCCCGCGCACCCCCGCGTAGATCACCCAGATCATCACGCCCATGAGCCCGATCCACGGCAGCATCGGCGGCGGGACGGTCAGCGAGACCGCGAAGGCCATGGCGATCCCGGCCGCGCCGATCAGCACCGGCAGGCTCAGGTCGGTGCCCAGGGTCGGCAGGTCGTCCAGGGTCACGTCCACGCCCAGGCGCACGGCGGTGTAGGCCACCGCGCCGACACCCGTGATGATCGCGCCGAGGGTGAGGAAGACCTCCAGCAGCCGCGCGGACCCCGAGACGTAGCTGCCGCTGATGCCCTCCTGCAGGCTGGCCACCAGGGGCCGCCCCGGCAGCAGGGCCATGATGTTGCCGGTGATGACCGCGCCGGCCTGCAGTTCGAGCTCCAGGCTGTCGCTGGCCCACAGCAGCCCCACACCGATGGAGGAGGCCACCATCGTCGCCCCGGTCATCTGGTAGAACTCGGCCACCCCGCGCCGCGCCAAAAACGCCGAGGTGCGGTCGCCCAGCACCGTCGCCAGGAACGCCGCGGCCGCCACGGCCAGCTGGCCGCCGACCATGAGGCTGGCGCTGGAGGCGATCAGGCCGAACCCGGTCACGATGAGCCAGTTCGGGTAGGGCGAACGCGCGCGCTTGATCGCCCGCAGGCGCGCGACGGCGCCCTCAAGCTCGACCGCGCCCAGCGCCGCGTCCTGGACCAGGGCGTGCAGCTCGTTGACGCGGAAGTAGTCCAGGGTGCGCCGGCGCACCACCCGCTCCCCGGTGATCGGCGGATGGTCGCCGCCCGGGTGCGTCGACAGCGTGATCGCGGTGAAGGTGACCGATACCTCCGAGCGCGGCAGCTCGAAGGCGACCGACAGGCTCAGCATCGACTCGCTGACGACCTCGGTGCTCTCGCCGCTGGCCAGCAGCAGCTCGCCCACGCGCAGCACGAGGTCGAGGGCGCGCGGGTCGGGCAGCTCCACGGCCTCCTCGAAGAGGTCGGAGTGCATCTCCGCCTCCCGGGCGGCGCGCCAATCCCGCAGCCGGCTGAGCAGATTGTCCTCGTTCGGCGATGCGGAGAGCTGGGGGTCTTCGGCCATGACCGGTTCTCGATACCTCCTCTGTGCGCGAAAGCGGCGGCCGCAGGGGCGACCACGGGGTGAGACGCCGCATCTCGGGCGCCGGTTGGCGGCGCGGACCCCGGCTGGGCGGTGAGGTCGATCACTGCCCATGATCCCAGGTCACCGCCTCCGTCCTGAGGACGGGGCCCGTGCGGCGCGGCGCTTGCGGGCGGCCGCCGCGCGCAGCGGGTCCGCCCATGACGACCGCACCGCGACCACTACCCCGATCACCGCCGCCATGCCCGGCGGAGGCGGCGGCGCGACCGCGGGGACCGGGCGGTGCGGCGCGGCCGCACGCGCGAGAGCCCCGCCCGTGGGCCGGGGAGGGTGCGCTGCGGCGCCGCGCTTCGCCCCCGCCAAGGCGGGCGGTACCGGGCGGGGCCCGCCGGAGACACCGGGGCGGGACTGTCAGTCCTCGTCCTCGCCGGGGCGCACGATGCCGGTCTCGTAGGCGTGCACCACCGCCTGCACCCGGTCGCGCAGCCCGAGCTTGGTCAGCACGTTGCCGACGTGGGTCTTGACCGTGGTGTCGCTGACCACCAGGCGGCGCGCGATCTCGGCGTTGGACAGGCCGCGCGCCAGCAGCCGCAGCACCTCCCGCTCGCGCTCGGTGAGGTGGTCCAGCTGCGGCGCCGGGCGCTCGCGCGAGGTGGGGAGCTTGTCGGCGAAGCGGTCGAGCAGCCGGCGGGTGACGGTGGGCGCCACGATCGCCGCGCCGTCGGCCACCACCCGGATCGCGCCCGCGAGCTCGTCCGGCGGCACGTCCTTGAGCAGGAACCCGCTTGCGCCCGCGCGCAGCGCCTCGACGACGTACTCGTCCAGGTCGAAGGTCGTCAGGACCAGCACGCGCACCTGCTGGCCGCTGCCGCGGGCCCACCGGAGGATCTCGCGGGTGGCGTCGATGCCGTCCTTGCCGGGCATCCGGATGTCCATCAGCACCACGTCGGGCAGCAGCCGGCGGGTGTCGGCGAGGGCGGCGTGGCCGTCGGCCGCCTCGCCCACCACCGAGATCTCCGGCTCGGACTCCAGGATCAGCCGGAACCCGGTGCGCAGCAGCGGTTGGTCGTCGACGAGCAGGACGCGGATGGCCATGTGCCGATTCTCGGCGATCACCGGGTGCGCTCCGACCACCGCGGCCGGAAGCGGCCGCTGTACGGCCGCCGCTCGGCCGCCGCCCGGCCGCCGCCCGGCGCGGCGTCCGGGCCCTGCGCGGGCGGTGCCGCCGTCAGCCGCGGCGTGCCAGCGGGATGCGGGCGCGCACCTCGAACCCGCCGCCGTCGCGCGGTCCCGCCTCCAGCTCTCCGCCGTAGAGCGCCACCCGCTCGCGCATGCCCACCAGGCCGTGGCCGGGCTCGTCGGAGGCCGGCGGCCGCGAGCCGGTCCCGGGCGCGCTCCCGCCCTCGTCGGCCACGGACACGTCGACCGCCCGCGTGCCGTAGCGCACCGACACGGTCGTGGGCGCGTCGCGGCCCGCGTGCTTGAGCACGTTGGTCAGCGACTCCTGCACGACGCGGTACAGGGTCAGGTCCAGTCCCGGGGCGAGCTCCACCGGGACGCCCTCGGCCACCAGCTCCACCGGCATTCCGGTGTCGCTGATCTGGCGCACCAGCTCGCCGATCCCGCCCAGGCCCGGCTGCGGACCGCGGTCGGCGCCGCCGTCCCCGTCGGGCTCGCGCAGCACGTCCACAATCCGCCGCATCTCCGACATCGCCTGGCGACCGGTCTCCTCGATCTCCACCAGGGTCTGGCGGGCCCGCTCCGGCGAGCGCTCGATCACCCGGCGCCCGGCCGTGGCCTGCACGGTCATCACGCTCACATGGTGGGCCACCACGTCGTGCAGCTCGCGGGCGATGCGCGTGCGCTCCTCGGCCAGCACCGCGCGCGTGTGGGCGTCGCGGGCGCGCTCCAGCCGCTCGGCGCGGGCGGCGAGTTCCACCATGTGGAACGACCGCATCCGCACCAGTCGGCCCACCCACCACGAGGCCAGGATCCAGCCCAGATAGAACGCCTGGTTGATCCACCACGGCTCGCCGCTCTCGGCGGACCCGGTGGCCGGGCTCAGCACGGTGGTCGCGACGTTGACCACCACTCCCGCGCCCACCCCGGCCAGCGAGCGCACCAGCGTCAGGTAGCGGCCCACCGAGTAGGCCGCCGCCGCGATGCCCAGGCTCGCCGCACCCCAGACCAGCACACCGGCGACGTCCCCGGCCAGCCCGCTGACCGTGAGCACGATCAGCACGGTGAAGGGCAGGTAGCGGCGCGCGAGCAGGGTCAGCGCCAGCGCGGCGCCGGCGGCGTGGCCGACGGCGCCGTGGACCCACACGGCCGACATCTCGGGCGTTTCGCGGCTGAGGGTGACCAGTGCCGAGTTCGTGGCGGCCAGCGCCACCACCATCGCGGCGTCGGTCAGCCACGCCCACCGCCGGGCGCGCAGCGGCGCGAGCCCGCCGCCGGCGTCGTCGGCGCCGGAGGCGGTTTCGGGCGCGGGCCCGGGCGGTGCGGCGGTCACCCGCACCACGCTAGAAGCGCGCGCCCGCCCCGCGGACCTCCGCCCGGCCGATCTCGTCTCCTCCGCCGGTAGGAACGCGGGGCCGCGCACGCGCCGCGGATCAGCCCGCCCGGGCCGGCTCGGGCAGTGGGGGAGGGGTGCCGCCGAACTCCGGGCACAGCGCCTGGTGGTCGCACCAGCCGCACAGCTTGCTGGGCCGCGGGTGCCAGGAGCCCGAGCGCGCGGTGCGCTCGATGTCGTGCCAGATGCCCAGGATCTCCGACTCCGCCGCCCGCAGCTCCTGCTCGGTGGGCTCGTACCAGCGCACTCCGCCGTCGCCCAGATACATCAGTTGCAGCCGGGCGGGGACCTCGCCCAGCTCGCGCCAGAGCATCACGGCGTAGAAGAAGATCTGGAAGCGCGCCTTGTCCTCGAAGCGGGGGTGCGGGGACTTGCCGGTCTTGTAGTCGACGATGCGGATCTGGCCGGTCGGGGCGACGTCGAGGCGGTCCAGGTAGCCGCGCAGCCGCAGCCCGGACTCCAGTGTGACGTCCAAGCGCAGCTCGCGGTCGCGGGGCTCGAGCCGCTCGGGGCGCTCCATCTCGAAGTAGCGCTCCAGCAGCCGGCGGGCCTCGGCCAGCCACGCCGCGGCGTCGTCCTCGGTGGGGAACAGCGCGGCGGCGGCCTCGGCCCGGGACTCGCGCAGGCGCTCCCACTGCGGTTCCAGCAGCGAAAGCGCCGTCCGGCGGGTGCGGGTCTCGGCGGGCAGCTCGAAGAGGCGCTCCAGCACCGCGTGCACCAGTGTTCCCTTCAGTGCGGCGGCGCTGGGGCGCTCGGGCAGGCGGTCGATGGCGCGGAAGCGGAACAGCAGCGGGCACTGCAGGAAGTCGGCGGCCCGCGACGGCGACAGCGCAGGGATCAGGGGAGCGGCGTCGGGGGAGTCCATGCCCCAACAGTACGACGGCCCGCCGGGCGCGGCATTCGGCTTGGCGAGGCGTCCCGGCGGCCTCCGCCGTCCGGAGCGGCCGGGCGCCCCGGCCGCCGCCCGCGGCCCGACGGCCCTGTACGCGGCGGCCGTTTGCATAGAGTGGTGGGTGTGACCGACCACGGCAGCAGTACCCCGCCCGAGAGCCCGAGCACCCCCCGCCCCGCGCGCCGGAGGTCGGGATGGCTCATGGCCCGGCCGTTCGGCATCCCCGTCTACGTGACCCCGTCGTGGCTGATCATCGCGGTCATCATCACCGTGATCTACCAGCCGGTGGTCGAGCGCACCCTCCAGCTGGGCGCGGTCTCCTACCTGGTGGCGTTCGTCTTCGCGGTGCTGCTCTACCTGTCGGTGCTCGTGCACGAGCTCGCCCACTCCGTCACAGCCCGCATGTTCGGCCTGCCCGTCGGCCGCATCACCCTCTACATGCTCGGCGGCGTCTCCGAGATCGAGCGCGAGGCCCCCACCCCCGGGCGCGAGTTCCTGGTGGCGCTGTCGGGGCCGGTGCTGTCGCTGGTGCTGGCCGGGGGCGGGTTCGCGGCCTACTGGCTCGTCGACCCGCGCACCGTTCTGGGCGTGCTGATCTGGCAGTTGTGGGTGGCCAACCTGCTGGTGGGCGTGTTCAACCTGCTGCCCGGGCTGCCGCTGGACGGCGGACGCCTGGTGCGCGCCGTGGTCTGGGCGATCACCCGGCGGCCCCGCGCGGGCACCGTGGTCGCGGCCTGGGGCGGCCGCGTGCTGGCGGTGCTCATCGTCGCCGTGCCGGTGCTCTACGGGCTGCGGACCGGATCGGCGCCCAACCTGTTCGGGCTGCTGTGGGCGCTGCTGCTCGCCTCGTTCATCTGGATGGGCGCGGCCTCGGCGCTGCGCGCGGCGCGCCTGCGCGAGCGGGTGCCCACGCTGCGGGCCCGTGAGCTCGGCAGGCGGGCCACCGTCGTCGGCGCCGATACCCCGCTGGCCGAGGCCCGGCGGCGCATGCGCGAGGAGGGCACGCGTGCGGTGCTGGTCGCCGACACCGCCGGCACGCCCACCTCGATCGTCAACGAGGCCGCCGCGGCCGCGGTCCCCGACGCCCGGCTGCCCTGGGTGCCGGTCTCCAGTGTGGCCGGCGGCATCACCCGCGGCGCGGTGATCAGCGCCGACCTGGAGGGCGACGACCTGCTGGAAGCGCTGCGCGCCTACTCGGCGCCGGACTACCTGCTGGTGGAGCCCGACGGCACGACCTACGGCGTGCTGCGCACCGCCGACGTGCAGGAGGCCTTCACCCGCCGCTGACGCCGGCCCCGCCCATCGGCGGCGCGTGCGCGCGCGTCAGCGCGCGGCGCCTTCGGGCCAGACCACGGTGACGGGGCGGTTCAGGCTCCGGGCGTAGTCGACGATGTCGGCCGTGCCGCCCGGACCGCGCGGGGGCCGGCCGTCCCACACGGCCACGAGCTCGTCGCAGTGCTCCACCAGGTACCGGCCCGCATCCATGTGCGCCCGGGAGGTGGACTCCACGTGCGGCAGCCGGTGCACCAGGACCGCCTCCGACAGCAGCGCGTCGTAGGCGGCCCGGTGCCAGGCGGGCAGGCCGTCGCGGTAGCGCTCGGCGGGCACCACCGCCTCCAGCGCGCCGCCCGCGTCCAACACGGCGCGCGCGAACAGTGCGTCGGCGCCGTCGGCCAGGCAGGACAGCCCGGTCAGCCGCGGAGCCAGGCCGCTCAGGTGTTCGCGCAGACCGGAGTCGACATCGCGCTCCAACGCCTCGGAGAGTCCGCGGTGGCCGGTGATCGCAAGACGCCGCATCGTCCTTCCTCTCGTGCCGGGGTGGTACCCGGCCGGCTGCGGATGCCCACGCCGGCCGGGCCGCGTGGCGCTACCCGGCCAGCGCCGCCGCCAGGTGCTCGTCCAGCTCCTTGACGCAGCGGGCCCCGGGCCCCCTGTAGGCGCGGCGGAAGCGCCGCACGCGCGAGATCAGCCGGTCGGAGCGGAAGTGCGCGCCGATCCGCAGCGACTCGGCGGCCAGTGAGAACGCCTCGTCGACGTCGCCGGCGTCGGCGTGTGCGCTCGCCAGCTCCACCATCAGCCCCGCGCCCTGCTTGGCCGAGGGGCGCACCCCGCCGAAGGCCTCGGCGAAGGCCGCGCGGGCCTCGTGCGGGCGGTGCAGCCGCACTCCGGTCAGCGCACGGTATCCGGCGACCTTGGCGGTCGTGAAGGGAAAGACCCAGGGCCAGGGCGGCCCGGTGTTGTCGCTGCGCTCGACGGCGCGCTCGGCGGTCGCGATCTGGGCGTCGGCGGCCTCGGCGTCGCCGAGCGTGGCGTGGGCCATGGCGCGGGTGCAGGCCAGCCACGCGGTCGCCGTGGGGTGGGCGTCGGTGCCCAGCAGCCGTGCGGCCTCGTCGGCCAGCTCCAGGCCGGCGGCGGCGTCCTCGGTGTCGGTCTCGAAGGCCGCCAGGCTGCCCGTCATGTAGGCGCCCAGCAGCGGGTCGCCGGCCAGCCGCGCGTTGCGCACGGCGGTGCGGTAGTAGCCGCGTGCCGAGCCGGCGTCGTCCATGTCGGCGTGCAGCCAGGCGGCGAAGCCGGCGGCCTCGCTGGCCGCAGCGGCGATGCCCGGCGCGAACGGCGTGCTGTGCGAGCGCGCCAGGGTGCGCCCGGTCAGCTCCACGTGGGCGACGGCGCCGCGGGCGAGCTCGCGCGAAGGCGCGGCGGAGTCGAGCCGGCGCTGTCCGCCGGTGATCGCGCGCAGCGTGGGCGCCGTCGCCTCGTCGGCCTGCACGCTCTGCGGCGCCGAGCGGGGCGCGAGCGCGGCCGCGGCGACGGCCTTGCCGAATTCCCGTCGTCTCGTCGGACCGGCCCCCCTCTCCGGCTCTGCGGAGTCCGCGAACCCGAGGAGGCGGACGGGGATGGCCAACCGCCCGGCGATCTCGCGGACCTGGTCGACGGTGAGCGACTGCTGACGGTTGACGACCCGCGACACCCAGCTCTGCGAGTAGCCGACCGCGCGGGCGAGCTCGCCCTGCGACCATCCGCGGGCGAGCCGCACCTGCGCCAGGACACGGGCGAGATCGCAGGTCGCCAGTGCTTCGGCGACGCCGTCGCGTTCCCAGAACTCCGTCGGCAGAGCGCTTTCTCGTCGGGGCATGAGCCTAGATTAGGGGTTCTACCTGGCATGGGTGGCTATGAGTGAAAAGAGTGCCGCTATGCGTAGGTCGCATTCCGGGTTTCGCGGACCCTCGTGCCGAGGCACAGTCAAGAGGCCAAAGTCCCTGCGGTGCAAGGGATTCGCGTAACAGTCAGGAGCGACGATGACCGTCGAGACCCCGCCGTCGGGGATACCCGTGCTGGCCGCAGGTGGCCACCGACTTGACTGCGGCGCCGACGATCCCCTGTGGTTGCGCGCGCTGTGCGGTCTCTCCGCCGAGCTGCACTCCCGCGGGCTGCAGGCCCGCATGGACGCAGCCGTCGGAGCGGTCGAGGCCGTGGGGGCGGGACCGGCGGAGGGATCGGCGCCGCGCGTCCAGCGGGCGCTGCTGCGGCCGCACCGCGGGCGCCTGTGGTGGTGGATGTGCTGGGGCGCCCAGCCCGTCGTCCCGCCGCCGCACCGCACCCCGCTCACCCCGGCGGCCCGGCCCGCCGACGCCGCACGGCGCATCGCGGGCGTGCTGGCCGCGCCGCGCGACTGAGCGCCGCGGCCGCGCGGCCTCAGCCCTGCGCGTCGGCGCCCTGCGTGCCGAGGTCGGGCACCGCCGGGCCGAAGCGCTCCACCGCCAGGCAGGCGGCGCCCACGATCCCGGCGGTGTTGCGCAGCTCGGCGGGCACGATCGGCGCGTTGAGCCGCAGGAAGGGCAGGAACTTGTCGGCGATGCGGCTCACCCCGCCGCCCACCACGATCAGATCCGGCCACAGCAGCCGCTCGACCTCGTCGTAGTAGCGCTGCAGCCGCTCGCGCGCCCACTGCTCGTAGGAGAGCCCCTCGCGGTCCTGGACGCTGGACGCGGCCCTGGTCTCGGCGTCGTGGCCGTCGATCTCCAGGTGCCCGAACTCGGTGTTGGGCACCAGGTGCCCGTCCACCAGCAGCGCCGTGCCGATCCCGGTGCCCAGGGTGGTCAGCAGCACCACGCCCCGGATGTCGCGCGCCGCGCCGTAGCGGTGCTCGCCCACCGCGGCGGCGTCGGCGTCGTTGACCACGTAGACCTGGCGCCCGGTGGCGTCGGCGAGCAGCTTCTCGGCGTCGGTGCCCACCCAGGACGCGTCGACGTTGGCGGCGCTGCGGGCCACGCCGTGCTGGATGACGGCGGGGAAGGTCACCCCCAGCGGCGCCGACCCCGCGACGTGCTCGGGGAACGCGTCGGCGATCTCGGCGACGACCCCGGCCACGGCGGCGGGCGTCGCGGGCCGGGGCGTGGCCCGCTTGATCCGGTCGACCAGGAACGTTCCCTGCCCCAGGTCGACCGGGGCCCCCTTGATCCCGCTGCCGCCGATGTCGATGCCGAGACCCACCTCGGGAGTACTGGGCGCCATCCTCATCCGTCCTTTTCGACCCGTGTGCGAGGCGGGCACGGCCCGGGTGTGCCCGCAGTCTCATTGTGGCCCCTGCGCGGCACTCCCGGGTGCGCTGCGCGCCAGGTGGGGCGGTGCGCGCGATTACGCCGCGCGGGGCGCCGGCCGCTAACGTGGGCGACTGCCCGCCCCCGATCCACCGACACCGTGAAGAGACGAGTACCTGTGACCGGCATCCACGGCCGCCGCGGCCCTTTCAGCGAGGGCGACATCGTGCAGCTCACCGATCCCAAGGGCAAGATGCACACCATCACCCTGCGGGAGGGGGCCGCCTTCCACACCCACCGCGGGCGGCTGGACCACGACGAGCTCATCGGCAGCCCCGAGGGCAGCGTCGTGCGCTCGACCTCCAACATCGCCTACGTGGCGCTGCGCCCGCTGCTGGCCGACTTCACCCTGTCCATGAAGCGCGGCGCCACGATCGTCTACCCCAAGGACGCCGCCCAGATCGTCGCCCAGGCCGACATCTTCCCCGGCGCCCGGGTGGTCGAGGCCGGCGGCGGCTCCGGAGCGCTCACGTGCTGGCTGCTGCGCGCCGTGGGGGAGGAGGGGCTGGTCTGCTCCTACGAGCGCCGGGCCGACTTCGCCGACATCGCGCGCACCAACGTGGAGCGCTTCTTCGGCGGGGAGCACCCGGCCTGGCGGCTGACTGTGGGCGATCTGGCCGAGGATCTGGCGGAGACCGAGGTCGACCGGGTCGTGCTGGACATGCTGGCTCCGTGGGAGTGCCTGGACGCCGCAGCCGAGGCGCTGGTGCCCGGCGGGCTGGTGTGCGCCTACGTCGCCACCACGACCCAGATCTCGCGGGTGGTCGAGGGACTGCGCGACAACGGCTCCTTCTACGAGCCGCGCGCCTTCGAGACGCTGGTGCGCGAGTGGCACGTCGAAGGGCTGGCCGTACGCCCCGATCATCGGATGATCGGCCACACCGGGTTCCTGGTGACCGCGCGGCGCCTGGCCGACGGCGCCGAGCCGCCCCAGCGCCGCCGGCGGCCCGCCAAGGGCGCCTACGGCCAGGACTGGCAGCGTGAACAGGAGTCCCGCGGCTCCGGCGAGCGGAGCGGCGGCGAAGCCGGCGGCCCCGCGTCCGAATCCGGTGGGGTGGCCGAAACGCAGGAATCCTGACATTACGTTCCCATTACGCCGCGCAGCCCCCTATCAGGGTGACCTAGGCCTTCACAACATCGAAAAGTGAGCGCTTCGACACTCGCGGCGGGCGGGAGGTTAGGAATAGTCCATGGGTAGGTAGGGTTTCGAGTAGTCGTCCTTCTTATAGGGAGGTGGCGGACGTGGCCGATCGCGACGACGAGCGTCAGACCGAACGCGACCGTGAAGTCGCGGAACTCACCGCTCAGGTCTCCTATCTGGAGAAGGAGCTCAGCGTAGTCCGGCGCAAGCTCGCCGATTCCCCCCGCCACGTGCGGCTGCTCGAGGACCGGTTGCGCGAGGCGCAGGCCAACCTGGCCGCCGCGAACGGCAAGAACGAGCGCCTCGTGGCGACCCTCAAGGAGGCTCGCGACCAGATCACGGCCTTGAAGGAGGAGGTCGACCGGCTGTCGCAGCCCCCGTCGGGATTCGGCGTCTTCCTGGAGGCGCGCGAAGACGAGACCGTCGAGATCTTCACCAACGGCCGCAAGATGCGGGTCAACGTGAGTCCCTCGGTCGAGGTCGACGAGCTCCGGCCCGGCCAGGAGGTGATGCTCAACGAGGCGTTCAACGTCGTCGAGGTCCAGTCCTTCGAGACCATCGGCGAGGTCGTGCTGCTCAAGGAGTTCCTCGAGGGCAACGACCGCGCGCTGGTGATCAGCAACCACGACGAGGAGAAGATCGTCCGCCTCGCCGAGCCGCTGCGCGACCAGCCCGTGCGCCCGGGCGACTCCCTGCTGCTGGAGCCGCGCTCGGGCTACGTCTACGAGCGCATCCCCAAGTCCGAGGTCGAGGAGCTCATCCTCGAAGAGGTCCCCGACATCGCCTACACCGATATCGGCGGCCTCGGCGGGCAGATCGAGATGATCCGCGACGCGGTCGAGCTCCCCTACCTGCACAAGAACCTGTTCTACGAGCACCAGCTGCGCCCGCCCAAGGGCGTGCTGCTCTACGGCCCGCCCGGCTGCGGAAAGACGCTCATCGCCAAGGCGGTGGCCAACTCCCTGGCCCGGCAGGTCGCCGAGAAGACCGGCCACGACGTCGGCAAGAGCTTCTTCCTCAACATCAAGGGCCCCGAGCTGCTGAACAAGTACGTGGGCGAGACCGAGCGGCACATCCGCCTGGTCTTCCAGCGCGCCCGCGAGAAGGCCAGCGAGGGCTCGCCGGTCATCGTCTTCTTCGACGAGATGGACTCCATCTTCCGCACCCGCGGGTCCGGGGTGTCCAGCGACGTCGAGAACACCATCGTCCCCCAGCTCCTCAGCGAGATCGACGGTGTCGAGGGGCTGGAGAACGTCATCGTGATCGGCGCCTCCAACCGCGAGGACATGATCGACCCGGCGATCCTGCGGCCCGGGCGCCTCGACGTGAAGATCAAGATCGAGCGCCCCGACGCCGAGGCCGCCCGCGACATCTTCTCCAAGTACATCACCGAGGACCTGCCCCTGCACGAGGAGGACCTCGCCGAGCACGGCAGCTCGGCGCGCGCCACCGTCGACGGCATGATCCAGCGGGTCGTCGAGCGGATGTACTCCGAGAGCGAGGAGAACCGCTTCCTGGAGGTCACCTACGCCAACGGCGACAAGGACGTCCTGTACTTCAAGGACTTCAACTCCGGGGCGATGATCCAGAACATCGTCGACCGCGCCAAGAAGATGGCCATCAAGGACTACATCGACAACACGGCGCGCGGCATCCGCGTCTCCCACCTCATGCAGGCCTGCGTCGACGAGTTCAGCGAGAACGAGGACCTGCCCAACACGACAAACCCCGACGACTGGGCCCGGATCTCCGGCAAGAAGGGCGAGCGGATCGTCTACATCCGCACCCTGGTCTCCGGCAAGAAGGGCGCCGACTCCGGGCGCTCGATCGACACCGTGGCCAACACCGGCCAGTACCTGTAGGACGCCTGCAGGACCGGGCCGCAGCGTCGTATCGGCACGTCGGGCCGCCCCGCGCGGGCGGCCCAGCACCGGCCGGCCCCCGCCCGCGGGGGCCGGCCGGTGCGGTTCGCGCCCCCGGCGCGCCGCCCCGGGAAATTCCCGATCGGGCCCCGCGGGCGGCGGATCCCGGGCACAGCCCCGTTTCCCCGATGCCGCGGTCTGCACCGAAAGGGGGGAAATCAGTGGCTCTTGCGCCACAATTCGCCGGGGCGAGTTCAAGACCCGCCCACGATGGATAACCTTCCACCATGAGTGTGCAGCGGATTATGGGCATCGAGACCGAGTACGGCATCTCCGTGCCCGGAAACCCCGGTGCCAACGCGATGGTGACCTCCACGCAGGTGGTCAACGCCTACCTGGCGGCCTCCGCAGCGCGGGCGCGCAAGGCCCGCTGGGACTTCGAGGAGGAGAACCCGCTCCGCGACGCGCGCGGTTTCGACCTCGCCCGCGAGGTCGCCGATCCCACCCAGCTCACCGACGAGGACCTCGGGCTGGCCAACGTCATCCTGACCAACGGGGCCCGCCTCTACGTCGACCACGCCCACCCCGAGTACTCCGCGCCGGAGGTCACCAACCCCCGCGACGCCGTGCTGTGGGACAAGGCCGGCGAGCGCGTGATGGCCGACGCCTGCCGCCGCGCGAGCACCATCCCCGGCGTCGAGCCCATCCAGCTCTACAAGAACAACACCGACAACAAGGGCGCCTCCTACGGCTGCCACGAGAACTACCTGATGCGCCGCTCCACGCCGTTCGGCGACATCGTCCGCCACCTCATCCCGTTCTTCGTGTCGCGCCAGGTGGTCTGCGGCGCCGGCCGCGTGGGCATCGGAGCCGACGGCCGCGACAGCGGGTTCCAGATCAGCCAGCGGGCCGACTTCTTCGAGGTGGAGGTGGGCCTGGAGACCACCCTGAAGCGGCCCATCATCAACACCCGCGACGAGCCGCACGCCGATCCCGACAAGTACCGGCGCCTGCACGTGATCGTGGGCGACGCCAACATGAGCGAGATCTCGACCTATCTCAAGCTCGGCACCACCGCTCTGGTGCTGTCCATGGTCGAGGACGGCTTCCTCAACGTGGACCTGTCGCTGGAGACACCCGTGGCCGACCTGCGGGCGTTCTCCCACGACCCGGGCCTCACCCACGCCGCGCGGCTGCGCGACGGCCGCCGGATGACCGCCGTCGAGCTGCAGCGCGAATACCTGGAACTGGCGCGCAAGTACGTCCAGGACCGCTTCGGTACCGACGTCGATGCCGACACCTCCGACATCCTGGACCGCTGGGAGTCCACCCTGGACCGCCTGGCCGGCGACCCCATGCAGCTGTCCGAGGAGCTGGACTGGGTGGCCAAGCTCAAGCTGCTGGAGAGCTACCGCGCCCGCGACGGGATCGACTGGGGCCACCACCGCCTCCAGCTCGTCGACCTGCAGTACTCCGACGTCCGCCCCGACAAGGGCCTCTACAACCGCCTGGCGGCCCGGGGCCGCATGCGGCGGCTGCTGCCGGAGGACGCGGTCGAGCGCGCCGTCACCGAGCCGCCGGAGGACACCCGCGCCTACTTCCGCGGGCGCTGCCTGGCCAAGTACGCCGACTCGGTGGCCGCGGCCTCCTGGGACTCGGTCATCTTCGACCTGCCCGGCCGCGACTCGCTGCAGCGCGTACCCACGCTGGAGCCCCTGCGCGGCACCCGCGAGCACGTGGGCGACCTGCTGGACCGCTCGGCCACCGCCGCCGACCTGGTCTCGGTGCTCACCGGGGACCGCCGCTGAGCGCCCCGCAGCCTGCCCGGGCCGGGGCGGTGCCGCCCGCGGCGGGGAATCCCCGCCACCCCGCCCGCGTTCGCCCGGATGAGGGGCCGACGCCCGGGCCGGGCGGTAACACGCGCACAACGGGCGCCGCCATCGAGGTTGAGGCGCTCGCGCTTGGGCCAAGATAAGGGCGAAAGCTCCATTGAGGAGGTTGCATCCATGGCGACGAAGGACACGGGCGGCCAGAAGCACGGCAGCCGTCGCGACGAGGACGTCGAAGAGACCGAGGCCGGCGCCGAGGCGCAGGAGCGCAACGAGAAGTTGGACGAGGACGTCGACGACATCCTCGACGAGATCGACGAGGTCCTGGAGAGCAACAGCGAGGACTTCGTGCGCCAGTTCGTGCAGAAGGGCGGTCAGTGATCCGGTGCCCGGGCCGCGCCGCCCGGGCGCGGCGGTCCCCGGCCGGGAACCCGTCCCGGACCGAGGCCGCCCGAGCCGTCCGGCCGGGCCCGGCCAGCGGGCCCGGCCGGTTCGCTCTCAGCGGAGTCCCGGCACGCTGGTGCGCCGTCCTCCACGGCGGTCACTAGGGTCGTCGGTACCTGCCAACCGAACAACCTCACGCGTCCCGCCCGCCCCCACCGGGCGGGACGCCATCTGAAGGGAGCCGAGTGTCCGAAGCGTTCGACGGCGGTGGTCAGCTGCCAGCCGCGTTCATGAATCCGGGAACCTCCTCGTTCACCGAGCTGCTCGGCGTGGTCGCTCCCGACCTGCTGCCGGCCGGCCGGGAGCTGCCGCAGGGCGTCTCCGCATCGCACCTGACCCCTGAAGCCACCACGATCGTCGCCCTGACCTATCCCGGCGGCGTGGTCCTGGCCGGCGACCGCCGGGCGACCTCCGGCAACGTCATCGCCAACCGCGACATGGACAAGCTCTACCGCACCGACGAGTTCTCGGCGATGGCGATCGCCGGGGCCGCGGGCATCGGCATCGAGCTGGCCAAGCTGTTCCAGGTGGAGCTGGAGCACTACGAGAAGATGGAGGGGCGCTCGCTGTCCCTCGAAGGCAAGGCCAACCGGCTGGCCACGATGATCCGCGGCAACCTGCCCATGGCCCTGCAGGGCTTCGTGGTGGTGCCGCTGCTGGTCGGCTACGACACCGACCGCCGGCAGGGCCGCATCTTCAGCTACGACCCCGTCGGCGGACGCTACGAGGAGCACGACTACCACTCGATCGGCTCCGGATCGGTCTACGCGCGCGGAGCACTGAAGAAGCTGTTCGCCGGCGACCTCGTCGAGGAGGACGCCGCCACCGTCGCGATCCAGGCGCTCTACGACGCCGCCGACGACGACTCCGCCACCGGCGGCCCCGACCTGCACCGCGGCATCTACCCGCTGGTCGACGTGATCGGCGGCGACGGCCACCGGCGCATGCCCGAGGAGGACGTCGCGCGCCTGTCGACCAGGGTGGTCCAGGAGCGCTCCGAGCGCCCCGACGGCCCCCGGGCTCCGCTGCGCTGATCCCCCGCCCCGACGATCTGTAGCAAAGGAACGATTCGCGGTGTCGATGCCGTTCTACGTCTCGCCCGAACAGAGCATGAAGGACAAGGCCGACTATGCCCGCAAGGGCATCGCGCGCGGCCGAAGCGCCGTCGTCCTGCAGTACGACGGCGGCATCCTGTTCGTGGCCGACAACATCTCCCGGACCCTGCACAAGATCAGCGAGCTCTACGACCGCATCGCCTTCGCCGCGGTGGGCCGCTACAACGAGTTCGAGAACCTGCGGCAGATGGGCGTGCGCATGGCCGACGTGCGCGGCTACGCCTACGACCGCAGCGACGTCAGCGGGCGGGTGCTGGCCAACATCTACGCCCAGACCCTGGGCACCGTCTTCAGCGAGAGCAACAAGCCCTGGGAGGTGGAGATCGTCGTCGCCGAGGTGGGCGAGGACGCCGCCGCCGACCAGATCTACCGCATCACCTTCGACGGCTCGGTCGTCGACGAGCAGGGATTCCTCGCGATGGGCGGGTCGGCCGAGCAGGTCACCACCGCCCTCAAGGAGCGCTTCGACAAGGACGCCTCGCTGGGCGACGCGCTCAACGCGGCCGTGCACGCCCTGCGCCACGAGAACGGCGAGGAGCGCGACCTGGACGCCGGAGGCCTGGAGGTGGCCGTGCTGGAGCGCGAGCGGCGCGAGCACCGCAAGTTCCGCCGCATCACCGGCGACCGGCTCACCGGGCTCATGGAGGAGGGGGCGTCGTCGGCGGGCGGTTCCGGCGGCGGTGATTCGTCCGAGGAGGAGTCGGGCAGCGGGTCCGCACAGCAGAACGGCTCCTGACCCCGGTATCGGCGGGCGCGGTCCGGCTGCCGCGGCGCCCGCACGGGGTGCCCGGCGGCGGGGCCGCCCCCGCCGGGGCTCCAGGGTTTCCGGGCGGACCCCGCTGCCGATAAATACTCTGGGAGTCGTGCAGCGCTCCGGCGCCGGCCGGGGGCGGTGACAGGACGGGATTGGTGAGACCACATGGAACGTCGGATCTTCGGTCTGGAGAACGAATACGGCGTCACCTGCACGTTCCGGGGCCAGCGGCGGCTCTCCCCCGACGAGGTGGCGCGCTACCTGTTCCGCCGGGTGGTTTCCTGGGGCCGCAGCAGCAACGTGTTCCTGCGCAACGGCGCCCGGCTCTACCTCGACGTGGGCAGCCACCCCGAGTACGCCACTCCCGAGTGCGACAGCCTCGCCGACCTGGTCGCCCACGACAAGGCGGGCGAGCGCATCCTGGAGGGCCTGCAGGTCGACGCCGAGCAGCGGCTGCACGAAGAGGGCATCGCCGGCGAGATCTACCTGTTCAAGAACAACACCGACTCCGCCGGCAACTCCTACGGCTGCCACGAGAACTACCTGGTGGGCCGGCACGGCGAGTTCGGGCGGCTCGCCGACATCCTGATCCCGTTCCTGGTCACCCGCCAGATCATCTGCGGGGCGGGCAAGGTGCTGCAGACACCCAGGGGCGCGCTCTACTGCGTCAGCCAGCGCGCCGAGCACATCTGGGAGGGCGTCTCCTCGGCCACCACCCGCTCGCGGCCGATCATCAACACCCGCGACGAGCCGCACGCCGACGCCGAGCGCTTCCGCCGCCTGCACGTCATCGTGGGCGACTCCAACATGAGCGAGGTCACCACCCTGCTCAAGCTGGCCTCCACCGACCTGGTGCTGCGCATGGTCGAGAACGGCGTGGTCATGCGCGACTTCACGCTGGAGAACCCGATCCGCGCCATCCGGGAGGTCAGCCACGACATGACCGGGCGGCGCAAGGTGCGCCTGGCCAACGGGCGCGAGGCCAGCGCGCTGGAGATCCAGCGCGAGTACCTGGAGAAGGTGCAGAACTTCGTCGACCGCAACGGCACCGACGCCACGGGCAAGCGGGTGCTGGAGCTGTGGGCGCGCACGCTGGAGGCCGTCGAGACCCAGAACCTCGACCTGGTCGCGCGCGAGATCGACTGGGTGGCCAAGTACCTGCTGCTGGAGCGCTACCGCGCCAAGCACGGCCTGTCGCTGTCCTCGCCGCGGGTGGCCCAGCTCGACCTGACCTACCACGACATCTACCGCGACCGCGGCCTGTTCTACCTCATGCAGCGCAAGGGCCAGATGGACCGGGTGATCGGCGACCTGCAGACGTTCGAGGCCAAGTCGGTGCCCCCGCAGACCACGCGGGCCCGGCTGCGCGGCGAGTTCATCCGCAGGGCGCAGGAGAAGCGGCGCGACTTCACCGTCGACTGGGTCCACCTCAAGCTCAACGACCAGGCCCAGCGCACGGTGCTGTGCAAGGACCCGTTCAAGGCGGTCGACGAGCGCGTCGAGAAGCTCATCGCCGGCATGTAGTCCGGCGGTGCCGGTATGGAATCGGTATGCGGTCGCGCGACTCCGGCTCTTACGCTGTTCTCACCCCGCCGGGGCATTATTGGCGTTCCGATAGTGTGACGGGGACCCGAGCCGGATATTTGAGGTAGTGACCTATGCGACTGCGTGCCGCCGCCATCGCGGCGCCTTGCTTTGCTGTGCTGCTCGCGGTGACGAGCTGCAGTGCCATCCCCGAGGATTGGCGCACCCCCGCCTTCCTGAAGTCGGGCGAGGAGGAGCTCGACGACCGGCTGCCCGAGGTGAGCGGCGAATTCGGCAAGGAGCCCAAGGTCGACTTCAGCGGCAAGGCCCCGCCGCAGGAGCAGGTCTCCGGAGTGGTCGAGAAGGGCAGCGGCGAGAACGAGCTCATCCGCGACAGCGACATCGTCCAGGCCGATGTCGTGGAGTACCAGTGGACGGCCGAAGGCAAGGCCAAGCAGACCCAGTCCACCTACGAGGCCGACGCCCCGATCCTGCTCAACCTGGGCCAGCTGAACGAGGACCTCACCGAGAGCCTCGTCAACCAGCCGGTGGGCAGCCGGGTCGTCTACGCCTTCCCGCCCCAGGACCCGGCCCAGGCCCAGCAGCAGGGCCAGCCCTCGCCCAAGCCGGGCAGCTCGGTGTCGGTCCTGGACATCCACGAGCGCTACGGCGAGTCCGAAGTGGTCTCCGGTGAGCACACGAGCAACGGCGGCGACGGCATGCCCACCGTCAAGCAGCCCGGCCACGACGAGCCCGACATCACGATCCCCGAGGACACCGATCCTCCTGAGAAGCTGAAGACCGAGCAGCTGATCGAGGGCGACGGCCCGGAGGTCAAGGCCGGACAGCAGCTGGTCGTGCAGTACACCGGCGTGCAGTGGAAGAACGGCGAGACCTTCGACGCCACCTGGACCCGGCAGGGAGCCGAGGGCGTGCCCGCCACGTTCATCATCGGCGACGGCCAGGTCATCAAGGGCTGGGACAAGGGCCTGGTCGGCCAGAAGGTCGGCAGCCGCGTGCTGCTGGTCATCCCGCCGGACCTGGCCTACGGCGACAGCGCCGCGCAGCAGGGCGCGCCCGAGGGGACGCTGGTGTTCGTCGTCGACATCCTCGACGCGGTCAACAGCGCCCCGCCCGAGGAGCAGTCGGGCGGCGGCTCCGGAAGCGGCGGCGGTTCCGGCGGCGGGTCCTCCTAAGAACGAGCGGCGCGCGCCGCAGCGCCGCAGAGCACCGCTTTCGGGGCGTCCGGCCCGCATCGGCCGGGCGCCCCGAACGTTTCGCGCGGGGCGTGCCCGCATCCGGCCGGGCGTCCGCGCGCGGCGGGTTGTGCACGGCGCTCCGCGGACCCCTCGGGCGCGGTACCGTCGTGGCTGACAGGACCGCGGCTGCGGCGGAAGGGTAGGGGAGGTCCATGTCGCGCAAGAAGACCGAACGGCAGCTCAACCTGGTGATCTGCCTGCTGGCCACCCGGCGCTTCCTGACCGCGCGTGAGATCCGCTCCACGGTGGCCGGCTACGAGGACGCCGAGAGCGACGCCGCCTTCAAGCGGATGTTCGAGCGCGACAAGCGCGAGCTGCGCGACTCCGGCATCCCCATCGAGACCGGCGGCGGCGACCTGTGGAGCGACGACGAGGGCTACCGCATCCTGCGGTCCCACTACGAGCTCCCCGAGATCGAGCTGCTGGCCGACGAGGCCGCCGTTCTGGGCCTGGCCGCGCGGGCCTGGCGCCACGCCGCGCTGGGCGAGGCCGCGGCCAACGCGATCCTCAAGCTGCGTGCGGCCGGTGTGCCCGTCGACACCGACGCCGCGCCCGCCCTGACCCCGGTTCTGGGCACCGACGAGCCCGCGTTCCTGCCGATCTGGCAGGCGGTGCGCGACCGCCGCGCGGTCTCCTTCGACTACCGCAAGCCCGGCGACGAGGTCGCCCGGCGCCGCCGCGTGGAGCCCTGGGGCGTCGTCAACGTCCAGGGCCACTGGTACGTCGCCGGCTTCGACCGCGACCGCGCAGACCGCCGGGTGTTCCGGCTGGGCCGGATCGTCGGCGACGTCGAGATCGCCTCGTCCGGTCCGCCCGTCGAGGTGCCCGCCGACGTCGACGTCCGCTCGGTGGTGCGGCGCGGCCGCCCCAGCGAGGCCCGGGGCGTGGCGCGGGTGCGGGTGCGCGCCGACTCCGGCCACGAGCTGCGGCGCGGCGCCCAGCGCATCGCCGCCGGCGAGCACGCGGCGGGGGAGCGGCGCTGGGACCTGCTCGACCTGCCCTACACCGACGTCGCCGACCTTGTGGGAGCGGTGGCCCGGTTCGGCGACCGCGCCGTGATCGAGTCGCCCGCCGCGGCACGCGAGGCGATGGCGGCCCACCTGGCCGAGGTCGCGGCCCGCGACCCCGACCCCCGGGCGGCCGAGTCCGCCGCCGAGCCCGTGCCCGCGGCCGCCGGCCGCCGGCAGTCGGCCTCCTCCGAGCAGCTGCGCCGCCTGCTGATGCTCGTGCCCTACGCGCTCAGCCACGACGTGCGCGTGCCCGAGGTCGCCGCCCACTTCGGCCTGAGCCAGCGCCAGGTGCTCAAGGACCTGAGCCTGCTGTGGATGTGCGGTCTGCCCGGCTACACCCCCGGCGACCTGATCGACGTCGACATCGAGGCCGCCGAGGCCACCGGCGAGATCATCATCGGCAACGCCGACACCCTGGCCCAGCCGCTGCGGCTGACCGCCGACGAGGCCGCCAGCCTGGTCATCGGCGTCGACCTGCTGGGCGAGCTGCCCGGCGTCGCCGACAGCGAGGCGCTCAAGCGCGTCGGCGAGAAGCTGCGCGCCGCCGCCGCTGCCCCGCCCGGCGCGGGCGAGGCCGCGGGCGTGCACGGTGCCGGCGGCGCCGCGCCCGAGGACGGCGCTGCCGACCCGCTGGAGCGCCTGGCCGGATCGGTGGGCGTGCGCATCGAGCTGAGCGAGGAGGTGCGCGAGGTCCAGCGGCGCTGCGACGACGCGCTGCGCGCCGGGCAGCTGGTCCACCTGCGCTACCTGGCCGGCTACGCCGACGAGGTGACCGAGCGCGACGTCGACCCCATGGGCCTGGTGGTGCACGACGGCCACGCGTTCCTTGAGGGCTGGTGCCGGCTGCGCGGCGACGTGCGTCTGTTCCGCCTGGACCGCGTGCTGGATCTGACCGTGCTGCCCGAGGCGGCGCAGGTGCCCGCCCGGGCGCGGCGCCGCGACCTCAGCGAGGGCGTGCTGCAGCTGTCCGCCGACGACGCCCGCGTCACCCTGGAGCTGGAGCCGTCGGAGCGCTGGGTCACCGAGGAGTACCTGTGCTCCTCGGTGCACGAGCTCGACGGCGGCCGGGTGCGGGCGGTGCTGCGCACCCCGGCTCCGGAGTGGGTGTGCCGGCTGGCGCTGCGGTTGGGGCCGCGGGCGCGCGTGGTGGCCCCGGTCGAGCTCGCCGAGCGGGTGCGCGAACAGGCGCGGCGGGCCCTCGCCGCCTACGGCCCCGGCGGCTGACGGGCCGCCTGCGAGCATTCGGAGGCGGCGGCGCGCCGGAGGTCGCGCTCGGGCTCTTCCGGGCCGCGGGAGGGAGGCCTAGGATGACAGCGGTCGGATTTTTCGGCGTTTTGCCGTGCCCGCGGGCGGTGTAAGCTGCGCTCCCGGTCGCCGGTCGGGCGCCTGATCCGTCCGGTTCATCCCTCGTCCATCCCCATCGTGCTGTACAAGCAGTAAGCTGGAGCCGTGTTCGTGTTCGCTGTGCTGGCCGCGCTGACCCTGGTCGGGCTGATCTGCGTGGGCGTTCTCGCCCTGAGGATGCTCGCCCAGCTGCGCCGGCTCCAGCGGCAGCTCGCGCGGACCCGCGACGATGTCGAACCGGCATACGAAAGGCTGCGCGCCCTCACCGGGCGCGGGCGGGTGGACGCCCCATGACCCCGATTCAGGCGGGGCGTACCATCGATGGCGCAGGCGGCGCCGGGAAAAGAGGTTGAGACATGGGTTTCGATGCCCGCACTTTGCTCATTCTGCTGCTCATCGCGCTGGTGCTGTTCGGCGCGCGGCGGCTTCCCGACCTGGCGCGGTCCCTCGGCCGCAGTGCCCGGATCCTCAAGTCCGAGACCAAGGGCCTGACCGACGAGGAGACCGAGGACAAGGAGAAGCCGGACCAGCAGGCCCAGGCCCGCCAGGGCGACGAGTCCCGCGCCCAGGCCGGAACCGACGGCCGGGAGCAGCCGCAGCAGGACGGCCGCGCCGGCTACCCGGAGCTTCCGGCGGGCCAGCAGGTCGTCAACGAGAACGGCGAGCCCATCCGCCGCAGCTACGGCGGCTAGAGTTCGAACGGCGCCCCAGCCGCCGCCGGCGGAGGCGGGTGCCGCGCGGTCGGCGCACGGTGCGCCGACCGGTGTGTGAGTCAGGTCGGGTTCTAGGAGCGTAGCGGCGATGCAGGTGGGTCGAGCAGGGCGGCGGCAGAGAGACCCCGAAGGCCGCATGCCGCTGATGGATCACCTGCGCGAGCTGCGCAACCGCCTGGTCAAGGCGATGCTGTTCATCGCGGCGGGCACCGCGGTGGGCTATGTGGTCCACGATCCCGTCTGGGCCTGGCTCAACGAGCCCTACTGCTCCCTGCCGGCCGAGGTGCGCGGCGGCGAGCAGGGCTGCGACCTCATCTTCACCGGCGTGTTCGACCCGTTCTTCGTCGCCTTCCGCGTCTGGCTGATCGTGGGGCTGGCGGTCTCCTGCCCGTTCTGGCTCTACCAGCTGTGGGCCTTCCTCGCCCCTGCGCTCAACGGCCGCGAGAAGCGCTACACCTACGTGTTCGTGCCCCTGGCCGCGGTGCTGTTCGTGGCCGGTGCGACCCTCGCCTACTACATCACCGGCATCGCGATGTCCGTGCTGTTCGGCTTCGCGCCCGAAGACGTGATGCCGATGATCACGATCACCAACTACCTGGGCTACATGACCCTGATGATGGTGGTGTTCGGGCTGGGGTTCGTGACCCCGCTGCTGGTGGCCCTGCTGAACCTGATGGGCGTCGTCACCCACGAGGCGCTGGCGCGCTCCCGCCGGATGATCCTGTTCGGCATCTTCGTGCTCTCGGCGGTCGTCACCCCCGCCGAGCCGCTGTCGATGCTGGCGCTGGCCATCCCGCTCATCCTGCTCTTCGAGGCCGCCGAGCTGTTCTGCTTCGTCAACGACCGGCGCCGGCGCACGAACGACGGGCTGGCGGGGCTCGACGACGACGAGATCTCCCCGCTCGATGACGCGGAGTCCGAGGCCGACGCCGAACCGAGGCGCTAGTCTCGGATACGCCGATCCCCGACCAGCGGGGTGGATCCGACGCCGCCGAGGAGCAGTCTGATGGACGACGCCACTCCCACCCGCCGGGACCTGCCGCCCGAGGCCAAGGGCAACTCCAAGTGGCACGACACCACCCACGCCGTCTGGAAGCGCTCCTCCCTCTCGCGCGAGGACTCCTCGGCCGTGGTCGAGGTCGCCAAGTTCGACGACGGCTACCGCGCGGTGCGCGACGGCAAGCACCCCGAGAAGGGCACCCTGTTCTTCACCCCCGCCGAGTGGGAGGCGTTCGTGCTGGGTGCCAAGGACGGCGAGTTCGACATCCCCGAGGAGTACCTCACGGCTGAGGAGGCCGCCGTCCAGCGCGGCGAGGTCCCGGTGACCGCGGTGGTCGCACCCGGTTCTCCCGGCGCCGAGCAGGACTCGGGCGGGGCCCGCGGCCGCGAGGGCCGCGACGGGGGCGCCGCGGCGAGCTGACCCGCGCCCGCTCGGGCGCACGGGCCGGGCGCCGGGTTCTCCGCCGGGGCCGGCTCCGAACCCGCCTGGCACGGGGGCGGGGCGCGCTGCGCCACGTGCGCTTCACCCGCCGCAACGCCATAGGCTTGGTGGATATGAGTACCCACGCCGCGCGGTACGCCGCCTTCCGTCGGCGCCAAGCCGAATCCAGCGCCGCCATCGAGGAGTTCCAGGGGCTCTACGGCTTCGAGTTCGACCGCTTCCAGCTGCGCGCCTGCAAGGCGCTGGAGGCGGGGGACGGGGTGCTGGTGGCGGCGCCCACCGGATCGGGCAAGACCGTCGTGGGTGAGTACGCCGTGCACCTGGCGCTGCGCGACGGCGCCAAGTGCTTCTACACCACCCCCATCAAGGCGCTGTCCAACCAGAAGTACACCGACCTGGTACGCCGCTACGGCGCCGAACGGGTCGGCCTGCTCACCGGCGACAACACGGTCAACGGCGAGGCGCCCATCGTGGTCATGACCACCGAGGTGCTGCGCAACATGCTCTACGCCGGCTCGCACACCCTCGGGGGCCTGGCGTATGTGGTCATGGACGAGGTGCACTACCTCGCCGACCGCTTCCGCGGCGCCGTGTGGGAGGAGGTCATCATCCACCTCCCCGAGTCGGTGCGGGTGGTGGCGCTGTCGGCCACCGTCAGCAACGCCGAGGAGTTCGGCGAGTGGATGCAGCAGGTGCGCGGCGAGACCACGGTCATCGTCGACGAGAAGCGCCCGGTGCCGCTGTGGCAGCACGTCATGGCCGGAAAGCGGATCCACGACCTGTTCGTGCCGGTCGACGAGGCGGCCGACGGCCAGGGCGGCGAGGACGGCCAGGGGCCGGGCCGGGGCGGCAAGCGCACCCGCAAGCGCGACCGCAAGGCCGACTCCCGCCCCGCCGAGATCATGGTCAACGGCGAGCGCATGGCGGTGAACCCGCGGCTGATCCGCCTCGCCCAGGAGGACGACCGCATCACCCAGCTGGCGCACCGCCGGCGCCATCCCCAGGCGCGGGCGCGCACCTCCGCGCGGCCGCGCGCCAAGTACGCGCCGCCGAGCCGGGTGCAGATCATCGACGAGCTCGACCGCGAGGGCCTGCTGCCCGCGATCGTGTTCGTCTTCAGCCGCGCCGGCTGCGACGACGCCGTGCGCCAGTGCATGTACTCGGGCCTGGCCCTGACCACCGAGGAGGAGGCCGCGGAGATCCGCGCCTACGCCGAGCGCCAGTGCTCCGACATCCCCGCCGCCGACCTGCGGGTGCTGGGCTACGACGAATGGCTGCGCGCCCTGGAGCACGGCGTGGCCGCCCACCACGCGGGCATGCTGCCGACGTTCAAGGAGGTCGTGGAGACCCTGTTCTCCCGCGGCCTCATCCGCGCGGTCTTCGCGACCGAGACCCTGGCGCTGGGGATCAACATGCCGGCGCGCACCGTGGTCATCGAGAAGCTCGACAAGTGGAACGGCGAGACCCACGCCGCGCTGACGGCGGGGGAGTACACCCAGCTGACCGGGCGCGCCGGGCGGCGCGGGATCGACGTCGAGGGCCACGCCGTGGTCGTCTGGCAGCCCGGCACCGACCCCGAGTCCGTCGCCGGCCTGGCCAGCACCCGCACCTACCCGCTGAACTCCAGCTTCCAGCCCTCCTACAACATGGCGGTCAACCTCGTGGGCCAGGTGGGCCGTGAGCGCAGCCGCACCATGCTGGAGGCCTCCTTCGCCCAGTTCCAGGCCGACCGGGCGGTCGTGGGCCTGAGCCGCCAGATGCGCAAGCAGGAGGAGGCCCTTGCGGGCTACGCGCAGGCGGCGACGTGCCACCTGGGCGACTTCATGGAGTACGCGGGGATGCGGCGCGAGCTCAGCGACCGCGAGAACCAGGCGGCCAAGGGCCGCAGCGCGCGCCGCCGCGAGGAGGCGGTGCGCAGTCTGGAGCGGCTGCGCGCCGGCGACATCATCCGGGTCCCCTCGGGGCGCCACACGGGCTTCGCGGTCGTGCTCGACCCGGGTCTGCGCGGCGACGTGCCCGCCCCCCTGGTGCTGACGGTCAAGCGCCAGGTCAAGCGGGTCAACGCAGCGGACTTCCCGGTTCCGGTGGAGCCGGCCGGGCGGCTGCGCATCCCGAAGAACTTCTCGGCCCGCTCGGCGCAGTCGCGCACCGACCTGGCGTCCTCGCTGCGCAACAAGCTCGACAGGACCGGCGGCGTCGACCCGGGCAAGCAGGGCCGCGGCGACGACACCGAGGACCCCGAGATCACCCGCCTGCGCAGGGAGCTGCGGCAGCACCCGTGCCACGGCTGCGACGACCGCGAGGACCACGCCCGCTGGGCCGAGCGGTATTTCCGGCTGCGCAAGGAGACCGATTCGCTGCGCAGCCGCGTCGAGGGGCGCTCGCACGTGATCGCCCGGACCTTCGACCGGGTCTGCGGCGTGCTGGACACCCTGGAGTACCTCGACGGCGACACGGTCACCGACGAGGGGTCCCGCCTGGCCAAGGTCTACTCCGAACTGGACCTGCTGGTCTCGGAGTGCCTGCGCCGAGGCCTGTGGGAGGAGCTGGACCCCCAGGATCTGGCCACGTGCGTGGCCTCGCTGGTCTACGAGTCGCGTCGCAACGACGACTCGTTCCCGCGGGTGCCCGACGGCCCGCCCGCGGCGGTGCTGGAGGAGATGGAGCGGCTCTGGGGCGAGCTGCACGAGGTCGAGCGCGACAACGGCGTGGCGTTCCTGCGCCGGCCCGATCTCGGGTTCGTGTGGACCACCCACCGCTGGGCGCGCGGCGACCGGCTCGACCGCATCCTCGGCGAGGCGGACATGCCCGCCGGCGACTTCGTGCGCACCACCAAGCAGCTGGTCGACATGCTCGGCCAGATCGCCGGCGCCGCACCCGAGGACAGCGGCGTCCGCCGCAGCGCGCGCCGCGCCGTGGACCTGGTCCGCCGCGGCGTGGTCGCCTTCTCCTCGGTGGGCTGACCCGCTCCGCGGTGCGGCCGCGCCGCGCCGGGGCGGGGCCGAAGCGCCCGGCGCGCGGGGTCCGACGTGTGGCCCGTCACGGTTGGCATGCCCCGTCGCGGGCGCCGGTGCGCGAGCGGCACAATGGCGGTGTCGGCCGTCAGGGGGCGGCCGGCAGGGGACGGCGCGGGGGCGCCGGTTCCTCCGGCGTGAGCGGAGCGGTGAGCGGCGCCGCGGTTGTCCGCGGCCTGTGCGGATACTGCAGGAGCCGAGGAACTCGACGGCCATCGAGCCGTTGCCATGACGAGCTATGCGGGGGTCCACCATGGCGGCGCGCACGCTGCTGGTCACCAACGACTTTCCCGGCCGCGGGGGCGGGGCCGAGACCTTCGGGAGTCGGCTGGCCCGCCACCTGGCCGGCCGCGACGGCCTGGGCGTCGTCGTGCACACCGTCGCGGCGGGCACCGGCGGGTTCGACGACCACCAGGA
Source organism: Streptomonospora arabica (assembly GCF_039531585.1). Taxonomy (NCBI): domain Bacteria; kingdom Bacillati; phylum Actinomycetota; class Actinomycetes; order Streptosporangiales; family Nocardiopsidaceae; genus Streptomonospora; species Streptomonospora arabica. The sequence goes on along the minus strand of NZ_BAAAQI010000012.1, from coordinate 7,832 downwards.
CTATCCGATCGAGCGCGACGCCGGCCCGCGGCTGCTGCCGACGCGGCGCACCGCGCGGCGCGTGGCGGGGCTGATGCGCGGCTACGGCTGCGACCGGGTCCTGCTGGCCGAGGCCGGGCTGGGGCTGATGGCGTCGACCGTGCGCGCGGCCGCCGACGGAGAGGTGGTGGCCGCCACGCGCGGGGCCGGCGCCTGGGGCCCGGCCGCGCGGCCGATCCTGCGCCGCATCGCCGCCGGAGCCGACGTGCTCGCCTGCCCGAACGAGGACGCCCGGATACGGGTGGAGCGGGTGCTGGCGCCCGACTCGCGGGTGCGGCTGGTGCGCCTGGCCGAGGGGGTGGACGCCGGATTCTTCCGGCCCGGCGCGGACGGGGCGCCGCTGCGGAGCGAGCACGGGCTGGGGGAGGGCCCCGTGATCCTGTGCGCGGGCGCCCGCCTGGTGCGCGACAGCGGAGCCGACAGCCTGGTGCGGGCCATGACCTGGCTGCGGGTGCGCTTTCCCGGCGTGCGGCTGCTGGTGGCCGGAGAGGGGCCGGACCTGCGGCGGCTGCGCGAGCTGGCCGCCTGGGCGGGGGTCGAGCGGCAGGTGGCCTTCGCCGGGCCCTTCACCCGGGCCGAACTGCCCGCGCTCTACGCCGCCGCGGACGTCTTCGCGCTGCCGTGCCGGACCGATTCGGGCCGCCGCAACGCCGATGCGGGGGCGCGGCTGCTGGAGGCCGCGGCCTGCGGCCGACCGGTGGTCGCCGGCCGGGCGGCCGCGGGGGAGCGCGTGCGCCACGGCGAGACCGGCTACGTGGTCGACGGCGGCGACGCGCGCTCGGTCGCCGGGAAGCTGTCGCTGCTGCTGGCCGACCCCGACACCGCGCGCGCGATGGGCGAGCGGGGCCGCGACCGGGTGTGCCGGGAGTGGACGTGGGAGCGGATGCTGGCACGGCTGGAGCCGATCGCCGAGTGACCGTCCGGTCCGCGGAGGCCGGGACAACCGTCGGCGCGTGCGCCGGCACCGGATCGGGCGGCGGGCGCCCTGTCCCGGGGGCGGTGGAGGACCGCGGGGGCCGGGGTGGCACGCCTGAGCCGGTCGGGCCCGCGGCCGGAAGACCCCGTCGGCATCACTGCGGGTTGCGGGGCGCGCAGCCGGGTTCACCGCCGGGTCGCGCTCCCGCGTCTTCGTCTACCGACTCCCCGGGGGCCGCCGCCGGAGGCGGCGCGCCGGTCGCTCGCTATATAGTAGGCCTTCCTAGTAACAATTAGGATGTCCGACTAGTTCGCGGCGGCGATCCCGCCCGACGACTCCAGGGGAGCGAAGGCATGGCCCACGAGCCCGTCCTGCCCACACCCGAGGCCGCAGACCTGCTGGATCTGGTCCGCGACATCGCCGACAGGGAGCTGGCGCCCCGGGCCGCCCGCGACGAGGAGCGGGGCGCCTTCCCCCGCGACGCCTTCGGCCTGCTGGGCGACGCCGGGCTGCTGGGCCTGCCCTACCCGGCCGCCTACGGCGGCGGCGAGCAGCCCTACGAGGTCTACCTGCAGGTCGTTGAGGAGCTGGCCGCCCGCTGGCTGGCCGTGGGGCTGGGGCTGAGCGTGCACACGCTGTCCTGCTTCCCGCTGGCAGCCTACGGCACCGAGGAGCAGCGCGCCGGGCTGCTGCCCGGGATGATCGGCGGCGGGCGGCTGGGCGCCTACTGCCTGTCGGAGGCCCAGTCCGGCTCCGACGCCGCGGCCATGACCACCCGAGCCCGCCGCGGGGACGGCGGCTACACGGTCGAGGGCGCCAAGTCCTGGATCACCCACGGCGGGGTCGCCGACTTCTACACCGTCTTCGCCCGCACCGGCGAGCCCGGTTCGGGCGCCCGCGGGATCAGCTGCTTCCACGTGACCGCCGACACTCCGGGCGTTGAGGCCGACCCGCCCGAGCGCAAGATGGGCATGGCGTCCTCGCCCACCGCGGTCGTGCACTTCGACGGCGCGCGCACCGAGCAGCGCATCGGCGACGAGGGCCAGGGGTTCGCCGTCGCGCTGGCGGCACTGGACTCCGGGCGGCTGGGCATCGCCGCCTGCGCCGTCGGCCTGGCCCAGGCGGCGCTCGACCTTGCCGTGGCCCATTCCCGCGCCCGCCGCCAGTTCGACCGGCCGATCGGCGACTTCCAGGGCCTGTCGTTCATGCTCGCCGACATGGCCACCGGCGTCGAGGCGGCGCGGCAGCTCTACCTCGCCGCCGCCCGGCGGCGCGACGCGGGCCTGCCCTTCGGCACCCGGGCGGCCATGGCCAAGCTCTTCGCCACCGACACCGCCATGCGCGTCACCACCGACGCCGTCCAGGTCCTCGGCGGCTCGGGCTACACCCGCGACCTGCCCGCCGAGCGGCTGATGCGCGAAGCCAAGGTACTGCAGATCGTCGAGGGCACCAACCAGGTCCAGCGCATGGTGATCGGCCGCGACCTGGCCCGATCCGCCGACGCGTCCGCACGGCCCCCGCAGTAGCGGATACAGCTTTGTAACAGGGGGTTCCCGGCCCCTGGGCAGCCGCGACATGCCCTGATACAAGAGGGCCAGTGCTGCTGCGGCACGGGTCACAAACCCGTGTGACGCAGACCGGCCTCACCCCGCGGTCGACGACTGCCGGCCGCGGTGTGTCCGAACGGCGCGGTACACGGAGGAGAATATGGCGCAGGTCCGACTGTCCGGCATCGGCAAGACCTATCCGGACGGGACGAGCGCGGTGGCGGGGCTCGACCTCGACATCGCGGAGGGCGAGTTCCTGGTTCTGGTGGGGCCCTCGGGCTGCGGGAAGACGACGGCGTTACGCATGGTCGCCGGGCTCGAGGAGATCACCTCGGGCACGCTGGCCATCGGCGACCGCGTCGTCAACCGCACACCCGCCCGCGACCGCGACGTGGCCATGGTGTTCCAGAGCTACGCCCTCTACCCCCACCTTTCGGTGCGCGACAACATCGCCTTCGGGCTGCAGCTGCGCAAGCTCCCCAAGCGCGAGATCAAGCAGCGGGTGGAGGCGGCCGCCGAGACGCTGGGCCTGAGCGAGCACCTCGACCGCCGCCCCCGCAACCTCTCCGGCGGACAGCGCCAGCGGGTGGCCATGGGCCGGGCGATCGTGCGCCAGCCGCAGGCCTTCCTGATGGACGAGCCGCTGAGCAACCTCGACGCCAAGCTGCGCGTGCAGATGCGGGCCGAGATCTCCCGCCTCCAGCGCGACCTGGGCGTGACCACGCTCTACGTCACCCACGACCAGGTCGAGGCGATGACCCTGGGCGACCGGGTGGCCGTGCTGAAGAAGGGCGTCCTGCAGCAGGTCGCGCCGCCCCAGGAGCTGTACAACCGCCCGGCCAACCTGTTCGTCGCCGGCTTCATCGGGTCGCCGTCGATGAACCTCTTCCAGGCCCGTCTCGAGGCCGACGGGCCGGGGGCGCGCCTGGAGCTGGGCGGGCAGCGTCTGGCCGTGCCCGCCGGCCTGCTGGACGAGCGCCCCCGCCTGCGCGACTACCTCGGCGGCGAGATCGCCGTGGGCATCCGCCCCGAGGACATGGACGACGCCGACCTCGGCGGCGCCGACGGTGGCGCGGTCCTGACCTCGACCACCGACCTCGTCGAGGCGCTCGGCGCCGAACTGCTGGTGCACTTCCGGCTGTCGGCTCCGCCGGTGGTCACCGAGGACACCAAGGAACTCGCCCGGGACGCCGGCGCCGACCAGATCGACGCCGCCGCTCCGGACAGCGACGCCATCGCCCGGTTCAGCCCCCGCTCGCAGACCGCACCCGGTGAGCCGGTGCGGGTGCGGGTGGACACCGGGCGGCTGTATTTCTTCGACCCCGCCACGGGAGACGGCATCTGGGGCGAGCCGGCTTCCACCACCCAGCCGAAGGAGGGAACACATGCGTGAGCACATGTGGAGGGGGCGCGGCGCGCTCGCGGTGACCGCGGCCGCTGCGCTGGTCGCGGCGAGCGCCTGCAGCCCCGGAGCGACGCAGTCCGGCGGCGCCGGCGACCTGGCCGGCGTGGAGCTGCTGGTGGCGGCCAAGTGGACCGGTGTGGAGCAGGAGAACTTCACCGAGGTGCTGGCCGGGTTCGAGGAGGAGACGGGAGCGACCGTCACCTACGAGTCCACCGGCGAGGACACCGGCGCCTACCTCGGCCCCAAGATCGAGGCCGGCGAGCCGCCGGACGTGGCCGTCCTGCCCCAGCCCGGCCTGGTCCGGGAGTACGCCGCCCAGGACGCCCTCGTGCCGCTGTCGGGCGACGCGGCCTCGGCGCTGGAGAAGAACTACACCGGCTACTGGCGCGATCTGGGCTCGGTCGACGGCGACGCCTACGGCGTGCTGCTCAAGGCCGCGCACAAGTCGATCATCTGGTACCGGCCCGACGCCTTCGACCAGGCGGGCGTCAGCCCGCCCGAGACCTGGGACGACCTTACCGGCACCACCGTCGGCACGCTCTCCGACGCCGGGATCACCCCCTTCGCCATGTGCGGCGCCTCGGGCTGGACGCTGACCGACTGGTTCGAGAACGTCTACCTGTCCCAGGCCGGACCCGAGAAGTACGACCAGTTGGTGGCCCACGAGATCCCCTGGACCGACGACAGCGTCGTGCAGACCCTGGAGACCCTCGCCGATGTGTGGGGCAAGGAGGACTGGATGGCCGGCGGCACCGAAGGCGCGGTGCAGACCGACTTCCCGACCTGCGTCTCGCAGGTCTTCGGCCAGGAGCAGGCCGCCATGGTCTACGAGGCCGACTTCGTGGCGGCCAGCGCCCAGGAGGCCGGTGCCACCGTCGGCGAGACCGCGCAGGCCTTCCCCTTCCCGGCCGTGGGCGAGGACGCACCGGTCGTGGTCGGCGGCGACATCGCCGTGGCCATGAGCGAGGCCGAGGGCGTCCAGCGGCTGATGGCCTACCTCGCCTCGCCGGAGGCCCAGACCACCTGGGCCGGGCTGGGCGGCTACCTCTCGGCCAACTCCCAGGTCGAGGCCGACGCCTACCCCGACGAGTTCACCCAGACCCTGGCGCAGACCATCCTGGAGGCCGGGGACGACGTCCGCTACGACCTCTCCGACCAGGTGCCCAGCCAGTTCGGCGCCACCGAGGGCAAGGGGATGTGGGCGGTCCTGCAGGACTACCTGCGCGACCCGAGCGATCCCGAGGGGGCGGCCGAAAAGCTCGAACAGGCCGCCTCGAACGCGGAGTAGCCCCATGACGACGGCGACGACAACCAGTACGCCGGCGCCGCCGCGCGAGCGGCGGCCCGGCGGGAAAGGCGGCCGCCTGCGATGACCGCCGACACCGCCGACACCGCCGGCCCCGCTCCCGCGGCGGAGCGGGCCGGCGGCCCCGCCCCCCGGGGCCGCCTCGGCCCGCCCGCCTGGCTGGCCGTGTTCTTCCTGCTGCCCGCGCTGCTGTTCCTCGGGATCTACGTCGTCTACCCGATCCTGTTCTCGGTCTACCGCAGCCTGTGGGACGCCCCGGGCACCGAGTTCGTCGGGCTCGACAACTACGCGCGCATGTTCACCCGCGCCGACACCTTCATCGCCCTGCGCAACAACGTCGTCTGGATCGCGGTCGCCCCGGCCGTGGTGACGGTGGCCGGCCTCGTCTTCGCGGTGCTGACCGAGCGCATCCGCTGGTCGACGGCCTTCAAGATCGTCGTGTTCATGCCGATGGCGATCTCCTTCCTCGCCTCCGGCGTGATCTTCCGGCTCGTCTACGAGCAGGACCCCGACCGGGGCCTGGCCAACGCGGTCATCACCACCGTCCAGGACACCGTCGCGCCGACCGGCGCCTACCCCGGCGCGGAGCCGCGCGAGGGCGTGCCGCTGGAGGAGACACCCGGGGGCGGGTACCGGCTCGCCGAGCCCGTCACCCCCGGAGACACGGTCACGATCCCACTGGTGGGCGTGAACAGCGACGAGCTGCCCAGCGACACCGAGCACGCCGCCCGGCCGCAGGCCTCCCCGGACGGGGTCGCCGGCACGGTCTGGGTGGACTTCACCCGCGGAGGCGGCGGCCGGGAGGGGGAGATCGACTCCACCGAGACCGGTCTGCCCGCGCTGCGCGTGGAGGCCGTGCGCGACGGCGAAGCGGTCGCGACCGCCACCACGGCGGCGGACGGCACCTTCACGCTGACCGGGCTGGAGGGCGGCGACCACACCTTGCGGCTGGCCGCATCCAACTTCTCCGAGCCCTACAACGGCCTGACGTGGCTGGGGCCCACGCTCATCACGCCCTCCATCATCGCCGCCTACCTGTGGGTGTGGGCCGGGTTCGCCATGGTGCTGATCGCCGCCGGGCTCTCGGCCATCCCCCGGGAGGCGCTGGAGGCCGCCCGGGTCGACGGGGCCACCGAGTGGCAGGTGTTTCGGCGGGTGACCGTCCCGCTGCTCTCACCGGTGCTCATGGTGGTATTCGTGACCCTGATGATCTACGTCCTGAAGATCTTCGACCTGGTGTTCGTGATCGCACCGGGATCGGTGCGGGCCGACGCCAACGTGCTGGCGCTGGAGATGTGGCAGGTCTCCTTCGGCATCAACGACCAGGGACTGGGCAGTGCGCTGGCGGTCTTCCTGCTCCTGCTGGTCGTGCCCGCGATGGTCTTCCAGATCCGACGGTTCCGCCGGGAGGACTCATGAGCACACAGGTGGAGCCGGCCGGGCCGGACGCGGGGCCCGCTCCGGCCGAGCCGGGCGGCGAGGGCGCGCCGCGCCGGTCGGTGGCCGCGCGGCTGGTGGCCCGCACGGGATCGGGCGCGGTGCAGGTGGTGCTGATCCTCATCGCCCTGTTCTGGCTCGTGCCGACCCTGGGGCTGCTGTTCTCCAGCCTGCGCTCGCCCCAGGACAACGCGGCCTCGGGCTGGTGGGCGGTGCTGACCAAGCCCTCCCAGCTGACCCTGCAGAACTACGCCGAACTGCTGGACAACCCCGACTTCGTCGCGTCCTTCGGCAACACGGTGCTGATCACGGTGCCCTCCACCGTGCTCATCGTGGTGGTGGCCTCGCTGGCGGCCTACGCCTTCGCCTGGCTGGAGTTCCCCGGGCGCGACTGGCTGTTCTTGGCCGTGGTGGGCCTGCTGGTGGTGCCGCTCCAGGTGGCGCTGGTGCCCATCTCCAGCCTCTACGGCGGCACCCCGCTCTACGGGTCGATCCCGGCGGTGGTGCTGTTCCACGTGGGCTTCGGGCTGCCGTTCGGCATCTTCCTGCTGCGCAACTTCTTCGCGGCAATCCCGCGCGACCTGCTGGAGGCGGCGCGCATGGACGGCGGCAAGGAGCTGACGATCTTCCGGCGGGTGATCCTGCCGCTGGGCGGCCCGGCGATCGCCTCGCTGGGGATCTTCCAGTTCCTGTGGGTCTGGAACGACCTGCTGGTGGCGCTGGTCTTCGCCTCGGAGGCCAGCCAGCCCATGACCGTGGCGCTGCAGTCGGAGATGCGCCAGTTCGGCGCCAACATCGACGTGATCTCCGCCGGAGCGTTCCTGTCGATGGTCGTGCCGCTGCTGGTGTTCTTCGCCTTTCAGCGGTACTTCGTGCAGGGCGTGATGGCCGGCGCGGTCAAGTGACCCGCCCGCCCGCCTGAGCGGCGGCGCACAGGCCGACGGGCCCCGGAACACGCGTTCCGGGGCCCGTCGGCTGCTGCGGGCCCGCGCCGGACGCCGCCGGCGAGTGCGGCCTCCGGCGGGAGGGGAGCGGGGCCCGCCGCGGAGGGGCGGCTAGGCCCTGTTTAAGAAGGTGTCGTTGCGAGGTCGCGCAGCCAGATGTCGATCACGGCGATGTGGACCGTGGCCTCGTAGCGCAGGGCGAGCTTGTCGAAGCGCGTGGCCACCGCCCGGAACTGCT